>JBEKQQ010000049.1:0-38131 GCA_049519555.1 Acetobacteraceae bacterium
AAGTGCGGTGGCGATCCCTTGGGCCTTGTCGGCATCAGCGTCATTGGCGCCGACCGAGCTCAGCCGATAGAGCGTGGCGTGAATGGCCCCGACTTCCTGGCCGAGTCCGGCGACCATCACCGTCCGGCGAAACGCGCCTTCGCTCAACGCGTCGATGCGTTGCTCGTCGTGCGCGAGCAAAACGCCGGTATACAAGGTCAGCCCGAGCAATGCCGCCAGCATCAGCGCCGGGGCCAGGAACACTTTGACCGGCAACGACACGTCCTGTGGCCGCATGTTGCGTCCTCCTGGTGGTGCTACCGTCACTGCTTGTAGAAGCCGACACCGACCACGTAATCACCTTCGCGTTCGATGAATGACGACTTCTGCTCGATCTTTTTGTCCGCCGGGTCGACCCAGCGATAGTCGACCCAGCCGCTTCCCTTGGTCGTGGCGAGATCGATCATCTCCTGGTTGTACAGCTTACCGTCGGCATCGCGCAGACTGAGATTGGTATGGCCGATCATGTGGGCGTTGGCGCCATGCGCCACTGTGTTGCCGTCCAGTGAGCGGACAAAAACATAGAGATCGCGGTCGATGAACGCCCCATGCGGATCGTTGAACGCAGCGAATGCCTTGTCCGGGCCGTTCTGTTTCAGATAGGCGACGGCCTTCTCGCAAAGCGTCTTGGCTTCATCGGCGGTGCCGTGTTCGCCTGCACAGAGGCCGGCGGGCGATGCCAGGGTGGCTGCCAGTACGGCGGCGGCCAGGATGGTGCGGCGCTGCATGAGGTACTCTCCAATGGTGAACCGCCATGCAGTGTGGCGCGGAGAGATCAATAACGGATTAATGCAGACGGTCCGGTGCCTGCGCTGAATCATCGAATTGAGTGGCAAATCTCTTCACTGTCGAAGCCGAACGCTTACGAAATAGCGCAGCCATTGATGGAATAGACGAGAACCCGCGTCGTCTCTCCTTGCGCAGTATTTTCTGCACAAGGAGCACATCGATGCTGAACCCCCTCTTCCGCGCCGCGTTCGTTGCCTTCGGCCTGTCGGCCGGGATTGCAACAATTGCCTTCGCGGCGAACCCGGTGCAGACCGGCGAAACCGCGAAGGGCAAGACGCTTGTCGATGCCAAAGGCATGACGCTCTACACCTTCAACAAGGATTCCGACGGCAAGTCCGCCTGCAACGGACCATGCGCAGCGGCCTGGCCGCCTGTGACCGCCAGCGCCGGCGATACGGGCTCGAACGGCTATTCCGTCATCATCCGTGACGACGGCAGCCGACAATGGGCCTACCAGGGCAAGGCGCTCTACACCTGGACGAAAGACGCGAAGCCCGGCGACATCACCGGCGATGGTTTTCTGAACGGCGCCTGGCACGTTGCTCAACCCTGAGCGAACGGACGACGCCGGCGGCATGTGCCGGCGTCGTTCGACCAGGTGAGGCAACGGCATCATTGGCAACATCTGTCGGGCGCGCGCCTGCCTGAAGATGTCCGCCGCTTCGGCACTCGCGTTTAACAAGCTCGCCAGACGGGCGACACCCGATGGTCCGGACTGCATGGGATGCTCTTCCGCCGGTCATGGTCACGACGGCGAAGTAAAATGGCTTAATGCCATGAATTGCGAGCAGATACCGCGCCTCAACGGCGTCATCGCTCACCAGCCTGAGCGACGCCTGCCAACTCCATACAGCACCGCCAGAACCATGAAGAATAAACTGTGCGCGGCCGCGAACCAGACGATACCGGCGAGAGTGAGATGCGCACGGCCGGCGAATCCTTCGCCGGTCGCCGGCAATACAACGACGGCGTTCAACAGCCACATCGCGATCGTACAAATCGCGCCTTTGCGGATATCTCCCGCGGGCAGCATTGGTTCAGCCACAAAGCTGTAAAAAAGCGCCATCATCATTCCGGCGAACAGGTGGAACCCCGTCTGAAACAGCGGCCTGTCGGGGGCTGGCGCTCCGGCTCGCGACCATGCAGAGGCGACGCCCATTGCCTCGAGCGACCCGGAAAACCACGATGAGAGAAGCCGCAGCAGGCCCCCCTTGGCCGTGGCGAGCGGAACCAGATCTGCTGCCTTCAGCGCGAGCGTATTGAGGGCGATCGCAACGCCTCCGGAAATCAGCGCCGTTGCCAGCCGGCTCTTGAGCGCGCTCATGTTGTCCATGGCCGCTGCAGACGTCGCCGCTTCAAGAATATTCCGCGAAGGAAAATAATCGTCGCGGCGGAATAATCCAACGCGGCGGGCGTCATCGTCGTTCAAGGCACCTCGCCACCATCAGGAGATCGAAATCATGGGTAAACGCACCCGCTTGCCGGCGGCCATCATCGCCTTCACGGCTGCCTTGTGCGTCGTCCAGCTGATCCACGCCGAAGCGGAAGACCTGGCGCATCCAAAACAGGGTCCGGCCTCCGGCGCCGGCATCGCCTCGGCCGGACGATATCCCGACGAAGCGGCTTTCCTGGCGGAAAACGGCGCTGCAATGGATAAGATGATGGCCGGCATGAACATCAGGCCCACAGGCGATGTCGACGCGGACTTCGCGGCCATGATGATTCCGCACCACCAGGGTGCGATCGACATGGCGATGGTCGAGTTGCGCTATGGCAAGAACGAGCAGCTACGTCGCATCTCGCAGGAGATAATCGTCGATCAGCAGCAGGAAATCGTGGCGATGCGCCTGGCCCTCGGCCAACCACTGCCACCGCCGGCGCCAGCGCCGACGCAAGTTCCCACCGGCAACTCGTCCGCCGTTTCCACGCCCGGCCACGCGTTCACGTCGCCGGGATCGATGTCTCCGTCCATGAAGATGCAATAGGGGCGAATAGTCATGAAATGTCGCTTTTACTCAGGCTTGCTCGCGACCACGATGCTGGCCTGCTCGCTGCCGGCCCTGGCTGGACAGGCTCCCGGCGCCGCCGGCGACGCAGACGTTCCTGTCAGCCATCACGACCGCGTCTATGCGGCGGAGCAGTTCTCCAACACCGTCTCGGTGACCGACCCGGCCGACAACAAGCTCCTCGGCGTCATTCGCCTGGGCGATCCGAGCCCGACCAACTTCAGCCCGCTCTATAAGGGGCAGGTCCTCGTGCACGGCATGGGCTTCTCGCCCGACCACAAGACACTGGCGGTCGTCTCGATCGGCTCGAACTCGGTCACCTTCATCGACACGGGCAGCAACGCTGTTAAGCATACGACCTATGTTGGCCGCTCTCCCCACGAAGCGTTCTATACGCCGGACGGGAATGAGGTCTGGGTGACGGTGCGCGGCGAGAACTATGTCGACGTGCTCGACGCCAGGACCTTCGAAGCAAAGACCCGCATCGTGACGCCCGCGGGACCCGGCATGCAAATCTTCTCGCCCGATGGCAAATACGGCTACGTGTGCTCGTCCTTCAATCCCGAAGTCGACGTCGTGACCGTCGCCGATCACCAGATCATCGCGCGCGTGAAGCAGGCGAGCCCATTCTGTCCTAACATCGCGGCGACACCCGACGGAAAGCAGGTCTGGTTCACCCTGAAGGACATCGGCAAGACGCAGGTCTTCAATGCACTGCCCCCCTTCGACCTGATCGAGACGCTCGATACCGGTCCGATCACTAACCATGTGAACTTCGCTCACACCGCCAATGGCACCTTCGCCTACATCACGATCGGCGGCCTCAACGAGGTGAAGGTCTTCCGCACCGATAATTTCGAGCAGGTGGCGACGATCCCGGTTGGCAGCCTGCCGCACGGCGTCTGGCCGTCGGGAGACGGCACGCGGATCTATGTCGGCCTCGAGAACGGCGACGCGCTCGCAGCGATCGACACCACCACCAACAAGGTTGTCGGCAACATTCCAATTGGTCAGGCGCCTCAGGCGATCGCTTATGTTCCAAACGCGGTAACGCAAGGCGATGGTACTCAGAACCTGCAACCGCTCGGCCTCGCCGGCAACGCGGTGCACTTGTCGCTGGCGTCGACGACGCAACCGGCCAGGCCAGCGACCAGCATTGCCCTCTTCGATCAAGGATTGATCCAGGTAATCCAGGCCTCGGTCACCGGCCTCGAGCCAAAGAAGCCGTATCTTCTGGGGCTGGCGAACAATCCCAAAGGCACTGGCGAGATCGAACCGCTCGCCGCATTCATGAGCAATCCGGCCGGGTCCGCGATCGTCGATGCCGCGGGTCCGATCCGCCAGATCGTACTGGGCGAGGCGAAGGTTGAGCGGCGCTACCTTGTGATCTCCGAAGGAACGGTCGCCCAACCTGGCAAAGTCGTCCAGCTTCAATCTCGTTGAGATGGGGGAGCCGCCCGCGCCGGGCGGCGTCCCCCTCCCAGGCGCATATTCTGGACCGACGATCATGAATGACATGGCAAGTCTCATCGAACCGATCATCCCGGCCTTGCGCCGTTATGCACGCGGTCTCGTGCGAGACCGCTCGACGGCCGACGATCTCGTACAGGATTGCCTGGAGCTAGCCGTCAGCCGCTGGCATCAGCGCCGCGTCGATGGCAACCCGCGCGCCTGGGTGTTCGCCATCTTCCACAATTTGTTCAGGACGAGGTTGCGCCGCATGGCCCGTCGACCGCTTCATTTCGCGATCGAAGACACCGACGAAAGTGCGCTCTCCGTTGACGCATCGCAGGACCAGCAGGTGCATTATCGCGAGGTACTGGCCGCTCTCGCGAAGCTGCCAGAGGAGCATCGTTCCGTGCTGCTCCTCGTGACGGTCGAGGACCTTTCTTATGCGGAGACGGCCAAAGTCCTGGATGTGCCGATCGGCACCGTCATGTCGCGGCTGTCACGGGCTCGAGACCGGCTTTCCGATATCATGGGTGTCGAGGCGCGGCCCCACCCGTCATACCCACCGCTGCGGAGGGTGAAATGACCATGCGGCCGATCACCGAGGACGACCTCCACGGCTTCGTCGATCAGCGACTCGAGCCGAAGCGCCTGGCAGAAGTGCGCGCGTATCTGGATGAGCACCCCGAGATCGCCGCGAGGATCAGTGGTTTTGGCCAGCAGCGGGACATGCTCCGCGCCGCGCTGGCGCCGATTGCCGAAGAGCCGCTGCCCTCGCAACTCAATCTCGCTCGCATGATCGAGATACAGCAACGCCCGCGGGGGGTCCCCTGGTGGGCTTCCGCCGCGGCGGCGGTGGCACTCGTCGTACTGGGCGGTGCCGGCGGCTGGTCCCTGAAGAGCATGTCGCTGCGACCGGCCGAAGGCGTCGCATCCCTGGCACGCGAAGCGGCGGACAGCTTCGTCGTCTATGCACCCGACCACGTCCGTCCGATCGAGCTCCACGCCTCGGAACGCGCGGAGTTGGTCGCCTGGGCTTCGCAACGTCTCGGGCGTTCAGTAACCGTCCCTGACCTCTCCAGCTCCGGCTATCGTTTCATGGGAGGACGCCTGGTCGCGACGGAGCACGGACCAGCGGTGATGTATATGTACGACGACGACCATGGGACGCGGCTGGTGATGCTCGTCCGGCCGATGGCGACTGAGCAAAATGCGAAAATGTCGCCGCTTGCCCAGGGCACCGTCAACGGCTTCGCGTGGGCTGATCATGGCATGGGCTACAGCCTCGTCGGATCGCCTCCCACTGAAGCGCTTCACCCGATCGCCGATGAGGCACGCCGCCAGATCGCGCACGATACCTAAGCTGTCGCCGCGGTGTGTCGCGGCACGCGGTCGACCAGGCGATATCGCCAATCGTGCGATGGCACCCGATCGTGGTGGCAATCACGCTACACCGATGTTCGTGCCGGTCCGACGCGTCGGCGATCTGCCGTCTACACCACCTTCTTCGCGTGCAACGCGGCGATGTCTGCCGCGCCATAACCCAGTTCGGACAACACCGCGTCGGTGTGCTCCCCGGGTTCCGGCGTCGCGGAGCGGATCGACCACGGCGTGCGGCTCAGTTCGATCGCCTGACCAATGACCTCAACGTCGCCCAGTACCTTATGCGCGACTGTGCGCGCAATACCGAGATGTTTCACCTGAGGATCGGCGAACACCTCGTTCATTTTGTAAATCGGTCCGCACGGCACACCTTCGGCATTCAATTTGTCGATCCATTCGGCCGAGGTCTTATCGCGTGTGGTCGCCTCGATCAGCTCGTTCAAAATGTCACGATTTTCCGACCGCGCGTTGCCGGTGGCGAACCTGGGGTCCGTTGCCAGCTGCGGCATGCCCAAAGCCCGGCAGCAACGCTGGTAGATGTCATTGCCGGCCGCCGCGATGTTGATGTGGCCATCGGCGGTCGCGAACACGCCGGTCGGGATGCTGGTTGGATGATTGTTGCCGGCCTGACCCGGCACCTCGTGCGCGATCGTCCAGCGCGCCGCCTGAAAGTCGAGCATGGCGATCTGCGCGCCGAGCAGCGAGCTGGTAACCCACTGCCCCTCCCCCGATTGTTCTCGTTCCAGCAGCGCAATCAGGATGCCCATGGCGGCGAAGATGCCCGCGGTCAGATCAGCCACCGGAATGCCGACCCGTACCGGCCCCTGCCCCGGCAAACCCGTGATCGACATCAAACCCCCCATTCCCTGAGCAATCTGATCGAAGCCGGGGCGATCGCGGTACGGCCCATCCTGGCCAAATCCGGAGATGGAAGCGTAAACCAGTCGTTTGTTGATTTTCTTCAACGACTCATAATCGACGCCGAGGCGGAATTTAACATCCGGGCGGTAGTTCTCCACCACAACGTCCGACTTCTCGACAAGCCGGCGCAGAATTTCCAGTCCCTCCGGCGCTTTCAAATTCAATGTCAGGCTGCGTTTGTTGCGATGCAGGTTCTGAAAATCCGGACCGTGGCGTTCGCCGCCGAGGCCGGCATCGCCTTCCGGCGCCTCGATCTTGATCACGTCGGCGCCCCAGTCGGCGAGCTGCCGCACGCAGGTCGGACCTGCGCGCACCCGCGTCAGATCGATCACTTTGAAGCGGGCGAGCGGACCTGTGGTCATGATGCCTCCATCGCAGACAATTTGGCGACCCGGCGGCGGAAGTCCGGGTCATCGGAAAACCGTGCCGAGAGATACGCGTCAATCAGGTCCCTGGCCAGCCACAACCCAACGATCTGCGCACCCAGACACATGACGTTGACATCGTCGTGCTCGACCGCCTGATGCGCGCAGTGCCAGTCATGCAATACCGCGGCCCCGATGCCGCGCACTTTGTTGGCAGCGATCGCCGCGCCGACACCGGCGACGCCGACCATGACCCCCCCGCTCTGCGTCGCCGGCCAGCAGTCAGCGGATGAGGATGTAATGCATCGTGAAGTGGAACGGCACCGGCTGGTCGCCGGCACTCTTCGGCAACGGTGGCAATTTCGCGCCGCGGAACAGCCCCTCGAGCGCCAGATCGAGCCAGGGCGAGCCGGATCCGTGCTCCAGCTCAACCGAGGTTACCCGCCCATCCGGCATCGTCGTGACAAGCACCCGTGCCGTCCCCTGCTGACCCAGTTCGACCGCCTGGTTTGGATAATAGGAATGGCTCTCAACCCACTCGCTCAGCGCGTTACGCCAGTCGGTACCAACATCGGCATCGGTATCCAACGAATACGGCGTTGGGTCAGCAGGTCCGTGATGCGGGAGGGTCAGCGACAACAATGGCTTGCCCATTGCCAGCGCATCTGGCCTGGCGGGCGGAGCACCAAGCGAAAAGTCCATCGGCGCCGGAAAGTCCGATGATGGCTTTGCCGGAGCCGCCTGCCTGACCGGCGGCCAGGTCTGCGGTTGCACGGGCGACGGGTGCGCTGGCGGAGGTGCAGGCTGTGGCGTCCGGATGTGTGGCGAAGCAGGCGGCGGCGCCGATTGCGGTGGCGGCACCGTCACCTCCGACGGACCCGGCACAGCCGGTTGACCGGGCAACGACGGCGGTGGAATGGACTTGGATGGAGCGGGTGGCTCGGAAGGGCGGGACGGTTCCGGCGGCGAGGTCGCCGGTTCTCGTTGTACCGTCTCGGGTGGCGGTTGCGCTGGCGGCTGCGATGTCACCTCAGGCAGCGGTGGCGTCAGGACCGGTGGCGGCGACTCCCTGGCTGGCGCTGGTGCGGCCTCTCCTTGCTGCTCCCCACCTTGCTGCTCCCCACCGGGGGCCGACGGGGCGATGGCAGGACCAGGAAGTGGGGTTGACTCTGGCGAACTGGGACCTTGGGGACGGCCGCCTTCGAATATCATGCTGACGGCGGCGGGCGGCGGCAGCGGTTCCGGCTCGGGCTGCCATTTCAGGCGCACCAGCAGCGCCCCAAGTATGACGGTGTGTAACAGTAACGAGGCGGCAAAGCTGCCGGCGATTCGGCGCCGCCCTTCCCGAGGGCCGCGCGCCCGTGGGGTCAGCGCCTGGTCCCGGAGGCGATATAACATGCGATCGGCACCGCCAGCTGGCCGCCGTCGAGCCCAGAAACCTCGAATGGTGCGGTGGAAGTTTCAAGTGCGGCCAGAATTGCCGGCATCGCGGTGTCCATTTGGGCGTCGATCAGCGCTGCCATCCGAGCGGTCCCGGCGCGCAACGCGGCCAGCAGTGACGCTGCATCTTTATGCCGCCAAAGGCCGCGGACCAGCCTGGCATCGGCCCCGACAAACCCGGCGGCTTGCAACGCGGCCAGACAATCCGCAGCGGTGGCGAAGCCACCTCCGGGCGGGGGGGCCGCCGACGCGCCCAGATCGCCATGGCGCCTGATCGCGTCGAACACCAGTTGCCAGGCAATGTTTTCATCATGTCCGGCCCAAATGCTGAACGCGAATTTTTTGCCGGGCCGCAAAATACGATGCACTCCGGCGAGCGCCAGTCCCGGCCGCGGCACATGGTGGATGCCGAAATTCGCAACGACCGCATCGAAGCCTGAGTCGCTGTATGGCAACGCCTCGGCGTCACCAAAATCGAACGAGATCCCCGGGAATAGAGCCCGTGCCTGTTCCAGCATCGCGGCCGAAAAATCGTATCCGGTCACCCTCGCGCCCCTCGCCAGCGCTGCAGCCCCCACAAAACCTGGGCCACAGCAAAGGTCGAGCACAGTGCCGCCGGCCTCGATCACGGCCGCTTCCAGCAGCGGGTCGATGAATTGCTGCGTCGCGCTGGCAAAAGACGCTTCATAGGCAGCGGCGGCGCGATTCCACCCGGCGCGTTCGAACTCGCGTACCGCATCGGGGTCGAAATCCATCGTCAGTAGGTCCGGAAGCAACGCATGATCTCGTCTGGATCCTGGCTCCTGGTCAGCGCCAATGTTAGCAGGATTCGCGCCTTTTGCGGATTGAGATTATCGGCAATCAACAGCCCGTTCACCTTGAGCCGCGTGCTGCGGAACGTCCGTCCCGACCCGGCGCGCGTCGATTGCACGACGACGATCCCCCGGGAAGCCGCCTCTTTCAGTGCCTCGGCCTCACCCGGCGGCGTAAACCCCGGAGCGAAGCCTGCCGAGACGATCCCGCGCGCACCCGCTGCCACGAATGCGTGCACCGCGGTGCCGTCGGCGCCCGCATAGGAATACGAAATGTCGACCCGCGGCAGAGCGTCAATCCCGGAAATGTCGAACTCGGTGTCGGGGGCGCGACGGCGCAGCGGCTGCCGGTAGAACACCACCGCGTCGCCGTCGGCGTGACCGAGCACCCCAAAATCCGGCGTGCGGAAGGTTTGCAGTCGCAGTGTGGAGGTTTTGGTGACCTCGCGGGCCGCGTGGATCTCGTCGTTGAGCACGACCAACACGCCCATGCCGCGGGAATCCGGCGAAGCGGCAACGCGGATGGCGTTGACGAGATTCATGCCGGCGTCGGACGACAATGCACTGGATGGCCGTTGCGCGCCGACCAACACCACTGGGATCGTGGTCTTCAGCGTCAGATTGAGGAAATACGCGGTTTCCTCCAGCGTTGCGGTGCCGTGGCCGATAACGATGCCCTCGAGGCCCGGATACTCCTGCGGCAGTTGCTGACACAGCGCGACCAGAGCCTTCCAGTCGGCGAAGTCGATGGCGGTGCTCGGGATATTACGATACTTGACAGCAATGACATCGGCGACCTGGTGCACCACCGGCCATTTCGCGACGATCTCCTCGGCGTGCATGACGTTGCCGATGGCGCCGTAATCCTGCAGGTCGAGCGGGCCGCGACCCAACGAGGCAATGGTGCCGCCGGTGCCGATAAAAGCGATTTTTGGGAGCGCCATGGTCAGTCTCTCAGAATTGCCGGGGCTCTAAGAACAGGCGGACGGGTCGTGTGGAAATCGGTGTCGCGCTGAAACGCATCGGCGACCTTCATGATGCGCGCCTCGGCGAACGGACGGCCGGCGATTTGCAAACCGATCGGGCATCCGTTTGGATCGAACCCGCACGGCACACTGATCGCCGGCAAGCCGAGATAATTGAACGGTCGCGTATTGGCGGAGACGGCCATGAATTTCGTTTCGGTTCCTGGTGGGCCATGATCGATATCGGTCTCCGCCAGCGTTGGCAGACAGCTGCGGATCGTCGGCGTAACCAGCACATCAACGCGGGAAAATACCTCGGCGGCAAACGCCCGCAGCACCGGTCCCCGCCGGCTCAGCGCTTCGACATAATACGGCGCCGGAATGGCATAGCCGGGATACATCCGCCCGCTGATATGCGCACCATACGCTTGCGGATCGGAACGCATCCATTCGGCGTGGATGGTCGCCGCCTCGACGCGGGAGACAATGCTGCCATAGGTTGCAACGGCGTCCATTACCGGCAGGGTCAGCCTTGTGATGATTGCGCCGCGCGCCTGCAACACTGCCAGCGCCTGCTCGATCGCAGCGGTCACCGGGGCGTCGGCGTCGTCGAAGAAGACATTGGTCGGGACGCCAATGCGCTGGCCGCGAATATCGCCGGTCAGTGCGGCTTCATAATCGGGCACCGGCTCGCGCGCGCTGGTCGGGTCGCGCGGATCGTGGCCGGCAATGACGGTCATCACGCGGGCGCAATCGCGCACGGTGCGGGTCAACGGGCCAACATTGTCATGCGTGAACGACAGCGGCATGACGCCGTAACGCGACACCCGTGTTTGCGTTGGCTTGACGCCGCTGACGCCGTTGGCCGAAGCCGGCAGCCTGATCGACCCGCCGGTGTCCGAACCTAGCGCCATGTAATTGAACCGCGCCGCCACCGAGGCGCCGGATCCAGAAGAGGAACCACCGGTGATATAAGGCGGGTTCCACGGATTGTGACAATCGCCAAACGTCTTGTTGTGGCCGGTCGGGTTCTGTGCGAACTCGGCCATGTTGAGGCCACCGAATGTGTAGGCTCCGGCCGCGGTCAGCCGCTCGATCACGGTCGCCGTGACGTCGGGTCGCCAGTTGCGTCGCAGCGCCGAGCCGCAGGTGCTCAGCTTGCCGGCCTGGTAATACATGTCCTTGTGCATCATCGGCACGCCGTGCAGCACACCGAGCGGGGCCTTGCTCCGCACCGCGGCATCGGCCGTTCGCGCGGCAACCATGGCAGCTTCCCGATCGGTCCAGATCGTCGCGTTCAGGATCGGGTTTACTGCATCCATTCGCTGCCAGCACGCCTCGAGCAAGGCAACCGAGGTCACCTCACCGGAACGGACGGCGTCAGCTGCCTCGGTCATCGACAGGTCGGCGAGGTTGCTCATGCCTCGGTCTCCTTGGTCGCCTGCAAGGCGGCTTCGAAGCTGGCGGGTTCGTCCTCGAATACCAGAGTGCCGCGCAGTCTTTCGAAGGCGGCAATGGTGTCGGCCAGTTCTGCGGCCAGCCGGCGGCCGGGATCGTTGGGCGCGAGAATGCCGTGCCAGGTCAAAATCATCGCTTCGGTTTCAGCCAGGAATTTGCTCATGCGTGCCCCACTGACGGTGCCCTCGAATGGGGCGCCGGGGGTGAGTATGGCACTGCAACATGGATCGGGCCACACGGGTGGCTCAGGGCTCCGCCCTGAAACCCACCCGGGAACGCTGTCCCCTGGACCCCTGGCAAAGGGCGAGGCCCTTTGCAATCTATCCATTGGGTTGGTGTGTGAGGAGGCCCAACTGTGACGTTGCAAGCTCCGGGTAGGCCCGCCTCACACACCGACCCAAATTAATGGTTCCAAGGGCCACTGCCCTTGGCAGGGTTCCAAGGGGTAGCGCCCCTTGGTCGGGGTTCGGGGTGAAGCCCGGGCTCAGGTGGCCAGATGACCACCCGTGGACCCGACGTAGCCGACCAAGGTCAGGCTGCCGATCTGATCGTTCAGGTGCATCGTCTGGCTGCCGCTGGTGTTGTAGGTGTCGACCTGCACTGGCGCCGCCCCCGCCAGAAAAGCCGCCTGGCTGGTGTAGATATCGGCAAAGATGCCATGATCGGCAACCGTGCTCATGTACGCCGCCGCGCCGGTGTTCGCTGTATTGGTCAGCGAGTTGATCGACGCATCCGCATAGAGCTTCTGCCCACTCGCCACCGTGCCCTCAAAGTAGATCTGCGCCCCCGAGGCGTTCGGGTTGGCGTTGTTGCTGATCGCAATGAACGCCATCGCATTGCTGTTGCTGCCGGTGGATGCCCCGATCGAAACCGTTTTGGTCGCGACCGTATTGCCCGGATTGTAAGCGAACTCCAGCGTCTGCGCCTTGCCATAGAGCGAGGTCAGGCTGCCGGTCGGGGTTGCGCCGTTGACACTGACATTATTCGGCGAGCCAAGCACGATGATCTCGGCCGTATCGGAGGCGGTCACCGTCGCGCCACCGGTTGTGCCGGTCACGGTTACGGTATCCGCCACCCCGCTCGCGCCGACCTGCGTTTGCGTGCAGGAACCGGAGCTGCCGCCGCCGCAGCCTGCGGTGTTAACCGAACCACCGCAATCGTTGTCGTCGCCATCGCTGCCGTAGCCGCCATAACCGCCGTTGTTATTGTCGCCACCGCAAGAGTTGTTGCCCGCGTACTCGCCATTGCCGTCAGACGAACCACAGTTGCCAACGCTGTACTGGTTCTCCGGCGTGCCCGCACAATCACTGCCGGAGCCGAGAGATTGGCCCTGATTGGTGTTGCCCCAGCCGGTGTCACCAGCGAAATTCTCCGCCCCATCACCGTCGCCGTCACCAGTCGAGCCGGTATTGTCGCAAACCTTCACCCCGATATTGTTGAAGTTGGCGCTGCCGTCGAGGCCATTCTGGTCGAAGCTGCTGTAGCCCTGGCAGGACGCGTTCCAGTCGACGCTGCTCGATCCGCAGTTGTTGCCACTGTCCGCGATCGACCAGTTGCATGTTGCATTGTCGAAGTCACCGCCCGCCGGCACCGTTACCGGGCAACCGGTCAGGAACACGTTGCCGGGATTGCAATTCGCCGGCAGCGTCGTCACCCAGCAATTGCTGCTGGCATCATAGGTCGTCGTCGCCTGCTTGCAGGACGCCGAGAATGTTACCTCTGCATCCGGGCAGCCCACAGTAAACGCGCCAGAACCACCGCCACTGAGCTGACATTGCACGCCCTTGAACACATAGCAGGTGCCGTTTGCCGTGCTGGTCGGCGTGAAACTGCAACTGAACCAGGCGGTGTTGCCGGCCCCCAGATTGCCGCCTGAGCAGGTGTGGCTGATCGTCCCGCAGCACGACGCGTGATCGCCGATCTGATTGACCGTGACCGAATAATCTACCGTAGCGCCGGCAGCGAGGCTGCCGTTGAAACCTGGCGTCGCCAGGGTCGGCGTGACGTAGTCGGGTTGGGCCGCAGTCCCAATATTGTCCTTGAGCACGAGATTGGTGACCGCCGAGCTTCCATTGTTGGTCACCGCGATGGTGTAGGTCTCCTGGCCGCATGCGCTGATCACCATCGACCCCGGGATCTTGTTCACGGTGATCCCGGAGGTCAGGGTCGTGCCGGAGGTGCTCGCCACCAGTCCGGCGTCAACATTATTGTCGGTTTCGCCCGCGATCAGTGTCACCGGCGCGGTAACGCCGGTCGTTGCGTTGGCACTGGAGTTGATTGCCGGATTTGCGCCCACGCCCTCGACAGTGAACCTGTCACCGCTCGGAGCGACGAACTTCACTTCGTAGGTGCCGGCCGCCAGACTGCTGAAATAATACCAACCTGACGCGTTCGTCGTCGTGGTCGCCAAAATCGCACTACCGGTCGCGTTCAGCAGATCGACGGTTACTCCGGCAACCCCCACCTCGCCGGTGTCCTGCAGGCCATTGGCATTGCCGTCGAGCCAGACATAGTCACCGATCCCCGCCGTCAGCGGCGGCGCCAGCGAGATCAGGCCGGCATCGACGTTGTTGTCGGTCTCCCCCGCGGTCAACGTGACCGGCGCGGTGATGCCGGTGGTCTGATTGGCGCTCGAGTTGACCGCCGGATTGCTGCCGGCGCCTTCGGTCGTGAAACCGTCACCGGCGGGGGCAGCGAACTTCACCTCATAGGTTCCAGGCAGCAAACCGGTGAACTGATAAAATCCGGATGCATTCGTGGTCGTGACCGCAATCACCGACGTGCCGGCAGCGTTCAGCAGATCGACGGTCACGCCGCCAACACCGGTCTCACCGCTGTCCTGCAGGCCGTTGCCGTTGCTGTCCAGCCAGACATAGTCGCCGATCGAGGCCAGCGCGCTTCCTGCGGTCTGTGCGAAAGCCTGCGAAATGATACTTGCCTCGACGTCGGCGTTCGGCGAACTCGCGGTCAGGGTCAGCTGCAACGAAACCACCGCGTTCTGCACGCCCATCGACAACTGGGTCGGCGCCGGCGCGGCCGCGCCGGTCGAGAAAGTCTGGGTGCCAAGCAAATCGCCGTTGGTGTCGTAAATGCTCTCGACCGCCACCAGTTCGCCGTTGCCGAGCAGCAAATCGATCGCATAAGAGGAATCGATTGCCGTAATGAACTCGCCCGAATTGCTCACCGATACGTCATACGAGAAGGTCAGGGTCTGGGTCGAAGGATCCCCGGCGGCGTCGGAATAAGCCTCCAGTGCGACCCCGGACCAACTCATCCCGGTCAGTACGCCAGCGAGATAATCGGCTGGATTGCCCGAGTTGGCCGTAAATGACGTGACCCCACTGGTGTCACTGAAGACGTCCGTCTCGTCAACCGAGATATTGGTGAAAGTCAGGTCGCCATCAACGAGATTCGAAAACAGCTTGTTCGAGGTGAGTGTTGTCATGCGAGCCTACATGCCGAAAATGAAAAGACCCGTGTGTCAGGTCACGGTTCGGCACCCGTAACGGGTCCGATGGCGCTTTTGCGCGTTCAGTCCGTTGCGTTCAGTCCGTAGCCTACCTTCCGCGGGAAACAGCGTGGCGGCGGCGTGTGATGATCAACCCACAAAGCCCCACCACAAACACCGCCAGCGACGCCGGCTCCGGCACGTTGAAAGTCTGGCTCACCGTTGTCAGATCGAGCGTGTCGCCCGCGGTTCCTTTGCTGCCTCCGGCCGCCATGTCCTTCTGAATGGTCAGCGCATTCATCGGCGTCGCGAGATATTGCATCACGCTGTAAGGGCTCGATCCATTCGCCATATTGGTATTGATCGCGACCGGATTGCCGACGCCGGTTTCGCTCGTGTGCACGTCCGCTGGCTCATTGCCGTCACTGACGCCATTCGTTGTCAGGCCAGTGAGGCCGAGCGCCACCGACGACACCACCTTGCCGGACGGCGCCGTTACGATCTCGTCGAGCGACAGATCCTGATTGGCCCCACCAACCGTGGTGGTCAGTAGATGGCTGCCTGACAGTGAAGCATAGGTCAGCGCCAGGCTGCCGTTGGCTGCCACCACACCCGACACCTGCTCGTTCGAGCAATCGCCGGTGATGGTGGTGCCGCCGGAAGTTTCATTGCAGCTGTAAATCTGCACGGACCAGACATCGGCCCCTGAACCGAACGAGAAGGTCACCGGCGTCACGGTGTTCGTATTGGGCAGGGTGTCTGCGTGTGCGCCGGTGGTGGCCAGCAGGCCCAGGACGACGGAGCCGACAAGCGGGCGATAACGAGACATGGCGTGATTTCCTCGATCAGATCTCGTTATCGATGGGTCGCCGAGCAGCCACACCAAGGTTGGTGCCCGAACACCGTCTCTACAACCACAGGTTACAGTTCGGGTGCTGGCTTGTAAAGCGAGTTGTGCAAGTATTGTTTTTTCGCCAAATTTGCAGACGACCGTGTGTTGAACTTCTCGGCACGGCCCGCAGATAGCCGGTGACGCGCCATTTCCAATCTGCCCCGTTGTGGCGCATCATCGTGGCGGTTCCGGACATTGGAGCTACGTCTTCGCCACGACCAGGCCAGTCCCTTGATAACAGGCGTTTGTGGCAGTGTGCGAACCGTGAGACCGCCGGTCGATTGAACATCGCTACCGCGCAGATTTGGCCGTGCCGCCAGACGGCACCGCGCCGGCGTTGGTGTCCTGCACTCTGATGTCCGACGTCAGAGCGCTGAGTGCCGCCGCCGCTGCCGCGCGCCGCAACGCGTTCGCCAGTTCCGGACGCACGTCGTCGAAGGCTGGGGTGGCGCGTTGCCGGCGCCCCTCGACGCGTAGGACAAAGTATCCGGGCAACGCGCGCACCGGGTAGTCGGTCATCTGGCCCGGGGCGAGCGCAAACAGGACGGCCCCGACCTCGGTTCCAAGCGCGTCGAGCCGAACGTAGCCGATGTCGCCATCCTGGGCCGCGCTGAAGTCCTTGCTGTACTGTTTGGCCAGATCACCAAAGTCCGCACCCTGCCGGATCCTGGCGATCAGATCGCGTGCCTCCGCCGCGGTCGGAACGAGGATAATCCGGGCTCTGACTTCTTCCGGTCCAGGTTTGCCGGCGAAATCTTGCTGATAGCGTGCGCGTAAGGCGGCCTCAGTAATGGTTGCGCCAACCTGACGGTCGACCCATGCTTCGGCCAGAACCTGATCGGCGGCGGCTTTCTCCCGCCGGAGTACCACCGGATCGCGGTCAACGCCGGTCTTTTGGGCCGAGGCCACGGCGAGCCGCAGCCGCAACAATTGATCCATCGCGCGAGTAAACAGCGCCGCGTAGCCGAGGCTGGCCAGGCTGACAGGCATCGCTCGGATGGCATCGGCGATATCACCTTTGGTGACGGGTTGGCCAGCGACTGTCGCCACCACGAAGTCAGCGTTCTTGTCCAGGTTGTCGGCCATGAGCGACATGGTCTGAGCAGGATACGGCAGCAGCGACAGTCCCGCGCGCGGCGCAATCGGCGAAGACGCTGCAGCAGCTTGCACCGGATCGCCGGCGTGCCCGGCATGGGGGCCGGCGAGGACGGCCACCAACAGGCCCGACCGTGCCAGGACCAATTTCACGTCACACGGTGGCTGCGAGAGGATGCCATGAGTGGTTCCGATGAAGGATGCATCAGGATTGGTGCCATGACCGTTCGCCCGGGATGCGCCTTCGGCTCGATCGTTGGTGCTCTGTTGGCAAACAACCAGCCAACGGGCGCAGCACACAACCGGGAGTTGCGACTCTCGCTTATCGCAAACCTATGTCAGATGAAACTAACAAATCAGTTCGCCCGCGCAGCTTTCGTGATGCGAACCACCCGGCGTGATGCGAACCAACCCCCCTTGCCGAACGACCGTAACCGCTCGTTCAAGCCGGGCGCGCAACGCCGCACCGGCACGCGGGTTACGCGATCAAACGGGCCGCGTTCCGGGTTTTAGCCCTGCACCGTCCGAGTGGAACCGCTCTGGGATATGCGGCGCCGGCGCACCAGAGCGATGCCGGCCAGACCGGCCAGCAGCATTGCGATTGAAGCAGGCTCAGGCGTGGTCGTGAATTTCAGCGCCACTGAGCTCAGCGAGAGGAAGTTCACCGAGTGACCGTGTGGATCCAGTTCCAGATTTTCGGTGATCGTGAACGAGGCTGAGGCCGGGGAGAAACTGTTTGGTCCATTCGGCACCGTTTGTAGCGTGGGCGCGCCTTGGGTGACCTGAGGCGTCAGCGCACTGGTCAAAGTGGCCGCCGTGGTTCCGGCGCTGAACGCGGCGCTCGCCTTGGCCGTGGTGCCGGAACTGCCCAATTTGAAGGCGTCGTCACCGACAGCGGTCAGCGTCGCACCGGTCACGCGCGTGGTGTTCGTATGATAGCTGGCGTTCGGGGTGACGAGCAGCGTCAGATTGAGCTGTGAGAGGCCGGACGTCGCACTCAGCGCCGCGCTGGTGGTGCTGCCAGGCGAGGCACCGGTATAACCAATCACTTCGTAGGTGATCGAGTTGGTGGGCGAAGCAACCTGTAGCAGTTCAAGTTTGTTGCTCGCGGCGCAGGCCGTTGCCGAGGCACCGTTCAACCCGATCGTGCAACCCGAGACATCAACGTTCAGCCCATACAGGTTGAACGAGTCGCCTGATACAAGTCCCATCACCTGTTGCGCCCGGGCACCGGGAATGGCAGCGATCAGTGCAAGAGCCAGAATAGCGAGGCGAGGGAAAAGGGTCATATCAAATCGGCTCCGGGCCACGTATGCCCAACACTCTTCTACTCAGGTCTTATGACACAGCACGCGACGTAAGGCAAGGATTTGAACGTTTCCAGATCCTGAGATGTGTAGGTTTTGATCCTTTTCGTATTTTTTATTAATAGCCTTGCGCCTCTCGGTGGCCTGACAGGCTACTGCGACGTCGGCTTTTCGGCGTCGATCTCCTGGCCCAGGAAATTATATCGTCTCACTTTCAATTTGGTTAATGCAGCGGCGGTGAATGGAATGACGCGTTCTTGCAACAGGCTCTGGCGCAATTGCTCGCGTACCGAGGCGAATGGTGGTGCCGGCCGCAGCCGGCGCTCCTCGACCTTCACGATGAACCAGCCCGCGGCAGCCTGCACCGGGTATGGCGCGACCTGACCTGGGGACAACTCGAATGCCACGGCGCCGACCTGCGGCGTCAGTTGCTCTCGAGTCCGAAATCCCAAATCGCCGCCAACAGCGGCAGTCGTGTCCTTACTGGCGCGTTTGGCGACCGCGCCGAAATCGGCGCCGCCCTGGATTTCGCCGAGCAAAGCGGCGGCGGCTTTCTCTGAATCGGCCAGAATCACCCGCACGTGCACCTCTTCCGGACCGGGCCGGCCAGCGATGTCCTTGTTATAGCGTTCCAGCAGGGCATCCTCCGTGATCCCCTTGGAGAGTTCCCGGCGCAGGTACTCCTCAGCCAATTGCCGGTCGGCCGCGGCCGCTACTCTGCGGTGGACGGCCAGATCTTCGTCTACGCCGTCCTGCTGCGCACGGATAACCAGAGCCGCCTGGCCGATCAGTTGTTCCAGCACCTGGGGATACAGCGCGTCGAACGGTAGCTCGGCCGCGGCGGCAGGCAGCGCGCGAATGGCATCGCCGACATCGCCCAGGGTGATCGGCCTTCCCTCGACCTCGGCGACCACGGTCTTGGCCGCTTTGTCGAGGCTGGCGACCGAATCGTAAACCGGGGCCGTGGTGTTGAATACCGGTTTCGACAGATCGCCCGGTGCAACCGGCGATGGCGCACTTTTGCTGTCGGTCTGGGCGGACGCCGGATGCGCCATGAACAGACCCAGACAGAGAACCATGACGCCAGCGGGCAACGGCAAACGCGATAGCAGCATGACAACAGCATCCAATGCCATGATCATCTATGAGCGAAACCCATCGCCAGCCGCAAGCACGCCGGTCTGGCAGGCGTCCAGCCCGAAGCCCAGGCCCGCACGGATGCTACTGTCGGAGTGAACAGGGAGTGAGCCTCATGAAGTTCGGTATCCGCTATTGCAACACCGGCCGCTATGTCGACCCGGCCCGAGCCGTGGACCTGGTCCAGGCCGCTGAGGCAGCAGGCTTCGAATCTGCCTGGACAGTGGAGCACACCGTCATACCGCGCGGTTACCAATCGGCGTATCCGTACTCCGATGACGGCCGCCTGCCAGGTGGCGACGGCGACTTCGTGTTGCCCGATCCGCAAATCTGGATGGCGTATGTCGCCGCCCGCACCAGCACGATCAAACTCGCCACCGGCATCCTGATCCTGCCGCAGCACAATCCGGTGATCTGCGCCAAGCAGGTTGCGACGTTGGATTACATGTCCGGCGGGCGCGTCCTGCTTGGCATTGGCGTCGGCTGGCTGCGCGAGGAGTTCGATGCGTTGGGCGTTCCGTTCGCGGAGCGCGGCGCCCGGACCGAGGACTATATCCATGCGTTGCGCGCCCTCTGGTCCATGGATGTGCCCACCTACGAGGGACGTTTCGTGCGCTTCCGCAATGCGTTCATGCGGCCGAAGCCGGTGCATGGCACCGTACCGATCATTATCGGTGGCCATTCCAAAGCGGCAGCCTCACGCGCCGGCCGCCTGGCGGATGGGTTCTTTCCGGCCCGCGGCGCCTCGCCAGAACTGCTGGCGATCGTGCGCGATGCGGCCGTGGCGGCTGGCCGGGACCCGAAATCAATCGAAATCACCGCCAGCATGCCCGACGACCCGGCCGAGCTCCCTGCCCTCGCCGCGCGTGGCATCAGCCGGGTGCTGGTCCCGGTCACCAGCGTGACGGGGCTGCAAAGCCGCGCCGCCGGCATCGAGGGTGTGCTTGCCTGGAAGGACACGATCGACCGCCACGCCGCCCTTTGACCCCGGTTGTTAACCCTTTCGCAGTGCGGGATATGATAGGCAGTGCCCGCCTTCAGCCAGTTGGAGCCGTCATGCCCTCGATCGTCGATCTGACCGCCCGCGAAATCCTCGACAGCCGCGGCAATCCCACCGTGGAGTGCGACGTGACCCTCGAAAGCGGCGGGTTTGGGCGCGCCGCGGTGCCGTCCGGTGCCTCGACCGGCGCGCATGAGGCGGTCGAACTGCGCGATAACGACAAGTCCCGTTACGGCGGCAAGGGCGTGCGCACCGCAATCCGCAACATCGAGGGCGAAATCCTCGAAGCCATCGGCGGACTGGATGCAACCGAGCAGGTGAAGATCGACAATATCATGATCGATCTCGACGGCACGCCGAACAAGGCGCGGCTTGGCGCCAACGCCATCCTGGCGGTTTCGCTGGCGGTAGCGAAAGCGGCGGCCGATCACCTGGGTTTGCCGTTGTACAGATACATCGGCGGGACGCACGCTCGCACCTTGCCGGTGCCAATGATGAACATTCTCAACGGCGGTAAGCACGCGGACAATCCGATCGACATCCAGGAGTTCATGATCCAGCCGGTTGCCGCCGGCACCGTTGCCGATGCGGTCCGCATGGGCTCGGAAATCTTTGCGACCTTGAAGAAGGAACTGCACGACGCCGGCCACAATACCAATGTCGGTGACGAAGGTGGCTTTGCGCCGAACCTGAAATCGGCCGAAGAAGCACTGAGCTTCATCGCCAGGTCCGTCGAAAAAGCCGGCTACCGGCCCGGGGAAGACGTCATGTTTGCGCTCGACCCGGCATCGTCGGAGTTCTTCAAGGACGGCAAGTACCACCTCGAAGGCGAAGGCAAAGTGCTCGATGGCGACGGCATCGTCCGCTACTACGAAGCACTTTGCGCCCGCTTCCCGATTGCCTCCATCGAAGACGGCTGCGCTGAGGACGACTGGGATACCTGGAAGCTGATGAACGACCGCATGGGCAGCAAAATCCAGCTTGTCGGCGATGATATTTTCGTGACCAATCCCGAGCGGTTGCGACTTGGCATCGAACGCGGTTCGGCCAATGCGATCCTGATCAAGCTCAACCAGATCGGCACACTAACCGAAACCCTGGAGACCATTGAAATCGCGCATAAAGCCGGGTGGCGGACGGTAATCAGCCACCGCTCGGGGGAAACCGAGGACACGACCATCGCCGATCTTGCCGTGGCGACAAATGCCGGCCAGATCAAGACCGGCAGCCTGGCGCGCAGCGACCGGACGGCGAAATACAACCAACTGATCCGGATCGAGGCGGAACTTGGCGCGGCAGCACGCTTCGCTGGGCGGACCGTATTACGGCGATAACACGGTGTGTCGGACGATTGATCCTGAAGTGATGGTCAGACGATTGGTGAGCCGACCGGCGAAATGTGGGTGACGCCAACGTCAGCCACGCGCGCATGCATCTGAGCACCCGGCGAGCCAACGCATCCGGCAGACGACACAACCAAAGGGCACGCCGCCCTCAGCCTCTCCAGACCGATCCGGCCCGCCCTGGGAGGCCGGATCATCCCGCAACCGGGTTCCGCCTTAGCGGATCACCACCGAGAGGCCCGGCGCATAGTATGGATACGGATATGGATAATACGGATACGGGTAGTACGGCGCACCTACAACGACGCCGGGACCCCAATATCCCCAGCGTCCGCCGCGCCAGCCCCATCCCGGTCCATAGTACCGGCCGGCATGCCAGCCACCGCCGCCGCCATGCCAGCCACCACCGCCATGCCAGCCACCCCCGCCGCGCCCGCCACCCCCGCCGTGCCACTCAGCAAATGCGGGAGTAGCAGCCGTAAGTAGCATTCCAAGGCCTAAAGCCGCGAAAAGAACGGAACGATGTTTCATTTCGAACCTCCCGCCGGTAGACTGATCACCGGCGTATGAAAGAATCTGGTCGTCAACCGTGGCAAACCCTGGGCGATGCTGTATCAATTTGTTTCGCAACCGCCCGCGGTCACGCTATAAGGTATAGGCATTCTCCAACCAAGAGACAAGCATGGCCGAATCGTTAAGAATATTTTTCCGTGAGATTCGGCGGCAGCTGAAATCCGCTGCCATTCCCACATTCCTGTTGGGCCTGACTGCTATTTTCGCGTGGCAGGCAAGCCAGGGCGCGCACGGCCTGATTATGCGCGAACGGCGGAAAGCCGAACTTGCCCAGGCAGAAGCGAACCTGGCAGCGGCAAAGGCCGAACGCGACATGTGGCAGCGCAAGGTTGCCGGTCTGACCCCGTCGCATCTGGACCGGGACGCGCTGGACCAACGGGCCCGTGAGCTGTTGAACCTCGCAGAACCGAACGAAATTGTTGTTCAGTACGGCCCCAGGAACAAGTTGTTCTGATCGGGGTCGTCTCGTGACCCCATCGCACTCTGGACGACCCCGCAATTCGAATCGGAACTACCGTAACGCCGCAGGTCGCCAATGCCACGCAGCGGCGCAGCAGTCATAACGCGCTCCCGACCCAACTACCAGGCAAGGCCGAGTTCGCTCGCAATGCGTAACCCCAAACGGCTGATTGCACCCGTCGTTTTGATCGTGCTGATCGCCGCCGTGTGGTCACTCGGCCTGGCCAACCGCTTGTCCTGGACCGCGTTGGCGCAGAACCAGGCGCTCCTGAATGATTGGGTCACCGCGCACCGCTGGCTTGCGCCCTGTCTGTTCGTGGCGGCCTATACCGCCTCGGTCACTCTGTCCCTGCCGCAGGCGGCGCTGTTGACGATGGCAGGGGGACTGCTGTTCGGCACCTTGGCAGGCGGTGCACTGGCGGTCTCCGGTGCGACAATCGGGGCGGTGTTGCTGTTCCTTATTGCCCGCTCGGCGGTCGCCGGCCCGCTGGCCGCGCGAGGCGGCGCCGCACTGACCAAACTACGTGAAGACCTCCAGCGGAATGGCTTTTCCTATCTGCTGGCGATCCGGCTCATTCCGGTGGTGCCATTCTGGCTGGTGAATTTGGCCGCGGCGTTATGTGGCATGCGGCTCAGTCAGTTTGCCATTGCCACGTTCATTGGGATCATTCCGGCAACGTTCGTCATTGCCTCGATCGGCGCGGGCGTTGGCGGCGTATTGGCTCGCGGGCAGCGGCCGGATCTAAGCCTGGTGTTCTCCTGGCCGGTACTCGGGCCGTTGCTGGCGCTGGCGATGCTATCACTGACCCCGGTTATCTGGCGGAAATGGCGGACACGGCATGCCTGATTTTGATCTGCTGGTGATCGGTGCGGGTGCCGCCGGTTTGTCGATCGCGGCGGGAGCGGCACAACTTGGCGTCAAGACCGCGCTGGTCGAGCGAGACCGCATGGGCGGTGATTGCCTGAACTTCGGCTGCGTGCCGAGCAAGGCGCTGCTCGCCGCTGCCCATACTGCCAATGCGATCCGTGGTGCCAGACGGTTTGGCCTGCACGTGGCAATATTCGACATCGACTGGGATACCGTGCGCGCCCATGTCCACTCGGTCATTGCCGCCATCGCACCGAACGACTCCGAGGCACGCTTCACCGGTCTCGGCGTCACCGTGTTGCGCGGCGAAGCGCGGTTCACCGGCCCTGATTCGATTGCGGTGGACGGGCGCACGATAACGGCGAAGCATTTCGTGATCGCAGCCGGCAGCCGCCCGGCGGTGCCCCCCATCCCGGGCCTGGCCGACATTCCGCACTGGACCAATGCCGAGCTGTTCGACCTTCCCCAGCGGCCCACTCACCTGCTGATTTTGGGCGGTGGCCCGATCGGACTTGAAATGGCCGACGCCTTTGCCAGCCTTGGTTGCCCGGTGACGGTGGTCGAGGCAGCAACAATCGCCAATCGCGACGATGCAGAACTGGTCGCCGGACTGCGCTTCGCTTTGACCCGGCGCGGGGTCACATTCCTGGAGGGTGTGCCGGTTGCCTCGGCCGAACCAGGCCCGGTACTGGTGCTGCAGGACGGACGCCGGATCGCCGGCAGTCACCTGCTGGTCGCCGTTGGCCGGCAACCCAACGTGGAAGCCTTGAACCTGGAGGCAGCCGGCATTGCCGCCAGCCGGCTCGGCATCGTCACGGATCGCGGTTTGCGTTGCCAAAGCAACAAACGTGTCTATGCGGTGGGCGACATCGCCGATCCGGTTGGCATTGGCCCACGGGCGTTCACCCACGTCGGCCTGTATCACGCCGGCATCGTCATTCGCCGTGCACTGTTCCGCCTGCCGACCAAGGTCAACTACGCGGCTTTGCCTCGTGTCACCTACACCGATCCAGAACTGGCACAAACCGGCATGACGGAGGCGGAGGCCAAGGCCGCCGGCCGCCGGGTCCGGATTTTGCGCTGGCCGATGTCCGAGAATGATCGCGCCGTGGCCGAACTGGACGAGACCGGCCTGGTAAAGCTTGTCGTCAAGGGCAACCGGGTCATTGGCGCCGGCATTCTGGCGCCCCACGCGGGCGAGATGATCGGGCAATGGACATTGGCGATCACCCGGCGAATCCCGCTGTCCGCGCTGGCCGGGTTGATCGTGCCATATCCCACCCGGTCCGAGGCTGCGAAGCGCGCGGCCGGGTCGTTCTACACCAAAAGATTGTTCTCCGAACGCACCAAGGCGTTGGTCCGATTTCTGGGTCGGCTGTCTCGCGCCGAGAGCTCTCGTACCCTGTGACGATGGACGATGAACCGAAAGGGCGCGTGGCGCTCGCGTTGCAGGGGGGTGGCGCACATGGAGCGTTCACCTGGGGTGTGCTCGACCGGCTGCTGGAAAATGGGCTGACACCGGATGCAATTTGCGGCGTGTCGTCGGGCGCGATCATCGGTACGATGCTGGCACAGGGGCTGGTGCGGGGGGGTTGCGAGGCTGCACGGGCCGAAATCCGGAAATTCTGGCGGACCGTGGCTCAGGCACACGCAGTCAGTCCGCTGCAGAGCGGGCCGCTGGAGCGCTGGCTCTGGGGCTGGGACATGTCCAATTCGGTCCTGTGGCAAGGGCTGGAGATGACGATGCGGCTGTTCAGCCCGGCGCAACTGAACCCGTTCGGACACAATCCGCTGTGGTATTTTCTGCATGATCTGGTCGATCGGCGACTGTTGCGCGATCCGCGCGCGCCACAGCTGTTCGTTTCGGCGACCGATGTCGAAACCGGGCGTGCAGTGATCTTCGACAATGCCACGATCGACGCCGACGTGCTGTGCGCCTCGGCCTGCTTGCCATTCGTGTTCCCGGCGGTACGCATCGGTGACCAGTCGTACTGGGACGGCGGCTATTCCGGCAATCCGCCGCTGGCGCCGCTGCTGACGCCGGTTGCGCCCCGGGAGTTGATCCTGATCCGGGCACAACCGCATGTGCGCTCGGGGGTGCCATCGACACCCACGGAGATCACCAACCGGCTGAATGAGATCGCCTGTCAGAACGTGTTGGAAGCGGAGCTCGCCACGCTGCCGGCCGGCGTCCGGCTGACCAGTTACGCCGCGGACGAGGCCCTGGCGCATCTGCCGATTTCTTCCAAATTCAACGGCGAGGAGGCATTTCTGACCACGTTGTTCGAAGCCGGACGCAACGCAGTCGGGATTGTCACGCAACCCCGGGTGAGCTTAGCCTGAGGCCATGAAAACCAGCTTTCGTGACCGCCACGGACGTCTGAACTATCTGAAGGCGTGCGAGACCGCAGAACTGCTTCGCCGTCTCGACAACCTGAGGCCGCCAGCCAATAGTTGACCGTCATTCGTGGCGGGAAAGCAAAGCATGTCGATCACCTCATCCACCTGGGATCCGGCGCAATATCTGAAATTCTCCAATGAACGGGTGCGGCCGGCGTTCGATCTCCTGGCCCAGGTGCCGCTGCAGACCGCAAGGCACGTCGTCGACCTGGGCTGCGGCACGGGCAACATGACCGGCATTCTGAAGCAGCGTTTTCCCGACGCCGATGTGCTCGGCGTCGACGGCGCAGAAACCATGCTGGCCAAAGCCCGCGCCGCCAACCCGGGATGCCGCTTCGAGCAAGGCGATTTCTCGACCTGGACCCCGGCAGATCCGCCGGATTTGATCTTCTCCAACGCCGCGTTGCACTGGGTTACCAACCACGAGACCCTGTTCCCGCGCCTGCTGTCCCTCCTTGCGCCGCAAGGGATCCTGGCCGTGCAGATGCCGTCGATGCACGACGCGCCACTGCGCGCATTGCAGAACGAGGTCGCTCGTCAGGGGCTATGGTCGCGCTACCTGGACGACGCCGGCTATGCTCGCGGATTGCTGGCGGTCGAGGCGTATTATGATGTGATCCGGCCGAGGGTCGCATCGCTGGATATCTGGCAAACCACCTACCTCCACGTGCTGACCGGTGAAGATGCCGTCACCGAGTGGGCCGCCGGCAGCAGCCTGCGGCCGTTTCTGGACAAGCTGCCGCCGGACCAGGCGGTCGCCTTCAGAGCGGCTTACTCGGCAGCATTGCTGCCGCACTATCCCAGGCGGCCCGACGGCACCACGCTGCTGCCCTTTAAGCGATTCTTTTTCATTGCTCGCATATAAACGCGTTCGGATTCAGAGTCGGTTAACCATTAGCAGTTAAGCTTCCCTCAACAAAAGGTTGAGAGGCGAGCAAAATGCGTGGATCCGTTACTCTGAACGCCCCAAGCTATCGGCCGGCGCTGGTCGGCTCGTGCTTGCAGGGCAATAGTTTACTGGCGTCACTATCCGGGAAAGCCAGACTGGAATCGGTGACGACAGGCCCTGACGCCGAGCCCGATTTGGGGCAACCCAACGCGAGCCGACCGGTCAGGCTGGCCAGCGCGGCACCACAGGTGAAACGCGACATCGCGCAGTTCACTCAGGCGTTGGCGGCGGCAAACACGCCGGCGCAGCTGCTGGCCAACCCAATTGCGCTGCGGGTGTTGTTAACGGCGCACGGGCTGGCCGACCAGGCCGGCAACAGCGCTCTGGCAACCCGGTCGTTGCTGTCGAAACCGGCACGATCCAACTCACTGCTCAATCAGCTCAAGGACCCGCGGTGGCTTGCGGTGAACAATTTGTATTCGTTCGCAACCCAAGGGCTGGCGATACTGAGGAATCCGGCGACCGTCGCTGCCATCTGCCGCTCCTATTCCGAAGCTCTTCAGGCGACCAGCGTGGTCCAGACGCCGCCCGACAGCTTGAACGCGCTCAGTTTGCCACAGCACGCCGTGCCCACTGAAACCTGCTGAGGCGGCTCCAGGACCAGAGCAACCTCCGACCGTGGGGCGGCCAGGGGCTTGCATCGCCTCGTCTCAGTCCGGCTGTCATTGGCATGCAACCGATACCGACAAGCACACCCTTGTGGTGTAATACCAGCCGTTATTACCTCTGATTCTCGCCCAAATCGTCATGGCCCGGCTCGTCCGGGCCATCAGGCGCCGCACAGTGCTGTTTCAGATGGCCCGCACAGGGCGGGCCATGACGTTGAACGGCGGTTCCATCGGTCAATCGTTAAGACGGTTGGTATAAAATCCTGATCTTCCGGCTGCCTCTCGTCGAACGTGTCTGGGCGATTGCCCAGAACAGGCATGCGTTGACCTGCCCGGGGTGCCCCCGTATAAGCCGCCGGTCGTGACGGGCGTTCCGCGGGTTTCCGCCTCTGGAAGGCCAAGGTCGGGGCCCTCGCCCGTATTTACGTGGGTTCAATAAGCCTGGAGAGAAGTCGTGAAGCGCACCTATCAACCGTCGAAGCTTGTCCGCAAGCGCCGCCACGGGTTTCGCTCCCGCATGGCCACCGTCGGCGGTCGCCGGGTGCTGGCGAACCGCCGCGCCAAAGGCCGCAAGCGGTTGTCTGCCTGAGGATCAGCGGCCAACCAGGTTACTTTGTGCCACGGCGGCCGTCGCAAACGTGTCCCAGTTCCCTCCTACCCTCGCCCGTCCCGCCGGCCGCCTCAGGCGCCGCGCGGAGTTCCTGCGCGTCGCGGCGAAAGGCCGGAAAGCAGCGACCCATGGGCTGGTGCTGCAGGCGTTGAACCGCGAGGATCAGGGGCCGTTACGGATTGGCTTCACTGTCACCAAGAAAATCGGCAATGCGGTTGTGCGCAACCGGACCCGGCGGCGGTTGAAAGAGGCGGCGCGGCTGGAACTGGCGGGCCAGCAGATCAGCGGCGTCGACCTTGTGCTGATTGGGCGCGAAGCCACACGAGGTCGGGAATTCCTCGAACTGCGCGACGATTTCCGCCGTGCCTTGCGGAAGGCCGGAATCAGTTTGGAAGGTCAGGTGCCGTGACGCCACGTCCCGGCATCGGCGCTCAGGTGGCTGTCGGCGCGGTACGCGCTTACCAATGGACGGTACGGCCATTGATCGGTGCGCATTGCCGCTTTTGGCCGAGTTGTAGCGATTACGCGATTGACGCCCTGCGGCGACATGGGGCAGTGCGCGGGGGCGCGCTCGCGGCGCGGCGAGTCTTGCGCTGCAATCCTTGGCATGAAGGCGGCTGGGATCCGGTTCCGGAGCCAGACCGCCCAACGGGGCACTGATGGATCAAAAGCGGCTGGTTCTGGCAATCGCGGTTTCCCTCGCGATTCTGCTGGGCTTTCAGTTCCTTGTGGCACCTTATTTGCCGCATCCGGCACCGCCGCCGCATCCGGTGGCCGGCGCTCCCGTAGGCACGACCCCGAACCCGTCGTCCTCGACCGCCACAAGTGCCGGGCTGGGCGGAGCGCTGCCGGCACCGGAGCGGGAGGCGAACCGCGTGCCGGCAAATGTGCCGCGCGTGCAAATCGATGCGAAGAAACTGTCGGGGTCGATCAGCCTGTTGGGTGCGCGTCTCGACGACGTAACGCTGAACGACTACCGGGAGACCGTCGATCCCGACTCGCCGCATGTGCAATTGTTGGAGCCGCGCTCCGAGGCGCAACCATACTACGTGCAATATGGCTGGACGGCGCCGCCCGGCGAGACCGTTGTGCTGCCCGGCGATAATACTGTGTGGACCGCGACCGGCGGCCCACTTACTACCGGCAATACGGTTACGTTAAGCTGGGACAACGGCAGCGGCCTGACATTCCAGATCGCGTTTTCGGTCGACGACAACTACATGTTCACGGTGCGCCAGAGCGTCAGGAACGCGACCGGCCAGCCGGTGGAACTGTTGCCCTGGTCGCGTGTGCGCCGCGACTACAAGCCGGTGACCTCGGGCTATTATATTTTGCACGAGGGCCCGTTGGGCTTCTTCGACGGCAGTCTGAAAGAGCTGACTTACGACAAGGCCAAATCCGAGGGCGACAAAAGGGGCGGCATTGCGGAAGAAGCGACCGCCACCTCCGGCTGGGCCGGTATCACTGACAAGTACTGGCTGGCTGCGTTGATCCCCGACCAAAGCGCGGCGATGCGGGTGTATTTTCGCCATATCGAGGACGCCGGGGCGGTCAACCCCGATCGCTATCAGGTCGACTATGTGACCCGGGACGCGATGACCGCCGACCCGGGAGCGGAGACCTCGCTGGAGTCGCATTTGTTTGTGGGCGCGAAGGTGGTGCGGCTGCTTGACGCTTATGAAGACCAGTACAATTTGCCGCATTTCGATAAGGCGGTGGACTTCGGCTACTTCTACTTCCTGACCAAGCCGATGTTTTTCGCATTGGATTTCATCTACAGCCTGGTTGGGAATTTCGGCGTCGCGATCATGATCTTTACCGTGGTCGTCAAGGCGCTGTTCTTCCCGTTGGCCAATTATTCGTATCGCTCCATGAGCAAAATGAAACTGCTCGCTCCAAAGATGACCGAGCTGAAGGAGCGCTACAAGGACGATCCGTCGAAGCTGCAACCGGAAATGATGGCTCTGTACAAAGCGGAGAAGGTCAATCCGGCGTCCGGGTGTTTGCCGCTGGTGGTCCAGATCCCGGTATTCTTCTCGTTGTACAAAGTGATCTTCGTCACCATCGAGATGCGGCAGGCGCCATTCTTCGGCTGGATCAAGGATCTGTCGCAGGTCGATCCCACCAACGTGTTCAACCTGTTCGGGCTGCTCCCGTTCGACCCGAGCGTGATCAGCCCCTACCTTCATATGGGCGCCTGGCCGCTCATCATGGGGTTCACCATGTTCATGCAACAGAAGCTGAATCCGCCACCGCCTGATCCGGTGCAGGCGAAGATGTTTCAGTTCATGCCGATCTTGTTCACTTTCATGATGGCTCGTTTTCCGGCCGGGCTGATTATCTACTGGAGCTGGAACAATACTCTGTCGATCGGGCAACAATGGCTGATGATGCGCCGCACCAAACTGTCGCGACCGAGCCTCGCCCGCACGGCCTGACGGACGAGGCGCTCGAGGCGGGCCGCAAGCTGTTCGCCGCCGAGTGCCGGTTCTTTTATGGTGCGCAGCGGCTGGATCAGTTGCCGCCGCCGGCAGGGGTGGAGATCGCGTTCGCCGGGCGGTCGAATGTCGGCAAGTCGTCGTTGCTGAATGCATTGACCGGGCGGCGGGCGCTGGCGCGTACGTCGTCTGAGCCCGGTCGGACCAGGCAGTTGAATTTCTTCGATCTTGGCGGGCGGCTGACGCTGGTCGATATGCCGGGTTACGGCTATGCGCGCGCGTCCAAGGACATCAAGGCCGACTGGCAGGGCATGATGTTCGATTATCTGCGCGGGCGGACCACGCTGATCAGGGTAATGCTGCTGCTGGATGCGCGGATTGAGGTGAAGCAGGCGGATCGGGACGTGATGGCGCTGCTGGATCGCGCAGCGGTGACGTATCAGGTCGTGTTGACCAAGGCGGACGGGTTGAAGGCTTCCGGATTGGCGAAGAAGCAGGAGGAGGTTGCGGCGCTGGTCCGGAAACATCCCGCGGCGTTTCCGGAGATTGCGACGACCAGCGCTGAGACGGGACTGGGGATCCCGGACTTGCGTGGCGTGCTGGCGGGGTTGGTTGGGTAATAGGTCATGTTGATGCGGTGTTCGTGATTTCGTGGTAAGTTCGCCTTCGCGGTTGAGGGAGGCGGAGAGCACGCCAGGCTGTGCTAAAGGTATAGCGTGCAATGAGTTGGCCACTTCAGTGGCACGCGCGATGGGGGGACCTCCGTGACATGGCCCAGATAGAGGGCTTCAAGGTTCGGAATTTTCGGGCACTGAAGGACGTGACGCTTGGCAAGCTGTGGAATCAGCAAGCCGCCCAGGCTCTCACGCCGATGACAGCGGTTATCGGTAAGAACGGCGCGGGGAAAAGCACGCTTTTTGATGCATTTGGATTTCTTGCCGACGCCCTGAAGACAGGAGTAGAGGAAGCGTGCGATCTTCGCGGTCGAGGTGGTTTTGACAGAATTCGTACGCAAGGCGAGTGCGAGCCAATTGAGTTCGAGGTCTATTACCGGGAGGATCCAGGTTCTCGGCCCATCACCTATGAACTCGCAATCGACCTTGATATCTCAGGTCGTCCCTTTGTGCTCAGAGAGAGATTGCGGCAAAGACGGAAAGGTCAAACGACGGGGCGGCCCTACTCGTTTCTCATATTGAACAGTGGAACTGGCGTTGCCTGGAAGGGCGAGCAGGTTGGTCGCCAAATCGACGAAACGAAGCCGGGCTTCGACGTGAGCGACCTCATCCAGCAAATCCGTGCCGTTCCGGACGCGGAAGAGTCGCTGGACTCGGAGGTCGTTGAGCTCGAAGATCGGCGGAAGCTGGGCATCGCGACACTGGGCGCCTTGCGCCAACATCCGCGCATTTCGGCGTTTCGACGATTCATCGAGGGTTGGTACCTGAGCTATTTCACGCCAGATGCCGCGCGCAGCTTACCGATGTCCGGACCACAACCGCATTTGGACATACACGGCGACAATCTCGGCAACGTTGTGCAATTCATGCAGCGGGAACATCCGGAACGTTTCCAGTCAATCCTGGATCGAATAGCCTCAAAGATACCTGGTATCCGGAAAATAGACACCGAGCGTACTCCTGACGGACGCCTGTTGCTGCGCTTTAACGACCGTGGTTTTCAAGATCCGTTCTATGCTCAACAGATGTCGGATGGCACGCTAAAGGTGTTTGCTTACTTGTTGCTGCTGGAAGACCCAACGCCGCCGCCGTTTCTGTGCATCGAGGAGCCCGAGAACGGGCTTTATCACAAGCTGCTCGAATCGCTCGCAAATGAATTTCGTGCTCATGCAACGGGAAAGAAGGGGGGGTCACAGGTTTTTGTAACAACGCACCAGCCGTACTTCGTCGATGCGCTACGGCCGGAAGAAGTGTGGATACTTGAGAAAGGCGCCGACGGATTTTCGACGGTCAGACATTCCAGCGACGATGAGATCGTCAAGGCCATGGTTGCGGAGGGCCTGCCGCTGGGTGGCCTTTGGTACAGTGATTACCTGGACGCTCGGTGATCCAATGCACATCGAGATACTTGTGGAGGATCAGTCCGGGAAGGCGTTTCTGGATATTGCCGTTGAACGTATGATATCGGACGGCCACACCTTCCAGGTGCACGCCTATAAAGGTATCGGGCGTATCCCCAGAAACCTCAACAGGAGTGGCGACGCGAGCAAAAGAATTCTGCTCGACCAATTGCCCCGGTTGTTGCGAGGCTACGGTGCGGCATTTGCAAAATATCCGCGCGATTACAAGGCGGCTGTCATCGTTGTCTGTGATCTCGATAATAAGGAACCGAGCGCATTTTGCTCAGAACTGATGGCCATCATTGATGCGTGCTCCCCTAGACCGAACGCCTGGCTCTGCCTGGCGATTGAGGAGGGTGAAGCGTGGTTGCTCGGTGACCTGCCGGCAATAAAGAAAGCCTATCCAAATGCAAAACAAAGGGTGTTACGAGAGTACATCAACGATTCTATTTGTGGCACGTGGGAGAAACTCGCCGATGCGGTGTACCCTGGTGGGGCAAGGATGCTGTCAGACCTCGGTTGGCAAGCAATCGGAGCGGAAAAATCTCGCTGGGCAATAAACATTACTCCGCACATGAATTTCGCCACCAGCCGATCGCCGAGCTTCTGTCGATTTCGTGACAAAGTACAGGTACTTCTCGGCCCGGCGGCGGATAGTCCTGCATGATAATGGTATGTCGCCACACATGAATACCAAACTCTGTCACCGGCGGCGAAAGGGCCATCGAAACTTCCCGGTTGACCCTGCGTCCCGACCGGCAAACACTCAGTCCTAGCCATTCAGGGAGCACTTCCATGCCAGCCCGCACAGGAAAGCAATACCTCGCCGGCCTTCGCGAACAACCCCGCGAGGTCTGGTTCCGCGGCGAGCGTGTCAAGGACGTTACCACCCAACCCGGTCTCGCCCGTGGCGCCCAGGCGATCGCGGCGCTGTACGACCTGCAATGCGACCCGAAGTACCGGGCCGAAATGACCTTCACCTCGCCGAAGACCGGCGATCCTCTCGGGCTGTCCTTCATCATCCCCCGTACCCGCGAGGACCTGGAAAACCGTCGCGTCATGATGCTCAACTGGGCTCGTTCCACGTGCGGCATGATGGGCCGTTCGCCCGACTTCATGAATGTCCACTTCGCCGCCTGGGCCGGAGCCGCCGACTATTTCGCCCAGGGCAAGCCGGAGTACGGGGAAAACATGCGGCGCTATTACGATCATATCGCCGAGAACGACCTGGTGCTGACCCATTCCCTGCTCAACCTACAACGCAGCCGCCTCGTCACCGGCATGTTTAACCTGGAGGAAGGCACCGCATTGCAGGCAGTGAAGGAGACCTCGGCCGGCGTTGTCGTCAGAGGCGCCCGCGTGCTGGCCACCCTCGGCCCGTTCGCCGATGAGATCGCGGTCTATTCACCGAGGCTCGGCCGCCATACCGAAACCCACAGTCCGTTTGCGCTGAATTTTGCCATCCCGTGCAGCACACCCGGCCTGAAATTCCAGTGCCGTGACAGTTTCGATTACGGGCAGTCGCACTTCGACCATCCTCTGGGCTCGCGCTTCGAGGAAATGGACTGCATCGTATTCTTCGACGACGTTGTGGTCCCCTGGGACCGCATCTTCATCTACGGCGACGTCGAGCGGCTGAATGAGGCACCCAACATCACCTCGACCTCATCGCACACCGCACACCAGGGCGCCGCGAAGAACCTCGCCAAATGCGAACTGGTGCTCGGCGTCGCGCTGCTGCTCAGCGAAACCCTTGGCAACGCGCATTTGCCGCACACCCAGGAACGCATTGGCGAACTGATGATGTACACCGAACTGATGCGCGCCTGCATGCGCGCCGGTGAGGCAGACGCCAAACTCAACGAATGGGGCGTGATGACCCCGGCATCGCTGCCGGTCGAGACCACCCGCAACCTGTTCATGACCGCCTACCCGCGGATGGCGGAAATCCTGCAGTTGCTCAGTTCGTCCAGCATGATGATCCTGCCGATGGAGGCAGACTTCAAAACCCCGATGGCGCCGTTCATCGAGCAATACCTCGCGACCGAGGGCAGCAGCGCGCGCGACCGGGTGAAGCTGTTCCATCTGGTGTGGGACATCGCCTGCTCGTCGTTTGGGCAGCGCCAGGTGCACTATGAACGCTTCTTCGCCAGTGACCCGTTGACCAGGGCGCGCGCTTTGGCGTCTACTTATCCCAAGAAGGAGGTCACGGATCGGGTCCTGGAATTCCTGAACCGTGACGAGATTGCACCCTGACGGCAAGGAGCCATCGCATGTATCTGGGTCACGTCAACATGTATGTCCGCAATGCGGAAAAATCGGCGGAGTTTTATCGCGCCATTCTGGGCCTGCACACCTATCACACGGCGCCGGGTCGCGCGGTTTTCCTGTCGGCCAACAAGGAAAAGTCGCACGAGGTCGCGCTGATGAGCGTCGGTGACGATGCACCGCTGCAGGCCAAGGGCCAGGTCGGGCTGAACCACATGGCCTGGATGGTCGACTCAGTGGACGAACTGAAGGTGCTGTACGCGCGGCTCAAGGACAACAATGTGCCGCTCGACCACATCTCCGACCATGGTTTGTCTCTGGGCATTTACTTCCGCGACCCGGACGGCAACGGACTGGAAGTGTCCTACGAGCTGCCGCGCGAGAAGTGGCCGCGGCAGGAGCAGGTGTTCGCTCCGGATGTGGTCAACCTCGGACTGTTCCCCGGCCCGTGGGAGGACGACCCGAAATACACCCGCCGGTCGCGGCTGCAGGAACCGGCGACGGCCACTGCCTGATACCTGTTTTGGTCACGGTGCCCCACGGCAACGTGGGGCACTGACTGCACTGCAAACGGGTTTGGTCGTCGCAGACGTTACTGAGCCGGATTGGCTCTCTCGGCCGGATGAGGGTCAGGGAGATAATCTGTGACGCTTTCTGTCACAGCATGACGGTGCCGCCATCCACGGCGATGGTCTGACCGGTCACAAAGCCGCTGCCATCGCCGAGCAGCCAGGCAATCGTTCCGCTCAGATCAGACGGTTCCAGGGTGCGCTGGATGGACTGGCCGGCACGGATCACCTCCAGTCCGCGGTCCAACTTGTCGGCCAGAAACTCGCGCGTGCCCTCGGTCATCACCGCACTGGGCGCCACGGCGTTGACCCGGATGTTGTCGCGGCCCAGTTCGCGGGCGAGACCTCGGGTCAGGCCGATGACGGCGGCTTTCGAGGTCGTGTAGTGCAGCGCGAACGGCATCCCGTAAGTGGCCGCCAGAGAAGCGATGTTGACGATCGAACCACCTCCGGTCTGGCGCATGGCCGGCACCACGGCCTTGCAGCAGTTCCAGATGCCTTTGACGTTGACGGTCATCGCCGCGTCCCAGTCCTGCTCCGGGATCTGATTGAACCGGCCGCCGCGTAACGATCCATACAACGCCGCGTTGTTCACCAGCCCGTCGATCCGGCCGTAGGCGTTCAGCGCGGCAGCGACCATCGCCTCGACTGACGCCATGTCGGTGACGTCGAGTTTTACAGATACGCTGCCGGCAATCGAGAAATCCAGCACATCGCCGCCGACAATGTGCGCACCCGCAGCGCCGAGGCTGTTCGCATACTCCAGGCCGAGACCGCGTGCCGCGCCGGTGATGAGGATGACTTTGCCGGTGACACTCATGCTGCGCTCCCTGTCTTCGGGGTTCGACGATGCGGCTGGTTGCCCAGGTGCGCAATCCCGTGCCAGAACCGGCGCCGCTTGTGGTTGGAGGGCGGGAAATGGCACCGAATACCAAACGCGTGTTCTACGTGAACGCGCTGTCGCATCAGGTTTACCTGGAGATTTTGGCGAAACGCCCCGACATCCAGGTGGACAAGCTGGTCAACGACAGCCCGGAGGATGAAGCAGAACGCGTCCTGTCCCATGCTCATGCGTATCAGATTGGCTCGTCTCGCCAGGAGCTGGCGATGAAATACCAGGGCTATACGCCGCTGCTGCAGCGCTGCCCGAACCTTGTCGTGCTATCGACCAATGGTGCTGGGTTCGACACGATCAACCTGGAGGACGCCACGAAAGCCGGTATTGCCGCGGTAAACCAGGCCGGCGGCAACAAGGAAGGCGTCGCCGAACACGTGATGGCGATGATGCTTTCGCTGTCGAAACGCATCATGCTGACTGATCATCAGATGCGCCGAAGCGGTGGATACAACCGTCGCGACTTCATGGGCGACGATGTGCTCGGCCGCACCATCGGCATCATCGGACTTGGCAATGTCGGTTCTCGCGTCGCCGAGTTGTGCCGCGGGTTGTTCCAGATGCGGGTGCTGGCGTACGACCCTTATCTGACGGCTGAGGTGATGCGGGAGCGAGGTGCGGAGAAAGTCGCGACATTGGAAGAACTGTTGCGCCAGTCCGACTACGTATCGACCAACTGCCCGCATACCAAGGAGACCCGCGGAATGATGGGGGCTGCGGCGTTCGCGATGATGCAGCCGCATGCTTATTACATCACCACCGCCCGCGGCGGCATTCACGATGAAGCCGCCTTGGCGGAGGCCTTGACGCAGAAACTGATCGCCGGCGCCGGTTTGGATGTCTGGGAGGATGAACCGCCGCCGACCGATCACCCGTTGATGCAGTTCGACAACGTTCTGGTCAGCCCGCACACTGCCGGCATCACGCGGCAATCGCGCTACAACATTGCCAAGATCGCCGCGGAGCAAATGTTGGACATTCTGGATGGAAAGAAGCCGCCGAGACTGCTGAACCCCGAGGTGTGGCCGGCGTATCAGGACCGGTTCGAACGCATCATGGGATTCCGGCCGGAGGGGTAACGTAATAATAACGGCCGCGCGCGTCTATCGCCGGGTTGTCTCAATGGATCGCAGCAACACCTTCGACCGGAACGCCCGATGCCCCTGGTCGCCGGGTGCGAAGCAAGTCCCGCGCTTCCTCCAACCGACCCGCATTGAGCAGCGCCCTCAACAACGTGAACTCGATCAGATCATGCTGCGCTCGGCTGCCGCCAATGCGTTCGTTCTGTCCAGCCAACGAAGCGAGCGCATCGATTGCCGCCGCAAAATCGCCGCGTTCGAACGCCGAAAACCCGCGCGACACTGCCGGTAAGTAAGACCCCGACAGGTAACGCCCGTCGCGCGCGAGATCCTCGATCTGCCCAGAGCGCAACGACTCCTTGCCCATGATGGCCTGCGCCAGGATCACGTGCAGATCAGCGAGCCCGCTGCCCGGCCGCGGCAACGCATCGTCGGCATATTCCGCCATCGCCTGCCAGGCGGCAGCATCACGCGGCTGGCCCGCGAGCTCGG
>JBEKQQ010000050.1:0-38124 GCA_049519555.1 Acetobacteraceae bacterium
GGCTGCGGCGTATTTGTGGCTCGGCGCGCTCGGGTCGCCTGAAGCTGCGATCCTCTACTCTGTCGATGCGATGGCCACGCGAGGCGCCTCGGGGGTCACGCTCGAGCCGCACTGGCAGATGTTGGGCGCCTTGGAAGCCGCCAACGGTATGCTGCTGTTCGGTATCAGCACGGGCTTCATCTTCTCGGTTATGCAGTTCTACTATGAGCACCTTGTGTTTCGGGCACTGTGGGGCAGCTCGGCGGCCAGACCCGAATAGGACCTGATTTCGAAACTGCGGGTTTCACGCGCCAATCGGGCCGGTGCCGCCCATGGCAGTTGCCGCCACATCATCAGCGCGCTCACTTAAAGGTCCGCGTTTTCGTTGCACCTTCATGACGGTCGGTCGGCACCGCTCAGGGCGGGCGAGTCAATGCGAATGTTTACCGCGGCGCTCAAATCCGGAATTTCCAGAACACCCGAATCCTGTCGCGAAAGCCCTATGCCGCGCCGCTCTGTATGCGCGAGCGTCGACCGCATTCGATCCGGCAATTTGAAAATGGGGCATGCGAACCAAAAAGACCTGACGCTCCGGCAAACGCAAACATCTCAGCGAACAATTTCGCGCACGTACCCGAGGCAGTTCACCGGCGTTCGCCTCGCAAAGGAAAGCCAATGCTGCTGTGCCAGAACGATCCGAGCGAGTGCTTTGCCAAGGTCCGCCCGGCATTTCGGCGCGCATTGAGATGCACCTTGAGGCTACGCTCGATGTCGATTCCGAGATCGCGAATGAGCGCTTTTCGATGACCAGGGGTTAGAACTGCAATCTGGACGGAGCCCATAGCGGGCAGCGGTGTGGGTCGCCGTGGAACGGGAGTAGCACGATGGATGAGCATGAGATTCGACAGGCACTCAACCGCCACTGGGCCGCCTCCGACGCAAACGACTTCGACGTTGAGCACGACATATACCTAGACGACGCAGTGCTCGAATACCCACAATCGGGCGAGCGCATCAGGGGCCGGCCCAACATACAGGCCTCTCGCACTGCCCAGCCAAACGCCAAGCGCTTCACGGTGCGCCGAATTGTCGGCACGGGGGATTTATGGGTGACGGAATTCATCCTGACATATGACGGCCAGCCGTCCTATACGGTGAGCATCATGGAGTTTCTGGATGGCAAGGTGGCCCGCGAAACTCAATACTTTGGCGACCCGTTCGAGCCGGGGCCTTCGCGCACGCAATGGGTCGAGCGAATGGGGTGAAATTCGTTCGCCAGTCCTGAAGGTGGTTCAGGCGGCACTGACCGAGGACGATGCCATGCAGTACCTGGCCCTGGCGACCGACTACGACGGAACCATCGCTGACGACGGTGTGGTCGACCAACCGACGCTCGCCGCTTTGGAGCGGTTGCGCAACGGTGCCCGTCGCCTGATCCTGGTCACCGGTCGAGACCTGACCGATCTGCAGCGGGTCATGCCACGGTTGGACCTGTTCGATCTCGTGGTCGCCGAAAACGGTGCGCTGCTGTACGACCCGGCCAACCACGAGGTGCAGGCGCTGGGTGCCGCACCGCCTGCCGCGTTTGTCGAGCGTCTGCGTGGACTCGGCGTGGCGCCGCTTTGGCTGGGGCGGATTGTCGTTGCGACCTGGGAACGCAATAAAGCCAAGGTATTCAGTGCGATTTGTGATCTCAGCCTCAACCTGCAAATCACGTTCAACAAGGGGACCGTCATGGTGCTGCCAGCCGGCGTCACCAAGGCGAGCGGTTTGCGCGGCGCACTGGTGCAACTCGGTCTGTCACCGCTCAATTGCATCGGGGTCGGCGATGCCGAGAACGACCTTGCCTTCCTTGACGTCTGCGGGCTGCCGGTAGCGGTTGCGAATGCCCAGACATCTGTCAAGGAACACGCCGCCTTCGTCACCACAGGCACGCGTGGCGCTGGCGTCGCCGAACTCATTGACCGACTTCTTGCGACGGACCTTGCCGAGGTCAACGCCACCGGCAAGCGAGTGCGAGTGGCACTCGTCGCGGACGATCAGGGCCAGCGGCTGCTCTACATGTCGAACGAGAGTGGATCTCGCAATTGTCATCGTGACCAGAGTGGGAGGTCGCTGCACCATGTTACGGAATGCAAATGACATGACAGCCGCCATGCAGCCCTATTTCACACCGGCCGCCACCTCCACGACTTCCGGCACCACAATCGACGAAGCCAACGTGGGGCAGCTCGCCGAGGTTGCGTCACGGGCGGTTCCATGATGGGCGTGATCGTTTCGGTTAATGTCGGACTTCCTCAGAACGTCGCGTGGCAGGGCAGGACAGTTCGGACGGCGGTCTGGAAAACGCCGGTGACGGGGCGGATTTTCGCCCGCCGGCTGAATCTCGATGGCGACGGCCAGGGCGACCTCCGCGGCCATGGCGGCGAGCAACGTGCTATTATGGTGTACCAGCTCGATTCCTACCGGTACTGGGCGAGCTATCTTGGGCGGTCGGATCTCGTAGCCGGGAATTTCGGCGAGAACCTCACAGTAGAGGGCCTCGCCGATAACGAGGTCTGCATCGGCGATCGCTTCAGGATCGGCGGCGCTGTCGTCGAGGTCAGCCAGCCACGCGACACCTGCTACCGCGTCGGCATCAGGCTCAACCACCCGGAGATTGCTGCGCAGCTGGTTGCACACCACCGGCCCGGCTTTTATTTCCGCGTCATACAGGAAGGTGAGATCGGCGCCGGCGACCGCATCGAGAAGCTCTCTGACGGCCCCGAGCGCGTGACGGTCGCGGAGATCGATGCGCTGCTGTATTCGGCAGAGCACCCGCCCGAGGCCTTGCGCCGCGCACTCCGAATTCCGGCACTCAGCCTGGACTGGCAAGGCTCGATGCTGGCGCTCCTCGCCGCTGCCGAAGCGGGAGGCACAACCGGCAACGCCGGCCTCGGCTTAGGCGCGTCGGCGCCCCTTGCGTGGCGTGGTTTCCGCCCGGTTGTGGTCGTTGCTTCGCGCCAGGAAAGCGCGGACGTCCGATCGTTCGAATTCGCTAACGAAGTTGGTTCGCCGCTACCACCGGCACTACCCGGCCAATACATCATGGTCCGCATGAGACCCGGCCCGAATGTTTCCGCCGTCACGCGAAGCTATTCGCTGTGCGGTCCGCCCGGGACTCCTAACTTTCGGATTGGCAACTATCGGATTGCGGTCAAGAACGAGCACGGCCTCGCAAGCGGCTTCCTCCACCAAAGCGTCCGGGCAGGCAGTCGCCTGGAGATCAGCGCTCCGCGTGGCTCGTTCACGCTCGCGTCGGGTGTAACTCCCGTGGTCCTCATCAGCGCCGGTGTCGGCGTCACGCCGATGTTGGCGATGTTGCATGCTGCGGCGGCTACAGACGCCGGGGCATCGCGGCCGGTTTGGTGGCTGCATTCAGCCCGCGATCGGGTGCACCAGTCGTTTGCCAAGGAGGCGGACGATCTGCTCGCGGCACTCCGTGCGTCCCGCCGCTGCGTAATCTACAGCCGGCCTACGCCGGAAGACAGGCCTGGACAGGACTTCGATCGACCAGGCCATCTTTCGCTCGAGCTGCTGCACGAGTTCGGGGTTCCCCGGGACGCTGATTTCTATCTGTGTGGTCCGCCGAGATTCCTCGAGGATTTCCAAAAAGGCCTGGCGGCATGGGGCATTCCCTGGCCCAGGGTCCACGTCGAAGTGTTTGGACCCACGGCCCCCCTCACGCCGGGCATCGCCGGCGTCAGCCCAGCCTTACCTCATCGTCCCGACGGCCCAGAGGGCGGCGGACCCATGGTGACGTTCTTACGAAGCGGTCTCGCCGTGCCGTGGGATTCCCGCTTCGGCAGCCTGCTCGAATTGGCAGAGGCCTGCGCCGTTCCGGTGCGTTGGGCCTGCCGATCCGGCGTATGCCACAACTGCGAGAGTGGCCTGGTCGACGGCGAACTCGCTTATGCGCCAGAACCATTGGACCCGCCAGCCGAAGGCAATGCGCTGATCTGCTGCTCAGCGCCGAAAACCGCCGTCGAACTCGACCTTTAGTGGCCAGAATCGTTGGACCGCGACACACAGATCGTCATCCCCGCGCCAGGCGCGGGGATGACGAGGGGCATCGTCCTGACTCGCGCTTCACTGATTGTGGGTACAGCAGGAGTAGAAAATGACAGAATACGACGCGATCATCATCGGAACCGGCCAGGCAGGCCCACCGCTGGCACGACGCATGGCGGGGTCAGGCATGCGCGTTGCCATCGTCGAGCGCGGCCGCTTCGGCGGCACTTGCATCAACACGGGCTGCACACCGACAAAAACCCTGGTCGCCAGTGCGTATGCCGCGCACGTGGCCCGCCGCGGTGCTGACTATGGCTTCAGCACCGGCGACGTTAAAGTCGATATGAAGCGCGTCAAAGCGCGCAAGGATCATGTCGTCGGCCTTTCCAATCGCGGAGTCGAGCGGTCTCTCAAAAGTCTGGAGAATTGCCGGGTCCATGAAGCCCATGCACGGTTCGTGTCGCCACGCGAGGTGCAGGCTGGCAGCGAGGTCCTGACATCCGACCAGATTTTCATCAATGTCGGTGCTCGTGCGACGGTACCCGACATCCCCGGCCTCGATCAGATCGATTATCTCACCAACAGTTCGATGGTGGACATGGACTTCCTGCCACGCCACCTGCTGGTACTGGGCGGCAGCTACATTGGTCTGGAATTCGGTCAGATGTATCGGCGGTTTGGCAGCGAGGTCAGTATCGTCGAGCACGGGCCGCGCCTCGTTACGCGCGAGGATGCAGACGTATCGGCAGCAATCACCGATATCCTGATGCGCGAAGGTATCAACGTTCTCCTCGGCGCGGAATGCCTGCGTTTCAACAAACAAGGTGACGACATCGTCATGACGGTCGATTGCGGCGGTATTTCAGAACTCCGCGGCTCGCACTTGCTTATTGCAACGGGACGCCGTCCCAATACGGATGATCTCGGTCTCGACCACGCGGGGGTCAAGCAGGACGAACGCGGCTATATCGTCGTCGACGATGAACTACGCACGTCGGTCCCTGGCATCTGGGCTCTGGGCGACTGCAACGGCAAAGGCGGGTTCACCCACACATCGTGGAATGATTACGAAATCGTCGCCGCCAACCTGTTCGACGGCGAAAGCAGGCGGGTGAGTGACCGCATTCCCGCTTATGCGCTCTACATCGATCCACCGTTGGGGCGTGTCGGCATGACCGAGGCGGATGTTCGCAAGAGCGGTCGCTCAGCACTGATCGCCAAACTCGCCATGGAGGATGTCTCCCGCGCCTTCGAAAAAGGCGAAACCGAGGGCTTCATGAAGCTACTGGTCGATGCCGAAACCAAACAAATCCTGGGCGCATCGTTCCTGGGCGTGAGCGGCGATGAGGCGATCCACTGCGTGCTCGACACCATGTATGCGAAGTCACCTTACACGCTGCTCAAACGCGCGATGCATATTCACCCGACAGTCGCAGAATTCATTCCCACGATGCTGGATGACCTCGTTCCGCTGCCAGCTCGGTAGCGCGATGGATCGCGGGCCAGGGTGAAAACCCGATAATCGTCTTGCCGAATCAGAGTGGTGAAGATTCTCTCCTGGACACGGGAGGGGACCAAAACCATGAGACCCCGTCTGTTCTGGCTGACCGGCGCACAATGGGTGATAATCGAACCGCGCCTGTCGACCGATATGGGTGGCCTCACGGGCATTCTTCAGGCCGATGGCACAGGTCTGATCAATCCATGGCAATCAAGGGTTCTTGGATGGTGATGCGACATTGGGCTCTCAACCCCATACCTGACCTTGTCTGCTGAGGTTCGCGGCATCGGGGAGCGAGGTCAAACGCACGGCTCGCAGGGCGGTCTGATTTACCGGGTCCGCTGCTCCACCTCTCCATCGCTTGAACCATCTTCTCCGTTCTGGACACCCGGTTCGCCGGCCTCCGCAACGAGGTCGTCCATCCCGCTGCGGTTACTGTAAAATATCAAGGTCATTAACGCGACAGCCAGCGCGATCGCGAACACGATACCCAGCATCGCTCCCACCGTGGCGGTCGCGTCGAGCCGGAGCCAACCAAACCCCGCCAAAGTCCAGATCAGCGGGAGCAGAATCACGGTGGCTGTCGTGGCGGCGATCGGGAACCGCGCCACCCACGGCAGTTGCCGCCACATCGTCAGCGCGTTCATTTGAAGCTCCACATTTTCGTTGCTCCTGCATGACGGTCGATCGGCACCGCCGACGGCGGGCGAGCCAGGCCTGATGTTTACTGCGGCGCGCAAATCCGGGATTTCCATAACACCCGAATCCTGTCGTGAAAGCCCGATGTCGCGCGGCGCCGCGCTCTCTGGGCGGGAGCGTCGTCGGCATTCGATCCGGCGATTTGACAACCAGGCATGCGAACCAAAAAGACCCGCAACACCGGGCGGCCCAAATGTCGCAGCGAGCTATTCCGCACACCTGCCCAGGGCAGCCCATCACCTTGCAACGGATGTCCAACATGACCGAGCAAAGCCACCAGCCAGATTCGGTCAATGCGCAGCCGACAGCGAATGAAAACGCTGCGGCTGCCCAGGACGTGAAGTCCTGGCAGGCACGGCCGCTTTCGGATCCGGTGCCGCAAGCGGGCCAAAAGGCGACACGGAAGCGAAAGCTTCTGGCAGGTGTGCTCGGCGTCGCAGTCCTGGCGGTTGTCGTCGTGTTCGGCATCCCTTGGGTCGAGGGAATGCTCAACACCGTCTCCACGGATGACGCATACGTGAACGGGCACGTGACGTTTGTCGCGCCCAGAGTGGCGGGACAGATTTCCCGCGTTTTGGTGGATGACAACAACCGTGTGCACAAGGGAGATCTCCTCGCCGAGTTGGACAAGGAACCGTACCGCATTGCGCTCTCCGAGAAGCAGGCCGCCGTGGACACCGCGAAAGCGGACCTGCAGGCGGCCACCGCGGCGGTACGCGCGATCGAGGCGCAGGCAGTGAGCCGACGCTGGGATCTGCAACACGCCGTGGAGAACGTCGATAACCAGGTTGCGTTATTGCACGCGCGGGTCGCCGATATCGATAAGGCCAAGGCTGCACTGGTGCTGGCCCAGCTTGACTTCGATCGGGCAAAGCAGCTTGTCACCAGGGATGATGTGCCGCGTTCGGTGTACGACGAGAGGCAAGCGCAGTTGGCGACTGCCACCGCCGAACTGACACAGTCCGTGGCTCAGGTCTATCAGATTCGCGTCTCGCTCGGGCTACCGGCGCAACCCGACGGAGGTGGCGATCTCGGCCAGGTGCCGCCCGATCTCGATGAGACCTTTTCGTCGGTGCTTGAGGCGCAGGCGGCGCTCATCCAGAGCGCTGCGCAACTCGGCGTGGCACATTCGTTCGACCAGGGGCCGAAAGCGATGCTCGACCAGTTCTATAAACTGGGCAATGTCGACACAACTTTCGCCCACTATGCGGCCAATGCCCCGGCCGTTAAGCAGGCCGAGGCAAAAGTCGAAGCGGCCGAGCGCGATCTCGCCCAGGCCGAACTCGATCTTCGTTACACCGACGTCATTGCCGATATCGATGGTGTCGTCACGCGCCGCAACGTCAATCCAGGCAATTATGTTCAGGTCGGTCAGAACCTGATGGCGGTTCGTTCGCTCAACGAAATCTGGGTTGACGCCAACTTCAAGGAAACGCAGTTGCGCGACCTGCGCATCGGGCAGCCGGTCGATCTGAGCGTCGATATGTACGGCGGCAAGCACGTCTTCAAAGGCCGGATCTCCGGCTTTACCGAGGGAACCGGATCGACCCTGGCACTGCTGCCGCCCGAAAACGCCACGGGCAATTTCATCAAGGTGGTCCAGCGGTTGCCGGTCCGCATCGATCTCGTCGATTACAACGCCGATCAAACGCCTTTGTTCATCGGCACCTCGGTGGTTCCCTACGTCTATGTCAACAAGCCGCCAACCGGACCCGATGCCGGGAGGTTTCTCCAGACCTATATGCCGCCGTCTCCGAACCCGGGTCCCACCGCCAGCGCGGCGAGCACCAGGCAATGAGCGACGCAGTCGTATCGTCGACACTGCCGACTTCCCGTCCCCGCTCGGCAGTAAACCCCTGGCTCATCGCCGCGGTTGTCGTGGTGCCGACTTTTATGGAGGTGCTTGACACCACGATCGCTGTCGTGGCGCTGCGATATATCGCGGGCGGGCTATCGGCCACCGTCGATGACGGCGAGTGGGTCATCACCAGCTACCTGGCCGCCAACGCGATCATTCTGCCTATCACCGGCTGGCTGATCGCGCATCTCGGGCGCCGCAACTATTTCCTGCTTTCCATCGGCGTATTCACCCTCGCATCGGGGATGTGCGGCATGGCCACCGGGCTCGGGCAACTGATCCTGTTCCGCGTGCTCCAGGGTCTTGCCGGCGGTGGCCTTCAACCGTCGAGCCAGGGCGTGCTGCTGGACGCCTTCCCGGTCGAGCGGCAAGGCATGGCCATGACGCTGTTCGGCCTCGCCGCGCTGATCGCGCCCGTCGTCGGTCCTACGCTCGGTGGCTGGATAACCGACAGCTACTCCTGGCGGTGGGTGTTCCTGATCAACGTTCCCGTCGGCCTGCTGGCCCTTGGTGCTTGCGCCCTCACACTCCGGGATCCCGATTACCTGACGGCCCAGCGCATGGAGCTCCGAAAACAACCATTCAGCTTTGACGGCATTGGCCTGTCGCTGCTGGTCATCACCATCGTCTGTTGGGAAGTGATGCTCAGCAAAGGCCAGGAATGGGATTGGCTGGGCGACCCGTCCTGGCGTGTACAGACGCTGGCGATCCTGTTCGTCGTAGGGCTGTTCGGGCTGGTGTTCTGGGAGTTGCGCCATCCGAGCCCGGTGGTCAATTTCCGGCCGTTGCGCGAGCGGAATTTCGCTGCCTGCTGCATCATCATCTTTTGCGCCTTCGCAGTGCTGTATGCTGCCAGCACCTCGTTGCCTGCCTTGCTCCAGTCGCTGTTCGGCTATGATGCATTTAGCGCCGGCCTGGTCATGTCGCCGGCTGGGTTCTTTGCCCTCGTCGCCATGCCATTCGTGGGGCGCGCGCTTGGTCGAGGAACCGATGCGCGGTGGGTGCTTGCAGCAGGTCTCTTGATCATGGCCGCGGGGAATTACTGGATGTCGCAGATGAACCTGGACATCAGCCCAGGACAGGCGGTCTGGCCGCGGGTCGTGCTGATCATCGGGCTTGCGTTGTGTTTCGCCCCGGCGAACGTGGCGGCTTACCTCTATACCCCGCTCGCGCTGCGCGGGGCGGCGGTCGGCCTGTTGAGCCTGTTGCGCAACGAGGGCGGTAGCGTAGGGACGTCGATGGCGCAGACCATTCAGGAGCGCCGCGATCAGTTCCACAGCCTCCGGCTTGGCGAATCGCTCGATGCCTTCAACCCGGCTGTGCGTTCCTTCCTCGATCAGGCCTCCGGACCGTTCCTGCAGCAGACTGGCGATCCGGTGGCTGCGCAGCAACTGGCCTTGCAGACGCTCGCAAACATGCGCGAGCAACAGGCATCTGCGCTCGCCTACTTCGATGTGTTCTGGGTGCTGGCCGTTGTCATGGCCGCGCTCGTGTTCGCTGTGCTGCTGATGAAACGATCCGTCGCGGAGAAAGGCGCTCGGATTGGCTCGGAGTGAGGTGAGTGCGCGGAACCCTCCAAAATCGACCCTTATCAATGCATTTCTTTCTGAGGAGTTGAGCTGGGCAGAATTGACGCGGAAACCGCGCCCAGCGCATCTTGCTTAACGCTATGGTGGCCTGAAGGCCGCTGGTGATGGCTTCTGGGATGGCTGACGCGCCCGAGGAGACGGGCCCGCCGAGCTGCGGTTCGGGAGCACGCGACATGCACACTGACCCCGTACCATCCGCGGACTGGTTCAGGCGACCATTGCGGAACCTGAGGTAGCTGAAGTCGGCCCTTGGACGGGCGAAATGAAGCCGTGCAGCAGCGATTAACTGATCCATTCATCAAGCGTTAACCAATCAGCGGTAGTATCGCTGAACTTGCTGCGCCCCGATTCTGGATCACGGCTTATAAAAAAGTGAACGCTTTCTCGCCCAAGAGGCCGACCAAGACGGTTTCGTGAATAGACTCTTTCGCGCAAGTGAGGGTACCTTCGATTCCAGAAACAAGATAGTAACTGCCTCTGAGGAAGGTCGGACGGTGTCTCATTCGGCTGCATCCATCGGCGCCGCCGACAGATCAGTTCCGAAGCCTTCCCGACCCTCTGGCGGTGGATGCACCTGCATTGCAAGGGCCGATGCCGATGATACGATGCCTGGCAATCTGAGGCCAGCGACGCCTGCTTTCGCGTTTGGGGATGCGACCGCTTCGGATTGTTCGATTGCGTCGCGGGAAGCCAAGCGGATTGCCATCAACCGCCTGGGAATGAAACCAAAGCACGTAAAGGCCCGGTAGCAATTAGGAGAGAGAACGAGATGCCCGCGCTTCAACCCGGAATCTCCGTGATCCTGAGAGCCTTACCCCCAGGATTACTCACCGACCTGCCTGAAGAAGACCAGGCGGCCATTCGTGCAATCGTGGGTGGGCCAGTTACTTTTGTTGGGCTCAGTTATGGGCAAGCCGAAATTGAATTTTTCGATCGACAAGGCGATGGGCATTCTATTTGGGTGGATGAATCCTTTCTCGACCGGGCGTAAACAACCTAAGTCTGGCCGCACGACTGATACCAGCACCAGTCCGCCGAGGCGCAGGTGGGTGAACCCCAACACCACGGACGCCCTGAGGCAACTTCAACCTGCGGGATGGGCACGCCGGCCTCTCACCCACACCTGTATTAGCCAAACACATCCCTCGGACAGTCCACCCGCAGGCCGGCGCCCAGTTCGGCGCCGATCCGGGCAGCGTCGGCAGCCTCGCCGTGTGCCGCGCGCTTCAGCAGGAACGAGCCGTCCGCCCGCGCCACCAGCCCGGTGAGGTGCAGCTCGCCATTGGGTAGCAGCCGCGCATGACCGCCGATCGGCGTGCGGCAGGACCCGTCCAGTTCGGCCAGCATCGCCCGTTCTGCGGTCGACACGGCCTTGGCTTCCGGATCCTCGATCGCCGCGAGCATCTCCCGCAATTCGGTGTCGCTCTCCCGCACCGTGACGCCGACGATGCCCTGACCGGCGGAGGGCACCATGGCATCGGGGTCCAACACGACCGACGCCTTGTCCGCCAAACCAAGCCGCTTCAACCCGGCCAGCGCAAGCAACGAAGCGGTGCAGTCGCCGTTGGCAACCTTGGCCAGCCTTGTCTCCACATTGCCGCGGATGCCCTTGATGACCAGATCCGGCCGCGCATGCAGCAGCTGCGCCTGGCGCCGCACCGAGGACGTGCCGACCACCGCGCCTGCCGGCAAACACTCGAACGGCGCTCCCGGGTCGGGCTCCCCGCATCCGGGCCCGAGAATCAGCGCATCCCTGGCGTCCTCGCGTTTCAGCGTGCAGGCGAGCACGATCCCGGCAGGTAGCTCGGTTTCCAGGTCCTTCAGGCTATGCACCGCGAAATCCACTCTGCCATCAGCCAGCGCCTCGTGGATTTCCTTGGCGAACAACCCTTTGCCGCCGATGTCGGCGAGCGGCCGGTCCTGCACGCGATCGCCGGTGGTGCGGATGGCATGTTCCTCGAACACGCTCAGGCCTCGCAGTACCGGGCAAAACGTGGTCAGCAGTTCGAGGAAGAAACGCGTCTGCACCAACGCCAGCGGCGAGCCACGGGTGCCGACCCGCAGCGGCAAAGACCGGGAATGCGGCCGCATCGTCATGCGTTGGTGATCCTTTTGGACGGAAGCATCCTGATGGCGAGCGGCAGCACCGCCTGCCTCAAGCCTGGTGGCATGCATGGCCCAGAGGGCCGGCGGACGGTCGCCGCAAATTGCAATTTCCGCGGTTCACACACGGGGCATCCGATCATCATCCGTCTCCGCACGTCATCTCTCGGCTCATCCCGCGCATCTGTCGCACCATGTCGATCGCCAATATTGAGCACCCGCCAGCGACGACATGGCAACGCCGCACGTTTCGCGCCTGTGCGTGACGCCTCGGGGTCGTTCGCCATCAAAATGAACACAGATCCAGATCACACCATAATTCCCGGGTTATTGACCGCGCGTGGTCTGGGCTGGCGAACTCTTCGGCAAAACAGTTGGAGACGGCATTGCTCTGGATCAACCTGAACGCCCCGGCCCCGCATCGGGCGGGAGCAAAGCGTGTTGTGAGGACGCGACCAAGTGGGCGGATTGCCCAATTTGAGACCGGATGCGTGGCGGCTTGCATCGAGCCGTCGTATTAGCACGGGGCGTCGAGGACAACATGCCAACTTTGGTTAACAGCACCGCTTCCGACCCCATCCCGGGACCCATTCTGGGCCCTGTCCCGGGGCTCATCCTGGGACCAATCCTGGGCATCGAGTCGTCGTGCGATGAGACCGCCGCGGCAGTCCTGGACGCCGACGGCCGGGTCCTGGCCGAGGCCGTGCTGTCGCAGCAACACGAACACGCACCGTTCGGCGGTGTGGTACCGGAAATCGCAGCCCGGTCGCATCTGGCCCATCTGCCTGCTCTGGTACGGGATGTGGCGGCTCGGGCGGGCGTGGAACTCGGTGCATTGGCGGCCATCGCAGCCACCGCCGGACCAGGATTGATTGGCGGACTGATCGTGGGCAGCCAATTCGCCAAGGGCATCGCGATCGCCCACCGGCTGCCCTACATCGCGGTGAACCATCTCGAGGCGCACGCGCTGACCGCTCGCTTGCCTGGCCTGACCAGCGGCCCGGATAACGTGTCGTTCCCTTACCTGCTGTTGCTGGTATCCGGCGGCCATTGCCAATGCGTCGCGGTCGAGGGGGTTGGCCGCTACCGCCGGCTCGGCACCACGGTCGATGACGCGGCCGGCGAGGCGTTCGACAAAGTCGGCAAACTGCTCGGGCTGGGGTGGCCCGGCGGACCGGCGCTGGAACGGCTGGCGGCGAACGGGGATGCGTCCCGCTATGCATTTCCCCGGCCAATGCTGGGCCGCGAGGGCTGCGACTTCAGCTTCTCCGGCCTGAAGACCGCGGTGGCGCAAACCGTGGCGAGGCTGCCATTGGGCGCTTTGCCAGCCCAGTTGGCGGCGGACCTCGCGGCGGGGTTCCAGGCAGCGGTCGCCGACGTGTTGGCGGATCGCGCGACGCACGCGATGCGCATGATGCAGGGTACTGCCTCGCTGCTGGTCGTCTCCGGAGGGGTCGCCGCCAATCAGGCAGTCCGGACTTCTCTGGCGCCCGCGGCGGCAGCGCAAGGTTTCCGGTTGCTGGCGCCGCCGATCCGGCTCTGCACTGACAACGCCGTCATGGTGGCATGGGCCGGATTGGAGCGGCTGCGGCTCGGGCTGGTGGACGGGATCGATTTCGTCCCCCGACCACGCTGGCCGCTGGAGACGTTGGCCTCCAGGGAGGAGCCATGAATTACCGGCACGCCTTCCATGCCGGGAATTTTGGCGATTGCATGAAGCATGCCTTGCTGGTGGCACTGCTGCGCGCGTTGCAACGCAAGCCCGCACCGCTGTTCGTGCTGGATACCCACGCCGGCGCCGGTCATTACGACCTCGCCGCGGCACCGGCGCAGCGAACCAACGAGGCAGCGAATGGCATTCTCCGTCTGCTGGAGCGCGTGCCGCCGGCATTGGCAGACCCAGCGTTGGAACACTACGTGGCGACGGTGCGACGCCTTGGGTTGTATCCCGGCTCGCCAGAACTGATCCGATCGTTATTGCGGCCGGACGACCGGCTGGCCTGCTGCGAAGCGCATCCCGAGGAGTGTGCCTTGCTGCGCCGGTTGTTCCGCGACGACCGCCAGGTCGCGGTGCACCAGCGCGATGCGTGGCAGGCGCTGAAGGGCCTCCTGCCGCCGGCACAAAAACGCGGCCTGGTGTTGATCGATCCACCGTATGAGGCGTCGGGCGAATTTGCCCGGGTGGCGGAAGGCCTGACATTGGCGCAGAGCCGATTTCCCACTGGCGTGCTCGTTGCGTGGTATCCGGTGAAGCATCGCGCGCCAGTGCGGGCGTTGTTCGATATGCTGGCTTTGCGCGACGTGATTACTGCCGAGCTGCTGTTGCGCGAACCACTTGATCCCACCCGCCTGAACGGAAGCGGCCTGTTGATCGTCAATCCGCCGTACCGGTTCGAACAGGATGCACAGTCCATTCTGGCTGGCCTGTTGGATCGTCTGGGTGACCGCGAGCCCGGGGAAGCAGCTTTGGTGACACGGTTGACCGATGAGTGACATCGCGATCCTTGGTGCCGGCGCCTGGGGTATCGCTCTGGCGATCCAGGCGGTCCGCGCCGGCAACCACGTCGTGCTATGGGCGCGTAGCGGGGCGGACAGCATCGCCGAGACCAGAGGCTCGCCGCGTCTGCCAGGATTTGTGCTGCCGGAACAGGTGCGCGTCACCGGCGATATCGGGTTGTTGTCCGGCATGGCGATCGCCGCCGTGCCGACGCAGGCGTTGCGGTCCGTTTCGGCGGCGCTAACCAACGTGCGCGAACTGGTGATTTGCGCCAAGGGGATCGAGACAGGCACGTTACGTCTGCCGCTGGAGATCGCCGCCGAGACCCAGCCCAAAACGATCGCCGCCGTGCTGACCGGGCCCAATTTCGCGCACGAAATCGCCTCCGGACAACCCGCCGCCGCCGTTGTCGCCAGCCTGGATCAGCCGCTGCGGGAGGCAGTGATGGCGCGGTTGGCCACGCCCGCGTTCCGGCTGTACGGCAGTGACGATCCGATCGGCGCGCAACTTGGCGGTGCTGCAAAGAACGTGATTGCGATTGCGGCCGGCGCGGTGACCGGCGCGGGACTTGGCGAAAACGCGCGCGCCGCGCTGATCACGCGCGGCCTGGCGGAGCTGGCTCGGCTGACCGTGGCACTGGGTGGGCGGGCTGAGACCGTTATGGGGTTGTCCGGGCTTGGCGATTTGTTACTGACCTGCACCGGCCCGGCAAGCCGGAATTTTTCGCTCGGCCTGGCGTTGGGTCGCGGCGCGCGCCTCGCCGAAATTCTGGCGGCGCGCCAGGCGGTGACCGAGGGCGTGACGACCGCTCCCGCTTTGGTGGCTCGGGCGCAGGACGTGGATATGCCGATCTGCGAGGCCGTCGCGGCGTTTTTGGCAGGGCGGACGACGTTGCACGATGCGATTGCCGCACTACTGGCTCGGCCGCGGCGGGATGAATGACCGACTGCGTCGCGTCAGGCTGCTGCCTGGACCGGCTGCCTTACACTTTTGCGTCGCGCGTGAACCGTTATGATATCGCCACGTTTTTCCCGGTTGAGCCGTTGGGCTTTTTGTGAAGCCGAGGCAATGACGTCAGCGGATAAGACTCGTTCATAACCATTCTGACCGCTCGCCGGGTCGATTTGCGGCAGGCCAAGGCGGATTTTTTCGCTGGCAAGAATGCCGAATGCCGAAGCACTGTCGACGATTGCGGTAACTTCAAGCCCGGCGGAAGCCAACAGACGGGTTATGCCGGCTCTGGAATAGATGTGAAAATGCCGTGGCGGGTCGAGATGCACCCAGTTCTCGCCATAATTTTCCCAGGCCCAGCTGTCGAGGGTCGGAATATTCACCATGCACTGGCCGCCAGGCGCCAGCAGGCGAGCGATCTCCTGGACAATGCCACGCTGATCCCAGACATGCTCCAGGCTGGCCTGCATCATGACCAGATCGAACTCGCCCTCGATTTCGCTGGCCTCCTTGCGCAAAATTCTCACACCGTTCGGATGCACCATGTCTTCAGGAATGAATGGGTCCGCGCCGGTTACATCGTGAAACCCGATTTCCTTTAAACTGGCGGTGAAATTGCCGCTGCCGCAACCCAGGTCGAGGATACGGCTCGATCGAGCAACGCGCGCCTCGCGCAGCGATTTGCGATCGGGGTTCTCCCACCAGTCCCGTCCGGCGAACAGCCAAACCGGTCCATAATACGCCAGGAGGTTTCTGATCCGGTTCCTGATGTTTCGCTGCGCTATGCTGTAGGAGTAATAGGTCGAAGGATAATATTGCTCCATGCGGTCTGGCCGCTCGACAATCTGCAGGCATTTGCAGTCATCACACTGCTGATAAGGAAATGTTTCTCCGGTGCCGAACATGGTCTCTCGCAGACAAATCGGCTCGGCGAGATCTGTGGAACCACAGATTCGACAGACTTTGGTCACGGCTACCTCTCCGGCCCTCAATTCCTGAGGCGCGTAAGGTTTCAGCAATAATTTCGTCCTTGCGTTTCGCTAAATGGCGGTCAAATATCGTGGATTGATTACACGTCGAGCGGCGGATTTGCAAGGCGTTTAACGCCCGGCACTCAAGGCACCCGTCCCACTACGAGGCTCGGCAATGCCGCTGCCCGACGGCATCGCATCAGCGACGGTTGCGACGCCGCCTCGTTACTGGGCGGCGATCCGTAGGGCTTACGTCGCTATCCAGGCGTGTCGTAACGCCATCCCCAGTGCACGCCCAAACCGCGGCGCATCGCACAGCGGGCTGGCCCGCACCCGGGCCCGCATCGTCTCCCGCAACCCGGCGAGGCCGGCCGGGTCACTTGCCCAGCGCAACGCGATCTGGCGATAGTCGGTCAGATCGCGCGCCACCCATTCGGCAAAGCCGGCGTTACTCAGGTGACTGATCGAATGGCGCGACGCGAAAATCTCGCCCGGCAGCGTCACGGTCGGCACTCCCATCCACAGTGCCTCGCACGTTGTGAGCCCGCCGGAATAAGGAAACGGGTCCAATACGAGATCGATATCATTGTAATTTGCGAGAAACGTCCGATGCGGCGACGATCCGCGCGTCTCCACCCGCTGCGGATCGATCCCGAAAGCGCGGAACGATTCACGAAACCGCGCTGCTGTCGGCGCATCGCCCAGTTGATGGGTCTTCAAAACCAGGCGCGATCCGGGCAGCGCCTGCATAATCTCGCACCAGGTGGCGATCGCCCGCGAGGTGATCTTGGCGATATTGTTGAAGCACCCGAAGGTCACGCAGCCATTTCGCAACACCGGTGCCGGCACGACATCCGGTGCATGCCCCGGCGCGCTGTAGCACGCGTAACCATTCGGCAAACGTAACATACGCTCGGAATATAGCGGCTCCAGCGCCGGCGGCGTCTCCCAGCGATCGGTCAGGAACCAGTCCATCTCCGGCAGTCCCGAGGAGTGGTTCTGCATGCCGACCCACTTGATTTGCACCGGTGCCAGCCGCCGCGCGCAGGCCGTCATGCGTGAGCCGTCGCCGTGGCCGCCGAGGTCAATCAGAATGTCGATGTCAAGGTCGCGCGCCCGCTGTGCCAGAGCGGCGTCATCCAACGGACCGACATTCTCCCAGGACCGGGCCACGCTATGGAACCGCATGGCGATGGGATCGCCTGGTTCCATCGCGCGGCCCAGGCAGATGATACGGAAAGCAGCCGGATCCAGATGCTCGAACCCGGCGATGGTCAGCCAGCCAACCGGATGGGTGCGCAACGAGCCCGACAGCAATCCGACGGTCAACACCCGGTCCGGCTCCGACGCCTTGCGCAGCACCGGCGATGAGCCGCGCGGCAACCGCTCGGCACAGGCGCGAGCCGCCTGCAACAACGCTGCACCGGTCACACCATCCTGATACGGCAAGGTATTGACCAGCGACCGCCTCGGTAGCACCGCCTCGGGATCCAGGGCAATCGCCGCCTGGGCCAGTTCCAGTGCCTCGGTTTGCAAGCCCAGGCAGAGCGTCGCATTGGCGAGATTGCACAGCACCGACGGATGCGGTCCGTTGCGCCACAACACCTCCCGCAGCAGATCGCGGGCCTCGGCATGGCGATGCACGCGCATCAGCACGGCGGCATGGTCATTCATCAATTGCGGATTGGTCGGGTCCAGTACCAGGGCCTGGCGCAGCGCCATTTCGGCCTCGCGAGACCGGGCAGTCCGGCTCAACACACCCGCGAGGATCCGGATCGGATCCCGCGCCCGGGGTGCCAAGGCCACCGCGGCCTCCAGCGCGTCGACCGCCGGGTCGAGCAAACCTAACCCGTCCAGGATCAGACCCCGCGCCAGATGCAGGATCGGATCGAGCGGATTGCACTTGCTTGTTGCCTCCAGTCGCGCGGCCTCTGCGACCCCCTGTCCGGCGGCCAACGCGGCTGCCACCAGCCAGTGCACGACCGCAATCGATCCCGGCGCCAGGCGTTGCGCGCGCCGGAAGGCGGCCAGCGCCAGATCCGCCGCCTCGGCGTCCATGTAAGCGCGACCCAGAGTGGACCAGGCGTCTTGGTTTCCGGGCGCCAGACCGCAACACCGCAGCAGCGGCGCGGTGGCATCCTGTGCAGTCCCCGCTTCGATCAACAATGCGCCAAGAGCCAGCAGGGCCGGCACGCGGTTCGGGTTCAGCGCCAGGACCGCACGGTAGGTGTCGGTTGCCGCCGCGTGGGCACCCCGTGCCCGCTGGCTGTCGGCGAGCCGTGCCAGTGGTTCGTCCCAGTCCGGCAAACGGTTCGCCAGCTGCCGCATCGACACCTGCGCCTGGCTGGCCAACCCAGTACGATCGAGATTGATTGCCCGGTTCAACCAGTCAGCCGGCGCGGAGCCAGCGCAATCGAGCCGGGTGGCCACGCCGTCAGGCATCGTCGCGCGGACGTTCCAGCACCACCAGCAGTCCGGCCACCGGATCACCTGCCTCATAGCGCAAGGTTTCGCGATCCAACGTCAGGCAACGAAACCCGCTGGCAGCCGCTGTGGTTGCCGCATACCGCGCGGAGTGAGCGTGGCGGCCCAGTCGTCCGGGAGCCCAATCTCCGTTGCCAAGTATGCCACCGTCGTGATCCGGCAGCAGTTCCTCGAGCGAAAAGATGAACCGTCCGCCCGGCCGCAGACGGTCGAACACGGCGCGGAACATCTCGTCCAGCGCGCCGAAATAACACAACACGTCGGCGGCCAGGATGAGCCGCCACAATGTCGTGTCCTCATGTAAGGCGGCAGGCAGGCATGCTTCGCGCAACGAGCTGTAAAGCCGCTTCTCGCGTGCCTGCTCCAACATGCGTGACGACACATCAATGCCGGTCAATGGGCCCAGTCGGAGATCGGACAAAGCGAGCGCAACGAGGCCGGTGCCACACCCCAGATCGAGCACCGGTCCGGTATTGGCCAGCGCCGCGAACTCCATCACGTGGCGCCGGATCAGGCCAGGTATGCGATACCCCAGCTCGATAATATGCGTTTCGAACTGGTCCGCGCCGCCATCAAACAACGTCCGCACGAAATCTTGCGGTGCACTGGACCTGGTTTGTGCGGCAACCGCGAGATGGCGAAGGTGAGCATCGCCCGGCGCGAGCTTCAACGCTTCGTTGTAGGCCAGGGCGGCGGCTTCATGCCGGCCCAAACTGGATAACGCGTGGCCTTTCAGGCCGAAGGTGTTGGCGTCGGCGACGCCGTCGAGCCGCGCCTGTTCGGCCAGATCTGCCGCCCGGGCGGTGTCTCGGTGCCGGATGCAAAGCAGGATGGCGGCGTTACGCAGTGCGGCTGCGCCCGGCACGATGCGGATGCCTTCGAGCAATGTCGCCAGCGCCCCGTCCATGTCGCCGTAGCCGGTCAACGTCTGGGCCAGGGTCTCGCGGAACACGATATTGGCAGGCACCGCGGCGACCGCCTCACTCAGGCAGGCGATGGCGTCGGCAGTCCGATCAATTTCCAGCAACAGCCCGCCAAGCAGCGCTTTGGCGAATGGGTCCGTGCGGTCCAGGATCACCGCTTCGGCCGCATCGCGCACCGCACCTTCCACGTCGCCAAGCTGGCGGCGCACTTCAGCGCGGCATTTGCGCAATCCGGGGTGCTCCGGGTCGAGGTTGAGCGCCTGATCCAGCTCCTCCGCCGCGCTGTCGAACGTTCCGTCGCTCAGCGCCAACTGGGCCACGAGCAGCGACAGTCCTGACGATGGTTGGGCCAGGCCGCGCGCCGCCGCAAGCAGCGGACGAGCAGCGCCCGGCCGCCCCTGGCCGATCAGTTGTCCGACGCGCTCCATCAGCGCGGTGGCGTCAACAGTATCCCTTGGATAATCCATCTGCTGCCTTTTTTGGCTGGGTGCAAAATCCGGTGTCACGGATTGCCGGACAATCCGTCCGCCATGTTCTTGTTGATCGAGATCAGAAAATCGAAGTTAGGCTCATCTGCATCCATCTCCTGCTGGACGCAGCGGCCGATCGACAGGATCCCGGCACGGGTTTCCGGCGGCAGGGGATTGCGGTCATCGCGCACCAGATCTGCGACCGTCGTCCAGAGCCTCCGGTTGTCGGCCAGCGCCCGGACGCGCGCGATTGGGCCTGCCTGGCGTGCCGCCTGCAGCCGGGCAATCACCAGACGGAAGATATCTGCTTCTTGCTCACGCGTGGTCCTGTTGACCGAAGCGGTCGCATACGCTCGCGCCGCCAAATTCAGATTAGACATGCGCTTCACTGACCCTTTCCGAAGTTCGGGATGTACCAGGTGGCGCAAACGGCTCCCGCGCCGGCGTCGAACGGCCCAGTACCGAGTCTTCATGGTTGATAATCCGGCGCGTCAGCTTCAGTGCGAGGTAGCAATTATCGCCCGCCGCCGCCGCCTCCGCCCGGTCGAGAATTTCTCGCGCCAGCGCCGAGGTGGTCGCAGTCTTGAAGGCCACGATCAGCTCATGCGCCGTGGCGAGGCCCCTGATACGCTCCTCGTCATCCCCGACATAAGCGGTTTGCAGCGCGAAATAGATCCGCCGGGCCGGGGTGTCGGCCTGCTCCGGTGCCATGATCTGTTTGCCGAACATGAACCGCGCCTTGGCCACAAGTTCGATCCGCGACCGCGTACGAAATCGCACGAGTGCGCCGTTGATGATCATCGCCTCACCTGGGCGAAGTTCCAGTACCAGTCCGGTCATGCGCTTTTCCCGCTACGGTCGGGCCATACGCGGGCGGGAAGATTTCCCACCCGTCAGCCTTGGTCGTCGATTGATTACTTGAACAGAGTCAGCAACGCCGCCGGCGCCTGGTCCGCAATCGAAAGCGTTTGCGTGCCCAACTGCTGGCGAATCTGCAATGACTGAAGCTGCGCCGATTCCTTCGCCAGATCAGCGTCCACCAGCGAACCGATACCGCTGTTCAGCGAGTCGATCTTATCGGCATTGTAACTGACCTGGTTGTTGATGTAGTTGGTCTCCGAGCCCACCGTATTGAGCGCCGTGCTGACCGCGTTGAACTGGTTGAGGAACGTCCCGGTCGCGGTAATCAGCGCCGCCACGGTCGAGGCACCTGACAACTGCGTCGCGGTGAAGTTGATCGAGCCATACAACTCCGACCCGCCGAATGTCGTGATGCCATAGCTCGATCCGGACTCGTTACGTGCCACGGCGACCCGGCCGAACGTACCGTTGCTTCCGGTGGTGTTGCCGATCAGCGTCTTGCCGTCATAGTTGGCGTCCTGGATGAAGGTCTGCACGTTGGCGAGCATCGACGTATACTGCGCAGTATAATTCGTCCGGTCGGCGCCGGTGACGCTGCTGTCCGACAACTTGACCAGCACATCGCGCATGCTCGTCATGGTGTTGGAAATATTGTTGAGACCCGAGTCGGTCGTCGCCAGCAAACCTTGCGAATTACCCAGCTGCTGATTGGCGCTGGTCAGCGCCCCGACGGTCGAGCGAATGCCTTGCGCAATGGCATAGGCAGCGCCGTCATCGACCGCGTCAGCCACACGATAGCCGGTCGAGACCTGCTTCTGCACAACATTCAACATCGAGTTGGTTTGGTCCAACGATTGCAGCGCGATCATCGCGCTTTCGTTGGTAACGACTGAGTTCAAGGACATGGTATGTTACCTTTGTGGTCCAGGTTTTGGCGCACCCGGGTTTTGCCGGGGAATACCGCAACCATGCTCCACACTCCTTAATAAAAGATAAAGAAGTTAGCCAACCTGTCAGCTCACCGGAAGAAATTTAGCCAGCGACATGCCACTTGCCGCCGAGATCATTTGATACGATACCTGCAACTGCGTTTCCATCAGCGTCACATTGGACAATGTCGTCGCCATATCCGCATCTTGCGCTGTCCCCAATTGTCCGGTCAGCACCGTCTGCGTATCGCTCAACGTGGTGCTCAGGTTCGTCAAACTGGATTGTTGCTCTCCCAGAATACCAACGTCTGTGTTCATCGCCGTAATTGCACCAGTCACACTCGTTTGTGTGTCGGACACCAGCGCCGCAAAGTTGGGATCGGGCGCCTGACTGCTGCTCAACGACCCGACCGTGGCCAACGCTCGCATGAGATCGAGCATGTAGGAACCCGTGGTCGAGGTTCCCGTCGAAACCGGACCGATATTGCTGCCGGCCAGCAAGCCCAGCGGTTGCGACTGTCCATCCCCGGTGGCGACCAATGGCGGCGTCAGACTGGCGCTTGGTTGCGCCAGATACGTGGCAGAGAGCGGCGAGGTGCCTGCAACCGTGGAACTCGCGATCGACAGCGTCGCCGCCGCCGTTGCCGCCGCACCGTTGACGGTCAGATTGGCCACCGCCGCAGAGATTTGCGTGTAGAACCCCGACGTCGTGATCTGATCCGGGTCGGGCACCGGCGGGTTGGCCGAATCCTGACCGGCGAACACGTAAACGCCATCGTACTGGCTGTCCAACAAATCCCCCACTTGTGCCAGATCGCTGCGCGCATTCGCCGCCACACTATCGATCTCTGACGAATCGACGCCTTCCAGGTTGGGCATGTCCGCCAGCAAATTCGCCGCGATCGAGCCGATCTGCGTCATCGCCGTTTGCGTCACCTGCGCCGGCCCGCCGGCGGCAGCAATGTTGCTTTGCGCCGTCGTCAGGCTGTCGATCTGCGGCCCCAAACTCAGCGCGACCGACGCAGTGCCGTTGAGGCCGGCATAGGTGTTGGAGATCATGCCGCTACTGGCCTGTTCGGTCAGCGTATCGAAGTTCTTTTTGAGCAGAGTCAGGCCGGCGGTCAGCTGTCCCAACTCCGGAAAGCCGATACCGGAAATGGCGCCGCTCATTGGATCACCTGCTGCAACTGGGTATACATCGCCTGCACGGTGGCGATGACACGGGCGTTCGCGCCATAGGCGTTTTCCAGCTCGATCATGTATGACATCTCGGTATCCATGTTCACCCCGGAGACCGCGTTCGCGTTAGCGTTCAGCGTGGCCTGGAGCGCCTGCCCGGAGCTCAACTGGCCGCTGGCCGCGGCGCTGACCGCCGCCTGTGCGGAGACCAATGCAGTGGCGTTGGCGGCCAGCGTCGGCGGCGCGGCGTAGGGGGCGTTGAGCGTGCCATCTGGTCCAAGGCCCGTCACATTGCTCGCCGGCTGCGGCACGCCGGCCTGCGCGTCCGCGCCCAACGTGTAGTCCAGCACGCGGTTGATCAGCGTGGTAAATCCGGCTGGTCCGCCCGCCGGGTTGGTGGTGAATGCCGATGCACCGGTGGGTGAGCCAGCGATATCCTGCGTGCCGTCGCGCACCAGCGACGGATCGGCAGTCACCGCCGGATTGACCTGGATTTCGGAGGCGAACCCAACGTAGGTCGACTGCACCGGCGCCCCGCCACCGGCCGGCACGTTCCCATTCGGATCGCTGAACAACGTCAACCCCTGCGCGCTGAACTGCGAGGCGAGCGAATACGAAAACTCGTCGAGTTCGCCCTGAAACGTCGGCAGTGTGGAATCGCGCAAGGTAATATCGGCACCCAGACTGCCGCCTTGCAACTGGCTGGTGATATCGACACCGCCCAAGGTAATCGCCGGAATGCTGCCGCCGGCATATGAGGCACCCGCGCCGATCGTCGCACCGGAAGTTTGTACGGGGTTTGGATTGCCCCGAGTCGGCAGCTCGGTGCCGGAGGTGGTGGTGACGATCATGTCGCCATCAGGCTGGATCAACGTCTTGATGCCAACGATGTTGCTGAGCGAATGCACCACCGCATCGCGCTGATTTTGCAGCGTCGCCACCGATAGTCCGGACACCTGTGTGGTAACGATCTGGTCGCTCAGGCTGCCGATCTGGTTCAAATCCGAGTTTATGTTCGACACCTGCGTAACGACGTCGTTTTGTGCCGCCTGACGTTGTTGCGTGTAGCCATTGCTCAGTGCGTTGATCGCTCCGGTCAGGTTGCCCGACGCCGAGATCACCGCGGTTTGTTGCGCCGTGCTCGAGGGATCGCCGAGCAAGGTGGTGAAGGCGCTTTGCACATTGGCCAGCAGACTGCCGAGATCGCTGCCTTGCCCAGGAGCGCCTTGCAGCGCATCGAGCTGTTGCAGACTGGTAGTAGTGGTGGTCAACCCGGAAACCACGGTGTCCTGCTGGAAGGCAGCTTGTTGCAGGGCCAGATTGATGGCACGCGTCGATGCCTCGGTCTGCACGCCCAACGATTGCCCGCCGCCGACAAGGCTTTGCTGGTTCGCCGTCTCGACGCTGTAATCGGGAGTGCTCGCATTGGCGACGTTGTTCGACACCAGGCCCAGTTGGGCGTTGATGTTGTTGAGACCACCGTTGGCGATCGACAGGGCGGCGGCGAGACTCACGGCCGATTACTGCTTCATGTTGATGGTCGATTCCAACAGGTCGTTCGCCGTGGTCACCACCTTGGCGTTCGCCGCATAGGCCTGCTGCGCAATGATCAGTTGCGAGAACTCGGTGGCGATATCGACGTTGGAGCCTTCGACCGAGCTGACCACGAGACTGCCGGCGCCATTGGTGTTGACCGCGTCGGCCAGCGCATTGCCCGAGGCGATTGTTGCAGTAAACGACTGACCGTCCTGACCCTGCAACGCATCCGGCGCGTTGAATGTCACGAGTGGCACCTGGGCGATCGTCCGGGTCTGGCCGTTGTTGTAGTTCACCACGACATCGCCGTTGGCCTGCGTGGTGACGCCGGAGAAACTGCCCGGCGGCACACCATCCTGGCTGATGCCCTGAAGGTCGTAAGCGGTGCCGGCATACTGCGTCACGCCATTCGAACTGCCATAAGTCCCGAGATCGAGTGTGACATTCTGCGCTCCCTCGCCGAAATCCAGGGACATCTGCACCGTGGCCGGAGTTCCGGCGGCGTATCCGTTGGAGGTCAACGGGTTGCCTCCGGTGATCTGGCCGATGGTCCCGGCGGGGACCGGATTGCCGGTGAGCGTTGGTCCGAACTGCACATCGGCGGTGCCGACGGTGGGCGGGTTGGAGTCCGGCGCGGTGACCGTCACGGTCCAGTCATCCGCAGCGTTCTGCGACCACCCCAGGGTCACGGTATGCGCAGTGCCGAGTGAGTCATAGACGGTGATATCCGAGGAAATCGGCGACGCGAGCGTGCCAGTCCCGGCGGCCGGCGTAGCGGGCAGGTTGGCGGACAGGGTGACATTCTGCGTGGCCACCGGGTTGAGCGCGGTTTGCGTGACCTGGATCGGCGACAATGCGTTCTGGTTGACGATCTGGGTAATCGGATCGGCCGGCCAGCCGTTCAAATACTGGCCCGCGCTGTTCACCAGGTAGCCTTGGCTGTTGAGCGAGAAATCGCCGGCCCTGGAGTAGAACTGCTGCGGGTTAAACGTCGGCTGGCTGGCAACCACGCCGGTCTGTTGCGATACCGCGAAGAACCCCTGGCCCGCGATGGCGAGGTTCAGCGGGTTGTCGGTCTGCGTGATGGCACCCTGCACGTTGTTGACATAATCCGGTTGCGCAACGACAGCGCCTGGCTGGTTCGAGGTGGGTGTGCTGGTTGTCAAAAAATCGACGAACGACGTATCGACCCGTTTAAACCCGACAGTCTGACTGTTGGCGACGTTTTCGCTGATATTGCCAAAAGCGTCCGATTGCGAGGTAAGCCCGCTGATCGCACTGTTCATGGCGCCGAAGATAGACATCGAGAAGGCTCCAGATTGCTGCCTGGTGGTCTTCTCGCAAAACGCGTGCCGGGATTAAGGCCTCGGATATGGCCCGGTTTTCGATCACCGCCGGTGCCGGACCGGCGTACTGGGCCGGGAATGCCCGGCAGGATCTGCCGAGCCGCGGCCGCCCAATCAGGGAGCGATGCCGATCTCCCGCAACGTCGATGCCGGCCGGTCGGTCATGATCCGGATCGCGGTTCCTGGCACGGCCTCATGCACAGGCAATCCGCGAACCGCGCGGAGCCGCTTTGCATCAAACCCTTCCGCGAGGAACACCACGGTATCGGGCTGACCATCCGCCGATCCCGCGAGCTCATCGCGAGGAAAGGCTCGCGGCAGCAAGGCCGCGACACTGGTGTCCACGACGAGGCGTCCCAGTAACGGCCGCCCAGAGGCGATCGCGGCGACGGCTCGGTCGGTCAGCGCCTGCTGCGTGGCGGATGGCGGGCGCACGAACGCCTCGGGCAACGTAATCCAGCCCGGGTTGTACGCGCCACCCACCGGTATCAGGCTCAATGCGGTCATCCCCAACAGGCAGACTGCCGCCGCAGTGGGTTGCACGGTGACGGCGGGCTGCTGCCGATGCTGGATCAACACTGCAAGCGATGGCCACGCCAGGGCGATCAGAAATGGATAGGCGTAGTAGCCGAACATCAACCCGGCGAGGTCGGATGCGGCGAGCAGATGCAGCAACGCCCAGGGAAGGCAGGCGATGTAGGCGGCGACGATATAGGGATTGTGGGTGCGGACACTCCAGGCCACCGCTGCGGCGGCCGGAACGATGATGGCGCAATGCAGCCAGACCCATCCGAGCAGGCGATCTGCCACCAGCCCGACGCTGACCTGGGACCACGGGGGATCGCCCAGATACACCCGGCCAAATGACGACGCGTTGGGGAAGGCGTGATGCTGCAACAGCAACACGCTGCTTGAATAGACCAGCCCGGCGATGGCAAAGCCGATGATCCACCGGCTCTGCCGCCACGGGACACCTTGCAGCCAGTTCAGGCTAACCCAGACCGCCAGAAAGCCGAAGGCGTGCAGACCGACGTCCTCCCTTGTCGCGATGGCAAACAGGAAGGCGACCACCGCGATGATCCGTCGCTCCAGCACCAGCGCCACAAAAAACAGCAAGAGGCAGGCGGCGCCGAAGGTTTCGAAATGCGGATAGCGGACGATGGCGATGGCCTGTCCATTGAACGCAAACGCGACCGATGCCAGCGCGGCGAGCGCGAGCGGCCGGCCTCGGCGAAGACCATAGCCGCTGACCAGGAGCCAAAGCACCGCCAGCGCCAGTATGCCATGGCACAAGCCCACAAACGCCGCGAACAGTTGCGGCATGGTCAACGGCAGCCAGTAACTGACGGCCGACACCAGAACCAGGATCGGTGAGACATGCTGCTCGAAGAAACTGAAGCCACCGGTACTGGCCGGCACTGTGAGAGCAGCCGTGTTGTGCCACATCAACGATGCCAGCAGCCCGGTATCAAGCAGAAAGCTGCCGCGCACGTAGAAATGGAACAGGATGAGCCGGTAAAACAAGGCAAACGGCACGCCGAAAACCACGCTCGCGGCCAATGCGATCGAGCTCGGAAATCGGCCAATGCTGGCGCACCAGGACAGAACCCGGTTGTGCAGGGAGCCTGACAACAGCGGAACGCCTGGCAGGAAACGGGCGATCGGAATTGCCAAGAGGCGCGGCTTTCTCAGGGCTACGCCGGCATCCTGGCGCGCTCAGCGTTGCAGCGGAGTAACGCTGCCGCGTGTTGGTGGGCTGCTGCCTCGCCGGTCAGTCCGGATCGCGCCCGCGCACCGCGGCATAGCCGCTGCCGAACGCCGCATCCCGCTGCTGGAAGGCGTATTTCACCCCGTGCTCGCGCATCGTTGCCTTGAACGCGACCGCTTTGGGCGCGAGGTGACCGCGGGCGTCGATCTCGGCGCCGATGCGTTGCAGGGTGCGCGCGCCCATCAACTCGAGCCCCAGGTTGACGAGGCGCTTGTTGGCCGACAGCAGATGCGGGTCGACGAGCCCCATCCGATCGGCGAGCCTCAATACCTCGGTTTGCAACTGATCCGCCGGGTAGGATTTCAGCGCGAGGCCGATCTCGGCGGCGTCCTTGCCAGACAGGCTGTCGCCGGTCAGCAGCAGGCGTTTCGCCCATTGTGGACCACAATGATACAACCACATGCTGCCGGGCGGCGTGCCCAGATCGCGTACCGGAGGAAAGCCGATGCGGGCGTCGTCGGCGACGATGATCATGTCGCAGAACCACGCCAGTTCAGTGCCAATACCAATGCACGTGCCATGCACCTGGGCGATCACCGGCTTGTGCATGTCGAACAGTTCGACCCGCAGTTTTTGGCCTTGCTCCAGGCGCCAGACGTCGTCGTCGATTTCGGCGCGGCCGCGATAGTCCGGACCACGGCCGGAGGAAAATTCGTTGAGGTCGGCGCCGGCGCAGAAGTGCGGGCCGGCACCGCGCAGCACGACGCAATGCACGGGATTGTATTCGTCGGCTTCCTTCAACGCAGCATTCAGCTCGCGCAACAACTGCGAACTGAGTGCGTTGCGCCGCTCCGGGCGGTTGAGGGTCACGATGGCAGTGGTGCCTGTGACGTCGTAGGCGATTTGTTCGAATTGCATGGCTTCCTCCGTTGCTCTGTCCGGGCACGGGCTTGACCCGGCCGCCTGGTCCAGCAGAGTGGCGCGACGGATGGCCCGGTCAATGCCTCGATCGGTCTGTACCGAACCGGCGCGGCGACGGACCGGCTCAAGCTCGGAGGAAATAGCATGAAGATCGCACGGATCGAGACATTCCTGTTCGACCCTGGGCTCGCCAAGAACCTGCTGTTCTGCCGTGTGGAAACGGAATCCGGCGTGCACGGCTGGGGCGAAGCTTATGTCACCCCCGGCAAGGAACAGGTGATCGAGCATTTGTTGCAGGTCATGGCGAAATACATGATCGGCCGCAGCGCGCATTCGATCCGCCACAGCGCACAGGTGATTTTCGACGATTTCGCGATGCGGCGCGCCTCATTGGATCTGCTGTCGGCCTGGAGCGCAATCGAAATCGCCATGTGGGATATCGTTGCCAAGGCGGCCGGCCAACCGCTGTACAACCTGCTCGGCGGCCCATCGCGCGAACGGGTAAAAGTTTATGCCAACGGCTGGTCCTCCGGTACCGCAACGATCGAGGAAAACCTGGAACGGGCGTTGAAGGTCAAGGAAGCCGGCTACACCGCGCTGAAATGGGACCCGTTCCCCGGCCCGTGGCGCAACTTCATCCACCGCGAGGACGAGGATCACGTCGTTCGTTACGTCCGCCGCATGCGGGAAACCCTTGGCCCGGACTTCGGGTTGCTGGTCGAGGTGCATCGCCGGCTGGCACCGATGCACGCGATCCGGATCGGCCAGCGCCTCGCCGAGTTCGACATCGGCTGGTACGAGGAACCGTGCCTGTGCGACAATATCGAACTGGTGGCCGAGGTGCGCCGCGCGCTGCCCGGCGTGCCGATCGTGACCGGCGAGGCAATTTACTCGAAGGAGGCGTTTGCGCAGGCGCTGACGGCGCGGGCGGCGGATATCATCAATCCGGATATTTGCAACTGCGGCGGGATCAGCGCGATGCTGGACATTGCCGCGATGGCACAGCCGCATGCAGTGGCAATGGCACCGCACAACTACAATTCGACGCTGGTGGGCCTGGCGGCGACGGTGCAGTTGTCGGCCGTGATCCCGAATTTCTGGCTGGCGGAGTGTTTTATCAATCTGAAGCCGGCCTGCGACGAGATCGCCATCCAGCCGCTGAACGTCAAGGACAGTTTCGTTGAATTGCCCACTTCTCCTGGGCATGGCATCGATCTGGACGTCGCGAAATTGCGCGCGAAATCGTATCGTGACATGGGCGCCCGGACCGGGAAGTCGTTGCGCAGTTATACCGAGGAGTTTCCGCGTAAACACTATCAGGTGGCTGCGACCCGGACCGGGTACTGAGACAATCACACAGAATTCGGGGGGACCGCGAAGAGTGCACCGTGGGGCACGGTCTTCCACCAAATGAGTTGCGCTGTCGCTGTTTCGCAATGCAAGAGCGTAGCCGAAGTCTTGCACTCGGAAAGCGACGCGACGTTCTGCGTTCATATCTGTGTGCATCTGTGTGCATCTGTGATTTAAGATTTTCTTTCCGGCAACGAAGATGGACTGCGTGGAATTCAAGAAGAATACAACGCCACTGCGTTGGTGCTACGAAAGCAAAACACAGATACACACAGACGAACCCAGATACACAGGTCACAGGCCGATGGCGCCTCGACGTAGGGACGGCCCATTTCGCCTGCCGCGTCTTGCGGGACAGGCGCGGTCCGAGCTGTGGCAACGCCGAGGAACGGGTTGTTCCGCGTGCCCGCCAACTCCGTGCTGCGTCCACCGGCCGCATGCCGGGGCGTCTGGCGGCGATTTCGGGCTTGAACGTCGCCATCTGACCGGTTATATGACCAGTCATTCGGGGACCCAGAGATTCGGCTACCCGTTAGCCAGATTTCGAGCTCCAGGAGCTACCCATGCCAGCCTGGCCCGTTCAGGACGCCAAAGCGAGGTTCAGTGAGATGTTGGACAACTGCCTCAACGAAGGCCCACAGGTGATCAGCCGGCGCGGTGTGGCCGAGGCTGTTTTGGTCCCGATCGACCAGTGGCGCCGCCTGCAGGGCGATGCGCCAACACTGAAGGATCTGCTGCTATCCGATCACGCCCGCGCCGATATCCCGGTCCCGGCTCGCGGCAGCCGCCGGCGACGGGCGGGCGTAATTTTCGACTGAACGGTGTATCTCATCGACACCAACGTCGTTTCCGAGTTGCGCAAGCCTCGTCCACATCCTCTGGTCGTCGCCTGGCTGCGCGGGGTATCCGACCGCGACCTGTATCTCTCGGCCGTGACGGTTGGTGAACTCCAGGCCGGCGTTGAAATCACCCGTCGGCAGGACAAGGCAAAGGCGGCTGAGATCGAAGCCTGGATCGACCAGGTCGCCGGCGCCTGGAACGTTCTGCCGATGGACGCCAAAATCTTCCGGTATTGGGCGAAGCTCATGCACGGTCGCTCTGACAAGCTGATCGAGGATGCAATGATTGCCGCCACCGCGCAGGTCCACAGGCTGGTCGTCGTCACGCGCAACGTCCGCGACTTTGATCCGCTCGGCGTCCCGACCCTTGACCCCTTCGCAGCGGTCTGATCCCCTGCCCATGGCGTCAGGCCAGGGGGGACCAGCAGCATGCGCATTCACAACCTGTATGAAGACGCCCAAGGCGTTTCGCATTTCCGCGACATCGAGGTGGCGTGGGACGAAGTGCGCCAATCCAACAAATTCTCCGCGCGAGAGGCCGCCTCCGGCATCGTGTTCCGGGAAACCACCAAGGATTACACGGTCGACTGGCATCCTGCGCCGCGCCGGCAATACGTGATCAACCTCGACAGCGCGGTGCACATCACTGCCGGCGATGGCGAGACGCGCTACATCGGACCCGGTGAGGTCGTGCTGGTGGAGGACACCACCGGCAAAGGCCACATCTCCAAATTCGTCGGCGGCGCCATGCGCCGGTCGATCTTCGTGGCACTGGACTGATACGCAATGTATCTCAACAAATTTGCCGACGGCTCAGCGCCCGAGGACATGACCGGAACGGATGAGTTTCGCAGCCTGCTGACCAGTGCCGCCGACCTGAACATCCCGCACGCACAGGACATTCCATACCGATCGTGTAATATTGTGCTGCGCCGGCACCGGTTCCACTTCCTGGAATGGGGCGATCCTTACGCGCCGCCGATCGTGTTGTTGCACGGCGGCCATCAGTCGGCACATTCGTGGGATCTCGTTAGTCTGCATCTGGCGCAACACTATCACGTGCTGGCGCTGGATCAGCGCGGCCACGGCGACAGCGAGTGGGCGCGCGACGTTGAGTATTCGAATCATATCATGGCGCTGGACGCATTGGCGTTCCTCGATGCGATGGAATTGCAAAAACCCATCCTGATCGGCCATTCGATGGGCGGGCGCAACAGCTTGATCCTGACCAGGCAGGACCCCTCGCGGCTGCGCGCTCTGGTGATCGTCGATGTCGGCCCCGAAGTGTCCGATCGCGGTCGCGCGGCAATCGCCGGCTTCGTGCAGGAGAACCAGGAGTTCGAGAACCTCGAGCACTTCGTCGCCAACGTACGCAAATACGATCCGTACCGGCCGCGCGAGCACATCGAACGCACCGTCAAATACAACATGTTGCAACGCGCCGACGGTAAGTTCGTCAGCAAGTGCGACTCCAACCCTCGGCGTCTGGGAATTGTCCGCGGCCAGGGCCCGATGGAAAACATCACCCTCGAGGATGCCGCTTCCTTCCATCTGCCTGTGCTGCTGGTGCGCGGCGAACGTTCGAATATTCTCGCGCCTGACGCCGCCGAGCGATTCCGCGACGCTTTGCCTCTGGGCCGGCTGGTCACCGTGCCGAATTGCGGCCACAACGTGCACGGGCAGAACACGTTGGGATTTATCGCGGCACTCGGGGAGTTCCTGCAGACTTTGCATTGACAGCAGCAAGCACAAGGAGCGCGTTATTGCCGCGCCTCTGAGATCAGTTGGCTCGCCGCTTGTGCCGGCTCGGCGAGACGCGCGAGCAAGCAGCAAACCGGGTCATTGCAGCAACATTTTCTGGGCGCAACGAGCCTGGATGCTGCATCGTCAGGGCTGAGCCTGCCATCTCTCGCAGTGCGGTACCCGAAGCGTAGAGCCAACCCCAGCCTGGACCGCTTATCAATAGCGATCGGCTGCCGCGAGAACGTCATGACGCCCACGCCGGCCTGACTGCCGCTCCTCCAGGTCTGCCACCACCGCAGCGGGAGGCAGACCGCCGCGACAGGTGTCAACACGGTCGGCCTGAAGCGCCTCCTGCGACGCCCGGAACCGGCGAGGTCGACCGATCATCGGACGGATCGATCAAACTGTAAAGAATTATTCATTGGAACATGAGCCCCAGACGCACCATGTCATGCCCACAGGCCACAAGTCGGGCCTGCCGATTCGGCGGGCCGGGTTTTGGAGACCATTTGATGACCAACGAGAGAGCTACGCCGACCACACCATCTGGCATGCCGGTTCCGGACCACCCGTCCGCCCGTACCGGCGCTGAATGGTCGATGCGATGACATCGCGGGCCGCCGCGGCGGCCCGCTGCCGGACCACCTCCGCGAGGGCCCCCTGAGACCTAAAATGATCTCAAATCCAATCGCAAAATTGTAGCGATCAACCCCTTGAGTGCCGGTCCGCGCGTGCCAGGACCAGATATGTCAATTCAGTAATGAACGGAGCGAACTATGGACGGATATGACAATGCAAAAGCCGGCAAATGCCCGGTCATGCATGGTGCTCGCCCCAATGCCGCCCTCGCCGGCAGGACGAACCGGGACTGGTGGCCGAACCAATTGAACCTCAAAATTCTGCAGCAAAACTCGCCGCTGTCCGATCCCATGCGCAAGGACTTCAACTATGCGCAGGAGTTCCGGAAACTCGACTTCAAGGCCCTGAAACAGGACCTCTATGCGCTGATGACCGACTCGCAGGACTGGTGGCCGGCCGACTTCGGACATTACGGTCCGCTCTTCATCCGGATGGCATGGCATAGCGCGGGCACCTACCGCATTGGCGACGGCCGCGGCGGCGCCGGCTCGGGTACGCAACGGTTTGCCCCGCTCAACAGCTGGCCGGACAACGTGAACCTCGACAAAGCCCGCCGCTTGCTGTGGCCAATCAAGCAAAAATACGGCAACAAAATCTCCTGGGCTGACCTCATGATTCTCGCGGGCAACTGCGCGCTCGAGTCGATGGGCTTCAAGACATTCGGCTTTGGCGCCGGGCGCGAGGATGTCTGGGAACCGGAAGAGGACATCTATTGGGGCCGCGAAGGCAAGTGGCTGGCGGACGAGCGCTACAGCGGCGACCGTGACCTGGAGAACCCTCTCGCCGCCGTGCAAATGGGACTGATTTACGTCAATCCGGAAGGGCCGAACGGCACGCCGGATCCGATCGCGGCAGCGCGGGATATCCGTGAGACGTTCCGGCGCATGGCGATGAACGACGAGGAGACCGTTGCTCTCATCGCTGGCGGGCACACGTTCGGCAAGACCCACGGCGCGGCCGATCCGAGCAAATATGTCGGCCCCGAGCCCGAAGCCTCCTCCATCGAGGAGCAAGGCTTCGGCTGGAAGAACACCTATGGCAGCGGCAATGGCGATGACACGATCGGCAGCGGCCTCGAAGTCACCTGGACCGCCACCCCGACGCAGTGGAGCAACAACTTCTTTGCGAATCTGTTCGGTTACGAATGGGAACTGACCAAAAGCCCGGCGGGTGCGTATCAGTGGAAACCGAAGGATGGCGCAGGCGCCGCCGCCATTCCGGATGCGCACGACCCGGCGAAGCGTCACGCGCCGGCCATGCTGACCACCGACCTCGCGTTGCGCTTCGACCCTGCTTACGAAAAGATCTCCAGGCGCTTCTACGAGCATCCGGATGAGTTAGCCGACGCGTTCGCCCGCGCGTGGTTCAAGCTGGTACACCGCGACATGGGCCCGCGCGTGCGCTATCTTGGCCCGGAAGTCCCGGCGGAAGAGCTGCTGTGGCAAGACCCCGTCCCACCCGTCACGCACAAGTTGATTGACCAGCCGGACATCGGCGCACTCAAGAGCAAAATCCTCGCTTCGGGTCTCACCGTCGCTCAATTGGTTTCGACGGCATGGGCGTCGGCGGCAACGTTCCGCGATTCTGACAAGCGCGGCGGAGCGAACGGGGCACGCATCCGCCTCGCGCCGCAGCGGGACTGGGAGGTCAATCAGCCTGCCCAACTGGCGAAGGTACTCGAAACCCTCGAACGCATTCAGAATGAGTTCAACTCTGGGCAGCAGGACGGCAAGCAGGTTTCGCTCGCCGACCTGATCGTTCTCGGTGGCTGCGGCGCCGTCGAGCAGGCCGCGAAGCAGGCCGGACACGAGATACAGGTGCCATTCTCACCCGGCCGCACGGATGCATCGCAGGAGCAAACCGACGTGGAGGCGTTCGAAGTGCTCGAACCGGCCGCGGACGGGTTCCGCAACTACCTCAGGGCCGCCTACACTTCGCCGGAGGAGATGCTGGTCGACAAGGCACAACTTCTGACGCTGACTGCTCCTGAGATGACGGTTCTCGTCGGCGGCATGCGCGCATTGAATGCCAACGTTGGACAGTCGCCGCACGGCGTCTTCACGAAGCGGCCCGGTACGCTCAGCAATGACTTCTTCGTGAACCTGCTGGACATGGGCACGACCTGGAAGCCGGTCTCGGACGCCGAAGACGTGTTCGAGGGGCGCAATCGTTCTACGGGCGAACTGAAGTGGACCGCCACCCGGGTCGACCTGATCTTCGGTTCGCACTCTCAGCTTCGGGCGCTCGCGGAAGTCTTTGCCTGCGACGACTCGCAGGAAGCCTTTGTGCACGACTTCGTAGCCGCCTGGACCAAGGTGATGAACCTGGATCGGTTTGACCTCGCCTGAGTTGCCCGGAAAGACGCTCGGATGTCGCCAGAAGGTGCGTCCGAGTGTCTGTTCGCCTTGTGCGAAGAAGATCAGCTCAGTCTCGGGCGTGTGTGCAGCCGCGATCGACCGCAAAGCGGCGGAGCAAGCGCTACCTGGCGCCCAGTTTATCCACGCGCCAGCACTTGTTCATTTGCGGATGCACTGCACGCTTTTCTGACCGAGATCACCGAGAGCCAGTTCGTCACGGTCGGTCCGGCCCGCTCGTCCTGGCCGCATCGTGAAAGCATTGTGCCAGCTTCTGTGGCATAAGTCCGGGCCATGCGTTCCGGCATCTCTGGCGCTGCGCCAATTCGGCCGAAGTTGCGTACGCTGCTGCTCCGACGCAGGCGCCGCGGCTCGAATGTGGTGTGTCCCAGGGAGTGCCGGCCATGAGCGCCAGGCAATCCGCGGATGACCGCACGATCGCGGTCGTGCCGCGCAATGTTTCGATGCCAGCGGGTCGCCTCGATTCAGCCTGCGTGATCGCCTTCTGCCTGACTTTCGCGCTACTGCTATTCCTGCCGCAGTTGCTCAACGATGGCGACACGCTCTGGCAGATCCGCACCGGCGAGTGGATCCTGAACCATCACGCCATCCCGGCGATCGATCCCTTTTCCTACACGGCGGGCGACCGGCCCTGGTTCGCACACGAATGGCTCGCCGAGACAATGCTGGCGCTCGCCTGGCGAGCAGGCGGGATGCAAGGCGTCATGGCCCTCGCCGCCGCCGCCGTCGGATTGACCGCGGCCATCCTGCTACATTTTCTGCGGCGCTTCCTGCCCGGCATCTATGCCGTTGTGGGGCTGGTCGTTGCACTGGGCAACGCCACGCCGTCCATGCTGGCGCGGCCGCATTTGATGGCGTGGCCCTGCCTCGTGCTGTGGTGCGGCGGCCTTGTCGCTGCGCGCGCCAGTCGCGCCACGCCCTCGTTCTGGCTGTTACCGGTGATGCTGCTTTGGGTGAACCTGCACGGCAGTTTCCTCATCGGCCTGCTGCTGCCCGCCGCGTTCATGGTAGAGGCGCTGTTCGACCAAAGCACCGACCGGCGCCGCACCGTTCTGACCTGGTCCGGCTTCATCCTCGCCGCCTGGGCTGTTGCCCTGCTCAACCCCGACTTCCTGTCCGGCGAGTTGTTCCCGATCCACCTTCTGGGCATGCACAGCCTCGCCTGGGTTGGCGAGTGGCAACCAACCGATTTCAGCCATCTCCAGCCGCTGGAGCTGATGATCCTTGGTGGCCTCGCCCTGGGGTTTTCCGGCGCAGTGCGGCTGCCGCCGGTGCGCCTGGTGATGTTGTTGGGCCTGATCCACGGCGCCCTCTCGCATGCCCGGAACGAGCAACTGCTCGGCGTACTGGGCGTGTTGATCCTGGCCGAGCCGCTCGGTACCAGCCTCGCTCGGGGCAGCGCCGAGCCGTTGGGAATTGCCTGGCGGCGTTTGGCTGCTGCTGCGGTCATGGTCGCCGCGGTCGCGCTGGCGGGACGGATGGCCTTGCCGCTCAGCCCTGAGCGCTCCGGCGCCGCCTTCGCTGCCACGCTCGAGCAGGTACCGCCGCAGCTACGCGCAAAACCGGTGCTGAACGACTACAGCCTCGGCGGAAAGCTGATTTTCCAGGGTGTGCGCCCGTTCATCGACAGTCGCGCCGACCTATATGGCGATGCCTTCCTGACCCGCTACCGCCGCATCACGTCGCCGGACCGTGACGCACTGGACCGTGCGCTGGCCGAGTATGGGATCGCCTGGACGATTTTTCCTGCTGGCGCCCCGATCCTTGCGCTGCTGGACCAGAAGCCCGGCTGGCGGCGACAAATCGAGACGGACGGCCTGGTTATCCACGTCCGCGAGTAATACCAATTGGCGGAACGGCCGGGGATGCCGACCCCGGCCGCATAGCAACACCCGCCTGGCGTTACGCCGCAGCGATCCGCATCGCCAACCGGTTGGATTCGACCGGCAGCGGCTCCACCAGATCCTCGGCCGGCTCGCGGATCATATAGCCGCGGCCCCATACCGTGCCGATCAGATTGTCGGCACCCGCCACCGCGAGTTTTTTGCGCAGTTTGCAGATGAAAACATCAATGATCTTCATCTCTGGTTCATCCATTCCACCGTAGAGATGGTTCAGGAACGCTTCCTTGGTCAGCACCATGCCCTTGCGGAGCACCAGCAACTCCAGGATCGAATATTCCTTGCCAGTCAGATGCACTTCCTGCCCATCCACCGTCACTTCCCGGCTGTCGAGGTTCAGTTCAATCCCACCCAACCGCAAGGTCGGCTGGCTGAACCCTTTGCTGCGCCGGGTGATCGCTTGCATCCGCGCCAGCAGCTCCGACTTGTCGAACGGTTTGGTGATGAAATCATCAGCGCCCAGTCCGAGGCCCTTCACCTTGGCCTGCGGCCGCGACAGGCCGGAAAGGATCAGCACCGGGGTATCGTTGCGCGAATTGCGCATCCGCCGAACCACCTCATACCCCTCAACGTCAGGAAGGATCACATCGAGCAAGACGATATCGTACTCGTAATGCCGGGTGAGTTCGATCGCCTCCTCTCCGGTTTCGGCGTGCTCAACGACCGCGCCGGCGCTTTTCAACATCAGTGACACGCCATGTGCAGCTGTCAGATCATCTTCG
>JBEKQQ010000051.1:0-36262 GCA_049519555.1 Acetobacteraceae bacterium
CACGCCGCCGATCGACGCCGCTGTCGCCACCGAGGAACCGCTGATCGACGCGAACAGCGCGCAGCCGACGATGTTGGTCTGCAACAAGCCGCCGGGCAGACGCGAGACGATTTTGGCGAGGCCTCGGTAAATCCGGAACGACAGGCCGCTGCGCTGCATCAGTTCCGCCATCAGGATGAACAGCGGAATGGCACTCAGGGTGAAGCTGTTCATGCTGCCCCAGGTGACGAGGCCGATGCCTTTGAGCGCGACCAGGCCGTGCTGCATCAACAGGTACAGCACGCCGGGCACCGCGATCGCAAACGGTACTGCCATGCCGGCAGCCAGCAGCAGCAAAAACACGCCAAACGAAAGGATCAGTTGCAACGCGAGTTCCATCGTTCAGCGTCCCGCCGCCAGGAAGCGGCGAACATTGCCGCCCAGCGAACGTGCCAGTGACACCGATGCCGCCAAGGCACCAAGCGGCATCAAGCTCTGCGGAATCCATAATGGGGTCGCGAGCAAGGTAGGCGCCACGTCTCCGGCCCGCCAGGTCTGCAGTACGAAGCGGCTCAACTGCCAGACCAGCAACAAACAGAATGCCAACGACAATACGTCGAAAACGATGTGCGACGCCGCACGCAATCGAGGTGACAATCGCGCCTGGATGAACTGCACGTGGTGGTACGAACGATAGACCTGACAAACCGGCAGACTGAGGAAGGTGATGCCGACGACGATGTAGCCTCCGAGTTCCTCTGATGCCTCGAACGAGAAGCCAAACAGGTTGCGCGTGACGATTTCGGTCAATACGACCACAGCGATCGCAACAATGCCAATTTCGCAGATCAACATGCAGCCGCCTTCGAGCCAGGAGGGCAGGGGATGGAACGCTGTCTCCTGCTCCTCACCGGGGAACTCCGGATCCTGATCGGAAGTCATGCTCAGCGGCCGACCGCGGCGCGGATTTCCTTCAGGATCGCGACTGCCTCGGCGCTATGTTTGGCGGCCCATTCGTCCCAGTAGGGACGCAACTTGTCGGTGGCTTCCTTGACTTCTTCCGAGGTCGGATCGGTCAGCACCATGCCGTCCTTGCCAAACCGCGCAGTGTCTTCGTCCTCCTCCCGTTGCATCGCTGTGGTGGCCCAGGAGGCGGAGGCAGCAGCGTCATCACGGAGGATTTTCTGGGTGGCGGGCGGCAGTTTTTCAAACGCTTCGCGATTCACGACGATGGTGGAATTCACGTAGGATGTCGGGAAAGCGTAACGGTATTTCAGCAGGTCGTGCCAGGTCAGGCCGCCACCGGAACTGGCAGTGAACACGCCTTCCACTATGCCGCGATCCAGTGCCGCCGCCACGTCGGGCGAACCGAGCGGCAGCGATACGCCACCGAAACGGCGTACGAATTCGCCTTGCTCGACCGAGGTGACGCGCAGCTTCATGCCCTTGATGTCGGCCAGCGAGGTGATCTTCGATTTGCCCCAGATCACCTGCAGCGGATATGCGTACTGACCGAGCACGATGATGCCACGCTTTGCGTAGGCCTCATCGAGATGTGGCCGCAGGATGGCCATCGCCTTGTCCAGGTCCTGGTAGCTTTGCAACAGCATTGGCAGACGTAGAATGGCGGTGATCGGGATCGTGCCGGTCGCGAAACCGTCATCGCCGAGCTGAACGACATTGTCACCAACCGCGGCGGTAATGTCGGTGGCCTTGATCGGCAGGCTGCCGCCAAGATGGAGGTTGATATCCAGCTCGCCGTTGGTTTGCTGTTTCACGGCATCGATCAGGCGGACGATGGCCTGAACCGACGGCAGCGTCGCTACCGGATTATAAACATAGCACTCCCAAACGGTCGCTCCCTGGGCAGTGACAGAGACGAGCATCAGCAGCGCCGCGCTCAGGGCGCGGGTCAGGATCGCGGTCACGGTGTTTCCCCCTCATACGATGATCACCGGCGCTCGCCGGTTGCTCGGGGGTGTTTTCGCTGGCCGGACGTGGGTTGGCAAATCTCAGCGCCGTCCGCCACGCGACGACGGTCAGGTTACCTGGCGCCAAGTTTAATTCGTTGCGCGATGTAATCCTTATCCGTGGTGCCGTCATAGGACATCTTGAAAGGCTTCTTTTCCGCCACGACGGGTGTGGCGGACTTTGCTGGCCTGACTTTCTGCCGGGTCGCACGGGCCGCCGGCGCGGCTTGTTGCCTGGTAACCGGCACGGCGGCGTTCGCCAGATCGGCCGTCTCGCCAGAGCGTGAGGCAGTCCAGGACGCGACATCCTTGCGCAGCTGATCCTTCATTGCGTCGGCTTGCCGGTCGGCATCGACGTCCTGCTGCTCCTGGCCAGTCGCTGGTGAGCTCATCATGGGTGGGTTCCTTTTGTGATCGCGCCACTCGGCAAAATGCCCCGGCGGCAGAGGAGGTGGCAGATGAAAAGCTTGTCTGCTCCGGCGTCCAAACGCGGTATTTACCTTTGGGTCAGCATGACAATGAATGCGATGATCAGGGCGATGCCAGCGGCAACCAGGGCGACCTGATTGGTTGGCCATCGGCGCGCCACCTGCCGGATTCCCAACGCCGGACGTGCCGGCAACATGCCAATCAGACGCACCGCAATGGCAGCCGCGTCCGGCAGCGCCCAAACACTGTTCGGCATGTTGGCAATCATGCGTGCGAGACTGTCAGCGGCTTCCGCCCTTGGAAGCGTCGCGAGACGGCCTGCCTCGGTCCACGGATCGGAGCCTCTACGCGCAAAGACGGACAGGACGCTCAACGTCATGCCGTTCGCCTCCGTGCCAATGTCAGCAAACAGAAACTGGTTAAGGTCAGATCGCTGAAGCGTGGTCACGTCAGGCGTAGCCACTGCATTTTCCAGAACCATGGGAGAGACCCTCTTCCTATGTGCGGTCGCGGTGGCCAATATGCAAGGCCGGTCGCGCAATATAAGCTGAGCCATCGCGCCGAACGATCACTCTGAGGCCACGTTTCATTGCTCCTGGAACTGCGTCGGCAGGCGCCCTGCCTTGAAGAAAACCACCGGTTCGTCGTCATATTCACCCAGATCGGCGTCTCCTGAGGTGGAGAACGCAACCACTCCGGCTTTGGTGGTCGCCAGGCGTTCGGCGGTTTTTTGTGCGGATTCGGATGACTTGCAGCGAATTGGCGTGTCCGCATTCAACCGCGTGCGTTTGCCTTGGCTGTAGGCCTGGACGATGTAGACGGTTTCACGGGCCATGATGGATGTCGCTCAATCTGTGATGAATCCGGTCTGGTGTCCGCCAGGCAGGCGAGTCGATGATAGCTCGAATTGCGTCGGAATTCGTCATAAAATCGTTTGGCAGTTGGCAAGAACCTGATACATGTGGCTCCTTGGTGGAGCGCGTTGCGGGAGCCACCAGATCACGATCCGGTATGGTTGACGATCCGCAGGTCGAAACTGCAGCCGGACATCCAAAATCCCCCGGTTGCAGCTTTCATCAAGGGTGAACCATGCAAATCCGAGTCGGTTACGAACTGATCTATGATTGTGTCCAACCGACGCCGATGATGCTGTTGCTGAATGTGCATCACTCGCGCGTCGCTGACCTTGTCGCACCAGACCTCGTAACGACGGATCCGGTCGTGTCGGTGCACGGCTATCGCGACGGGTTCGGCAACTGGTGCAGCCGTCTTGTCGCACCGCGCGGCCGTATTCGGATCACGAGTTCCGCTGTCGTCGCCGACTCCGGCGAACCCGATCCAGTGGTTTTGTCGGCGCAGCAACACGCGGTGCAGGATTTGCCGGATGACGTGTTGGTGTTTTTGCTCGGCAGCCGGTACTGCGAAACCGATCATCTGTCGGAAACCGCATGGCGCCTGTTCGAACATTCGCCGCCAGGCTGGGGACGCGTACAAGCGATTTGCGATTTCGTCCATACGCATATCAAATTCGATTACCTGGCAGCCCGGCCGACCCGCACTGCGTGGGAAGTGTATCACGAACAGGTTGGCGTGTGCCGTGATTTCGCCCATCTCGCGGTGGCGCTTTGCCGATGCATGAACATTCCGGCCCGCTACTGCACCGGTTACCTCAGCGACATCGGTGTACCGCCGCCTTACTCCGAGATGGATTTCGCGGGCTGGTTCGAGGCATATCTCGGGGGTGCCTGGCACACGTTCGATCCACGTAACAACGTGCCGCGGATTGGGCGGATCCTGGTGGGCCGAGGCCGCGACGCCGTGGACGTCCCGCTCAGCAACGCGTTTGGCCTCAATACGCTGGCTGGCTTCAAAGTGTGGACGGATGAGGTCGGCGCGGAGCCGGTGCCGGCTCAGCGATAATTTGGCGGGGGGATAATTTGGCGGGGGATGGTTTGCCGGCCATCCCTGGCCCGTTGATCGATTGCCTCCGCAGTGACCTCAGCGGAAATGCGGCCCAGTACGTCTTCGAGCCCAGGTCCGGAGGTTGAATTCAACTCGTTGGCCGCGCGGCGCAGTGCCTCTCGACGTAGCAGGCGGGCGTTCATAGTGTGATACTCGACGTCGGACGGGTCTTGTTCCATGCTGGGGAAGCTCCCAAGGTTTGAAGCGCAGACCCCCATCACCGGGCCTGGCCCGATGATGGCGCATTGGACGTTACCTGGTGCAAGCGGGCCATCCGGTGCAACATGAGGTTGCCGCAGATGGCCCGGTCGGCCGTCGCTATCAGTGGTCTGGATAACGCGTCTCGGCGGCTCCATCGGCCGACGGTTCAACATGGTCAGCGACCATCGCCTCGGTCGTGATCATCAATGAGCCAATCGACGCGGCGTGTTGCAGCGCCGACCGCACGACCTTGGTCGGATCGATGATGCCGGCTTTGACCATATCCTTGAACTCGCCGGTCTGGGCGTCGAAGCCCCAGTTGTAGTCGTCTTTCTCCAGCACCTTGCCGGAGATTACGGCACCGTCCTCACCCGCGTTCTCGGCGATCTGCCGCAACGGGGTCTGCACCGCTCTGCGAACGATCTCGATGCCGACGCGCTGATCGTTGTTGTCGGCCTTGAGTTTGGCCAGGATCAGCGAGGCCCGCGCCAGTGCAACGCCGCCACCCGGCACGATGCCTTCTTCGACCGCCGCGCGGGTCGCATGCAGACCGTCATCGACGCGGTCCTTTTTCTCTTTCACCTCGACCTCACTGGAGCCGCCGACGCGAATGATCGCCACGCCGCCAGCCAGTTTGGCAAGCCGTTCCTGCAGCTTCTCGCGGTCATAGTCCGAGGTGGTTTCCTCGATCTGCGCTCGGATCTGATTGCAACGAGCGGTGATTTCGGCCTTCTTGCCGGCGCCCTCGACGATCGTGGTGTTTTCTTTTTCGATCAACACCTTCTTCGCCGTGCCCAGCATCGCGAGGGTGACGTTTTCAAGCTTGATGCCGAGTTCTTCGCTGATCAGTTCGCCTTTCGTCAGCACTGCAATGTCTTCCAGCATCGCCTTGCGACGATCGCCGAAGCCAGGTGCTTTTACGGCGGCAACCTTCAGGCCGCCACGCAGCTTGTTGACCACCAAAGTCGCCAGCGCCTCGCCTTCGACATCCTCGGCGATAATCAGCAGCGGACGGGTCGATTGCGCGACGGCTTCCAGCAACGGCAGAAGTGCCTGCAGACCGGACAGCTTTTTCTCATAAATCAGGATATAAGGCTGATCCAGCTCGGTACTCATCTTCTCGGGGTTGGTGATGAAGTAGGGCGACATGTAGCCGCGGTCGAACTGCATCCCCTCGACCACATCGAGTTCGGTCAGCGCGGTCTTGGCTTCCTCAACCGTGATGACGCCTTCGTTGCCGACCTTTTGCATCGCCTCGGCGATCATGCGGCCAATCTCGACCTCGCCATTCGCCGAAATGGTGCCAACTTGCGCCGTTTCCGCCTGGGTTGTGATTTTTTTGCTACGCTTTTCCAGCTCCGCGACCAGCGCGATAACCGCTTTGTCGACACCGCGCTTCAGGTCCATCGGGTTCAGGCCGGAAGAGACTGCCTTCAAACCTTCACGCACAATCGCCTGGGCCAGAACGATCGCGGTCGTGGTGCCATCACCGGCAATGTCGTTGGTCTTCGAGGCGACCTCACGCACCATCTGCGCGCCCATGTTTTCGAATTTGTCGGAAAGCTCGACTTCCTTGGCGACGGTCACACCGTCTTTGGTGATCCTCGGCGCGCCGTAACTTTTATCAAGAATCACGTTGCGGCCCTTAGGGCCAAGCGTGACCTTCACCGCCTCGGAGAGCATATCGACACCACGCATCATGCGTTGACGGGCATCCCCGGCAAACCGAACGTCTTTCGCAGCCATGTGCAAATCCTTCCAATATTCAGGGTAGCGGCGAACTCACGCCGCCTTTTTGTTACCTTCGACGACGCCCATGAGGTCGGATTCCTTCATGATCAGGAGTTCCTGGCCATCGAGTTTGACTTCAGTGCCGGACCATTTGCCGAACAGAACGCGATCGCCCTCCTTGACCATCAGCGCGACGATCTGACCTTTGTCGTCTCGGGCGCCCGGGCCGGCGGCCACCACTTCGCCTTCCATCGGCTTTTCCTGAGCGGTGTCCGGTATGATGATGCCACCGGACGTTTTTGCTTCGGCGGTGAGGCGACGCACCACCACCCGGTCGTGCAGGGGTCGGAATTTCACGAGATATGCTCCAGAAATGAGGGAAGTCCGGCGGTCGGCGGACCAGCCAAGGCAAGATATGGGTCGCCTCGCGGTGATTGTTAGCACTCTTTGGATGAGAGTGCCAGGGCCGGTGATCTTTATCACCCTGCGGTTGTGTCTCGTGCGCCGGATGCCGCGCAACGGGTTGGTTCTTCAGGGATTTCGCGGACCACCCACGTGCAAAACCAGGCAACCCGTGCCATATTGACGGCATGTCAAGCCAACGGATGGCCCCTCTGGGCCCGTCGGGCCAACGGGAAGCAACGCAAACCCCGGGATTCCGGGTCTCGGGTCTTCAGCGATGATGACCCACTGGTTCCACTTGTGGTTGATCGAGATCCTGCTGTTCGCGCCGGTGATGGTCGGCACGCACCTCATCATGTCGTTTGGCCAGACGCTCATGCATTATTGGCTTGGCCATCGCCGGTTGGGTGGTGCGTTCTTTCGCAACCATATCAAATACCATCATGGCCATTATGCCCGAGGTCATCTCACCTCCGCGGTCGTACTGGAAAACGACGACAACAACACGCCGTTCTTTGCAATTCCGGTTGCGCTGGCCGGTGTCGGAGCTTGGTTCGTTCTGCCGCACGCGCTGTTCCTCGCGGTGCCATTGGGCGCTGCGGCATCGTTCTTTGTCCATGTCTGGTTTGACAGGGCGTATCACGTCGAAGGCTCGTGCCTGGAACGCTTCGCCTGGTTCCGGCGCAAGCAGCAGCTACATTTCGTTCACCACGTCCACGCGAACACCAATTTTGCGGTGGTCGATTTCTTTTGGGATCGCGTGCTGGGGACCTACCGGGAACCTGACGAGATACTGCGCTGAGCCAGGTCCTTCATACGCCGCTTCTCGTCGCAGTCTGGATCGCCTGCCACACGCGTTCCGAGGTTGCCGGCATCTCGATATGGGCGACGCCATAGTCTGACAGGGCATCCACAATCGCATTTACCACCACACCCAGAGCCGGCGTGGTACCGCCTTCGCCCGCAGGCCGGATGCCCAGTGGATGTGTCGGACAGGGAACTTCACTGAGTTCGGTCACATAGAACGGCAGCCCCGAAGCCCGCGGCATGGCATAATCCATGAATGAACCGGTCACCATCTGCCCCGTGGTGCGGTCGTAGACGATCTGCTCCCACAGCGCCTGACCGACACCTTGAGCAATCCCGCCGTGCACCTGGCCGTGCACGATCATCGGATTAACCGCTCGCCCGACATCATCGACGGCGGTGTAATTCACCACTGCCACCACACCGGTTTCGGGATCGACCTCGACCTCGCAGACGTGGCAGCCATAAGGGAAGCTTGCTTCCTTGATCGTTTGGTCACTGATCGCATCGAGCGCGCCGCTCAGATCTTCCGGCAGATCGTTGCGGATCATTGCTGCCGCGGCGACCTCGAACAGACCGATCGAGCGATCGGTCCCGGCAACGGTAAAGCGGCCCTCGCTGAAGACGAGGTCGGATCGATCGGCCTCCAGCACATGGCTGGCGATCCTGGTGGCCTTTTCAATGATCTCGAAGGATGCCGTGTGCATCACGATGGAACCCAGCCGCAGCGCGCGACCCGAATGGGCGCCGCCACCCCAGATGACCCGATCCGTATCGCCGGTCACCAGCCGGACGCATTCGTTGGGTACGCCCAACCACTCGTTGATCAACTGCGCAAAACTGGTCTCGTGTCCCTGGCCTTGCGAGCCGGTGCCGACAACGACCTCAACGACACCTTCTGGCTTCACTGTGATCTCGGCCCGCTCGCGCGGCACACCCGTTGCGGTATCGACATAGTTTGCGATGCCAATGCCACGACATTTGCCGCGTGCCTTCGCTGCTGCCCGGCGGGCAGAAAATCCGGCCCAATCGCCAAGACGCAAGGCGGTTTCCATGACCTGATGATAGGCGCCGCTGTCGTAGATCAGGCCAAATGGGTTGCGATACGGCATGGCTGATTCCGGCACCAGATTGCGCCGGCGCAGCTCGATCCGATCGATGCCGCTCTGCTGGGCGGCGAGATCGATCAACCGTTCCATCACATACATGACCTCGGGCCGACCGGCGCTGCGATACGGCCGTGTCGGTGCGGTATTGGTAAACGCACCACGGGCGCGAACCTGAACCACCGGGACATGATAGATGCTGGAGACGATGGCGGCGCCTTTTTGCAGCGGGCTGAAGCCGACCGGGTAGGCGCCGAGGTTGACCAGATTGTCGCAGCGCAGTGCCAGGAATGTGCCGGTCGCGTCCAGCGCCAGCTCCGCCGTTACCGCCAGGTCGCGGGCCTGATAATCGCACAGAAACGCCTCGGACCGGTCGCTGGTCCATTTTACCGGCCGTCCGGTCCGGCGGGCAGCCCAGACCACGAGGGCAAATTCCGGATTGAACGCGCCGCGGGTGCCGAAATTGCCGCCGACGTCGTGCATGACCATGCGGACATCGGACTGCGGTACGCCCAGTACCACCGCCAGATCGTTGCGCGGCCGAATTGCCCCACCGGCACCGGCGTGCAGCGTATATTTGCGGGTTACCGGCTCATACACGCCGATCGCTGCGCGTGGTTCCATCGGTACGCCGGCGACCCGTTGCACCCAGGTGTCAAATCGCACGACATGCGCAGCTCGAGCGAACGCGGCATCGGTCGCGGCCGCATCGCCCAGAAGCGAGTCGATGCAAATATTCGACGTGCCCTCATGCCAGGCGAGCACAGCGTCCCGGCGGACAGCGAGCGGGGCATGCGTCACCGCCGGCAGAGGCCGATATTCGACGGCAACCTGCTCCGCCGCATCGCGCGCTGTGGCGAGACTGGTGGCAACGACCACTGCCACGATGTCGCCGACATGGCGAGCGACGGCCGTGGCCATACAGAAATGCGATGGCCCGGAAGCGGTCGAGCCGTCGGTGTTTGGCAGCGGGATCTCCGCCGGATGACCCGACCAGACGGCGTGCGGGATCGGCAGCAGCCCATCCGCCAACATGTCCGGCCCGGTGAGCACGGCCAGCACGCCGTCGATCGCATGGGCCTTTGACGTGTCGATGGTGCCGATTTCGGCGTGGGCATGTGGGGACCGCAACATCACCGCGTAAACCTGGCCCGGCAGGGTGAGGTCGTCGCTATAACGGCCCTGGCCGGTCAGCAGTCGTTGGTCTTCGTGGCGGCGCACCGGGGCGCCAATGCCCGTAGTCCCGCTCCCGTCAGCCATCGGCACCCCCTGTCTCGCGGTGATTCAGCGACGCTAGCACAAACCGCGTGGATCGGCGCAGGCCAGGTCAGCCGGTTCCGTCAGGACAGCAGCGGTCTGCCGGCATTGACCGCAAAGGCAGATGCCGACGCTGCCTCATGGTAAGCCGCCCCCATTAGTAGCAGGCGCATTGCATGCCGGTCGTCGCTTGGGTCCACGGTGTAGAAAGTCGTGGGTTGCGAGGTCCCGGTCCCGCGGAAATAGCGCAACAGCACATTGAACACGTTACGGTCGGCTGACATTCCCTTGGGGTCGCCTTGTAGCGGCCGGTTCCACTCACACACAACGGGTTCGCACGCCACCTTGTTCAGCATCAGGCAATTGGCATCGACAAACCCGCCGAATTCGGCATTGAATACGCCAAGGCCGGGTCCCAACGACTCCCATTGATCCACGCAAATGGCGCGGCGTGACGTAGGATGCACAAACCAGCGCAGCGAAAAAGCCCAGTCGGCATGGGCCATCGCGGCGTGCAGGAGCTGCAAATGGTCGGGCCGCCACCAATTGTCGTCGTCCAGATAGGCGATGTATGGACTGTTCGCGAGGTAAGACAAAACGCACCGCAGCACACCGCCATCCCGCGCTGGGCTCAGGCCGCCGTAACGCACGGACGTGGAGTATCCCGGGTAGTAAACCTGCACCACGCAGTTTGGTGGCCGTCCCTCGCATGCGGCATCCAACAGCGACAAATCGGCGGTGGGCCGGTCAATGCCGATCAGCACATGGATGCGGCCCTGGATTGTCTGGGCGTATATCGAGCGCAGCGCGTCCCTCAGTTCAGCTCGCATGATGGTCGGCATGACGACGGCAACATCAAACGGCTCCTGCAAACGGGCATCCGGTTCGGCATATGTCCTGATAAATCCAACCATCCCGTCTCCGATGGAAACTGCGTGAGCGCAATCGTGCACCGGCGACCGCGTGCGTCAAGCGTCGGTAAGACAGGCGCTGTTGGGTTGCAATTATGCAATTTATCGCGGCAGGCTGTCAGCCTGCCGCGATTGCACTGGACCCTACCCCCCGGCAGGTATCAGCGTTCGGCGAGTTGCCAGGCCAGTTGTTCGACGGTTTCGTGCTGCTCGCCGGCATGCGAGGCGCGCGCCAAGGCCGGCCAGAAAGCCGACACCAGCCAAACCGTGATGCAATAGCCAAATCCGCAGATCAACACAGTGGATACGGTTTTCATCATGCCCACCGGTATGACCCAGGTGTATATCAAAAAGCCCAGTACGGTCCACAGAATAGCGACCGGATTGAAGCCATTCCAGTACCAGTAGATATCGTCGCGCTGGAACAGCGCGTGCAGGTCAATGCGCGAGCGTTTCATGAACAGGTAGTCCGCCAACAGGACCCCGGTGATCGGCGAGAACACGGTGCCCAACAGGCCGGCATAGCTGGTGTAGCTGTTCACCACGTCCGGCACCGCCGACAGACCCACGCCCAGTACACTGATGATCAACGTCGTCCAGAAGCGGCCCAGACGCTCAAGCATATTGGAGAGCGACAAGCCTCCCGTGTACAGGTTGAGGACGTTGATGGTCCAGTTGTCCAGACCGATGACGATCAGGAACGCAACGTACGCCGGCCACGCATCGGTGAGGCCGGAGGCCACGTCGAACACATTGGCGACTTTGCCCATGGTGGCGGCAGCGCCATAGGCGCCAAGGATGCACGCAAACGCCGCACCAAGGAATTTGCCGGCCAGAGTACCCCACCACATGTCGGAGCGCGACCTTGTATAGCGGCAAAAATCGGCGGCGTCCGTGACCATCGTGATCGAGCCCGCCGCGACCGCGTTGCCCCAGAGCACGAACAAAGCCCAGTTCGACGTGGGCAGGCCGGGATAAGCCAGCACCGTCGCAGGCGCAAACGATGGGGTGCTCTGGGTCATCAGCAGCACCATGATGTAGCCAAGCACCAGAATCTTGAACGGCAGCGACACCCGCGACAGGTATTTCAGGCTGTCATAGCCAACGATCGCCACCAAGGCCTGCAGGCAGCCGAAGATCAGGCTAACGGCGATCAGCGAGTATTTGACGCCGGTCCAATGATATAGCACCGCGACCACGGCGATTGATCCGGCAACGGTTTGAAACGCGAACCAGTATGTCGAGGCAATGGTCCGCAACAAAGACGGCACCCATTTGGCGCCACGCAGCCCGAACGTTATACGCGTGGCGACCTGGCCCGGGATCCCGTAATCGGCACCGATCGTCGCCATGGTCACGTAGAACACCATGGCCAGCATCGTTCCACCGGTAATGCTGACCACCGCACCTTGAAACGACAGACCGGCGACCACCGCCAGGCCACCGGTAAGGATCGAGCCCGGGTTGAGGGCAAAACCGAATATGATGGAGAAGATGTCGAACCAGCGCACGGTCCGCTTTTCGGTGGGGATCGGTTCGATGCCGAATTGCTCGACGCCTTTTGGCTGGTGATAGTGATGGCGGACCTTCTCCTCCAGCTCTGCCTCGGTGGGCGGCATATAGGCTGGTTTTATGATCGCGGTTTGCATGGCGGGCTCCTTACGATAAGCGGGCAACACATCCCGGAACGGACACGCGGTTCGGCGAACGCGATGCGGGTTTCTGCGGTTGGTTGAAGACCGTCCCGCATAAGGCCGCTGCAGGAAGCATGCCGGTTCGTGCGGGTGCGGGTTACGATCGCTTTCTGCAACGGAATTGCGGGGCGCGTCCTGCTTGCGGAAGAGTCGGCATGCCCTTAAGTGCGCATGTGACGAAATGATATGACATGAAGCATCCAGATTATAAAATAATCAGCATTCTGCAGGAGAAGGAGACGCAGATCGGACTATGATCGGAGTATAATCAAATCGAGGATACTCGCCCTGAGAATCGAACAAACGGCGGTCTTCGTGATCAAATTATGGTCTCTTACTGCCGATTGATAGGGCAGATTGAATCACGGCGCGTCCCCGCAAAGTTCGCTTCGGTGCCGCCGATTTGAACTGTGTTAGCTACGCCGATACCAGCTGGCGCGTTACCCGAACGCTCCCACATCATGCGTGATCGCGGTAGCGATCTCTCGCACCATCTCGAACAGCCGCCGCATCGGTGCGAAAATCTCGCGATGTTCGCGCGCGTAAGCGGCAGTGGCGCGGGGCGCGGCCGGCTCGCCGTAGTCGCAATCGGCGGCCGGATCCGGGGCGGCCGGGAATATCTCGGCCAGCAACTGCAGCGACGCTTCAATATCCAACCGCAGGATTGCTGCTTCCAGTACCGGCCGGGTCACGCCGTGGCGCGGTGAAAAATCGGAAATCTCAGTTGCCAGCAGCCAAATGCGATGGATCAACGCGAGACGCAACGCATGCAGCAGGATTTCCCGTGACGCCATGTGCGGTGCATCGGGCCACGCCACCCGCAGCGCCAGGTGATCGGCGGAAATGCGACGGAACATCGATTGTGCATCAGCCCAGATATCCAGCCGTTCGAGCGCGCGGGCAACTGCAACCAGCGCCTCCCGCCGGCCGGGCATTTGCGTCCGGGCCGCGCGGTCGAGCCAGGTGCCGGGATCCAACGTCGCGACCACCGCCCGCAATACATCGACGTTCGAATGCGCCAGGGCATGCGACGCCAGATCCAGCGCTCGGTGGAAACGCCGGCTGTTGTCCTTCATGTCGGCAAAGGTTTCCGGATGCCGCGCCGCCGCGGCGCCCAGTCCTTGCAGCGTGTTGGCGCACCAGCCAAGTTGTTGCAGGATGGCATTGTTCGGAATGGCGCGCAGCTCACGCGGGTGGCGGATCCGCGCGGCGCTCGCCACGCCATCCGCCTGTCGTGCCGACGGCCGCGAACCCGTCTTGTCAAGCAACGCCGGGCCGAACGCACCCAGGATGGCGCCGTAGCCGGCATCCTCGACGAGATCTTCCATCGCGGCGCGGACTGTGGCGAAGAAATCGGCGGAGAAGTCGGGCGCGGCGTAGACCGGGTCCTCGATCGGGCCGGATGCGGGATGATAGGTCTGCTCGGCGATACGGGTGATCGTGGCGGATGCCAGTTCCGGTGTGCCGAACAGCAAATAACCATCGCCGCCCTGAAACGCGCTTTCCTCCCGCACCGCGAGGCCGGCGCGATTCAGCGCCTGGCGAGAGGCAGTGGGCGACAAATATTTCAACCGGTCGGACAACGATCCGGGATGCGCACCGCGGCCGATACTCTCGCCGTGGGTATCGAACAAAATGACCTCGACCCCGGAAACATTGTGCTTCGCCAGCGTCTCGCCGATCTTCAACCGTAACCGTTCGATCAGGTAGCTGGCGGCCAGCTGACCGACATAGCGTCCGGAGTCGGAATAACCGAATTGCAGCGCCAGCCGCCCGGTCGTTTTGAGATACGCACGGTAATGCGGGCTGCGTAACGCCTCGTCGAGCACGACCGCGCCTTGTTCCAGTGCCTCGGCGGTTTCGAACAGGGGACTTATTTCGATCTGCTGCTCGATCCCGAACAGCTTTGCCAGCCAAAGCGCGGTAAGCAGCGTGTAACCGGTCTCCGTCTCGGCGATCAGGAAACGCACCGGGGCCGATCCATCAACGTGCTTCACAATTTGCGCCACGGTCATCATGAGCCGCGCGGCAGATGCCTGTTCGGCCAGCAACGCGCCGAAATCGACCGGAATGGGCTGCACCGCGTCGAGTGCTGCGTTGATCTTCGAGAACAGGGCGCGGCGATGCGAGGGATCCTCGGGCGGATCAGCAATGCCCAGTCGCTGGCGGACGACGTTATGCAATTGGGCCGCGTTGAGCCGCGTGTGGGTGTGGGCCAGCGCCAGGCCATGCGACACGAGACCGGCTCGGGCGACGGCCAGTTTCAGCTTGTCCTCGTTTCCGGCGGCGGCAATTGCGGCAGAAAACAACGGCAGCAACGGCTCGGGCGACGTCAACGCAGTTTCGCGTTCGCCGATCAGAGTGTGTGCAAAAACCGCGGTTTTCGCTGGATCATGGCTGTCCGGGCAAGCGGCAAGCTGCGCCGCGACCGCTTGTTCCGCTGCCGCCACGCGCGTCGCCAGCGGTTCAAACCCCTCCACCTGGGCCTGCAACCGCGCGAGTTGCATCTGTTTCATCTCCAGCCGCAGCCGCAACGTGTCCCACCAGCCGATATCGGTCCGCCCATCGGTGTCGTAGCCAACCCAACTGGCCAGAATGATCGGCCGGGGAATGAGGTCGGTCCAGCGATCAGGCCACGCGGTACGCGCGACGTTAATCAGCGCGGTATTGAAACGATCGATCGCATCTCGCCCGTTGGCAATCGCCGCAACCGCCTGGACGAACTCTGCCCGCAACGTGATTGGCGGTGGGCGATGCGAGATCGCTGTCGCGGTCGGTCGGCCACTCGCCTGCTCGGCGAGGGCGTGGCCGACGTCAAACGGCAAAGCGAACGTAGGATGCGCGGTGAATACGGCAGCAAAACGAGGCCGCTCTACCAGCGCTCGATATTCGGCCCAACGTACCGGGGAGTCGTTGGGATCGGGGCGCAGCAGAGTGTGGGCCAGCCGCTTGAGGGCGGCGTCATTCTGCTCCTGATCCACACCCCCGACATAGTCGGCGATCCGTTCCGCCCTTGCAGCGAACGCAGCGTCGCGCAGGTAGCGGATAAGGCCGGCAATGGTGTCCTCGGACAGGCCGCCCTGATCCATCCGGCGAGTGATGGCAAGGGAAAGCAACAGCACAGGGTTGCCGAACGGGTTCTCGTCAACGCTGGCGCGCAGTTGCGCCGTCAGCTCCAGGAGTTCCTGGGCAAGTAGACCGGCCTGGTCAGGGAGTGGAACGTCGGGCATGAGGCACGCACCTCCAACATTGGAATTTCTTGTTATTCAGGCGGTCACCGGCTCCATCGCGCGAACGCAGCGCGCCATCGCCCCGGTCGGCGATATCGTCACCGGAATGTCATCTCGTAAGCAGGCGTCACGCGCGTACCGGCATCGCGCGGCGAACGCACAACCGGGCGGCAGCGATGCAAGGTTGGGTGGCGTGCCCGGAATGGTCTCCAGTTTGGTGCCGCGCATCCCGCCATGCACCGTCGAGGACAGCAGCCCTTCTGTATAAGGATGTCGCGGCGTGCGAATGATTTCTCGTGCCGTGCCGCTTTCGACAAAGCGTCCAGCGTACATCACCGTAATCCGATCCGAGATCTCGGCCGCCGCGCCCACGTCATGGGTCACGAACACGATCGCCATGCCGAGTTCCTGCTGCAGCTGACGCAGCAGCAGAAGGATCTGGATTTGCACGGTCACATCCAGCGCCGTGGTTGGCTCATCGGCCAGCAACACCGCCGGCGAGCACGCCAGCGCCAGAGCAATCATCGCCCGCTGCCGCATTCCGCCCGACATCTCATGCGGATAGTTCTTGAGGCGGCGTGCAGCAGACGGAATTTTCACCTGCTCCAGCAAGCCAAGCGCCCGCTTCATCGCGGTACGATGATCGACGCGATCATGCTGGATAATGGTCTCGGCAATTTGTTCGCCGATGGTATAAACCGGGTCGAGGGCTGCCATCGGCTCCTGAAAAATCATCGACAGCGCGCCGCCGCGCAACTTCGCCAAAGCTGCCGCGGGCAAACCCAGAATTTCCTTGCCGTTCAACCAGACTTTGCCCGTGGTCTCGGCGTACTCCGGCAACAGACCCATCAGTGCCTTCAGACTGACGCTTTTGCCGGAGCCGGATTCGCCCAGGATGGTCAGTGTTTCGCCCGCACGCAGCGTGAAGGATGCGCCGTTCACTGCAGCGACATCGGTGCCGCGCCGGCGAAATCGCACGGTCAGGTCTTCCACCTGAAGCACCGGTGGCTCAGTCATTCCGATGTCAGGCATGTGCCATCCCAATCGCTCGTTGCGCTTCCGGCAAATGGCAGGCGACGAGATGCGGCAATGCTTCGTCGAAGTCGCCGTCCAACGGTGCTGCCAGTGGCGGAACCTTTTCCGCGCACACTGCTTCGGCAAAAGCGCATCGTGTGCGGAAGCGGCATCCGGATGGCGGATTGATCGGATTGGGCGGATCGCCGGTCAGCGGCATTTCCGTCGTGCGCCGATCAGGATCGAGCGTCGGTTTCGAGGCGAACAAAGCGCGCGTGTACGGATGTCGCGGATGCCGATAGATGTCCTCGACCGGACCGGTTTCGACAACCCGGCCGAGATACATCACCATAATCCGGTCGCTCATATACTCAACGACGTTCAGATCGTGACTGATGAACAAATAGGTCAGATTGAACTTTTCCTTTAGTTCAACCAGCAGGTTGAGCACCTGCGCCTCGACCGATTTGTCCAGCGCGGCAACCGCTTCATCCAGGATGACGAGGCGGGGTTCCAGTGCCAAGGCGCGTGCGATGTTCACCCGTTGGCGCTGGCCACCCGACAGCTCATGCGGATAACGCCGCGCATATTGCCTCGGATTAAGTCCAACCTGCGCCAGAAGATTTTCCGCGCGGTCATAAGCCTCCTTACGATCGATCCCGTGCATGCGCGGTGCGTAGGCAATACTCTCGACCATCGTCATCCGCGGATTGAGCGAGGAATAACTGTCCTGAAACACCATTTGCATCTGCCGGCGCATCTCGTTGACCGAGATGCCGCGCGGCGCGCCGACCATGTCGCCGTCAAATACGACTGACCCGGAGTCGGGTTCCACCAGCCGCATCAGCAGCCGCGCGGTGGTGGATTTGCCGCAGCCTGACTCGCCAACAATGCCGAGGGTTTCACCCTTACGAACGGAGAATGATACATCATCGACCGCCTGCACCGTGGCAACCGTGCGATTGAGCAACCCACCCCGAATCGGAAAATATTTCGTCAGACCATCGACCCGCAATAAGGCCTGGGCCGGACCACCGCGATCGCGCGGATCCAGAGGCCGGCGCACATCGAGTGTCATTTCGACGCTCATTTGCTAAGCCTCACGTCCATGGCGCTGCGAAACCCGTCGCTCATCAAATTGAAACACATTGAGGTGATGAAGATCATCAGGCCGGGCAGGGCAGCGACGTAAGGTTGCACGTAAATCGCCTGACGTAACGAATTCAGCATCAACCCCCATTCCGCCTGCGGTGGAGTCACGCCTAAGCCCAGAAAAGAAAGGCCGGCGGAGAGGATGATCGATACGCTGATCAGGCTGGTCGCATAGACCAGGATCGGTCCCAGTACGTTGGCCAGCACGTGATAGCGGATGACCTGCAACGTGGTGGTGCCGGAGGCGCGCGCTGCCTCAACGAAATCCAGGTGCCGTGCCTGAGTGGTCACGGTTTCCGATACTCGCACCATGGGCGGAATGAACACCACCGCCAGCGCCAGAATGGAATTGCTCAGACCATTACCCAACAGGCCGCAAATCGCGATGGCAAGGAGGATGGATGGAAATGCATAAAACACGTCCATCGTTCGCATGATCAGTGTGCCGACGATGCCGCCCATGTAGCCCGCGAGAATGCCGAGAAATCCGCCCACCAACAGCGAAATACTCACCGGCATCACGGCCGCCAGCAGCGACAGCCGGCCGCCGTAACATAGCCTCGTCCAAAGATCGCGGCCGGTCTCATCAGTGCCGAGCCAATGACCTGGTGTGCCAATCGGCTTAAGCCGCGCCAACACGCTTCCGGTGTAAGGATCGCCGTTGGAGACCAAAGGCGCGCCCAAGGTAATGAACAGGATGCCGATCAACACGAGCGTGACGGCGATGGTCACCGGATCGCGCGCCAATCTTTGTCCGACGGACTTCCAGTAACCTGGTGCTGGGGCAGCCGGCAGCTCCGCAGCGCTCGGTAATGCCCGGGTGGAGAATTCATCTATGGTGGTGTTGGACATCCGGGTCTCCGGTCTCAGCGGCGCATGCGCGGATCGATCGCCGCCTGCGCGATGTCGACCAACAAATTCAGCACGACAAAAAATGCCGCCAGAACCAGGATCGTCGCCTGCAACACCGGAATATCGCGGCGGAAGATCGCCAGGTTGAGCAGGTTGCCGGAGCCGGGCCAGTTGAACACCGTCTCCACCAGGATCGAGCCGCCAAGCAGATAGCCAAACTGCAGCCCCATCAATGCCAACACCGGTGGCGCAGCGTTCTTGCAAATATGACGAATAACCGGCCAGCGCGTGAGCCCTTTGGCGGACAACGCGCCAACAAAGTCCTGGCCGAGAATTTCCAGCACGGTCGCCCGCACCAGCCGGCCGATGACGCCCATCGGGATCAGAGAAAGCGTAACGACCGGTAGAACCAGATATTGCAGCCGATCCCACAACGGCAACGAATCATCGCCCATTCCCTGCGCGGGCAGCCAGTCATGCAGGACTGCGCACACCATAACCAGCACAATGGCGCACCAGTAATGCGGCAGCGACACGCCGGTGGTGGCGATGGCCGAGAACACCTTGTCGGGCCACCTCCCGTGATGCAGCGCCGCGATCATCCCGGTGATGATCCCCATGCTGAACCCGAGCAGCGCGCCGAAAATCGCCAGGATGAAGGTATTGCCCAGTGCGGTGATGAGTTGGCCCCAGACCGGGCTGGCGTTGAACACCGACACGCCGAAGTCGCCGTGCAGCGCGCGCAGCAGCCAAAGTAAGTATTGCATGTAGAGCGGCTTATCGAAGCCGAATGCTGCCTTCATTTGCGCGATGACCGCGGGCGAGGCCTCGGGCGGCATCAGCATATCGATCGGATTGCCCGGAACGATGTGCACCAGTCCGAACACAACAAGGGACACACCAAGCAGGATCGGGATTGCCTGGAGCAGTCTGCGGATGGCAAAAACCAGCATATCGGCTTGGGTCTCCCTGATCCGGCGCGCTTACGCTGCACCGCAGCAATGTGCCCAAAAGCTAGCACATCTCCCAGCGCTGTCCAGCGCAAAATAGCCTAAATCTTGTCCACTTGCGTTCCGCTCGGGCGAGCGGCAGGGTCACTGATCAAACTCGGAGCAACCAGGAGAGGTATCCATGCACAAGGCCGCAATCAACCCCGAGGTCGAACGCCGTGTAACCGAACGGCGCGGCGGCTTACGTGTATTCGACAGCATAGATTGTAAGCGTACTGCCCATATTATAGTCGATCTGCAAAATGGCTTCATGGGGCCCGGCCAGGTCGCCGAGATCGCCACCGCCCGGGACATCGTGCCCAATGTCAACCGGATCAGCGCTGCCGTCCGCCAGGCGGGCGGTCTGGTGGTCTATATCCAGAACACCTTCGACGAGGTCGCCGTCCGGACGTGGTCTACCTTCTTCGATCACTTCTGTTCGCCCGAACGGCGGGCACGCATGATCGAAGCCTTTTCCCCGGGCGCCGAGGGTCATGCTTTATGGCCCGGGCTGGACGTCCTGCCGGGGGATTTGCAGGTCCAGAAACGCCGGTTCGGCGCTTTTGCCCCTGGCGCGTCAGACCTGCACGCGATCCTGCAAGACCGTGGCATCGATACGCTGATCGTTACCGGCACTGCCTCGCAGGTTTGCTGCGAGTCAACAGCCCGAGACGCCATGATGCTGAACTACAAGGTCTTTTTCATTGCAGACGGGAACGCAACATTCACCGATGACGAACACAACGCCACGCTTTCGGCGATGGCGCATACGTTTTGCGATGTCGTCGATACGGCAACGATGATCGGTATGATCCAGGCCGCATCGGTGGCGGCGAAAGCCGAGGAACCCGCGTTGGCATAAGAGTTGCAACATTCCGACACGAAGCCCGCTTCGTGTCGGCCACGCGCAACTGGCAGCCGGCGAGGCCTTTCCGGCACAACACGTTATCAGCACAGGAGTGTCACGATGCTCTCCAGGCGTGGTCTCATTGCCGCGGCGACCGCCGCCGCCGGCCTTCCGGCAATCCCGGGACAGGCTGCCTCGCCGCAAATTCTGCGGATCGGCATGACCGCGGCGGATTTGCCGACCACGCATGGCATTCCCAACAATGGCGGCGAGGGGTTCCGGTTTCTCGGCTATCCCGCGTACGATTCGATTGTGAACTGGGATTTCAGCCACACCGATAAACTGGCCGGTATCACTCCTGGCCTGTTCACCGCATGGCACGCCGATGAAACCAATCCCAATCGCTGGATATGCACGGTTCGGGAGGGGGTAACTTTCCACGACGGCTCCGCATTCGATGCCGACGCGGTGATCTGGAACTTCGGCCGGGTTTACGACGACAAATCGCCGCAATACGACGCGCCGGCCGCGCCAATCGTGCGAGCCACGCTGTCGATGATCGATAAGTACGAAAAGGCCGACGCCAAGACCATCGTGCTGACCACAAAATTTCCGTTCAGCTTCCTGCCCTACATCCTGCCCCGTCTGTTGATTGCCAGCCCCACCCAATGGGAAGCCGTCGGCAAGAAATGGTCCGAGTTCGCGAAGAATCCCTCCGGTACCGGTCCATTCAAGATCACCAAGGTGGTACTGGGCCAATACGCCGAGATGTCGCGCAATGAGGCCTATTGGGACAAGACCCGCGTCCCGAAACTCGAGAAGATGGTGGTATATCCGATGCCGGAAGCCACCACGCGGGTTGCGGCGTTACGCTCCGGCCAGGTCGATTGGATCGAGGTCCCACCGCCGGATGCGATTCCGTCATTGAAGCAGGCCGGTTTGCAGATCAGTCTTTGGCCGTATCCGCATACCTATCCTTACGCGTTGAACTGCATGGACAGCTCGCCCTTCAAGGATGTGCGCGTCCGTCAGGCGCTGAACTACGCGATTGACCGTGACGGCATGTGCAAAATGCTGAATGGCACCGCCATTCCGGCAACCGGGCTGTACCCGGAAGGCGATCCGATCTTTGGCAAACCGAAGAACCATTACACCTATGATCCGGAGCGCGCCAAAGCGCTGCTGAAAGAAGCGGGCTATGGGCCGGACAAACCGATGAAGGCGAAAATCATGATTTCGACATCGGGATCCGGTCAAATGGTGCCGATACCGATGAATGAGTTCATGCAGCAGAATTTCAAGGCCGCAGGCATGGACATCGACTTCGACGTCGTCGAATGGGGCACCATGCTGGTGGCCGTCCGCAATCCGCCAACCTCGCCGCTGGCGCACGGGGACGATGGCATCAACATCAGCCTGAGCTACACCGACCCGTCCTCGATGTTCCGTTATTACGCCACCGACAGCTTCTCCCCGGTCAATTACAACTGGGGTCATTGGGCCAACGAAGAGTGTACTGCTTTGTTACGAAAAGCTCAGGCGACGTTCAATCCGGACGAGCAAACCGAACTTCTCGCCAAAGCTCATACCATCGTTGTCGATGCGGCGCCGTGGCTGTTCATCGTGCACGACCTCAATCCGCGCGCACTGTCGCCAAAGGTCCAGGGCTTCAAACCCGCGCAAAGCTGGTCTCAGGATTTTACCCAAATTTCCATGGCATAAGGCGCACTTGTCATGATCTCCAGACGCGGTCTGCTCACCAGCGCGGCGGTGGCCGTTGCCTCGCCCGTCGTGCCGGCTTCCGCTGCCGGCGGCGGCACACTCCGGATTGCGATGACTGCGGCGGATATTCCGACCACGCACGGAATTCCCAATAACGGGTTCGAGGGCTTCCGCTTCCTCGGCTACCAGCCCTACGATGCACTGGTGAACTGGGATCTGCGCAACAACCCGGACAAGCCCGCCAATATCATGCCTGGCCTGTTCACCGCCTGGCATCCCGATGAAACCAACGCGCTGAAATGGAGTTTCACCGTCCGTCAGGGCGTCAAATTCCATGATGGCACCGACTTCAACGCCGACGCGGTGATCTTTAACCTGCGCCGGGTCTATGACGACAAGTCGCCGCAATACGATGCAACGGCCGCGCCGATCGTCAAGGCCGCCGTCTCGATGATCGACACTTTCGAGAAAGCCGACGACTCCACGATCGTCATGACAACGAAATACCCGTTCAGCTTCCTGCCCTGGTTGCTGACCCGCGTCCTCATGGTCAGTCCCACCCAATGGCAACTCACCGGCAAGAACTGGGCTGAATTCGCCAAGAAGCCGATGGGGACAGGACCTTTCAAGATCATCAATGTCGTACCCGGTCAATACGTCGAGATGGCGCGCAACGAAGACTACTGGGACAAAACGCGCACTCCTAAACTGGAGAAACTGTTCGTCTACCCGATGGCCGAGGCCACGACGCGCATCGCCGCGCTGCGCTCGAGTCAGGTGGACTGGATCGAAGTCCCGGCGCCCGACTCAATTCCATCCCTGAAGGCGGCGGGCTACAATGTCTTGCTTTGGCCGTATCCGCATACCTATCCTTACGTGCTCGACACGTTGGAAAACTCACCCTTTCATGACGTGCGGGTCAGGCAGGCGATCAATTACGCGCTCGACCGGGACGGGCTGTGCAAGCTGATCAACAACACCGGGGAGCCGGCGGTTGGCCTGTATCCGCCGGGCAACCCGTATTTCGGCGAACCAACGCAGAAATACAGCTTCGATCCGGACAAGGCCAAGGCGCTGCTGAAACAAGCCGGCTACGGCCCCGACAAGCCGGTTAAGGCCAAAATCATGATTTCGACCTCCGGATCGGGCCAGATGGTGCCGCTGCCGATGAATGAGTTCGTGCAGCAAAATCTTAAGGTCTCCGGATTCGATATCGACTTCGACGTGGTCGAATGGGGCACCATGCTGGTGGCAATCCGCAACGATCCGACAGCGCCGCCAAGCCACGGCGTCGATGGTATCAACATCAGTTTGAGTTCCGTCGATCCCTCAACCATGTTCCGCTATTACGCGATCGATAGTTTCACCCCCACCAACTTCAACTGGGGCCACTTCGCAAACGAGGAAGCCACCAAACTGCTAAAGCAGGCGCAGGCCACCTTCGACACAGCGGAACAAACGAAGCTGCTGGCGCAGGCGCATGCGATCGTGGTTGATGAGGCCGCCTGGTTATTCATGTGCCACGACCTCAACCCCAGAGCGATGTCGGCGAAGGTGCATGGGTTCCAGCCGGTGCAAAGCTGGTTCGTCGATCTGACGACGATCACCGTGGCGTAAGTGGACCCCGCCATAGCGGTGGCGCAGGCCCGGTAGCTCGGGTTATTCTGGCCTCCTCATTCGAGGTGAGCCGAAATTGCCTGTGCAGACCATTCCCCGCCCCAACCTCTCAACCAATTGGCTGGAGCGTCTCTGGAGTTCGATCGCCGACCGAGGCCGTGACTTCGCCAACGTCCCCGCGAAGTCACTGCCCGCCGGCGTACGAGTGCGCCGATTGGCCGAAGCGTTGCTCAGCGGCCGCGGCGAAGCCTCGGGTGCGGCGCTGGCCCGTGAACTGGTCCAAGCGCTGAATGCCTTGCCGCAAGCCGACCGGCTGGCATTTTGCGGTCACATTGCTGCCGGCTTCACGCCCGATGAAGCAGCCTTGCGGGAAGCGGTCGAGGCCTGGCTCGCCGATCCCACGCCGGAACGCGCTGCGGCCCTGTCCAACGCCGCCGAACCGCCGCGCCAGGAACTGCTCCGGCGGATGAACCAGGCGCAAGGCGGCACCGCGGCGCTTGTCGGTTTGCGTCAGGAAATTCTCGGCGCGTTGCGTATTCAACCGGAGCTGGCGCCGCTTGACAACGACCTCCGGCATTTGTTCGCGTCGTGGTTCAATCGCGGGTTCCTCGAGTTGCGCCGGATCGACTGGAACACGCCCGCCGCGGTGCTGGAAAAGTTGCTGGTCTATGAGGCGGTGCATGAAATCCAGGGCTGGACCGATTTGCGCCGCCGCCTCGCTGCGGACCGGCGCTGTTTTGCGTTCTTCCATCCCGCCTTGCCGGGCGAACCGCTGATCTTCGTCGAGGTCGCGCTGGTACTGGGCCTCTCCACCGCGGTGGCGCCGCTCCTGGCGCCCGACACCGACGAAAAAGCCCAGGAGAAGCGGGCGCGCGAGGCGGATACGGCGATTTTCTATTCGATTTCGAATTGTCAGGAGGGATTGCGAGGCGTGTCGTTCGGCAACTTCCTGATCAAGCAAGTTGTCGAGGAACTGAAGCAAGAACTGCCGCGGATCGAACAATTCGCTACACTTTCGCCGGTGCCGGGCTTCCGTCGTTGGCTCGATCGGCATGCTGAGAATCCCGAGCCGCCGCTGGACGCTGCATCAGTTGCCGCCCTGGCGGATCCTGCGACCTGGGAATCGGCAGCCGTCGGCGCAGCCTTTGCCGCGCCGCTGACCCGCCTCTGTGCGCGATTCCTGACCGAAACCGAACCCGGCCGAGGACCGGCCGACCCTGTGGCCCGGTTTCATCTCGGCAATGGCGCACGGCTGGAACGGATCAACTGGCGCGGCAACGTTTCCCCACGCGGGCTGCAAGAGTCGTACGGCGTGATGGTGAATTACCTGTACGATCCCGATACCATCGAGAAGAACCACGAGGCCTATGCGACCGGCGGCGTCGTGGCCCGTTCGGCTTCGGTCGATGCTCTGCTGCAACCGCCACGCCGTCGCGCCGGTCTGCGCCTGCGCGGTACTTGATCAAGGGCCTCCCGAAAAGCCGAATAAGTGCAGAGGGCAACACGCCGGCGTCGCGCAACGCCATACCGCCCGCAACGTGGGATGCCCGCAACGTGGGATGCCCGCAACGTGGGATGCCCGCAACGTGGGATGCCCGCAACGTGGGATGATTGGCCGGCGCAGCTTTACTTCGGCTGCGTTTGCCCACCGGCGGGCAGTGCATCGCCATGGTCGTGCATATGGTCGACCTCCGCGGCCACCATGCCATAAGCGCACAACGTCGCTGCCAGTTCGTCGGCAAGGCCTGAGGCCAGCATGTGACCGGTGTTGTCGGGCCGCACCCATGACTCCTCCAGCCTTGCGGCGGCGGCGTCTACCACGTGACCCCAATCAAGGGGACGTGGGTCGTGTGGGCGAATAACCGGGCCTGGAGCTGGTGCCGGCAAGCCGCCGGCAGCAGATTGTTCCGTCACCGATGTAACCGGAACTTTGAGCAGATCCATCGTCATCGACGAATCCTTCCCCGCAGAAAATTTTATCCGGTAACCCCGGATGGGTCGCGAGTTCAGTGCATGTCGTGAATATTTCGTGACAACGTCCGGTCATCGGAAAGTGCACCGCCGTCCGAAGCCGGGGTCCAGGCAAACCTGAACCCAGAAGGCGAAACAAGCAACTGGTTAAACCATAGGTTGCAAAAAAAATTTTGCATTGATTCAGATCAAGGCCCAAGGATTCAGATCAAGGCCCGGGGATTCAGATCAAGGCCCGGGGATTCAGATCAAGGCCCAGGGATTCAGATCAAGGCCCGGGCGGTCCGCCAGGCCGTCGTGCCCGCTCCGACAATGGTTCGTGTCGTCTGCCGGAACCGGCCGCTAACCAGCGGGGCCGCAGATCAATGCACCATCCGCTCGCACCCTGCCTCGCCAAGCGCCGCGTGGTTGCGAATGGCGATCTTGGTGCCGTTGATGGCAATGGTGCCATCCAGACGAAGCCGCGTTAAGCGGCGACAAACTGTCTCAATCGTCAGCCCCAGGTAATCGCCCATATCGGAGCGGCTCATCGGCAATTCGATCGTCGACTTCGTATCAGCGTTACTCCGGCCTGCCATTTCCAGCAGGAAGCTGGCGATCCGCTCGGACGCCGTCTTGCGGCCCAGAAGCAGCATATGGTCACGCCCGGAACGCAGCCGACTCGAGGAAAGTTCGCGCAACCTGCGGGCAACGTCGCGGTCCTGGTCGGCCAGTCGCTCGAGATCGAGGCGCGCGTAGCGTCGCAGCGTTACCGGCGTGACTGCCTCGGCGCCGAAGTCGTGGGTGTCGAGCGCCTCCCAGCCAAACAGATCACCGGCGAACAGGAACTCGCCGACCTGGCGGCGGCCATCTTCCATCAGCCGCACCGTCCGCACGCAGCCGCTGACGACCAGATAGCACCAGTTCGCAGCATCTTCCTGGGCGACGATTTCGTCATCCCGCTCGGCCTGGATGGTTGTCGCCCGCGATTCCAGTGCTGCCAGGATTTGTGCCTTGGCAAATCCGGCTTGCCCTGCGTCCGACTTCGGCATACGGCCTGCAGCCGAATACACGCCGATCGGATAATTCATGGTAACGCCGGACCGCGGATCAATGGCCTGGGATGTTGCTGACATTCTACCCTCGTCCCCTGATTTGTGTTTCCGTGCGTCAAGGAATACCGACGCGTGGGTTGGCCCGAAATTCGGTATGACGCGTACGCAACTTTACGTAGTGTCAGGAGCATGAGCGGGACAGCGACAGTCCATGTCGTGGATGACGATGCGGCAATGCGTGATTCATTGCGCACGCTGCTCGAGGCGGCAGGGTTCGCCGTCCGTACGTTCGACAGCGCCAGCGCATTCCTTGGCTCCGAACCGAAGGGTCTTGGCTGCGTTTTGACCGACGTCCGCATGCCGGAAATCGACGGGCTCGCGCTGCTGCGGAGGCTACGCGAGCAAGGCGTGCACCTGCCGGTCATCGTCATGACCGGCCAGGGCGACATCGCCATCGCGGTTCAGGCCATGAAAGCCGGCGCCATCGATTTTCTGGAGAAGCCGTTTGACGACGCAACGCTGATCGAGGCGGTCGGCAAAGCCCAGAAACAAAGCGAAAAACTGCGGGAAGTCGCCGAGGCGTCGGCCGAAGCCGCAGCGCGCCTTGCTACATTGACGCCGCGAGAACGTGAGGTTTTCGACCTTCTGGTCGCCGGTTTGCCCAACAAGGCGATCGCCAACAGCCTGGGCGCCAGTCCACGCACGATCGAAGTGCATCGCGCCCGTGTTTTCGAGAAACTCAAGGCCCACAACTTACCTGATTTGGTTCGCTTGCTGTTGGCGGCCGAGCCCCCAGCGGCCTGATCGTCTCCGCCGGCCGGTTACCTCCGCGAGGTGGCGTTTGACGTCAAATATAGGCGCCAACGAAGTTCAGCAGGTCGGCTTCCTCCGGCGGCTTTTCCAGCACGTTCACGATGCCGAGTTGCGCGGCCCGCGCCACGATCGCCGGCGAGGGGGAGCCGGTGATCAGCAAGATTGGAATCGCGTCGCCGTCGTCCCGTAGCTTCTGTGCCATTTCCAACCCGGTCATTCCCGGCATGTGCTGATCGATGATCAGACACGCCGGAGCTGTTGCGCCGTCGCCAAGGAAGGCATCTGCCGAGGCATAGGTGGAAACCTGATACCCCACTACTTCAAGCAGGAACTTCAGTGAGTCGAGGACCGCGGGGTCATCATCGACAATCCCAACGATGCCAGGGTTGTTATCGTTCATTTGCCTCCAGGTCCTGAGCCAATCGCTGGGGGAAACGCTACGTCACGGGATTGGTTCGGACGCCTTATGGTGCAACCCTGGCAACATTCCATTGATTCAGATCAGTCGATGCAACACAGGCGAATTATGCCGCGTCATCGGCCATCGGAGTGGCAACGCATGGCACGGTGAAACGAAATACCGTGCCGCCGCCGGTAGCGTCACCGCCATGCAACTCGCCGCCATGGGCTTCGACGATGGCGCGGCAGACCGACAGGCCCACGCCCATGCCGTCCAGCTTGGTCGTAACGAATGGTTGAAACAATCTGGCCCGCACCGCCTCCGGCAGTCCGGGTCCGGTGTCGGCCACCCGAATTTCCACCATATCGCCAACCCGGCTGGCACTGACCGTCAGTTCGCGCCGCGCAACGGTGGCCATGGCCTCCACGGCGTTGCGCATCAGATTGATCAGCACCTGCTGGATCTGCACCTTGTCGATGACCGCTTCGCCGGCATCCTCGGCGACGCGAATATCCAGCTTCAGTCCCTGGCCGACCCCGACCAAAGCAAGCGCCGTCGCCTCCTCGATGGTGACCGGCACGCTTTCCCGCCGTTGTTCCGACTCGGTCTTCTTCACCAGATCGCGCAGCCGGCGAATGATTTGCCGCGCGCGGTCAGCCTGTTCGGCGACCCGCTCGATCGCCTGCTGACCGCCCGCCTGGTTGCCGGCTGCGAACAGCCGTCGCGCACCGTTGATGTAATTGGCCATCGCGGCCAGCGGCTGGTTCACTTCATGCGCCAGAGCCGACACCATCAGGCCAAGGTCGTTCAGCCGAGAAACGTGGATCAATTCAGCCTGCAGCTCATGCAGGCGGTGTTCGCGATCCTGGCGTTCCGTCAGGTCGCGGATGAAGCCGGTGAACAGCCGCTCGCCAGGCAGATTGACTGCGCCGACTGCCAGCTCCATCGGGAAGGTCGTGCCGTCCTTGCGCATGCCGACGACGACCCGCCCAATGCCGATGATCCGGCGTTCGCCCGTCGTAAGGTAACGTGTCAGGTAGCTGTCATGCTCCTCCCGATACGGCGACGGCATCAGGATACTGACATTGCGGTCCAGCACCTCGGTTGCCTCGTAACCAAACAGGCGCCCGGCGGCGGCGCTGAACGACTGGATGCGCCCATGGTCGTTGATCACGATCAGGGCATCCGGAACGGTGTCGAGGATCGAGCGCAGCAGCGCCTCACGCTGTCGCAAACCCTGATGCGCGCGAGTTTGCTCGCTCAGATCGCGGGCAATCTTGGAAACGCCGATGACGGTGCCGGCATCGTCGCGGATCGGTGAGACCGTCAGCGTCACCGGAATGATCGTGCCGTCCTTGCGTTGCCGCTCGGTTTCGAAGTGGACCAGCCGTTCGCCGCGGCGCACCCGGTCGAGGATCAGGACTTCTTCGTCCAGCCGGTCCGGCGGGATGATGGCGGTGATCGGTTGGCCGACGATCTCGTCAGCCGCATAGCCGAACATCGCCGCGGCCGCCTGGTTCCAGGAAATGACGATGCCGTTGAGATTCTTGCCAATGATCGCGTCGTCGGTGGATTCAGCGATGGCCGAGAGCCACGCGCGCGCCTGGTCGGTTGGCATTCGCGCCTGGTCGCTACGGTTTCGTTCGGACAATCGGTCAAACCCTTCCAGCGCAACCATGCCGCCCCCGGCGGCGGTTGGCGGCCCGACGGTAGCAGGCTTCCTGATTCTGGACATTACCCGTCGCTACGTTGCGACAAGACGGCTACGTCCCAGGCGCGCCAAACCAATCTCGCAGACGTTGTCGCATTGTCCTCTCACCGTCATCCCCGGGCCCCCGCCAGGGCGAGGGCCGGGGATGACGTAGGTTGAGGGACCGCTGAGCGCCGTCTGATTCAGATCAATGCAGGCGCGCAGGTCACGGCGGACATTGCACCCAACAACAGCGAGGGACGGTCGTACCATGACCTCTTCATCACCCTATGTACGTTGGTTCGATAGCATCCGGCTGGAAGATGTTCCGCTGGTCGGTGGCAAGAACGCCTCGCTTGGCGAAATGTATAAGTCGCTCGGCTCTGCCGGGGTCCGCGTGCCCAACGGTTTCGCGCTGACCGCTGCGTCGTATCGCGACGCTCTGACCCAGGCGAATGCCTGGCCGCGGTTGCATCAGTTGCTCGATGACTTTGACATCCATGATTTGACCATGCTGGCGGAACGGGCAGCAGAAGCGCGTGCGATCGTCCATGCTGCCACCGGGACCGCCGCGCTGCGCCAGGATATCGCCACCGCCTACGGCAAACTGGAAGCCGAGTACGGCAAAGGCGTCGCAGTCGCGGTTCGCAGCTCCGCCACTGCCGAGGACCTGCCGACCGCCAGCTTCGCCGGGCAACACGAAAGCTATCTCAACGTCAGCGGTGCCGATGATTTGTTCGAGGCATGCCGGCTGTGTTTCGCTTCCTTGTTCACCGATCGCGGCATCGTTTACCGGGTGAATAATGGTTTCGATCATTTCAAGGTTGCATTGTCGGTCGGCGTCATGAAAATGGTGCGTTCCGACCGGGCAACAAGTGGCGTGATCTTCACTCTGGACACCGAATCGGGCTTCCGCGACGTCGTCTTCATCACCGGCGCCTACGGACTGGGCGAGAACGTTGTCCAGGGCACCGTCGATCCGGACGAGTTCTTCGTGCACAAACCGACCTTTAAGCAAGGCCATCGCGTGGTGTTGCGGCGCACGCTGGGGCAGAAGCAGCTGCGGCTGACCTGCGCGGCCGGTCATATCGCCGCCAGCACGCTGAATGTGCCGACCGAGGCGGCAGAACGCGCGCGCTTCTGTCTGACCGATGCCGAAGTGATCGAGCTGGCGGACAATGCGATCCGCATCGAAGATCACTACTCCACCCTCGCCGGCCACGCCATGCCGATGGATATCGAATGGGCGAAGGATGCCGATGACGGCAAGCTTTACATCGTGCAGGCGCGGCCGGAGACGGTGGCCTCGCGGCGCGAAACCGGGTTCTTCGAAAGTTACACGTTGACCGGCAGCGCGCCGGTACTGGTGCGCGGCAAGGCGGTCGGCGAAAAAATCGGCACTGGTGTTGTGCGGGTCATCACCAAAGCCGCCGATCTGCGAGAATTCCAGCCCGGTGAGGTGCTGGTCGCCAGCGCCACCAGCCCCGACTGGGAGCCGGTGATGAAAACCGCCGGCGCGATCATTACCGACCGCGGCGGCCGTACCTGTCACGCCGCCATCGTCGCCCGTGAACTCGGCGTACCTGCTGTCGTCGGTTCAGAAAACGCGACCAAGGCCCTGCAGACCGGTACCGTTGTCACGGTGTCGTGCGCTGATGGCGAAAATGGCACGGTCCTGGCCGGCACCGTCCCATTCGAGGTGACCCGTGTGCCGATGAGCACGCTGGCATTGCCGAAGACCGAGATCATGGTGAATTTGGGCAATCCCGACCTCGCGTTTCACACCGCGATGATGCCGAATGCCGGTGTCGGGCTGGCGCGCATGGAGTTCATCATCAGCGAGCATATCGGCGTGCATCCGATGGCGTTGGTGCATCCGGAAAAAGTCACCCCGGAAGACCAGGCACGCATCGACTCGCTGAGCCGCGGTTACGCCTCGCCACGGGAATTCTTCGTTCGCACCTTGGCCGAGGGTGTCGGCACCATCGCCGCCGCGTTTTATCCGCGACCGGTCATCATCCGGCTGTCCGACTTCAAGACCAACGAATACGCCAGCTTGATCGGCGGCGCGGCGTTCGAGCCGGTGGAAGCGAATCCGATGCTCGGTTTCCGCGGCGCCGCGCGTTACGCGCATCCCGCCTATGCGGATGGGTTCGCACTTGAGTGCGAGGCACTGCGGCGGGTTCGCGACGACATGGGACTGACCAACCTGCGCGTCATGGTGCCGTTCTGCCGCCGTGTCGACGAGGCGAAACGCGTGCTGGAGACGATGGCGCGGCATGGCCTGGAGCGCGGCCGCAACGGGCTTGAAGTGTTCGTAATGTGCGAAATTCCCAACAACGTCATTCAGGTCGACGCCTTCGCCGCGGTGTTCGACGGGTTCTCGATCGGCTCCAACGACCTGACGCAACTGACGCTTGGCGTTGATCGGGATTCCGAAATCGTGGCATTCGATTTCGACGAGCGTGATCCGGGGATGCTGGAAATGCTGCGGCTTGCGGTCAACGGCGCGCGGCGTAACCATCGCCATGTCGGGATCTGTGGCGAGGCTCCCGCCAATTATCCGGAAATCGCCCGGTACCTCGCCGGTCTTGGCATCGACTCGATCAGCGTGAACCCGTCCAGCCTGGTGCGGACGATCGCCGTGGTGCGCGAGGCGGAAGCGGCGATGCCAAAGGCGGCGTAATGCGGTAACCTGGAGCGCCGTGGCGTTACGCCAGCACCGCGGCGAGTCCGATGCCGCCAGCCGCCAGCAGCGCCAGAGCGGCAACCGGCCAGATCAGTCGGCGTCCGCCCGAATACGCCACCGCATAGGTTGCCTTCAGCAGGTTGTTCGACGACGCCGCCAGCAGGATCGCGATCATACCGACGCTGACCGAAACCTGGCCGGCGCCGTTCTGCGCCAGACTCAGCACGAATGGGTCGATATCCGAGACCCCGACGATCGCCGCCAGCACATAAATTCCGGCAGTACCAAATTTCATGACCGCCCAGGCCGAGGCGACGGAAACCACGATGAACAACACGGCGAAGATTGCGGCGGCACCCAGTTCCAGCGGGTTGGTGGCGGCGACGGCGTGGATCTCGGTTTGGTGCCGCTGCGGGCTGAGCCAGTAAAGTGCTGCGGCAAGCAGCAGGCCTATGGCGGCCAACCCCAATAACGGCGGCGCAACAGCATAGGCCAGCGCCCGATTGAACACCGCGATCACGATCAGCAATCGCAAATACATGATCGTTGTCGCCAGGACGATGCCGGCCAGTATGACACTCCCCCTCGCTTAGGGCCCGCTGCCGGGATCTGCCGTCACTGCCGCGCAGTGAGTGCGGCGGCAGCGAGCCGCCAAGGTCATCGTCCACCGCGATAGTCGCTCCGGCCAGCGGGACGCCGGGAAATATGCGCGGGCGGCGGGCGGGGTTGCTGCGCTCATCGAGTGGTGTCGATCCGGCAGTGGCCGGGACACCCGGTTGCGGTCCCGGCATGGGCTGTGGCGGCGCTGCGCACCAGCCGGCCGGGGAACGAGGCGGGCCGCCTTGTCAGGCGCCCGGGACGGACCAGGCGTCTAGGTGCGCCAGGAGGTCGGCCAGCCGGGTGATGACCGCGTCGGGGGTGACCTCGTCGAACGTCGGCACCTCGCTGTGCGGGATCAGCACGGCCCGCATGCCGGCCCGCTTCGCGCCGTGCACGTCCGAGAAGGGCCGGTCGCCCACGAATACGCACGTGGCCGGGTCGTCCACCTTCAGCGCCCGCATCACGGCGCGGAAGGCTTCCGGATGGGGCTTCGCCCACGGGATCTCGCTGCTGTACACGGCGGCATCAATCAGGTCGAGCACCTCGTCGCGGCGGAACACGCGCTCGTGCGCCGTCCGTGGCCAGAAGGTGTTGGACAGCACGCCGACCTTCATTCCGCGCTTGCGCAGTGCCCGCAGCAAGGGGGGCACATCAGGGTCGGTGATCGTATGCGGATCCCAGGCCTCGTAGTAGGCGGCCAGCAGCTCCTCGGTTGGCGTGATCCCAGCCTGGGCGAAGATGTCGTCCAGCGTCGCGCTGGAGTGGGACGTATCGGTGAGCTCCCAGCAGGCGTTCTCCGCAGCCAGGATGGCCGCCGCAACCTCGTCGCCCCGGCCGGGGAAGTGGGCCGCGCAGACCGCCCGCCAGAGGGCCTGGTGGTCCACCGAGTGCCAGGGGGTGAGCGTCCCGCCCCAGTCGAAGATGACCGCCCTGACCGTCACGACACGCATTCTATGCGGCCCGAGAGTTGGCCTTCGTTTTCACCGCGCCCCGGAGGGTGCCCGGCCGCAACATGATCAGACGATCGGTGTCGCTATCACGACACCATTCGTTTGATCACGAAACCGCGGCTGTGGCTCGCGGGGCTTTCGCGGCGGAAGGTACTGCTGGTGAGCGGATCGTCCTCCGGATCGGGCGGCGGGCGGGGCAGCACCGGGCCTGGCGGCTGATCTCCCGAAGGCGCTAGTCCGGCGCCACTCGATGCCCTCCATGGCCGCGTCCAACGGGCCCTGGGGGCCACGCACCTGGATTAATGCGGGCTTACCCGCCCTGGCGGGACGCTTACCGCGGGGTCCAGGCCAGGGGGAGGGATTCGATGCCGTAGATGCCTTCCACGCCGCCCAGCCGGGGCTGGCCCGCGGGGTGCAGCCCGGTCATCCGGGGGGCGAGGAAGGTGAGGGCCTCTTCCAGTTCGGCCCGGGCCAGGTTGGAGCCCAGGCAGAAGTGCGGTCCCGCGCCGAACGTCAGCAGCCGCCCGCCAGAGTCCCGCGCGATGTCGAACTCGTCGCCCGCCCCGGCGTCCCGGTTGGCCCGCTCGGCGCAGATCGCGACGATCGTGCCCGCCGGGAACAGCACGCCCCGGTGCTCGATCGCATCCGTGCAGATGCGGGCGGTGAACGGGGTGATCGGCTCGAACCTGAGGACCTCTTCGACCGCCGCCGGTACCGGGCCCGGATCGCGGCCTAGCGCGGCCCACTGCCCGGGGTGGGCGGCGAACAGCCGCATGGCGTGCGACAGCTGGGCCTGGGTGGTGTCGACTCCGCCCGCGACCACGTTGAGGACCAGGTTGACGCACTCATCGTGGGTCAGCCTCTCGCCCTCCTCCTCGGCCGCGAGCAGCGCGCTGATGAGATCGTCAGAGGGTTCACGGCGGCGGCGTTCCAGCAGCGTCTCGACGTACTCGTACAGTTCCCCGACCGCGCGCTCGATCCGGGCGGGCTCGCTGGCCAGGGCGCGGATGTCGAACTGCTTCTGGACCCAGCCCGACCATTCGTGCAGCCGGGGCGCGTCCTGCGGTGGGGCGCCCAGAACGGCGGCGATGGTGAGCGAGGGGTACGGCTTGGCGAACGCGGCCACGAACTCGCATCCGGCTGGGCCGCCCGGCTCCACGTCCCCGAGGCCGCGCCACAGCCCGTCCAGGAACCCGCGCATCGCGGGCCGCCACCGATCGGCCGCGCGGGGGGTGAACGCGGGCCCGATCAGGGCCCGTAGCCGCCGGTGCCGCTCCCCGGTGGCGTTCAGGATGTTGGCGTCGATCTGCTCGCGCAGGCGTCCGCCGGTGACGCCGAAGATCTCCGCGATCTCCCGGCCGGGGAAGGCGGTCTGCCGGGCCCGCAGGAAGAACTCGCCCGACTCCCGGTCCAGCACCACGTACGTGAGGGGGGAGCGGGCCAGCCAGCCCTGCTGCCGGACCGCGGCCAGCCGCTCGTGGTACACCTCGCCGGCCAGCCCCGGCTCGGTGTAATCGAACACCGGCAGATCGAGGTCGTTGACCGTCGGCGCTCCGGTTGCGGGGGTTCCAGGTGCCGACGCTCCGGGTGCCGGGGCCTCGTTCGTCGCTGACATGAGTGGGTCCCTTCCGCCGACACGCTCGACCTTACGTGCGCGTTCCGCCCGCGCCCAGACCCGATTCCGCCCAGCCCATCGCATTTCCCGCGGGTAACCGTGCCGGCCGTGCACATCACTGCCCCCGCCTGTCACACTTACCGGCAAAGATCACCCCCAGAAGGGATGCAAGCGATGGCCGAGGCGAATGGCACGGTCGCGATCCGCGACCCGGATGCGCTGGTCAAGGAGATCGAGCGCACCCGCGAGAGCCTCGCGCGCACAGTGGATCAGCTCGCCGGCCGGGTCAGCCCGGCCAACGTGGCCCACCAGGCCCTGGACCGGGCCCGGGAGCAGCTCCAGCGTCCGAAGGCGCGGATGGCCGGCGGGGCCCTCGCCGCCCTGGCCGTTCTTGGCGTGGCCACCTACCTGATCCGCCGCCGCCACCGCTGACCTGCCCAGCACCGGCCCCGGCGTCGCCGAGGACGGTCAGCTCAGCCGAAGGACTGGCCCTCGCCCCGGTAGGTGGGGACGCTCGTGGTGACCGTGTCGCCGTCGATCAGGTGCAGCTCGCCGAACCGCTCGCACAGCTCGCCAGCCTTGGCGTGGCGGAACCAGACCCGGTCGCCGATCCCGAGCCTGTCCGCGG
>JBEKQQ010000052.1:0-35864 GCA_049519555.1 Acetobacteraceae bacterium
GGACTTGGACGTGTCGATGGCGATGCGCTTATATTGGGTCATGGACGGCTCCGGTCTTGGTTGCTTACAGCCCCAATTCTGGCACAGCGATGCCGTGGGGCCGTCCACCCCAACAGTCCACAAATAATTCAATTTAAATCAATGGGTTACAGATCGCGTGGCGCTAGATTCTGAAACGGAACGATACGAACCGCGCGTACCCATCTGCGTTCATCGGCGTTTCTGCGTTCATCGGCGTTCATCCGCGGTTCTGTTTTTCCTGACGGCCTTGGAGGCAAAGAAAGATTTCAACCGCGGATGAACGCCGATCAACGCAGATGGCCCTCGACCGCGAGCCTTTCCGGAATCCAGCATCATCGGCGCATAACTCGAGAGCACGGCTCTGCCCGCCCTCAACACCTCGGGCGTCACCTCGACCTCATCGTCCGGCCTGTCACGCGGTGTCCGGCCACTCAGGTGATCCTGCTTCGTCAACTACGTGATTGGCCCGATATGCCTAATGATAGGTCCGCCCACCATCCACCGGCAGCGCAATCCCTGTCACGAACGACGAATCATCCGAGGTGAGGAACAGGATCGCATTGGCCAGTTCCTCCGCCGAGGCAGCTCGGCCAAGGGCATAGAGCCTGGCGATCTCCGGACGGATTTCGCCCTGATTGTTGCGCAGGAAACTTTCGGTCATTGCCGTTTCCACCATGCCGGGACACACGACATTGACGCGGATTTTCGGTGCCAGTTCCATGGCCAGCACGCGGGTCATCGCGATCACGCCACCCTTCGACGCCACATAGGCCGTGCTTCCCGGCCCGGTCGGCTTCAGTCCCACACCGGAGCCGATATTGACGATCGTTGCACTATCGGCAGCGCGCAGGAACCGTTCGGCGGCGTGGATCACCAGGAACGTTCCGGTGACGTTGACCGTCAGAATGCGATTGAACAATTCCGGTGACGTATCGGTCAGTCCCTCGGACGAAAAGATACCGGCCGCGTTGACCACGCCATCAAGTCCGCCCATCGCTCGCGCCGCCTGCTCGACCGCCGCATTGACCGAGGCCGGATCAGCCACATCCACCACGAAAGCGTTGCCGCCAATGGCGGCAGCGACGTCGTTGGCGGCATCCGCCGAGCGGTCGAGCACGGCGACCGACGCGCCTTCGTTGGCACACAGCACGGCAGTCGCTCGGCCGATGCCAGAGGCACCACCAGTGATCAGAATTTTCCGTCCGGCCAGTCTTGGCATATGCGTTTCCTTTTAGTTGGTCTGCGATACGGCGAACAAATCGCCTTCGACGCACAGTTTCATGTCGCCCAGATTGTTGCGGGCGAACAAATACCCGGTCGGCAACGCACCGAGCTGTTGACGCGCCAGATCCTTGCACCGCACGCCGATGTTATCAACAAATACCAGAACCCGGTCGGACTCGCAGCCCTCATAGCCTGACTTGCGAACGCCGCCCTGGACAAAGCCCGCTATCGGTTTGGCGAGCACAATCTGATAGCCCACCAGAGTGTTCAGGTCGCACCCCCATCCGCCCACACCGGCCCACCGGCCACCAAAATGATCGGCAGGGTGCAACCCGAGGCGCGCATCACACCGGCTTCCACGCCCGATCGACCTCGACGTCGAGCAGTGATGGACCATCATGCGCCAACGCCGCCTCCAGCATGTCGCACACGTCGGTCAACGTGCCGGCACGATGCGCGGTCACACCAAGCCCGCGCGCCACCGCAACGAAATCGACCCGCGGCCGGTCCAGGTCCATGCCCACATAAGAATCAGTCTGCGCCGCCAGCCCTTTCATCGCATTGGTCCGCTGTTTGAGAATTCGATACGAGTAATTATTGATGATCACGAACACCATGCGCAGGTTCTCCCGCGCTGCGGTCCACAGGCCCTGAATGGTGTAAAGCGCCGACCCGTCACCCAGCAACGCCACCACCGGCCGGTCCGGCAGCGCAATCTTGACGCCGATCGCTGCCGGCAACCCCCAGCCAATACCGCCGCCGCGCATGCCAAAGAAACTCTGCGGGTCGTCGCTCTTGAGAAACCGCCGCAGCCCGGCGCCGGAGGAGATCGTTTCATCAATCACCACCGCATCCGCCGGCAACACCCGGCCCACCGCCTGCATCAGCGACAGCGGATGGATTGGATGCCGGTCGGCCAATGCGTCCGCATTTGCGTGCAGCCTCGCCAGGCTGCTGATCCCCTCAGCGCGCGCATGCTCCAACCGTTTTGCCACCCGCACCGCATCGGCGCCCGATCGAGCACTCAGCAACGCCTGGGTCATTTCCGGCAACGTGGCTTTCGGATCGCCGAGAATGGCCACCTTCGCCGGATAGTTCTTGCCGAGCTCCCACGGATTGGTGTCGAGATGCACAATCGGCAACCCGTCCGGCATGGCATCGACATCATCCGGCAATGACAGCGTGAACAGATCGGCGCCGATCGACACCAGCAGATCGTGCTGATCCAGCATGCCGCGGATCGCCGCCGGAAGTCGCACCAGCGCACCGCGATACAGCGGGTGCGAGGACGGGAACATCGCCCGTGTCGCCATACCCTCATCATACACCGGAGCAGCGAGCGCCTCGGCGAAAGCGACCAGTTCAGCCAGCGCGTCGCTTTGTGGCACCGCGTCACCGGCGATGATCACCGGCGACTTTGCCTGCGCCATCAGCCGCGCTGCCGCCGCGATTGCGCCGGCGTCGCCGCGCAGGCTTGTGGCGACCCGCGTCGGATGGCCGAGGTCCAGATCTTCGGAATCGGTCAGCACATCACCCGGCAGCGACAAAAAAACCGGGCCCGTGGGCGGTGCCAGCGCCGTCTTGGCGGCACGGTGAATGGCGCGCGGCAAATCGGCGAGCCGCCGCACCTCCTCGGACCATTTCACGAACGGGCGCGCAACCACCGGCAGATCGGCCCACAACAGCGGTTCGGTGAAATTGAACCGCTGCTCATGCTGGCCGGCCGTGACGATGATCGGCGCGCCGGCCTTCTGTGCGTCGTACAACATGCCCATGGCGTTCCCGAGGCCAGGTGCGGCGTGCAAATTCACGCAAGCCAATTGCCCCGAGGCCTGCGCATAGCCATCCGCCATGCCCATCGCCGGCGCTTCCTGCAATGCCAGCACGTAGCGAATGTCGCGCTCGGCCGCGAAGGCGTCCATCAGCGGCAGCTCGGTCGTGCCGGGATTGCCGAACATGACCCGCACACCCTCCTGTTTCAACAATTCCAGCAGGGCGATCTTTCCCGGCATCGTGGGCATACATTTTTCCTCGCGGGTGATTTGGCGTAGTGGTTCCGCTACAAGGCCTGGCACCACGAATCAAGCGCGTTTGGTCGAACAAGGAGTTGCATCATGAGGAAGCTTTCCCGCCGTCTCGCCTTGGGAGGCCTCGCGGCCGTGCCTTTGGCCACACCCGGCCTGATCCGGGCGCAAAGCACGTCCAAACCGGTTCGCCTCGGGCTGCTGTCGGACATGGGCGGACCGTACCGTGATGTTGGCGGGCCGGGAAACCGCGTTGCCGCCGAACTGGCGGTCGCCGATTTTGGCGGCTCGGTACTTGGCCGGCCGATCGAGGTGTTGCAGGCGGACGATCAGAACAAACCCGATGTGGCGTCGTCGATCGCGCGACAGTGGGTCGACGACGGCGTGGACGCATTGGCTGACGGTGCAGCGAGCTCTTCCGGCCTCGCCATTCAGGAACTGGCCAAGGAAAAGAAGCGGCCGTATCTGATTACCGGTCCGGCAACGTCGGATATGACGGGCAAGCAGTGCAGCCCGTACGGAATTCATTTCTGTTACGATACCTATGCGCTGTCGCACGGTACCGGCACGGCGCTGACCAAGAACGGCGGCGACAGCTGGTTCTTTATCACCGCCGACTACGCCTTCGGCTATGCACTGGAGCGCGATACCATGGCCGCGGTCAAGGCAGCCGGCGGCAAGGTACTGGGTTCGGTGCGGGCGCCTTTGGGCACCGCGGATTTCTCCAGTTTCCTGATTCAGGCGCAAGGCTCCGGAGCGAAAGTCATCGGTTTCGCCAATGCCGGTACCGACCTGCAAAACTGCATCAAGCAGGGCGCGGAATTCGGACTGACCAAAAACGGCACCAAGATCGCCACCTTGCTCATGGCCATCAACGACGTCAATTCACTGGGCCAGCATACCTGCGAAGGACTGATCTACACTGATTCGTTCTACTGGGACCTGAACCCCGGGACACGCGCATTCGCGAAGCGCTGGGGCGAGAAATTCGGTGGCATGGTGCCGGGTCTGTTACATGCGGGCAACTATTGCGCGACCAATCACTGGCTGAAGGCCGTGAAGGCCGCGGGCACCACGGATGCCGACGCAGTGGTGGCAAAGATGAAAGCCACGCCGGTGAATGATTTCTATAACACCAACGTGAAGATCCGCGAGGATGGGCGGGTGATGCACGTGATGTATCTGTGGCAGGTCAAGCCGGTGGCGCAGGCGAAATCGAAATACGATTTCTGCAATAAGCTGGCGACGATTTCACCGGAAGAGGCATGGCGGCCGTTGCGCGAGGGTGGCTGCCCACTGGTCAAGGCATAAGCATAAATCCTGTCGGGATGGCCCGTTGATCCGATCGGCGTCCGCTTGTGTGGCGCCCCGGGCACGGGCATCCTGACGACAACAAAGCGCGATCAGTGGGAGGCTGAGATGGTTCTGGCACGCGTGATGCTGCTGATGGCGGCGCTGGCACTGGCCGCGTCCGGACCGGCGAACGCCGAGGACCAACTGCAAAAGGTCACCATCGCGTCCGCCGGCAAGGGCATGTCGTTTATCATGCAATACGTCGCCATCGGTGCCGGCTATTACAAAGATGAGGGACTTGAACCGGAGACCATCGAGGTTTCCTCGGGCACCAGCCAGGCGGCCGCAGTGATGGGCGGCAGCGCCGACTTCACTCAGCTCGGGATGCCCCACACCTTGCGCGCGGTGGCCCGCGGCGGCGATCTGGTGGCCATCGGCTCGGGTTTCGACAAATACCCGATTGCTCTGGTCATCAGCAAAACCGCAGCCCAGAGACTGGGAATTACCGATGCCATGCCGCCGGACGAGAAAATCAGGCGGTTGCACGGCGTGACCATCGGTATCACCTCGCCAGGCTCCAGCACGGATGAGTTCATGCGCACGATCATGATGGTGCGCGGTATGGACCCGGACAAAGATGTCAAACTGCAACCAATCGGCATCGGTGCGCCAATGGTGGCAGCGATGCAGCTAGGCCGCACCGACGGGTTCGCCTTCATGTCGCCATTCACCGACATCGCCGTCAGCCGCGGCATCGGCACGGTGATCGCCGATCCGATGCAGGACAATCTGCCGGAATATCAGGACGTGCCGTACCAGGTGATCACCACCAGCCGTAAGACGGTTGAGGCCAAACGGCCGATTCTGCTCGCATCGTTACGTGCGATGACCAGGGCGATGTTACTTTGCCATCAGCATCCGGATCAGGCGAAGCGAATCGTCCGCGAGTTTTTCAAGGAAGTTGACGAGGCCGACTTCAACATTGCGTTCGATACCTATGTCAAAGCGGTGCCAACGACGCCGATCGTTACGCCAACCCAGGTGGCGAACACGTTGAAGATGCTGAACCTGAGTGAAAAAACACCGCTCAGTCCGACGTACGATCAGGTGACCGACATGACGATGGCGCGTGAAGCCGCCAAACTGCTGCCCGGCAACTGACGGTGGCATCGCAGCAGATCAGCGCGGAAAACGGCATCCCGGTTGTGGTGTGGCAGATTGGCGTCGGGATCGGCTTCCTGGCTGCCTGGGAGGCGGTCGGCCATACCGCATCGGGCGAGTGGACCAGCCGCCCGCTGCTGATCGGCCAAAGATTGTTGCAGTGGTTTTCCGGCCCGCTTTATCCACATTTGGCGACGACGGCGATTGAAGTTGTTGCGGGTCTGCTGGTGGGTGTGCTGAGTGGCTCGGTCGCCGGACTGTTACTGGGTCGCTCACCGGTTCTGGCGGTGGTGCTGCGGCCGATTATCGTGGCGTTCTACAGTGTCCCGCTGGTCGCCCTGGCGCCGCTGTTCATAATGTTCTTCGGGCTGGACATCTTGCCGAAGCTGATCCTGGTGTCGATCGTCGTGTTCTTCCTGATGTTCTTCAACACATTCGCTGGTGCCGGCCAGGTCGACGCCGACCAGATCGCGGCGATTCGCCTGATGGGCGCGACCTCGCGCGAGAATTTTCTCAAGCTCGTTGTGCCGGCTTGTATGGTCTGGATCATCGGCGGGATCAGGATCGCTTTGCCGTTCGCTTTGGTCGCCGCGACCACCGGCGAGATGCTGGCGGCTCGCCGAGGTATCGGGTTCCTGTTGAGCGATGCCGCAAATCAATTCGACATGACCGGACTGTACGCAGCGCTGGTCATCCTTATGTTGCTCGGCCTCGCCGTATCGGAAGCCGCGGCCAGGATGGAGCGTCGATTGCTGAGGTGGCGCGATGCCACCGAGTGATCCGGGCACAATGGCAAAGCTGCGCTTGGTCGGCGCCAGCAAGCGGTTCGCGGTGCACGACGGAGAGCTTGAGGCGTTGCGACCGGTTGACCTGATCGTGCAGCCACAGGAATTCGTTGCACTGGTGGGGCCCAGTGGTTGCGGCAAGTCGACCATTCTCAATCTTGCCGCCGGATTGCTGCGTCCGACCGACGGCATGGTGTTTTACGATGACCAACCGGTGACAACGATCAATCGTTCCGTTGGTTACATGACACAAAAGGATACGTTGCTGCCGTGGCGGAACGCGGCCGACAATATCCGGATCGCTCTGGAACTGAAGTGCCGCGCCATGCCGCGCGACGAGGCGGCGTTGCGGGTTGCACAAATCATTGAGCTGATCGGATTGAAGGGATTTGAGCGGCATTTCCCGGCGCAGCTGTCGGGCGGCATGCGCAAACGGGTGGCGCTGGCCCGGACGTTGATTTACGAACCAGAAACGTTGTTGATGGATGAACCGTTCGGTGCGTTGGACGCCCAGTTGAAATTGTTGTTACTTGATCAATTGCAAAATCTGACGATGTTGCGGCGTATGACGGTGATGTTCGTGACGCACGATCTGGGCGAGGCGATCACCCTCGCCGACCGGGTCATTGTATTCAGTGCGCGTCCCGGGCGTATCAGAACGATCCGCAGCATCGATTTGCCGCGGCCGCGCGACGTGTTCAAGGTGCGGTTTACCTCGGAGTTTGCCCGGTTGCATGAGGAACTCTGGGATGTCCTGAAGGACGAAGTGGTGATGGGCACCGACGTATGAGCCAGGTCGTGATGCCGATTGCCGAACCATCGCAGTTGATGACTCGCTTCGTTGCGACCGTACCCGGTCGCATTGCGGCACGGCTCGTGGTGATTGGTGCGTTGCTGGCGTTCTGGCAGTTCGCTCCCGGCAAGGCGCTGCGTTTTTGGATGAGCGGGCCGGTTGATATCGTTGCACGGCTGTGGAGCTGGATCCTCGACGGATCGTTGTGGGAGCACCTCGGGGCGACATTGACCGCAATGACATTGGGTTATGGGATCGGTACTGCGGTGGGGATCTCGCTCGGTCTGGTATTCGGCTTCCTGCCAAAGCTGCATCGCGTGCTGTCGCCTTATATTGCGGCGTTGTATGCGATGCCGAAGATCGCGCTGGCGCCGTTGTTCATCATTGTGTTTGGGATTGGCATCGAGTCCAGGGTCGCGCTGGTGGCGATCACGGTGTTCTTTCTGATTTTGAACAGCACGCTGGACGGCGTGCGCAATGTCGACCGCGATCTGACACAGGCGCTGAGCCTGATGGGCGCAACGCGGTCCGAGGTGATCAGGAAAGTGCTGTTGCCGGCGGCATTGCCGTGGATATTTACGGGTATGCGGATTTCGGTGCGTTACGCATTCACCAATACCCTGCTGGCGGAACTGATCTCGGCCAACATGGGCATCGGCTTTCTGATCGAGTATTACTCCGGCATGTTCGACGCGACCGGGACTTATGCCGCGATACTGGTGCTGGTCATTATGAGCGTAGGACTGACTGAGGTGTTGTCGTGGGTCGAACGGACGATGGCACGGGGGCATGGGCGAGCGTAGGGTCCGGCCCTTGCGATGCCGCAGGATTTTACGATCGCCTAAGGCGCCGCAGCGCCAGACTCACGACCGAGACCTGACCCGAAGCAGAAATCGGTCAGCGAACCCGCTTCGCTCAATGATCCGCTAACAACGCCGCAATATCATGCCGCCGGCCAACGCATGCGCAATGGACCAGGAGGCAAGATGGGACCTGTCCCGATACCGAAACCCAGCTTCCTCGACCGTTGCACGTATCTCGGATATCGTGAGGGCAATCGGGTATGGTGAGATCGCGACGGATCGTTGTACACCTGGGATTGGCGACACGGCGAGATCGAGATGTTCAGCAGCCGTGGCCAGCATATCGCGGTGCTCGACGCGATCTCGGGGCATCGCATCAAACCGCCGCGCAAATGAAGGCGAATTCCTGTCTGATATTTCCCAGAAGTCGCCAACATTCTTCGCACTCTACAGCGCAGGTCGCGTGACCGCCGACCAGGCGAATAACTACGTCGACGCCTGGCATGAGTCCGGTGATGAGGAAACACGGTCGCTCGCTGAATACCTTGGCATGAGCGATGACGAATACGACATTTAGCTGATGACCCTGCGTCCCTTGCCGGTCATCCTGGCCGCACGACGCGCCGCCCGGCCGTTGCAAGAATTCGTCGCGCCGTTCTACGAGGCCCTGCGAGCGGCCGGAGACGCTGAAGACGGGCCAGCGCTGCACAGGATGGGCTACTGGCTGAACCGGCATTCACCGGGATGACGAATCCCGCTTCAGAGCTCCTCCACCCAGCGCCGCAACTCCACCTCCAACGTTCAGGCGCTTCAATGCTTCGTTAAGCCGATTCACCCATCCTGCCTCCCTTCTGGCGCCTGCGCCGCCAGACCGGAGGCCAGATGGGACGCGTACCGATTCCGAAACCAGGTTTCCTCGACGGATGTGAGTACCTGGGATAAATCTACGGTGAACGGCGGTGGCGCGGTGCCGAACGGCGTATCTACACCCGGGACGGGCTACACGGCGAAGTTGAGCTGTTTGACCGGCATGGCCGACATTGCGGCGCGATCGACCCGATTTCCGGCGCCTGGCGCAAACCGGCAAACAAAGGGAGAAGAATTCGTGTCTGATGCGGTTCATGGGCTGGACACATTTTTTTCTCTCTACGACGCAGGGCGTGTTTCCGCGGAGCAAATCGACGACTTTGTCGATGCGTGGCATGAGGCCGGCGATGACGAACAGCGGCCCCTCGCAGAATATCTGGGCGTGACCGACGAGGAATATGGCATTCTCGTCATTACGGACCGTGCGCTTCCGGCCATCCTCGCTGCCCGCCGTGCCAACCGGCCATTGCGAGAGTTCGTCGCACCGCTCTTCGAAGCACTTCAAGCGGCAGGCGATCCCAGCGATCGCCCGGTCCTATATGCATTAGGTGGTTGGCTGGAAAAACCGGCAGCCGCCAGCGGCTGACGTTCCAACGGCCTGCGGTGAGCGAATCACACGCCCCATGTCAGAACTTCTCCACCCAGGGCCGCAACTCCACCTCCCAGGTCCACGCGCTGCGATGTTGGTTTGCCACGTACCAGTAGGTTTCCGCAATCTCATCCGGATTGAGTAACGAATCCGGATTGTCGTTCGGCACCTGCCGCGCTGCACTGCGGATCCCGCCGTCGATCACGAAATGCGCCACATGCACGCCGCGTGGCGACAACTCCCGCGCCATGCTCTGCGCCAGCCCGCGCAACGCGAACTTGCCCATCGCAAAAGCGGAAGAGTTCGGATAGCCCTTCACGCTCGCTGACGCTCCGGTCAGCAGGATCGCCCCCGAGCCCCGCGCCGCCATCAGGCGCGCCGCCTGCTGCGCCACCAGGAACCCGCCATAGGCGCTGACCGCGATCGCGCGCGCCACATCCGCCGGGTCAAGGTCAGTGACCGGTCCCCTCGCCCGCGCACTGGCGTTGTAGACCACGATATCCGGCGTGCCGATCGTCGCAACCACGGCATCGAACAATCCGGCGACCTCTTCCGGTTCGGTCGCTTCGCAGGCAAAGGTGAACCCGGCGGTCTCCTCGGCCAGCTTCGCCAGTTTGTCCGGGTTCCGCGAGGCCATCGCCACCTGCAACCCATGCTTTGTGAACAACCGTGCCAGCGAGGCACTCAACCCCGGCCCGGTACCAACGATCAACGCGGATTTCATGGCCATCAGCGGCCTCCTGAGATGGGGACAATGATCCCGGTGATATACGACGCAGCGTCCGAGGCGAGCCAGAGCACGGCCTCCGCCACTTCCTCGGCGCTGCCGGTCCGTCCCATCGGGACACCGGAAACCAGCCGCGTCAACCGGTCGGGCAGCCCGGCACGCGCATGCAGATCGGTCTCGATCAGCCCGGGAGAAACCGCGTTGACGCGAATGCCGCGCGGCGCGAGTTCACGGGCAGCACCAATGGTCAAACTGTCCAACGCCCCCTTGGAGGCAGCGTAATGCACCCATTCCCCCGCGCCGCCGATCTCCGCTGCGCGCGATGAAACATTGACGATAACACCACCCGCCCCTCCCTTATCGGTCGCCATCCGCGCAGCCGCCTCACGGACCAGCAGGAACGGTGCGCGCACGTTCACCGCCAGCACCTGGTCCAGAATGTCCGCGGTAATATTCTCCAGCCGACACGTCGGCCCAGGGCCGCCCGCGTTGTTCACCAGCACCGTCACTGGGCCGAAGCTTTCGTCTACTTCGCGGAACATTGCGAGGATCGAAGCCTCGTCAGCCATCTCCGCCTGAATGGCGATCGCCCGCCCGCCGCCGGCAGTAATCGAGGCGACCACGGCATCCGCCAGCCGCTGATTGCTCTGGTAGGTCAGAGCGACCGCGTAACCGCGTGCCCCGGCGAGGCGAGCGACGGCAGCGCCAATGCCCTGACTGCCGCCGGTGACGATCATGACAGGCACCATTCCGCCGCTCCCTCATCTGTTGTTCATGCGACCATGGACCCGAGCTGCGCCCGACGGCAACCAGGCCAATCCGGGCTACGAGCGGCCCGGATAGTCCGGCGCAGCAACGAACGGAAAAGGACCCGGGAACGTGTCGACATAGGCAGTGTGGGTGACGATCCCATCCGCCGCCGACCAGCGATGCAAATGGAATGCGGGCGGCTCAAAATTGAATGCGCCCTTGTCGGCCGGATCGAAACACAGCTCCACCTGATGCGCCACCGACGGCGAAATCGACGCGATCGCGTGCGCTACCTGGGCGAAGATCGGCCGATGGTGGTGGCCGCAAATGATCCGCCGTACCTGAGGATGACTTGCAATCACTGCAGTGAACGCCTCAGCGTTGCGCAGGTTGATCCGGTCCATATGGGCGATGCCGCAGCCGAACGGCGGATGGTGCATGCCGATCAACGTCGGTTTGTCCGGCACTGCAGCCAGCGTGCGATCGAGCCATGTCAACTGGTCGTCGCGCAGCTCGCCGTGCCCGAAGCCGAACACCACCGTGTCCAGCATCACCAACCGCACCGGGTAATCTTCAATCGCGTACTGCACGTAGTCGGGATCGGCTGTCACGCCTGATAAAAACCCGAGGTCACGCCGGAAGTTGTCGCGCCGGTCGTGGTTGCCCGGGATGACATAGACCGGCATCGGCAGATATTGGCGGATCAGCGCGCCGAGATTGGCGTATTCAGCTGGCATCCCGCTTTCGGTCAGATCGCCGGTGATGACGACCACGTCCGGTATCGGCCGCATCGCGGCGACGGTGCGGAACGCGCGAGTGGTCAGCATGTTGGTTTCCGACACGCGGTTGGATGACATTCCAACTGCGCAGGCATGCAGGTCGGTCAATTGGCAGATCAGCATCAGGCGACTCCTTGGAGTGACGGACGGGGGTGTGACAGCGGGGGCGTGACGGTAGCGACAGGACCTCCGGCCCATTGTGGCAGGTTCGGTGCGGATTGCTCCACCTGGGGATCCAGCTCCGGCGTTGGCGTTAACCGATATTTAATCGGTTTCCGCCAAAGCTTGTGGCGCCGAATGGAATGCGCCTCATGCTGTCCCGCTTCACCGCGCTCATGCTGCGCCCAGGGCGTTTCCGCTCTGGGCATCTGCTCGTGGCCTGTGGTCTAGGCATCGGCATCGTTCTGGCAATCGCGGTGACCTGGTACAGTGTCATGTCGCGGCAGACTGTCATCGACGACGCCGTGCGGGAAATGCGCAACGATGCGCTGCTGCTTGCCGACCAGGAGGATCGGCTGCTCCAGGCGGTCGATGTGGCACAGCTTGGACTGATCCAACATATGCGCGCGATCGGCATCGACTCGTCGGAGCAATTCGACCAGGTCATGGCCTCGCGAAAGGCGCACGACGATCTCAAGGACCGGATCGCCAATCTACCCTATATCGCCGCGCTTTGGCTCGCCGGTTCGGACGGAGAACTGCTCAACTTCTCCCGCGCCTGGCCGCCACCCAAGATCATGGACGCGGATCGGGACTTCATTCGGGCTCTCGCCCTGGACGGAGGGCCGGAGACATTCATTAGCGAGCCGTCACTGAGCAAAATCACTGGCCAGTGGACCATCTATCTCAGCCGTCGGTTCGAGGCCCCCAACGGAACGCTGATCGGCTTCGTGATCAGCACGATCGAGATCGATTTCTTCGAGCAATTCTATGCGAAGCTGCCGCTGACCGGCGACGGCTCGTACGCGCTGTACCGGCGCGACGGCATGTTGATCGCACGTTATCCACATGTCGACCCCAGGATCGGCAAGAGTTACGCTACAACAATTAATTTCGGCCGCCTGCTCAAGGCGCTGGACCATGGCGTTATTCGGATGACGAGTTTACTCGATGGCAAGGACCGGCTGATCGTGCCGCACGGGATGGCACATTTTCCGCTGATCATCACGGTGACGGACACGATGGGTTCGATCCTGCAGTCCTGGCGGCAGCAAATGCACGTCCTCGTCGCCACAATGTTGCTGCTGGAAATGATGATCGCCGGCACCATGTGGCTGGCCGTACGTCAGCTGCGCGGCCAGGAGCGGCTACGAACGGCGCAAGCCGCGCGGACGCGGGCCGAGGCCGAGCTCGTCGTTGCAGAAGAACACCAGCGCGCCGCCGTTACACTGCGGGTGCAGGAACGCCGCTTCGATACGGCGGTGCAAAATATGCCGCAGGGCCTGATCATGCTCGACCACGCCGGAAAAGTGCTGGCGATCAACCGCATATTTTGCGAGTCAGCCGGCGTGCCGATGGAATTACTGCCTCTGGGCACCAGCAACGCCAGACTGGTCGAGCTGGTTCTGGCGGCGGGCAAAAACACACCCGAAGACCTGAATGAGTTGCGTCGGCGGCGCGAGGAACTGGTCGGCCCGAATGCCTGCGAGACCTTCGTCTGGGAGCGTTCCGATGGCCAGGTGTTCGCGGTGACCTATCAGCGCGTAGAGGAAGGCTGGCTGATAACTCACGAGAATATCACCGAACGACGCGCCGCCGAAGCCAGGATTGCGCATATGGCGCGGCACGATGCACTGACCGATTTGCCCAACCGGGTGCTGTTCCACGAAACGCTGGACAACGCACTGGCAATGGCGCGGCGGGGTCACCTTGTCGCGCTGCATTGCCTCGACCTCGATCAGTTCAAGACCGTAAACGATACTTTGGGCCATCCGGTCGGCGATGCTCTGCTGCAACAGGTAGCTCAGAGATTGCGCGACGGCGTACGCGAGACCGATACGGTTGCCCGTCTCGGCGGCGACGAATTTGCCATCGTGCAAACCACGATCGCCTCGCCAGTGGATGCCGCTACGTTGGCCAGCCGGTTGAACGAGTTAATCGAAGCGCCATTTGACGTCGAAGGGCATCAGATTGTTATCGGCACAAGTATCGGCATCGCTTTTGCGCCACAGGACGGGGTGAACGCCGACCAGGTTTTGAAATGCGCCGACCTGGCGCTGTACCGGGCCAAGCAGGATGGGCGCGGCGTCTACCGGTTATTCCAGGCCGAGATGGATGCAGCAATCCAGGCACGCCGCGTGCTGGAGCTGGAACTGCGCCAGGCGCTGGCCAACGGGCAACTGGAATTGTTCTATCAACCGCAAATCGATGTCCGCGGCGGGCGGGTCGCCGGCTGTGAAGCGCTGTTGCGCTGGCGGCATCCGTCGATGGGACTGGTCTCGCCCGATCGCTTTATCGGTCTGGCTGAGGAAACCGGTCTGATCGTCCCGATCGGCGAATGGGTGCTCCGCCAGGCCTGTAATGCTGCTTCGACCTGGCCGGAGGCATTAAAGATTGCCGTCAATGTGTCGGCGGTGCAGTTCCGCGGCCACGATCTGGTCTCCGCCGTGGTCGCCGCGTTGCAGGAGTCCGGCCTGCCCGCCAGCTGCCTGGAGCTGGAAATCACTGAATCGGTGATGCTCCAGGACACCGATGCCACCCTTGCGACACTGCATCAATTGCGCGAACTGGGTGTGCAAATCGCCATGGATGATTTCGGCACCGGCTTTTCATCGCTGAGCTATATCCGACGGTTTCCCTTCGATCGGATCAAGATCGACCAATCGTTCATCCGAGAACTTGGCAAGCAGGACGATTGCATCGCAATCGTGCGCGCGGTGATCGCCCTCGGCCGCGACCTCGGCATGGAAATTACCGCAGAGGGTGTGGAGACACGGCAACAACTTGAGATGCTCGAGCGGGTGGGATGCGACGAGATCCAGGGCTACCTGTTCAGCCGGCCGGTTCCCGAAGCGGCAGTGCTTCCGTTGCTTCGATCGATGCCCGTTCTGGCAGAGATATGGCCGGCGCCGGGAGTGCACATGCTGTCTCGGCCGGTCGGCGCATAGAAGCATTTTGCAGCCGGCAATGCCGCCGCCGGACACCCGTACTGCCGCCGAAGCCGCCATCGTGGCGCGACCGGACGCATGGCCCATCATCCAAGGCACCGGCGGCGCGCGCGTGATTTATTGCTTCAGTGCCGACGAAATCCGCGAACCATCACGCGCAGCGGGCCGCCTGGCGTGAACCAAACCTACTCCGGCAATTTCAACGCCGTCTGATCCACATACGGCTTCATCAGCGCATCCGCCTGCTTTTGCGCCGCAGCCACAGCGTCCTCCGGCGTCGTCTTGCCCGACAGTACGGCCTGCACGCCATCCTCCAGTGCCTTGCGCACCGCCACCGTGTTGTAGGTGGAGAACCAACCGCGGGCATAAACCAACTGATCCAGTGCCACCTTGGCATCAGGGTATTTGGCCATGTACTGCTTCATCTCCGGCAGGTCATAGGCTGCGATGCGTGGCGCGAAATAGCCGGTGAACCGGCTCCAACCGCCGGCGATCTCCGGACTGACCAGCCATTTCACCAAAGTCCATGCCGCCGCCTGGCGTTCCGGCGAGTTGCCTTTGGGAATGATCAGGCTCGCCCCGCCGATCGGCGCCGCGTTGACCAGCGCGCGCGGCAGGAATGCCACCCGGTACGCTGTCTTCATGTTCTCACGCACGAACGACAGTGAGCCGGTCGACAGCACCATCATCGCCGTTCGCCCCTGGAAGAACGCCGTCGTCACTGCGTTGGCATCGGTCACGCCCTCCGGCATAACTTTCCATTTATGCACCAGCGCATCGATGAAGCGAACCGCACCGAGCGTACTGGGCTGGTTGTAATAAATCTCACCACCGTAGCCGGTGTTGTAATACTGGCCGCCGTTCGACATCGCGAAGCCGCTGGTGATCCAGCCCAGGTAATCGGTGGTGCCGGGGAACATCAGGCCCCAACGCGAGGTTTGCGCACCGTCGTGTTTTGTCAGCTTGCGCAGATCGTCCACCCAGTCCTGCCAGGTGACCGGCGGCCGCTCGGGATCCAGGCCGACCTCTTTGAAGGCATCGACACTGTAATACAGCAGCGGCGTCGAGTTCTGGAACGGCACGCCATAGACATGACCGTTTTCCATCGCATTCAGCCGCAATGCCGGCCAGAACTCCGCCATGAACTGCTCCGGCGTTTGCCCATCCTGCGCGATCAGCGGGTCGAACGGAACGACCTCATCGTTGATTACGTATTCGCGCACGAAATTGGCGCTCATGATTACCGCGCCCGGTGGTTTGCCGGCCTGAATCGCGGCACGGGTCTTCACGTTGGTGTCGTCGTAGCTGCCGGTATAGACGGCGGTCACATGGATGTCGGGATGGTCCTTGTCGAATTGCTCGATCAGGCGCTGCATCTCCACCGCCAGTTTGCCCTGTACCGGCACCGGGAAGAACAGGTCGAGTTCGGTCGCGGCATAACCCGGCAGCGGCACGCTGGTCACCGCAAATCCCAGAGCCAAAGCAACGGCGGATAGCAAACGCATCGTCGGTCCCCCTATTTGATTCCCGAGTAAGTGAAACTCGCCACGAACTGGCGTTGGAACAGCACGAACAACACCAGCAGAGGCGCCGCGACCAGGAACGTTCCCGCCGCGACCACGCCCCATTCCGACCCCGCCTCGGCACCCGACGTAAACGACGCCAACCCCACGGTCAGCACCTGAGTTGAGGGCGAGGACGTCGCCATCAGCGGCCACAGGAATTCGTTCCAGTGTGTAGTGACCGAAACGATCGCGAAGGCGGCGAGGCCTGGGCGGGCGAGCGGCAACAGCACGTGCCAGATGATCTGCAGCCGGGAGGCGCCATCGACCAGGGCGGCTTCCTCATACTCACGCGGGATGGTGCGAAATGTTTGCCGCATCAGGAACACGCCGAACGCCGAGGCGACGTAGGGTGCCGCGACCCCAGCCAGCGTGTCGTATAAATGCAGCGCTACCAGGGTGCTCATATTGGGCACGATCAGGATCGGCGGGACCAGCATCAGCTGCAGCAGGAACGCATAGAACAGCAGGTTTCTGCCGTGGAAGCTCAGCCGCGCGAATGCATATCCGGCCAGGCTGACGGTCAAACACTGCGCTGCCAGGATGCCGCCGCACAGCAGGATCGTGTTGCCATACCACAGCGGAAAATTTCCGGATGCCCAGGCATCGGCAAAATTGGCCAGGCTGAACGGTGGTGCCGGCAACAACGACGCAAGGTCCATCGACCCGGCGCTGGCCTGGCGAATACTTGCCAGCGCCATCCAGGCAAAGGGTAAAATCCACAGCAATGCTGCCGTCGCCGGCAACAACATCCAGGCCGCGCTACGTTTCATAATGGATGCCACGTTCCAGGCTGCGCAGAGAGATCATCGAGACGGCAAACAGGAACGCCACGCTGACCACCGTCGCAGCGGAGGCCAGACCAACGTCGTAGTTCTGATGCGCCTGTTGATAAATGTAATACAGCACCAGCATCGTTGCGTCGGACGGACCGCCCTGGGTCATGACAATAACGTGATCCACCTGGGTCAGCACGTTCAGCAGCGCAATGATCAGCACGAACGCCAGGGTGGGACCCAGTAATGGCAAGGTAACTCGGAAGAAACGTTGCAGAGGCCCCGCGCCATCGATCTTTGCCGCGTCGAGCAACTCGTCCGGAATGCCGGCCAGTCCGGCGAGGAAGAACAGCATGTAATACCCCGTGTTCTTCCACACCGTGATGGCGATGATCGAACCCAGGGCAAGCGATGGGTCGCCGAGCCAATTGGTATCTCCCCAACCAACCCCGAGCCGCGCCAGGTAATGATCCAGCAAGCCGCCGCCCGGCAGGAAGATGAAAATGAACAGCGCCGCCGCCGCGACCAGCGGGATCAGCAGCGGTAACGCGATGAGCGTCCGCAGCAGCATGGCGAAGCGTGATGATTCGCGAAGGGCGACCGCCAGCGCGAGCGCCAGACTGAGCGCAGGGACAATGGTGCCGGCCGCGTAAATCAGGTTGTTGGTGACAGCCTGGAAGAAATGCGGGTCGCCGAACAGCCGTGTGTAGTTGCCCACACCGGCATGTGCGCTCGCGCCAAACTCGTGCACCGTGAACGACCCCGCCAGGACCTGCAGCACCGGCCAGTAGGTGAAGCCGATCAGGAACACCGCCGAGGGTGCCAGCAGCAGATACGGGGTCAAACGCGGCCACGCCTTCCAGCGTGGCCGAGGTATTCCGGTCGACCGCGCCAAACGCCCCAAGGTCGCGGCCTCGCTCACTTGCTGTCCCCGCACTGTGTTGACCCGCTGATACAGGCCGAATGATGAACCATCTGTGACAGAACCGCGACACTACGATGACATGCGCCGACCAGGGTACAGCTCGCGTGCCGCTGGTCCTGCGACATAGAAATTTCACGCGAGGCGCATCCGACCGTGCGTCTTGCGCCTGGCTGTAGCAATATCGTTGTCTGGAATGCGCCTCGTCGCGCAACCTTGGAGGGAAGCCATGTTGGGCCTGATGCAATCGCACGGCTTGTTGATTTCGACCATTCTGAAGCACGCGGCTCGCCACCATCCGGCCGCCGAAGTCATCTCCCGGACCCACGACAACACCACCCACCGCTACAACTGGGCCGATGTCGAGCGCCGGTCCCGCCAATTGGTCCGGGTGATGACGAAACTCGGCATCAAGCAGAGTGATCGGGTCGGCACTCTCGCCTGGAACGGGTCGCGTCACCTCGAGGTCTACTACGCGGCACCCGGCATGGGCGCGATCTGCCACACCATCAATCCGCGGCTGCATCCGGACGACATCGGTTACATCATCGATCACGCCCAGGATAAGGTGCTGTTCGTGGATTTGAGCTTCGCGCCGCTGATCGGAATGATTGCCGAGGCGGTAAAGGACCATGTGCACGACGTGGTGATGCTGTGCGACGCAGCCTCGATGCCAGAGATCACGCTGGCACCGGGAATGCGATTGCATTGTTACGATGCGCTGCTGGACGATGCCAGCGACGATTACGTCTGGGCGACCTTCGATGAGAACACCGCGAGTGCTCTCTGTTACACATCCGGCACAACCGGGCGGCCGAAGGGGGTATTGTACAGCCATCGCTCAACGATCCTGCACGCTTATGCCGTGGCCTTGCCTGACGTGCTCGACCTGCGGGCAACCAGCCGAATTCTACCGGTCGTGCCGATGTTTCATGTCAATGCCTGGGGTATGCCGTATGCCGCCGCTTTGGCCGGGGCCACCCTGCTGCTGCCGGGCCGCCACCTGGACGGCGCCAGCCTCGCCGCGTTCTGCAACGCCGAGCGTTGCACCCTGACCTGCGGCGTGCCAACCGTCTGGCTCGGGCTGTTGCAGCATTTGCGATCCAGCGGGCAGCGGCTGGAAACGGTGAAACGCATCATGACCGGCGGCTCGGCAGCGCCGCCGCTGCTGATCGACGCGTTCCGCGACGAATACGGCGTCATGGTCGAGCACGGCTGGGGCATGACCGAGCTCAGCCCGGTCGGTACCTACAATGCGCCGAAGCCCGCGCAAGTCGGATTGGCCGGCGAGGCAGCGACACGGCAAATGCTGAAACAGGGCCGCGTGCTGTCCGGCATCGACATGAAGATCGTTGATGGCGACGGCAAGGAGCTACCCTGGGATGGCAAGGCGTTCGGCGATCTGAAGGTCCGCGGACCCTGGGTCGCCAGTGCCTATTATGGTGATGAACCCGGCAGTGCGCTCGACGCCGACGGCTGGTTCGCCACCGGCGACGTCGCGACCATCGATCCTGACGGCTTCATGGAAATCACCGATCGGTCGAAGGACGTGATCAAGTCGGGCGGCGAATGGATCAGCTCGATCGCACTGGAAAACATCGCCGTGTCGCACCCGGACGTGGCCGAGGCGGCGGTGATCGCTGCGCGCCATGAGAAGTGGGATGAACGCCCGTTGCTGTTGGTGGTGCCTCGGCCGGGCCATGCGGTGGACACCGCCTCGGTGCTGCGCAGCTTCGAAGGCAAGGTAGCGAAGTGGTGGTTGCCGGACGAAGTCCTGGTGGTGGCCGAATTGCCCCACACAGCCACGGGGAAAATCCAGAAGTTGACGCTGCGGGAACGGTATCGCGACCATTACCTGGCGAAATGACATCAGTCGCTGTCGCCAACCGCAACAAAAAATTCCAAAATCGCTTTGGTTCTGGCAGACAGCGTAACGCAGAGGCCAGATCATCGGATTGCCGGGTCTGATTGGCGAGGCAACCCGCCGCCCTCCCTGCAACGGAAGGGTCGATGTCGCAACTTCTGAGCCAGCTGTCCGAGTCGATTGCCCTGCTGGTGGCGAATGCCGCCCCGATCCTGACCGCAATTCGCATCGGGGCCAACCGACATGTCACCGGATTGCTCTGGCGCAACGATCTGATCGTGACTGCCGATCAGGCGCTCCCGGCGGCAGCGAGCTACACAATCGTACTGTCCACCGGTGCCCTGATCTCCGTCCAACCCGGGCCGCGCGATCCCGGCCACAATCTGGCGTCCTTGTGCCTCGACATACCGGTCTCGGTGGCGTTACCGGAGCTGGCACGCAGCGCCACAATTGGCGCTCTGGTTCTCGCGTTGGGCGCCAATTTCGACGGCAGCCCGACGGTGCGATTGACCACCATCCACGGCTTCCCACGTTCGCCGGTTACGGGGCCGGCCGCCGCGATTACCCTGGATCTCGCGGGCGAGCGGGCCACTCATGGCGGTATGGTGCTCGACGCAGAGGGGCGGCTGCTTGGCATGACCAGCGTGTCGCCTGGTGGCGATGCAGTCGTTGTGCCACATGGGGTGATCGCCCGCTTCGTGGAAGCGGCAACCGTATCGGAGGCAAGCGCGGCGCCACCCATTTCGCACGTCATGACCTTGCCCGCCGTCCAGCCAATTGCGCAGGTCACCGTGCCGGCTGCTGGTCCCGGTAACGGCCAGACGCCGGCGACCCACAATCCACGGCGCGGCTGGCTTGGCGTGTCGCTGCAACCGATCACCGTGCCGGACAACCTCGCGCATCGCGCGGGGCAACGAACGGCCCGCCAGGTGGTCAGCATCGCCCGCGGCGGTCCGGCCGATCGCGCCGGTTTGCGCTCGGGCGACGTGCTGCTGGCGCTGGACGGCTCGTCGACCAGCGGCAATCATGCACTGCGGGCGTTTCTCGCGCCTGAACGAATTGGCAGCGAGGTCGAGGTCCGCCTGATGCGCGACGGCCTGATCCACACCACCATCCTGACCATCGCGGCGCAGCCGGAGCCGTGACGGCGGCGGTGGGAGATCGGGGCCGATGTGGGACGAAGCGTCAGGGCTTCGCCCTGAAACCCACCAGGAGGCTTTGCCTCCTGGACCTCCAGCAAAGGGCGAGGCCCTTTGCAATCTATCCATCGGTTTATGTCTGAGGAGGGCCAACCGAGAGGTTTCAATGGCCGTGTCGGCCCTCCTCAGACACAGGCCCAATTAATGGTTACAAGGGCCACTGCCCTTGGCGGGGTCCAGGGGCAGCGCCCTGGTCGTGGTCCGGGGCGGAAGCCCCGGCCGCTTGCCCCGATACCCGCACCACCTTCACGCCGCCGACAGCCGCCTTGCGGCGCCGGGACCGGTCTGCTAGACGGCGCGGCTCGCTCTTATTTCACGCTTTGCCTGATGACAAAGGACTCGGTGCCATGGCTGTTCCGAAACGTAAGACGTCGCCCTCACGCAGGGGTATGCGACGCAGCCATCAGGCGCTGCCCCATGAAGCCCATGCCGAGTGCGGCAATTGCGGCGAGTTGAAGCGTCCCCACCATGTTTGCAGCCATTGCGGCCACTACGACGGCCGCGAGGTGGTCGCGGCTGGCAAGGCGCTCCAGCACGCTGTTCGCGCCTGACGTCACGCCACGCGTGACCTCGGTCGGCATGGCGCATTTTTGGCAGTGACCGAAACGTTCACCCTGGCGATCGACGCCATGGGCGGCGACAACGCGCCCGACATGATTCTCGACGGGCTGGAACTCGCCGCCGAACGTCACCCCAATGCGCGCTTTCTGGTGTTTGGCGATCAGGCCGCCCTGGCCCCTCGGCTGGCGAAGCATCGCCGTGCCAAGGCCGTCTGCACCATCCGTCACGCGGCCGAGATGATTTCCAACGACATGAAGGCTGCCGCCGCGGTACGCATTCGCCAGTCGTCGATGCGGATGGCGATCGACGCAGTCGCTGCCGGGGAGGCATCCGGCGTGGTCTCGGCGGGCAATACCGGGGCCCTGCTCGCTCTCGGCAAGATTGTGCTGAAGTCGCTGCCGGGAATTGATCGCCCGGCGATGGCGGGGATCGCCCCCTCGGCTCGCGGCGACGTCGTCATGCTGGACCTCGGCGCCAATGTTCAATGCGATCCGCGCAACCTGGTCGAGTTCGCCATCATGGGCGATGCCTTTGCCCGCACCGTGCTCGGCCTGACCGCGCCGACGATCGGGCTGCTGAATGTCGGCGTGGAAGAAATGAAAGGCGACGACACCGTCCGTGAGGCCGCGGAAATCCTGCGCGCCAGCCATATCGGCCCGCGTTTCCACGGCTTCGTCGAGGGCAACGACATCACCGCCGGAACCACCGATGTTGTCGTCACCGACGGGTTTACCGGCAATGTCGCGCTGAAGACCGGCGAGGGTGCGCTGAAGCTGATCAGCGACCTGCTGCGCCATGTGTTCACGCGCAGCATCTCCGCCAAGATTGCGTATTTGATCGCGCGACCAGGCCTGGACCGCTTGCGCGAGTGGCTCGACCCCAGGCGTTACAACGGCGCTGTCATGGTCGGGCTAAACGGCGTCGTGGTGAAATCGCATGGCGGCACCGATGCCAAAGGCTTCGCCCATGCCGTCGACGTCGCCATGGACATGGTGGTGCACCGGTTCAACGAGCACATCCGCGAAGATCTCGCGCGGATTGCGGTCGAAAAGCGCAGCGGTGGCGACAAGAACGACGGAGATCGCAGACTGGCGACCGCCTGACAGTTTACTCCAGCTGGATATCAGATGCCCGTTCGTTCCATTCTCGCCGGTGTCGGCGGCTATCTCCCAGAGCGTGTCGTCACCAATGACGAACTGGCGCGCACCGTCGATACCTCCGACGAATGGATCCGCGAGCGGACCGGCATTCGCCAGCGGCATTTCGCCGGCCCGCACGAAACCGCGACGTTCATGGGCACCGCAGCCGCACGCGATGCTCTGGCGCACGCCCATGCGGAGGCGAGCGACGTCGACGCCGTCATTCTGGCGACCAGCACGCCCGATCAGGCGTTTCCCTCCACCGCGATCCGCGTGATGGCGGCACTTGGCGTGCCTAACGGGTTCGGCTTCGACCTGGCGGCGGCCTGCGCGGGGTTCATCTATGCGCTGTCGGTGGCGGATGGGATGATCCGCGCCGGCCAGGTGCGAGGTGTGCTGGTGATTGGCAGCGAGGTCTACTCGCGTATTTTGAACTGGCAGGATCGAGGCACCTGCGTGCTGTTCGGCGATGGTGCCGGGGCGGTATTCCTGCGAGCCGGCGAAGGCAGCGGTGCCGACCAGGGCATCCTCAGCACCCACCTGCATGCCCAGGGCAGCCTCGGCGACATTCTGTATGTCGATGGTGCGGTCGGGCAGCGCGACAAACCGGGCTACCTGGTGATGAACGGACGGGAGGTGTTTCGCCATGCAGTCACCCGCCTCGCTGAAGCGGTAGAGGAAGCGCTGGCCGCCAACGGCCTGACAAGGCGCGACATCGACTGGCTGGTGCCGCATCAGGCCAACCAGCGCATCATCGACGCCATGGGCCGCAAACTGGGCCTGGCGAAGGACCGGGTCGTGGTGACGGTGGATCGACACGCCAATACCTCCGCCGCCTCGGTCCCGCTTGCGTTGTGCGAGGCATGGCGGGACGGCCGTATCAAACGCGGCGAGTTGGTCCTGTTGGAGGCGCTTGGCGGTGGGTTGGCCTGGGGCTCCGCACTGGTGCGGATGTAGCGGTTCACCAGCTTCGGGTCCAGGCACGGCGATCTGGCGATGCGCCAATAACGCACCCATGATCAGCCTCCAATTTTACAATAATATCTGTTTGTTGCGGAATAATGCTGACGACGTGTCAAGCGGGCGCAGCTGCCCGTTGCCGAGGCAGCGACCGGCTTCGGCAGTGCGCCACTGAAAGCCTCACGGACCCGCGACCGCACTTGAACCGACAGCCGAGAATAGCCCGATCCGCCAGACAGCGGATCCAACCGGGCCACCAGACCTCGTGCAACATCTGTCCGGATTGCTGCAAATTCTTCCAAGCATCTGATCCTGAGTGATTTTTCCCGTCATTGCGTTGACTGCGGGCTGCGGCTCCCGTAATGTTCAGGTATGCTGACTGTAACGCGCGCGCATCTGACGGAGATCATCCACGCGGAAGTGGGATTATCACGCAATGAATGCGCCGATTTGCTGGAGAGCGTGCTGAACCGGGTGAGTTCGACGCTTGAGGCAGGAGAATCTGTTAAAATCAGTGGGTTTGGGACCTTTTCTGTGCGACAAAAGGGACGTCGGGTCGGCCGCAATCCGAAAACCGGCGAGGAAGTGCCAATCCTGCCGCGACGCGTTCTGGTGTTCCGGCCAAGCCATGTGTTGAAGACCCGGATCAACGGCGGCACGGCAAGCGATGCGGACGACGATGGTTGATCCTGCCATCCCGACCGGCGCCCGGTCTGACAATCGATTGCGAGCCCGGGTTGGCGTTGCTTCCGGCGCTGGCGCCCATGACCAGGATGACGACCCGCCGGACACGCGGTCCGATGCGGCGGACGACGCGTCCGGCCGGGCTCGGATCAAGAAAGCACCCAACGCATTTCGCACGATCAGTGAGGTGGCCGACGATCTGCACATACCGCAGCATGTGCTACGCTTCTGGGAGACCAAATTTCCTCAGGTGAGGCCGATGAAGCGCGGCGGTGGGCGGCGTTATTATCGGCCCGATGACATCGCATTGCTTCGCCGAATCTCGGACTTGCTGTACATCCAGGGCTACACGATCAAAGGCGTGCAACGCCTGCTCCGCGAAGGCGGCGGACAATTGTCCGATGATATTCCGCCTCCGCCCGCAGACGAACGCGCCACAGCCGAGGCCGAGCCCGACGACATGCACAATGACCAGAGCGAGTTGCTGATCCCCGGACTGGAATTGGCCTCTGACCCACCGTCGGGCAGCCCCGTTGCGGCCCCTCGGGTGGTCGCGCGCCGGCGAACAGATACCGAGGCCGACCGCCTGCGCTCCCTGCTGGCAGAGACGCTGACGGAACTGGAGGCAATCCGGGCGCTGCTGGGGTGATACCGGCGTTCCTACGAGACCCTTGATCGTAAATGGTCGTATTCGACTGAATAATGATCGGATGCGATCAGGCCTTGCACCGTCCCCACCAAACCCGCGTGAGCGGGCCGGTTCGTATACATAAAATTGTATGTGTTCAAAGGGTGAACGGTCCGGGTCGAATGCGTGGGACCATTAGGCGGCATGCAGAACCTGCCCCTAATGGAGTCATAGGAAGTCGGTTGAAGTCGCCGCCGGCGAAGGCCGTCCCCGGGGCATCCGCGTTCACCGCGACCAACAGGCCGGGAACATCCGTCACCATGATCGCTACGCGTGCCCCAGCGCCACCGCCTCTTCGGTCGTGTGGCGCGCGGCGACGACCAGATACACCGCCGGCAGCACGAACAGCGTAAACAAGGTGCCGATCGACAGGCCGCTGGCGATCACCAAGCCCATGTTGAACCGCGACGCCGCGCCCGCGCCGGTCGCAGTGATCAACGGCACGACGCCAAGCACCATCGCTGCCGTGGTCATCAGGATCGGCCGTAGTCGTAAGCCCGCAGCGTAAACGATGGCATCCAGCTTGGTCCGGCCGCTACGCTGCGCTTCGTTGGCCACCTCGACGATCAGGATGCCGTGCTTGCTGATCAGGCCCATCAGCGTCACCAACCCGACCTCGGTGTAAATATTCAGCGATGCGCCACCCAGCCCCAGACTGATGAAGATCAGCGCTCCGGCGACCGACATCGGGATCGATACCAGAATGACCAGCGGATCGCGGAAACTTTCGAACAGGGCAGCCAGAGTCAGAAAGATGATGATCAGCGCCAGTGCGAAGGTGCCGACGAAGCCGCTCGACTCCTGCACGAACTGCCGCAGCGGGCCGGCGTAGTCGATCAGCACGTCACCCGGCAGATCGCGCGCCGCGAGGTCGCGCAACGACTGCAACGCCGCGGACTGCGAGACGCCAAGCGCCGGCACGCCCGAAATCGTGGCGGAATTCAACTGTTGGAAATGCGTGATTTGCTGCGGCACGGTTTGTTGGTGCACCGTCGCGATCGCCGACACCGGAATCGGTGCGCCGTTGACCGTCGCAATCTGGTACTGCATCACCTGATCGATCGTCAGCCGCGAGCGTTGTTGCACCTGAGAAATCACTTTGTAGGATCGCGTGCCCAGGGAAAAGTAGTTGGTGTAGGCGCCGCCGAGCAGGCCGCCGAGCGCACTGCCAACCTGTTCCATTGAAAGTCCCAGTTGCGCGGCTTTGTCGCGGTCGATTTCGATGGCGACCTGCGGCGAGTCGATCTTGAGATCGCTGTCGATGAACAGGAACATCCCGCTGTTCGCCGCATCGGCGAGAAACTTCTGGGCTAATGGGTAAAGGCTGCCGATTGGCAGTGACGACTTCAGCACGAACTGGATCGGCAGACCTTGCGCGCCGGGCAACGCGGGCGGCAGGAATGCGGCGATCTTCTGTCCGGCGACACTGTTGAGCTGGCCCTGCAACGCCCGCTCGATCGTCGTGGCATCACGCGTTCGCTGATCCCATGGCTTCAGCGTAATGCCGGCGATCGACAGGATCGGGCTCAGCACCTGGAAACTCTGATCGGCTTCCGGCACTTTCGCCATGATGCTTTGTACCTGATCACCAAATAATTGTTTTTGTTGCAATGTCGCGTCAGGCGCCGAGGTCGGCAGCAGAATGACGACGCCCTGATCTTCCTCAGGCGCCAGTTCACTGCCGGCACTGTTGTAAAGGAAGTAAATTCCACCGATCACCAGAGCGCCAAACAGCAACGTCACCGGCAGCGTGCGCAGGCTGCCGAGCAGCCGGCGCTCGTAGCCACTCCGCAACCGGCTGAAACCGCGGTCGATCAGCCCGGTCAGGCGGTCGGACCAACCGCGGTCCGCCGTGCCGTGGGCGTTCCGTCTCAACAAGGCACCGCACATCATCGGTGACAACGTGAGCGCGACGATGGCTGACATGGTCACGGCACCGACCACGGTGAACGCGAACTCGGTGAACAGCGCACCGGTCAGTCCGCCCTGGAAACCGATCGGCACATAAACGGCCACCAGCACCGCAGTCATCGCAATGATCGGATTTGCCAGATCGCGCGCCGCCTGCATGGCGGCGTCGCGCGGCCGCATGCCGTCCTCCAGATGCCGGTTCACGCTTTCGACGACGATGATCGCGTCGTCCACCACGAGGCCGATCGCCAGTACCAGTGCCAGCAGGCTCAGCAGGTTGATGGAAAACCCCAGTACCAACATGACGGCGAAAGTGCCGATCAGCGACAACGGGATTGTCACCACCGGAATGATCACCGAGCGCGGCGAGCCGAGAAACGCGAACACCACCAACGTAACAATCAATACCGTCTCGGCCAGCGAGCGTTCCACCTCGCGGATGGCGCTGTGCACGAACACGGTGGAATCATAAATGACGTCGCCATGCAATCCGGCTGGCAACTGCTGCTGGATCGAAGGCAGCACGGCTTTCACCCCGGCAATTACGTCCAGCAGGCTCGCCGAAGGCACCGTCTGGATGCCGATATAAACGCCCTTCCTGCCGTTGTACTCGACGCTGGATTCGTAGTCGTCGGAGCCGAGGGTGACATTCGCCACATCGCTCAACCGGATGATGCCGCCGTTGACCTGCTTGATCACCAGGTTGCGAAACTGGTCCACCGAATGCAAGTTGGTCGACGCGGTCAGATTGAATTGCACCATCTGACCTTTGGTGTTGCCGATCCCGGCAATCACGTTGTTGGCGCTGAGTGCCGTGGTCACATCGGTCGCAGTCAGCCCGTAAGCCGCCAGCTTCGCCGGATCCAGCCACGCTCGCAACGCAAAATTCCGTCCGCCGAGCAACTCCGCGGTCTGCACGCCCGGAACAGATTGCAGCCGCGGCTGCACGTTGCGAATCAGATAGTCAGTGATTTGGTTCGGCGAGAGATCCTCGCTGGCAAACCCGATGATCAACGCATCGAGCGATTGCCCGATCGCCACCGTCAGCGTCGGCTGCTGCACGCCCGCCGGCAATTGATTGAGCACCGAGTTGATCTTCGCGGTGATCTCGGTGATCGCCTTGTCAGGATCGAAGTTCAATACGAGGTTGGCAGTGATCGTGCTCACCCCCGGCCCGCTGGTCGAAGTCAGGGTATCGATCCCATTCGCCTGCGCGATGGCGTTTTCCAGCGGCGTGGTGACGAAGCCGGCCACGGTTTCCGGATCGGCGCCGTAATAGACCGTCGTGATGGTGACGACCGCATTCTCGGTCTTCGGGTATTCCAGCACCGGCAGCGCGTAAAACGCCTTCAGTCCGATCACCAGCAGCATCAGGCTGATCACGCTGGCCAGCACCGGCCGGCGAATGAAAATATCGGTGAATTTCATTGGCGTGATCCCGTTGGCACGATCCGGGGCCTCAATGGTCCTGCGGTCTGGGTGCCGGATTGTCGGTCGGTTGCACCGCGTTGTCGATTTGCACAAGTGCACCGTTGTGCAGCTTCAACTGACCGGCGGTAACGACCACGTCGTTGGCGCTGATGCCTTTCAGGATGCTGACCTGGTCGCCGCGCTCGTCGCCGGTGGTAACGAATTGCTGTTTGACGACATGCTGCTCCGCACCGTTCGCGGCCTTCTCATCGTGTACCACGTAAACCAGCGCGCCATACGGATTGAAGGCGACCGCCGCCAGCGGAATGGTCACCAGTTTTTGCGGCTTGCCCGTTACGACCGAGATCCCAACATACATGCCCGGCAACAGCACACCATCCGTATTGGGGATACTCGCACGAACTTGCAACATACGGCTGGTCGGATCGACCTTGGCGTTCAGTGAGGAAATCCTGCCCGCGAACGTCCGGCCTGGCCAGGCATCGGCGGTCACCTCGACCGTCTGACCCACCGCAATATCGCCCATAGCCTGCTGCGGCGTATAAAAGTCGACGAACATCGGATCGAGTTGCTGCAAGGTCACGATTGGCGTTCCGGCCGCAATGAACTGACCCACGTCGACCTGCCGCACGCCCAGTTTGCCGGCGAACGGGGCACGCACGACCTTCTCGGCCATCACCGCCCGCTGCCCGGCAACCTGGGCATTGGTGACCTTCACATTTGCCGCATCGGCGTCGACCGTCGCCTGCGCCACACCGTGCGCCGCCAACTGCTTCTGGTCACGTTGCAGGGTGATTTCGGCGAGGTCGGCGCTCGCCTGCAGTTGTGCCAGCTTTGCTGCGTCGTCATCCGGGCGCAGCCGCAGCAGGACGGTTCCCGCCGGCACGGTCTGGCCTGATTCGAAATCGATCTGATCCACCACGCCACCAATCTCGGCCGCCAGATCGGCACCCTTCGACGCGCGCGCCGTTCCCACCGCCGTCTGCGCCGCCTGCCACTCCTGCATCGAGGCCCGGGCGGTGGCGACGGTCGGCTGCTCCGAGCGAATGTTCGCCACCACCTGGCTAAGAATGCCGCTCTTGAAATGCTGGAACCAGATCAATCCGCCGGCCACCACGCCCACGGCAAGCAACATCAACGTCACACGCAACCAGGTTCGCGGCCGGCGCACCGGAGTGGTAGTGCGCGGCACCGTGGCGAAATCGTTCATCGCAGCACTCCACAGCAACCCGCGATTTTTGTGTCGACATCCTGCCGGTTCCACCAACCGCCGCCCAACGCCTGAAACAGCGCCACGGTATCGGTGAACCGCGCCGCCCGCGCCGTGATCAGGTTGAGGCGGGCGCTGTAGTCCGCCTGCTCGGCGGTCAGCACGTTCAAGTACGTGCCGGCACCGGCACGATATTGCGAGCGTGCAACGGCGAGACTGGAAGCCGCCGTCTGTTGCGCGGCGAGCGCCGCATGCAGGGTTTCCGCATCGCGCTGGATCGCCACCAGCACGTTGGCGACATTCTGGAACGCCGTGTTCACCGTGCTGCTGTACTGCGCGGCGGCAACCTGCATTGCTGCCTGCGCCGCCTTGCGCCGCGCCGTCAGGGTGCCACCCTCAAAAATCGGCTGCGTGATGCTGCTGGCGATCGACCAGATGATGCCGGCGGGCGTGAACAGGTTGGCGGGCGTACTTCCCTCGCGGCCATAGCTGGCGCTGAGCGAAATGTTCGGCAGCATATTGGCGGTAGCGACCCCGACCGCCGCCGTGGCGGAATGCAGCAACGCAGCATAGGCGCGAATATCCGGCCGCTGCTCCACCAGCTTTGACGGCAGGGTGACCGGCAGTTCGGCCGGCAAGGCCAGGCGGCGTAAGTCGAGCGTCGGCATGGCGTACTGGTCCGGGCGCGTGCCGAGATAGACCGCCAACTGATTGCGCTGCTGCTGAAGCTGCTTTTCCAGACCAGGCAAGGTCGCAGTTTGCGAATCCAGCAGCGATTGCTGCTGCAAGACGTCCGTCTGGCTGACGCCGCCAAGCTGGAACCGGCTTTTGGTCAGGTTCAGTGCGTCGGTGTCGGCCTGGATAATCTCGTGCGTGGTATCGATCTGCGCCTGCAACGCCGCCTCGTTGATCGCGGCGTTGATCACGTTGGCCGCGAGCGTCAGATCGGCGGCCTCCAGCTCGAAGCGCTGATACTCGGCCTGCGCGCCCAACTGCTCGACCTGGCGGCGCACGCCACCGAAGGCGTCGAGCGTGTACGCGACGTTCAGGCCGACATTATAATTGGTAAACGTCACTGATTCGCTGCCAATCCCAAATCCGGCAAGCGATTCGCGTTCTCTCTGCACCCCGGCGCTGGCACCGACCGAGGGGAACAAAGCGCCCTGCTCCGCCCGCATCGTCTCGCGTGCCTGCAGTAAGGTCGCCTTTGCCGCAGCGACGTCCGGATTGGCCTTCAGCGCCTGCGTGACCAGCGCAGTGATCTGCGGTGAGTGAAACAGCCCCCACCACTCGCCCGGAATGTCACGCTCTGGCCCGAGGTTCTGCGCCTCACCGCCCGCCGTGGCGGCGGAGACGGTCCGAGCCGGTGTGGCGGTTTCGGTGTAGCGTGTGCTCGCGGGCGCCGGCGGAGGATGGTAGTCCGGACCGACCGTGCAACCGGCCACAATTACCGACATGGCCGTACCCAGTATCGCGCCCAGTACTGGCCGCCGCGTGGGGGTTGCGATACCTGGCATCGGCGCATTATATTCCTATACCAACGAGTCCACTATATGGTTTGCTGGACCGTTGAGTCCAGTATCCCCCGGGAGGAAATCACTCTTGGCAGTTTTGCCGGCTGTTCACCGCTCCGGCCGACCCAAAGACACCGCCAAACGTGAGGCCATTATCAACGCCGCGCGGCGCCTGTTCGCCAGCCAGCCCTTCGATCTGGTCACGATGGAGACCATCGCGAAGCTGGCCCGCGTCTCGAAGATGACTGTGTACAGTCACTTTCGCGACAAGGAGACGCTGTTCGAAACCATCGTGCTGGCAACGTCCGATCAAATGATCAGTTCCTTGTCGGCACCCGAACAGGCCGGCGGGTTGCGCGAACGCCTCCTCGGCGTCGGCGTCGTCGTACTCAGCGTCATCCTGGGCTCGGACATCTGCACGATGGCGCATACGCTGCCGGCGGCTTTGCGCGCCAACCGCGACCTCGCCGATCGGTTTTACGCGGCCGGTCCAGGCCGGGTCCGTGCCGCCCTCGCCGCAATAATCGCCGAAGCGGCTGGGCGCGGCGAACTGGTCATCGATGATCCCGACCGCGCGGCCGACGATCTGGTGAGTTTGTGGGAAGGCAGCATGCCCGCGAAAATCGCCTTCGGTCTGGTCGGCCTGAGCACGCCCGAGGAAATCCGGCTTCGTGCGCAACGCGGCACCGACGTGTTCTTGCGCGCCTACCAGCCGTCGGACCCCGTGTCCGGTCGTGTCGGTAAGACCCCCGCTGAGGTTGAGGCGTAGTCATCGCCAGCGTCGCTTCCCGCGATCAGGACGAGTGGTGGGCGATCAGAACGAGTGGTGGGCGATCAGGACGAGTGGTGGGCGATCAGGACGAGTGGTGGGCGCGACAGGGATTGAACCTGTGACCCCTCGCGTGTGAAGCGAATGCTCTACCGCTGAGCTACGCGCCCATCCGTTGGGCCCAATTCCTTCGGCGCCCCAATTCATTAGGCGCGGAGAGATAGGCGGCGGCTCCCCACAGTGTCAAGGCGATGACCCGGTTCCCCGGGGCTCCTCGTCGCGGCGGAGTTCTGATCAGGATCCGGGCGCTCGAATGCGATCACGATTTTCGCCAGGTCGCGAATGCGTTCGGAATGACGATTTCCTTACTGTCGCAGCGGCCATAGACTGCGAGGATGAAACCGGCCACATCGCTGATCGCTCTGCTATGTCTTACCTCGCCGCTCGCCGTGCACCGCGCCATTGCCGAGCAACTGAATTACACGCTTCATGTTGTGGGAATCCCGGTGGCGGACGCCGCGCTGACTATCAACACCACCGGATCCGCTTACCGCGCCGTAATGCGCTTTCATACCACCGGCCTTGCCAATCTGGTCGATGGTAGCTCCCTGGAAGAAGCCGTCAGCGGCGAAATCAAAAACGATCGGCCGGCACCTCAGGTCTACAGCTCGAACGGCTATTTGCATGGGCAGAACCGCATCGTGGATATGACATGGCAAGACGGCAGCCCGGTGGCAACCGCGATTACTCCGCCGAACGCCACCGAACGCGCGGACGTCCCTGTTGCCCTCCGCGCCGGCACCGTCGATCAGGTCAGTTTGATTATTCTGCTGGTCCATTTGGCGCAGCAGACCGGCGGCTGCGAAGCCGCGGCCCGCAGCTATGACGGACGTGATCTGCAGTTGTTTCAGGTTCGGACGGCAGGCGAGGAAGAGCTCCCCGCTTCCGGCCGGTCGAGCTTTTCAGGGCGCGCCTTGCGCTGCGACTTCACCAGTCAGACCTTGGCCGGCTTTCGTTTTGGCTCGGGCGGCGAGCAGGACCACCGATCGCATCGGGGAACCATCTGGCTTGGCCAGGTGGTCCCCGGCGGTCCGCGGTTGCCGGTACAGGCTGCGGTCGAGACCCGCTGGTTCGGGGATGCGACGATCTATTTGACCTCGGTCGCGCCGTGAGGCGAACCGGCGGCCGCTCAGAGGCGAGCAGGGCGGCCCGCTTTGTCGTTTCTTTTTTGAAATGGAACGCCATTTTCGCCCTGCTGTTGCTGACCGTCGTTGCATGCGACCCGACGATCCCGCCCGCCGCGGTGCTGCAACCGGTCACGATATCCGGTCCCGATGCCGTGCAAATCCCACCGATTGCAGTGCCGGGCGCGCGCATGCCCCCGGGTCCGATCCCGGCTGAACTCAAGCTACCTCCCGGCGACGGTCCCTTCCCTGTGGTCATCGTGCTGCACGGCTGTGCCGGACTTGGCGCCAGCCAATGGATTTGGGCGCGTCGCCTGAACGGGTGGGGTTATGCAGCGCTGATCCCGGACAGCATGACCCCACGCGGCGTCAAACGTGTCTGCGAGCCGGCAGCCCAAAATCTGGTGACGTGGTGGGACCGGGTGGGTGATGTCGGTTCGGCCGCGGCGTGGTTACGCACGAGGCCGCAGATCGATCCGCATCGGATAGCGGTACTCGGCCTGTCGCACGGCGGTGCGACCGCCGTCATCGCAACCGAGCGGGCCTACGCAGGGTTCGGGTTGCGCGCCGCCGTCGACTATTACGGTCCATGTGTCGATCCTGAGCTGCATGGCGATGTACCGCTGCTGGTGCTGGTCGGCGGAGACGATGACTGGGGTCACCCGGCGACACGCTGCAAGGACTTTGGAGCGGCGTTGCAGCCCGGCCAGGTGTTTGAATTGCACATCTATCCCGGCGTGTACCATGCGTTTGACAACCCCAACATGGTGCGCACGGTCAGCAATTCCCACATCATGGAATATAACCAGGCGGCGGCAGAGGACAGTTACACCCAGGTTCACGCTTTCCTGGATCGCTGGGTGATGCATTAAGCGGGGTGGCCCGAATGGTTCCGCAGTAGCATCTTCTACGGCTTAAATCAGGCGCGCTCGCTCGTTTCGCTGTACACCGCCCGGCCGGGAGCGCCAAACCGTTCTGCCACATCATTTTCTGGCCGGAATGAGGTAATGGTTGAAGGCTGTGGTCTGGAATCGAGACCACCTTCCATTGGCGCGGCGGATCGCGGCGTCACGATTGGTCCCATCGCCCCCTGGATCCGATCGAACAGCCATTGGCCAACGTACTCGGCATGATCCGACGCCACCTCCGCATGCTCGGCGGGGACCGATTGAACCTCGAGCTGCTCGAACAGTCTGCCCCACACGGCGCGCGGACTCTCCGGCGGATAAGCATGATATCCACACACCAGGAAATTCACCTTGCCGGCATAATACCGGGGACAATAGTGGTTCAAAGCCGCAATGCCGCCCTCAAACACCGCCTTGATCGCCGGTGGCAGGTAATCCGGTACTTTCAGAAACGATTGGTTGCCGCTGACCAGAGCAGCAGACTTATGCAGCAATAGCCGCAGCCGGGTCGACACGTAGGAGCCTACCTCGTGGCGCCTGAGTTCAGTCAGCGCCGCCAACGACTCCCTGATGCGGCGGATCACGAAATAATCCAGCCGCTGACGCAGTGGCCAATATCGCGGATGCGGGAACGTATCGAGAAAGGCCAACAGGCCGATCGATTCGCCGCGTTCGGCCAGACGACGAGCAATTTCTACCGCCACAACCCCGCCGAAGCACAGGCCGGCGAGGAAATATGGCCCGTGCGGCTGCACCTCGGTGATGGCATTCACATAACAGTCCACCATCGTTTCAATGCGGTCATACGGCGTGTCGCTGCCGTCGAAGCCTCTCGCCTGAATGCCGTAGACCGGCTGCGGGCCGGGAAACGCTTTCGCGATCGGGATCAGCTGCATGGTGCTGCCGCTCATCGGATGCACCATGAACACCGGCGGCGCGCCACTACCGGGCCGCAACAGCACAAGCGGTGTGTAGCTGGCAACTGATTTATGGCCGCCCAGGTTTGCCGCCATGCCTGCCACGGTGGGTGCATCGAAAATGGAGGTGAGTGGAAAGCCGAGACCGGTGGCCTGTTCGATTTCCAGACTGAGCCGGATCATGGCCAGGGAATCGCCGCCCAGATCGAAGAAGTTGTCGTGGATGCCAACGCTTTTGAGTCGCAGGCACTCGCACCAGAAGCCCGCGAGCAGCTCCTCCAGCGGCGTGCGCGGCGCGACGAAAGGGACAACGCCGTCATGCCGCATCCGATCATCCGGCACCGGCAAAGCATTGCGGTCCACTTTACCATTTGGCGTAAGCGGGAAAGTTTCGAGTGGAACCAACGCAGCCGGCAGCATGTACGGTGCCAGTTTGGCGCGCAGCAGATCGCGTATGTTGCTGACTGCCAGGGGCCCGCGCCCGTTTGCGGTCACGTAGGCGAAAAGGCGCTTCTCGCCGGCCGCATCCCCGCGCGCCACGACCACGGCATCCGCCACATCGGGATGCTGGCGCAGCACCGCTTCAATCTCACCGAGTTCGATACGATAACCGCGGATTTTCACCTGGTGGTCGAGCCGGCCGAGAAACTCGAGCCGTCCATCCAACAGATAACGGACGCGGTCGCCGGTTCGGTATAATCGTTCACCTTGGCGTTCACCTTGGCGTGCCCCTTGGCGTGCC
>JBEKQQ010000053.1:0-35581 GCA_049519555.1 Acetobacteraceae bacterium
TCGACTTGTTCCGCCAATACGCCGCGGCATGGCGCGACGGAGCGAAGGTGCCCTTAAGATGCACCTCGATCACCGCGTCCCATTCCGGTTCCATCATGTTCACCAGCACGCGGTCGCGCAAAATGCCGGCGTTGTTGACCAGGATGTCGAGCCCGCCAAACGTCTCGATCGCCTGGTCAACCATGCGTTTGGCACCGAGAAAGTCGGCGCAACTGTCAGTGTTGACGACTGCCTCGCCGCCCGCGGCCTTGATTGTGCGCACCACCTCCTGCGCGGGCGTCTCGTCGGAGCCGACGCCGTCCCCGCTGGTCCCAAGGTCGTTCACCACCACCTTGGCACCATGTTTGGCCAGCGCGAGAGCGTGTTCGCGGCCAATCCCTCGTCCGGCGCCGGTGACGATGGCGACGCGGCCAGCAAGCAAGAGACTCATGAGTTATTTCTCCAACACAAATTTGCCAACACCAATTTGGCGGGGCCGGATCGGGTCCCGCAATGCCCAGTGTTTTCGGGCGTGTCGCAGCGGAGGTCAAATTCCTGTTATCGGTGCGAGGCTGCGGGGTAGCACGGCGCTGTCGCTCGTACCGGCGGCTGGGCATGATCGGATCCGCGGCCATCGTGCCCGACATTGGCGCCGCGATCCGCGATCGGTCTGTGACGCGCTGGTGTCGAGACAGGCTACTGTGTCGACCCGCCCCGTGCCATGGCAGCATTGCGCGAGATGCTTGAGCGAATCGGTCGATTGGTCGTACGACTCGTGTTCGGATGGCCGTCCTGGCGGAGTACCCGAAATCTGGTTTGTTCGAACGGGACCAATATCCCGTTGGCCCAGCAACAAGAATGTTTTGCGCGCGATGGAGTCTGTGTTACAATGGGTTTTTCAAATCAGTTCATTGCACTATTTACGGTTGTGTAGGCTACAATCATCCGGGTTTGCAGATATAATTGCCGACAAGGCTCGGCCGGAGGAGTTTGATGTTCGGTCCATTTGAGAGGAGCGAGACGTCAATGTCTCTAATGAATTTTGAACCCGACCCGAGCTGGCGCCGAGGTTCCATGGACTGCACACGGTGGTTCCAATTTTCCGCGGAATATATGGATGCCATTCTTATCCTCCCTTGATGTACACCATGCACCGTCTGGTGGTCGTTGTAACGAGCCGGACGACGGAGTTGCCGCTTCGTCAGCCACAACCAGGCAAACCGATCACGAGCGAACACGGCGGATCGCAAACGCTTTGCGTTGGGGTGAGGCGTTATGGATCAGGAAGCAAAGACCGGTGGAGGCGTCAATTGTAGCGTTCCACGACGCCAACAATGCTGACGAAACGCTCCCCCCATGTTTCATGGTCCCTTCACTGCCTCAGCTGTCGACGGACTTCATCGACCTCGCAGGCATGATGGACCCGATGCAGCCATGTGTTGCGCTTTTTCTGCCGTCGGCAAAGCGGAATGCCGAAACCGGATCCTCCGTTCACCAGCTGGCGAAATATTATGCAGACGAAATCAACAAATTTTACCCAACAGGGGCAGTGGCCATAGCCGGATGGTCGGCAGGAGCAACTGTTGCTCTGATAATGGCCCAACTATTGCTTGAACTCGGTCGTGAGGTTCCCCTCCTCGTTGTCATCGATGGGGCGCCTCCGTCCGTTGATATCGGGCCTTCGAGGCCGTCAGAAAAAATCAAACTTGTCTATTTGCGGCTGGCACATCTTAGCACCTCACTGGCGCAACTCGGGGGCGACCTGGTGCGCCGCCTACGTCACCTGCGATCGCAAAATCGTACTGTTCGGCAAGCCGTCAGGATCGCCTGGCAACATTCGGCATTCAGGCGCATCTGGGAAAGGACGACTGGATCCATCACCAGCAGAATGCCAGCCCGCGTACTCGGCAACGGTGTCACCCAGCGTCACCCCGCGGAGGATGCCAGCAACATAGCCGGCTTACCGGCAGACCATCGGGCCTTCGCCATGGCACTCTACGACGCGATTTGTAATTATAAGCCAAACGAAACATACTCCGGCGACGTTCTGGTTTTCGAGTCGACAGCGGAGCCAGCCCGCAGCAGCGAACGTGTGGCAAGTAAATGGACAAGGATTGCCAGGAACGTGGAAATTGTGCCTGTCGAGGGCACTCACATGTCCATGGTTGGGCATCCCGACGGATTCCCGATAGCGCGCGAGCTTTGCCGGCGACTCCGCGAAGTCGCTGGGACATTGTCACGCCAGCCGGGCCAGGCTGGCAGCGAGGGGGCCGCACCGTGTGCCAGTGGCGCGGCCGTCTGATATTCGGCCGCGCCGGGATTCGACTGCGCCAGCAGTTGGCACGCCGGCCCTGGGCGCCGATCCGTTATCGATGCCCGTGGCGGCGGGGCCCTGCCGTGTGGTATAAGTCGTGGGTTGTGCAGAAGTCCGCGGTGTGGGCGTTAGCGGTTAGCGGCGTCTCCGGGACTGTGGAAACGCCGCTGTTCGCCGGCGCAGTTCGGTCAGGCGTGATGACCTGACTCGACGTGCTTCTTAAAATTGTCCAAAATTGCCTGCCAGCCCTGACGCTGTTGTTCGAGCGGATAGGTCGACTCAGCGTCGAAGGTTTCACGCACCGTGACACCGTTGCGCGCAGGGAAAAATTCCACCATCAGCGCCCGGCCACCGAAGCTGCTCTCGATCAACTGATGCTCGACGACCCTGGTATAGGTTCCGGCAAAATCAAAGCCCATGCTGCCGTCTTTGGCTTCCATGCGCGATGAGAACGTCCCGCCGACCCGCAAATCCACAGCAGATTTCGTCGTGTGCCAGTCGTCGGACGCGGCATTCCACTGTGTAATGTCGTCCGGCGTATTCCAGGCATGCCAGACCTGGCCGATCGGTGCGGCGATCGTGGCTTCGACGGTGATCTTTTCGGTCATGGCTGGTCCTTTCGCTTGCTGTCGTGCGGCTGGTTGAAGAGCAGTCCGAGATAGCGCCGCAAATGCGCAAGATCTTCGCGCACGATCTCGGGACCTTGCTTTGCCTTGGCGAAAATGAATGCGCCTTGCAACACCGATTGGATGAAGTAGCCGACGCTTTCCGCGCTCCACGGTGCATCCGGCGCATAGCGTTGTTTGGCGGCTGCAATATCCTGCGTAATGAGCGCAATATGAGTGGACATGCCCTGGTCGCAGGCAGCGCGAATGGCGGGATGCGTGGCATAGGTTTCCTGCACCAGCGTCCCGAGCAGGCAGGTGTAGTCCGCCAGTTCGCCCGTTAAAATCTCCGCGCGGAAATCGACGTAGCCGAGTAACCGCTCCAGCGGGTCTGGCGACTGATGGTAGGGCGCGGCAGCGAAAAACCCTTCCGTCAACTCGCCCCAATAGGCGGCGGCTGTAAGCGCGAGGTCGTCCTTGCTTTTGAAGTGGTGGAAAAAGCTGCCCTTGGTGAGGCCGGCCGTGTGGCAAATGTCATCCACCGTGGTGGCCGCGTAGCCCTTGGCGCGGATTACTTTGAGGGAAGCGGCGAGGAACTTTGTTTTCGATTCGTGCTGTGTCGGCTCTGCCATGGCGGCCATTTCCATACCGTGCGGCATGGTGAATACCAACCAATTGGTATGCCGTCAACAAGAAACCGCACGCGATCGTTGCGGACGCGCGGACCCGCAATCACAGGCCGTTTCCAACTGAGAGCCAGATTGTCGTCAATAGGGGATTGACAATCGCGTCAACGTTAGGTTGACCGTCAATCCAACGTTGACAGCGGAGACGCAACCATGTCCGCCGACGAAGCCAGCCAGCCCAAAAAGCGGGTCTATCGCTGTTCCTTTTGCGGCAAGTCGCAAACTGAGGTCGGGACGCTCGTCGCCGGACCCGGTGTGTTCATTTGCAATGAATGCGTGCAACTCTGCCAGGCGGTCATTGCCAGGAAACCGGCGACGCAAGAGGCGCCGGGTTCGCTGTTGCCGGACGATGCGTCAACCGAGAAGTTGCTGAACACTCTCGCGGGATACAACGGCGCGTTTGCATCAGTCGATACCGCCATGCAGGATATCGTTGACATCCTGCGTGAGCGCGAGGTGAGTTGGGCGACAATCGGCCAGGCGCTTGCCGTGTCGCGGCAAGCGGCATGGAAGCGGTTCGGGTAACCAGTCGTACTGGGCTGTGTGCTTGCTCCGCAATGCCTGAGTTATGCTACGTTTGGACAACGTGTCTTCGTAACAGCAAGTTGCAAACGAGAGAACGCCAATGCAGCCGCCGTCACGCTGGCTCGCTCATTCACCCATGACGGAGCCTGGCGAACTGGCGGGGTTGTTCGCCAGGCTGCCATCGGACGTCGCCGATCTCGATCGCGTGGTGCAAGGGTTGCTCATCCATGGCGACCAACTTGCCAGGTATGGCGACGACCCTGGCGCTTTCGCTCCGGTCAGCCGCACGACTTTGCCGGTGAAGCAACGTCTTGCGGCGCTGCTCGAACGGGATGGGCGCGCCCTCAATGAAGTTCGCGAGCAAACCCGGCGAGAGGTTGGCACCTGCCGAGACTTTGCCCTGATGCTGTGCGCGTTCCTACGCGCGGCGGGCACGGCGGCACGCGTGCGCTGCGGTTTCGCGTCTTACTTTGCGGATGCATGGGAGGATCACTGGGTTTGCGAATACTGGAACAGCAGCGACGGCCGCTGGTGCCTGACGGACGCACAGATTGATGACGTGCAACGGGCGGCGTTCCGGGTTGCGTTCGACATTTCGGATGTGCCCAGAGAGAAGTTTCTCATCGCGGGGGAAGCGTGGCTCCGCTGTCGGGCCGGTCAGGATAAGCCGGAACGGTTTGGCCAAGGTGGCACCAGAGGGCTTTGGTTCATGAAGGTGAACGTCGTCCGCGACGCATACGCGATCAACAACCGGGAAACCTCGCCCTGGGACCGATGGCGCGAATGTCCACCGGAATTGCGCACAGTGGCAGCCGAGGAAACCACGGCGCTCGATGCACTCGCACGCAACCCGGAAGGGGTGGTTGCGTTGATGCCGGCCTGGCTGGACGGCGCGGCATGAATCATGAATTAAGAAACGAACAGACCACGCGATACGTAACGTCGATCAGGTATTGACTGCGGGCTATGCCGACATTGTTGATATCGGTGCCTTGACAGCGGTCGCGTCATTCTGTCGGCTGCATCGGCCCAACGCGAGGAGTGCGCCATGGATAAGGACGAAGTCATCCCACGACTGAAGACCTGTCCATTTTGTGGCGATATGCCGCAGGTCGTGTTCCTTGGCACGTATCGGGTCCAGTGCCCCGATTGTGGCGCTTCCGGGCCGCCGTTTCCCTCCTCCCAGGGTGCCGCGAAGCGTTGGAACCGCAGAGGCTCGGATCCCAACGACGATTTCAGCTGATCGCGTCAGGTCGTAACGCTTCGGCCTTTGGGGTAGCCGCGCGCCTCGGCTACCCCGGCGCATCCACCGTCAGGGCACTTCGGCTACCGCAACGATCTCCAGGTCAGCGACCATTTCCTTGCCCAATGTCTCAGGGCCACACAGTAATGCGAGCACGAAGCTGACCAGACCGCCGGCGGTGAAGATCAGCATTGGCTTGGCAAAGCCCATGCCTCCGTCGGTGGCGAGCCAGGCAATCACCGGTCCGACCGTGCCGGCAAAGATCGCTCCCTGGTGGTAGCAGAACGCAGCCGCGGTGGCGCGCACTTCGGTTGGGAAGCGTTCGGTCAGGAAGCTGGGGTTTTGCCCGTACATCGCCCCGGCGCAGGCGCCTTGCAGGGTAAAGCCGATGACGATCGTCATGTAGTCGGTGGTGAGCAGGTAGACCGGGCACAGGCAAAGTCCGAGCAGCCCCGGAATGATCATTGCCCAACGACGGCCGATCTTATCCGACAGCCAGCCCCAGAAGAAGCTGGCGACGAACGTTGCTGCGTTGGTGAACACCAACGGCCACCCGACCTCAGCCGGCGTCAAATGCAGATCGTGCGTCAGGTAAGTCGCGAACAGCCCAAAGATCGAGTAATAGACAATGAATCCGCTGGCCATCCACCAGCAGGCATTGAGCGTGTTCCAGATCAGGCCGCTACGGAAGATCGCGATCAGCGGCGCCTTCACATGGGCGTTATGCTTCTTCTGGTTCGCCTGATTTTCCGCCCAGATTTCAGGCTCCTTCACATAAACCCGTATCCAGATCACCGCGAGGGCCGGCAATACGCCGATCCACAACATGCCGCGCCAGCCGATGTGCTGGAAAATCGTTGCATAAAGCAGCGCCGACAGCAGGTAGCCCAAAGCCCAGGACCCTTGCAGAATGCTGGACATGAGGCCGCGGGAACGGATTGGCCAGGTCTCCATCGCCAGCGCCGCGCCGGCCGGCCATTCGGCGCCCATGCCAATGCCCAGGATGGTGCGGACGATCAGCAGAAAAATGAACGTTGGGGAGAACCCGGCGATAAAGTTACAGACCGAGTACCAAAGGATGGAGATCATCAGTGGCGCCTTGCGCCCCATCCGGTCGGCCATCCAGCCCGAGGCCACGGCACCCAGCAACCGCATCCACAACGTCAGAGTAAAGACCAAGGTAACGGCTGTCAGTGGCGCGTTGAACTCCTTGGCGATCGAGCTGACCAATACCAGGAAGACGGTGAAGTCGAACGCATCCAACGTCCAACCCAACCACGCGGCGACAAAGGCGTACCATTGATCTTTGGTCGGTTCTTTCCACCACGGCACTTCGCTTGCACCCCGTGCGTATCCAGACATGCTTAGACTCCCTTATTTTTTCATGGCTCGGCCGGAGAACATGCTTGTTACGCAGGTCGGCTCGTCGAGTTATCGGAACATTGGCGTGATGTCAGGACAGTCGTCAATTGAAATTCGCCAGATACTGTGTGCATGCTTTGCGATGTCAGGACAATTGCCAAAATACTGACAGGATAATTCCGATAATATGTAAGGATAAATCGAAGTCACGGGTGCAACAAACAAATCAGGGCCACTTTAAGTTGCTACCCGGCCGGGCCCGGAACAGGTTGCGGGCGAGGCAGCCGGAAGCTGCACTCTCACCCCAACCGCATCGCAACCGAGCGAGCGTGCGCGCCCAACCCCTCGGCCTCAGCCAAGGTCACCGCCGCAGGGCCGATCCGCTGCAACGCCGCTGCATCGCCGGACATCCATGTCGTACGCTTGAGGAAATCGAACACCGACAACCCCGAGGCGAACCGTGCAGTGCGACCGGTCGGCAGCACGTGGTTAGGGCCGGCCACGTAGTCGCCCACCGCCTCGGGACAATAAGCACCAAGAAAAATCGCGCCAGCATGCCGGATGCGAGAGAACAGGGCTTCGGGCGCGCGCCCCATCAACTGCACATGCTCGGGCGCAAGCCGGTCGACAATGTCGGGAACCTCAGACCAGTCGCGGACCAGGATGACGGCACCGTGCGCCGCCCAACTGGCACCGGCGATCGCTGCACGACCCAGCGTCGGCAGTTCGGCCGCAACCGCGTCGACCACGGCATCGGCGAACCGCGCATCATCGGTAATCAATATCGACTGCGCCGCTTCGTCATGCTCCGCCTGGGCCAGCAGATCGACGGCAACGCGGCGTGGGTCGTTGTCGCCTGAGGCGATGACCACGACCTCCGACGGCCCGGCGATGTTGTCGATACCGACACGGCCGAACACCTGACGCTTGGCCTCGGCGACATAGGCGTTGCCGGGCCCGACGATACGGTCCACCGGCTGGACCGTCGCCGTCCCATACGCCAGAGCCGCCACCGCCTGGGCGCCCCCCGCGCGGTAGATCTCGGACACGCCGCCCCGTCGCGCCGCCGCCAGCACCAGCGGGTTGAGCACCCCGTCCGGCGCGGGCACACACATGGCGATCCGCCGCACCCCTGCCGCTCGTGCCGGGACTGCGTTCATCAGCACCGACGATGGATAGGCCGCCTTGCCGCCCGGCACATACAGCCCGACCGAGTCCAGCGGCGTCCACCGCATCCCCAAAGTCATGCCCGCGGCGTCGGTCATTCGCAGATCGGCGGGCAACTGGGCCTGGTGAAACGCCTCGATCCGGGAGGCGGCGAGGTTCAGTGCCTCTGCTGCCGCCGCGGGAACCGATGCCACCGCGGCGTCGATTTCCTCGGCACTGATCCGCAACCGGTCGGCAGTCAACGACAGCCGGTCGAACCGGGCGGTGTATTCCAGCAACGCCGCATCGCCTCGGGCGCGAATGTCGGCGATGATCGCGGCGACTGCCTGGTCGACGGTTTCGGTGGTCTCGCGCGCCTGGCTCAACAGGGCGACGAAGCCGGCTTCGAAGCCGGATGTGGCGGTAGAAAGTCTGATCATCGAAGTGTGCCGTTCCGCTTCGGTTGCGAGGCCGCGCGCGAGGCCACGCGCGACGGGCCACGCCTAACGACGTTTGCGGCAGAGGTAAACCAGCGGGGCGCTCCGGTCACAACCCCAGCAGGGCGCGCAGGGCCTCAGGATTATTGGCGTGCATGCCCAGGATCGAGAGTTTTTGGATGCCGCGGAATATGGCGCGCTGATCGTCCGTGTAGACCCCGGCCCGGTCCCACTTGTCGATCAACGGTCCCCATTCGCGGATCAGCAGTCGATCGATGTTGCCGGTCATGTCCAATATGTGCGCGGTTTGAAAATTCGCGTAGCGAGCCCTGATGCCGGGATGCAGCACCAGAAAGGTGGTGAACAGACGCTCGAAAATAAATGGGAAGTAAACCGTTCTGCCGTTTTCGTATGGCACTGTATCGAATACGCCGGGAACGGTTTCCGCATGGGTTGCCATGTGACTGACGAACGCCATGAACTGGTCCCAGAATTCTGTTGTCCCAGCCCAGATGTTGGAAAACAACAACGTGCTCCAGGTGCTTCTGGGAAATTTCCCTAAATCGATCGGCAGCCCAGCCTTGGCAAACACCCGGGACGCGCGCTCGGACAGACCGGGATACCAGATTTCACCGTGTTCCCAGATGTTGTAGGATAGATAGAAGTAATGCGGATATGGATTGACGAACCACACGTCGTGGTCTGGATTGCTGGCGACGAAATGGTTGAATATCGCACCATTGATGCCGGTCTTCTGGGCGAATTTGGGTGACAGCAGACCACTGACCTTATATTCGCGGTGTTTGCCCAGGCGCCAGAATGTCAGCATGTGTGCGGTTTCTCGGCGATCTTCCTGCGGTTCGGCGGAAACGTCGAAAGGTAGGAAATCAGGATCGACCGTATCCAGCAGTTCGGTTGAATGACAAATGGTGTGAATGCCGATCGGTTTGGCTGTCATACGCACGAGCTGCCCGCGGTGCCGGCCAGCGAGCAACGATATCGTGCGCGCCTGATACCCAGAATCGTTGGCATCCGACACATCTCTGCTGTCATCGCAAGCGTAACGAAGCAATCTGGTGGCGACTGCGCACTAACAAGGAGATTGCTTCGCGGCGCTCGCGATGACCGGGGACACCGCGATGACCGGGGACACCGCGATGACCGGCGACATCGCGATGACACCGGGGCGTCGCACGACTCACACTGCAATGATCGTGGCCACCAGTTATAAGCCGCTGAAGAAACAGGATCGAACCTCCAGATCAAAGCGTTCTTGTTCGTGCAGGATTGCTTCGCGATACATCCGTTGCGCGGCGAAGTGCGCCTCCGGTTGATCGAGGATTGCAGCAACTTTGCGATGCAGATCGCCGCTTGCGATGTCGTCTTCGGTAAAGCGATACTCAGCCGGCAGCGGATGGTCGGGAAAACATAACGCTGCTCCCACCGCATGCAGCAGCACAACGGCTCCGGCAATGGCAGCTTCGCGTGGCACCCGGTCCTTGCCGGGGTGATTGCCGAAATCCAGATACAGCCGCGCACCAAACAGGGCATCGCGCACCTGCGCCTTGGTCATGCCACGAATAGGCAGGAACTCTACACTCTGCCGTAACGCCTCCTGCCCGTCGATGAATCGCGTGGCCAGCGCTGCGCCTTTGTTCGGAAAGTAGCAGATCCTGTTGGCGCGCTGCGAGATCGGTTTGTTCTGCGTCGGGTTCGAACTCCGGTCAATGAAGTCCGGGTCGGTGTAATCTGACAACGCATGGTACCGCACGGCAGCGTTGGCCTCCAGAAATGCGCGGGCATAATCGCTTTGGTGAAAATGCAGCAACCCGGAATCCGCAAAAACCCCTTGACGGTAGCTGGCATCAAGCAGCGCACGGTTCTGTTCGATGGCGTTATCGACCGACAGCCACCACAGCGCACGCCGATACCGACCGTCGCGGGTCGCCGCGAGCGCCGACAACACCTCGGGAAACAGCAACAGCGTATCCGGTCCAAGCCGCGCCTCATGCAAAACCCTGGGTTTGTGCCGAGCAAAGTACGCGGGAACAGGCGATGCCGCGAGATGACAGCGCAGCACATCGCCGTCGAGTTCCAGACCCGAGTACGGACCGTAATAGGCCATATGAGCCGAACCGCCATGACGGGCGATCTGATGGCCCAATTGATGCAAGGCCTCGCACCCGCCGTTGAGGTACTCGGGGCAGAAAATCAGCACGTCCTCGAACGCCGGTCGCATGCCTGGCATGTCAGTTGTGGGCCTGGCTGTCCGGTCGGACCGAACAACCGTCGCAATGCAGACTGCAACTGTGCGGGATCGGCATAACCATGGCGTACTGGCCTTTTGACGCAATGCAGGCATGGGGCGCGGACCCGACCCGGTTAGCACGCGGAACTTAACAACGAGTTAAGTCCTCGGGAGCGAGGGCGCGTGTTTCCAAGGAATCCAGAGGAATATTACGCTGCTTTGCCTGCCGGTATGCCAAGTGCCGGCTGGGTCCCATCTTGGGGCGATGAGTGCCAGCACTGCCGAGCACCGACCGCCGACCATCGCCCATGACGTCAGAGCCTCCGATTTCGTGCCGGCCGCTCGAAGATTATGGGTGCGTATGAAGAATCATAATGTGGCCTGTCGCTGAAATTCAGGCTGCTCGAATCCCAAATGCATATTCAGTCCTTACTGGTCCCTGGTCACAAAGTTTTCCAGATATGGCTTCAGATCAAAATCTATTTTCACTTTCGACAGTTCGCCGCCCGGCAACTGCCTATGCAACAACGCCTGCGCTCTTGTAGGGTGTCTCGCTCGAATTAGCGACACGATAAGGCCGTTTTTGGTCAAAAAATACGCAAGCTGCTGTTCAAGTTCGCGAAGCCGTGGCTCATGGTCCTCTGGCTGGCCATGCACCCTGAAGTGAACAAGCACAGCACGATCCTGGGCATCTTCCCTGATCCGCTTTAGCAGGTACTCGTCCTCGGTCAGCACTTGCCCCGGTTGATCAAAGCAATATTTATCAGTCGCTGGTGTGCCGCGAGCGTTATAAACATTCATAACGTTTTCAAGGAACCTGGCCCGCGCCGTGTTGTAAACATCAATCCACCCTGGATACAATTGCAACACAAGGACGCCGCGTTCCGGCAGCGCGTCGGGCAGATCAGCGGGGAATGACATCTCGGGCACTGCTTCCTCCATCTCACGAGTAGACTTGTCAGAGGCACGACAGCTGGTTTCCCCAGGCTATTCCAGGCCAAACCATCAAAGTCACACGAAGCCGGCGACACAATGCCAAAAAAGGACGCGCGAAAACACGCATTTCGCGCGCCCAGGTTGGTAGGAGGGGCATGCGAATGGGGGACACCCTTTCGCGCATGCATAATTCAGGGAGGGCCTGCTGGGATAAAGCCCCGGAATCTACTTACGGTCTTACAAGGACGTAATGATTCCGCGGCGACAGCCAGTGCCCGAGGCCTCGTTGCGTCACCGATACTTGCCAGGCCGATGTGGCGCGCCAGCTTCGCTCTGCCGCGAAGGCCACCAATCCGGTTCATCCGCGTGGCGGCCAGACGACGTTTATCCGAACCACCACAGCGGTGATGAGCGCAGTCCGGTGAGGTGCAGATCGCCTCATCCTTACGCGCCTGGGGCAAAGATCCTGGTCTGCTCGGTTCAAGCGAGCGGGCAGACCCCGACTCCATCGTCGCGCAGGTGCCAGACTGTTATTGGCCACCCACCCTCTGTATGCCTGGCCCCAGAACGGAAGCCCAGAGCAACGACCAGACAACGGGAGAGGACGAACATGCCAGATGCGCCCAATCGTTATCCAGGATTTCCTGGCAAAATCGGCCGGACTCGCGAAGAGTCGGCGCCGCACTGGGACTTGCCGGTGCGTCCTGCACCGAGTGCGCCCAATGTAGTGATCGTGTTCATGGACGACATGGGCTGGTCCGATATCGGCTGCTACGGATCCGAGATCGCAACGCCCAATATCGATGCGCTGGCCGCGCGCGGGATCCGGCTGAACAATTACTCGACCCATCCGATTTGCTCACCGGCGCGGGCTGCCCTGCTCACGGGCCGGAACGCGCATAGCGTCGGGACCGGCTGGCTGGTCAACAACAATCCCGGTTTTCCTGGTTATTCGGGCGAGATTCCGCTCGAGGCGCCGACCATCGCCGAAACCTTTAAGGCGGCGGGTTACGCGACCGCCGCGGTCGGCAAGTGGCACAACTCACCCAATTCGGTCACGCCGAACCACACCTGGCCCACCTATCGCGGGTTCGATCGGTTCTACGGTTTTCTCGAGGGCGAGACGAGCTACTTCTCCCCTGCCCGCATCGTCTACAACAACATCGTGGCACCGATCGATGCCTATCCGGACGGTTACTATGCGACCGACGACTGGATGGACAAGGCGATCGGCTTTGTCGCGGATATTCGCAACGCCGATCCGACGCGCCCATTCTTCCTCTACGTCGCCAACAATGCGGTGCACTCCCCGTTGCAGGCCAAAGAACCCGATCTGGCAAAATATCGTGGTCGTTACGATACCGGCTGGGATGCCATTCGAGCCGAGCGGTTCGAGCGGCAGAAAACATTGGGCGTCGTGCCGGCAAACGCCCGACTTTCCGAGCGCGACCCCGAGGTTCCGGCATGGCAGACGCTGCCCGATGACCAGAAGCAACTGTTTGTGAGGCACATGGAAACCTACGCTGCCATGCTCGATTGCGCCGATCAGAATATCGGCCGCCTCGTTGCCGAACTCAAACAACTAGGCGAACTCGACAACACGATTTTCGTGTTTTCCTCGGACAATGGTGGCACCAGTTCCGGCGGGCCGGCGGGCATGGTCAATTTCAACCGCCGCTTTGCCGCGCTGCCGGCATTGCCGGTCGCCGTCGATGTGACGCGAGCGGAATGGATCGGCAGCTCGCGTACCACCCCGCTGTATCCGGCCGGTTGGGGCCAGGTTTCCAATACGCCGTTCCCGTCGTTCAAGACCTATACCGGCGGCGGCGGACGGCGGGTGAGCTTTATCGTTTCCTGGCCGGCACAATTTTCCGACACCGGAGCCATTCGCACGCAGTTCGCCCATGTCACCGACGTGATGCCGACATTGCTTGAGTTGACCGGTGTTCCCCCGCTGGAAACCTCGCATGGCAGGCCGGCGCAATCGATGCATGGCAGGAGCCTGGCCGGCGTCCTGCGCGATCCGGCGGCAGCGAGCCCGCGGTCCGAACAATATTACGAGTGTTGGGCCAATCGGGCGTTTTATCGCGACGGCTGGATCGCGGTGTCATTGCAGGTGAAAGGCCAGAAGATCAACTTCGATAACTGGACGCTGCATCTGCACGCAGAGGATTTTTCCGAAAGCATGGATCTGGCGCGCCAGCATCCTGCCAAATTGCAGGAACTGGTCGAGGCGTTCGATGCAGCGGCGTGGGACAACATGGTCTATCCGCTCGATAACCGCTCACCGGCACAAAAATTCAACGAGCTGGCGCCGCATCAACGTCCGCCGCTGGCGGGACGCCGGCGCTTCCTGCCCAACGGCCAGACTGTGCATCGCAGTGTCATCGTGCCGCTGATCGCCGACCGGTCATTCACGTTCGCAGTTTCGTTCCGGCATGCGGCTGCCAATGCGGGCGTGCTGTTTGCGGTTGGCGATGTCACCGGCGGCATGGTGCTGGCCATCGAGAACGGCAAACTCCAGCTGATTTACAACGGGTTTGGCGAATTTTCTGAAATCGACGGACCGGTGGTGCCGGCGGGCGAGCGTGTGGCAACGCTGGAATACGAGGCACTCGGTAAGCGGCGCGGCCGTGGCCGGCTGGTGCTGGATGCAGGCGGCGCGAGCGACTGGCAGGAACTCAGTCCAACGTTGTTGTACGGGTTCCATGAAGGGCTCGACATTGGCCTCGACCGCCGCGGTCCGGTCAGTTGGGACTTGCAGCGTCGCCGCGGCGTATTTCGTTACGACGGCACGATCCATGACGTCGTCGTGGAAAGCGGGCCATTCGCTCCGGATTCCGCCTTCGGGAAGGGGTGATATCGAGCGGGCTCGTCGTGAGGCCTGCGCGGGTCCCATTCGACATTGCCAGGGATCTACTCCAGGCGTTTGTGCCCCTGGAAGCGTTCCATTGATCTCGGAGGACGCAGAGTTCTCGGAGGGCGCGGAGAAGGCGGTAGCCAGAATCATTGCACCTCGACATCCCTTCTGTCACCGCGAGCGCAGCGAAGCGATCTCGCAAAAGGTGTGCACCGACGATGAGATTGCTTCGCTGCGTTCGCAATGACCCGCGGCCTCGCACGACTCATGCGCCGATGACAGTAGGTACCGGGCGACTCTCCATTCGCGCCATATGCAACGCCGCCGCGTCCTCCCTGAACTTCGTGTTCTCGGCGGTTTGTCGGGTATCGCCACGAGCACCGACCTGGCCAAACGTCTCGATGTCGACATCAACAGCTGAGAGAATTGCCGCGCCACCTCGTTTACGCGGCCACTGCAAGTCGATCCGATTACTTTCCAGTATTGTCAAGCGCCGCCCGCAGCCGCGCAATGAACCCGCCGATCACCTCCGGTCGGGTCTTCAGCGCCGTGCGGTTCACGATCAACCGGCTGGTCACCTGAGCGATTACCTCGGTCTCCACCAGCCCGTTCGCCCGCAGCGTGGCCCCGGTCTGCACCAGATCGACAATCAGCCGCGACAGGCCAAGGCGTGGCGCCAACTCCATCGCGCCGTTCAGGTGCACGATCTCGGCCTGAATGCCGCGGCTGGCGAAATGCCGCCGGGCAATGTTCGGGTACTTCGTCGCCACGGTAACCTGTGACCAGCGTGAGGGATCGTCGGTCCCGGCGGTTTCCGCCAGTTCAGCGACTGAAATCCGGCAGCGGCCAATGCCCAGATCAAGCGGCGCGTAAACCTCGGGATAGTCGAACTCCATCAGGTCATCGGCGCCGCAGATGCCGATCTGCGCCGCCCCAAACGCCACGAAGGTGGCGACGTCGAACGAGCGGACCCGGACCACGTCAAGCGACGGATCGCTGGTCTCGAAACGCAGCCGACGGCTGCTCTCATCGAGATAATCGGCGGCCGGGACGATGCCGGCCCGGGCCAGCAACGGCCCGCATTCCGCAAGGATGCGGCCCTTGGGCAGCGCCAGGATCAGCGGCCCCTGCGTCTCCGGTTCCAGCGCCGCGGCGGGAAAATTCGCTGTCATGACATCATCCAAACCAACGGGCCATTGATCACACCGCATTCTCCGCCATGCCGGCGTTATGCCTGGTCTCGGTGAAACGTCCCATGCGGGCCAACCATCCGACCGGCGTCAGACCCGCAAAAAGCCTACGAGGTCTTCCGCCTTCGCCACAATCGGGTCAGCGATTGCCGCGGCGCGTCGAGCGCCATCACGCAGCATCGCGTCGATCATGGCAGGATCGGCCAACAGCCGCGTGGTCTCCGCCGCGATCGGCGTCAGCTTTTCCACCAGCAGAGCCGTAAGAACCTCCTTAAAAGCGCCAAAGCCCTTGCCGCCATGCTCGCGCAGCACCTCGGCCGGGGTCAGGTCGGCCAGTTCAGCGTAAATCCCCACTAAATTGCGCGCCTCGGGCCGGTGCGCGAGCCCGTCGGGTTCGCTCGGCAGCGGCTCGGGGTCGGTCTTGGCGCGGCGGATCTTCAGCGTGATCGTATCGGCATCGTCATTGAGGTTGATCCGGCTCTGATCCGACGGGTCGGATTTCGACATTTTCTTCGTCCCGTCGCGCAGGCTCATCACCCGCGCGGCATGGCCGAGGATCAGCGGCTGGATGGTGGGGAAGAACTCGACGCCATAGTCGAAATTGAACTTCTGCGCGATGTCGTTGGCCAGTTCCAGATGTTGCCGCTGGTCGTCGCCCACCGGCACGCCGGTCGCGTGATAAGCCAGAATGTCGGCCGCCATCAGGTTCGGATAGACGTACAAGCCGGCCGACGCGTTCTCGCGGTCCTTGCCGGCCTTGTCCTTGAACTGGGTCATGCGGTTCAGCCAGCCGATCCGCGCCACGCAGTTCAGGATCCAGGCCAGTTGCGCATGCGCCCGCACCGACGATTGCAGGAACACGATATGCTTTGACGGATCGATCCCGATTGCCAGCAGCGTCGCCGCCATCTCCCGCGTTTGCCTGGTCAGCTCCTTCGGGTCCTGGAACACGGTGATCGCGTGCAGGTCGACCACGCAGTAAATGCACTCGTGGCCATTCTGCAGCGCAGCCCAATTGCGCAGCGCCCCCAGATAGTTACCGAGGGTCGGGATACCGGAGGGCTGAATGCCCGAAAAGATGCGCTGCATTTGATCCCCCTGGTGATCCCCCTGGTGATCCCCCTGGGACCGCGAGACGTGGCAGCGGACAGATGAACGAACACCGCCCGCCATGCAACCCGGCCTCACGCGGAGCAGCCCGGAGTTTCCCGACGTGCGGATCAGGCCAGGGCCGCGACCGCGAAGCCGCGGCGCCGGGAGCGAATCCGCACCAGATGAAGGATTGTTCATACAGGCGCCGGTCCCCCGAATCCATTCGGCTTTGTTATGCAACCTATGGTTATGGGAGGCTACATATGCGGGCTATATCGATCCTTGTCGTTGCCACTTTGGTTCTGGCGGGTTGCGGCAGCAGTCAACCTGATCGCACGACCGGAGGTGCCGCCACTGGCGCCGGCACCGGTGCGGTCATCGGTCTACTGGGCGGGCCGGTTGGCGTTGGCGTGGGCGCGCTGATCGGTGCCGGAGTGGGCGCCGGCGCGGGTGCCGCTGTTTCACCCAGTCACGTCAATTTCGGCACGCCGCCCTGGAGCGACCACAACCCCTGATCGTCCGGCCCGGTGAAACGGCGAGACTCAGGCAGCCCCGCCAATATAGGCGCGCAGGCTGTCGACCTCGGTGTCCTGCTGCATAATGCGCGACTTCACGACGTCGCCAATGCTGACCATGCCGACGAGGGCGTCATTGTGCATCACCGGTAGGTGACGAACGCGCGCCAGGGTCATTTTCCGCATGGCTTCCTCGACAGTCATGTCGGGGTGAGCCAGGTGCACCGCCCGTGTCATCAGCTGGCCCGCGGTCATTTCCATCGTGCGCGCTCCATTGGTGGCGATGCTGCGCACGATATCGCGCTCGCTGACGATGCCGAGCAGCTGATCGGCACGGTCCATGACCAGAACCGCGCCGATCCGATGGTCTGCCAGTCGGGCAGCGATCTCGGGCACCGTTGCGGTCGGCTCGATCGTGATGACCGTATGACCCTTATGTTTCAGAATTGCCGCGATTGTCATGCTCCGTCCTCCTTCATCGGGGGGAAACGCGGGGAGTCGTAAGGCGAGGCTCGAATTCCGGCCCGCGCGGTGATGGTTAAAATAAGCTTACACGTATCGGTTGATCGGCCGCAACCGGTTGTCCGTGCGGTGCACCACGATTTTTCCGAGCCATGCCGGGGTAACATGGCGAAACGCGCAGGGCCGTGCCATGGTGCCGGGATTATGAGCTTCCGATCGCTGTACCGGCATGGATTTGTCAGGGTCGCCGCCTGTACGACGCGGACCGCCTTGGCTGATCCGTCCACCAACGCCGCGACTATCCTCGCGATGGCGCGGTCGTGTCACGCGCAAGGCGTGGCCTTGGCGGTGTTTCCCGAACTTTGTGTGTCCGGCTACGCAATCAGCGATTTGTTGCAGCAGACGGCGCTGCTGGACGCGGTCGAGGCAGCCGTCGATACGATCGTCGTTGCGTCGTCCGAACTGCTGCCACTGCTGCTGGTAGGCGCGCCGATCCGCCATCAGGGCGCGCTGTACAATTGCGCTCTGGCCATTCATCGCGGCCGGCTGTTGGGCATGGTGCCGAAAATCCATCTGCCGAATTATCGTGAATTTTACGAACCACGCCATTTCGTCAGCGGCGATGGCCAGGTGGGCGGGTCCGTCACCGTTGGCGCACACGCGGCGCCGTTCGGCACCGATTTATTGTTCGCCGCCGAGGACCGCCGCGATTTCGTTGTTCATGCGGAAATTTGCGAGGATATCTGGGTGCCCAACCCGCCCTCCGGCGAGGCTGCGGTGGCCGGGGCGACGGTGCTGGCGAATTTGTCGGCCAGCAATATCACCATCGGCAAGGCAGAGACCCGCCGGCTGTTGTGCCAGTCGCAATCGGCACGCTGTTTGGCTGCGTATTTGTACGCCGCCGCGGGCGCCGGCGAGTCGACGACGGATCTGGCCTGGGATGGCCAGGCCTCGATCTTCGAGAACGGCGTTGTGCTGGCGGAGACCGAGCGGTTTCCGACCGAAGGTCAGGCGGCGATCGCCGATATCGACCCGGACCTGCTGCGCCAGGAGCGCTTGCAGATGGGCTCGTTCGATACCAACCGGCGACGTGTTGCGCGTGCCTGGCGGACGATTGGCTTCCGGATCGATCCGCCGTTGGACGATCTTGGCCTGCGGCGGCGGATCGAGCGGTTCCCCTTCGTGCCCGCCGATATCGCCCGGCTGGAGCAGGATTGTTACGAGGCGTACAACATTCAGGTGTCCGGCCTTGCGCAGCGACTGCGCGCGACGAGGATACAACGTGTGGTGATCGGGATTTCGGGCGGGCTCGATTCAACCCAGGCGTTGATCGTTGGTGCCAAGGCGTTCGATTTGTTGGGGCTGCCGCGGAGCGGGATTTTGGCTTATACGATGCCCGGCTTCGCGACGTCGGATCATACCAGGCAAAACGCGTTGCGGTTGATGCAATCGATGGGCGTAACGTGGTCGGAACTCGACATCAGGCCAGCGGCATTGCAAATGCTTGCCGATATCGGCCATCCGTTCGCGGACGGGCAGCCGGTGTACGACATTACCTTCGAAAATGTGCAGGCTGGCTTGCGCACCGATTTTCTGTTCCGGCTGGCTAACCATAATAATGGGATCGTGATCGGCACCGGGGACTTGTCGGAGCTGGCGCTTGGCTGGTGCACGTATGGCGTTGGCGATCAGATGGCACACTATAATGTCAACGCCGGGGTGCCGAAGACGCTGATCCAGCATTTGATTCGCTGGACCATTGCGACGAAGCAGTTTGCCGGACCGGTGCTGGAAACACTCGATGCGATTTTGGCCACGGAAATTTCACCGGAACTGATCCCGGCGGCGGACGGCGAGGCGCCACAAAGCACCGAGGCGCAAATCGGCCCATATGCATTGCAGGATTTCACGCTGTTCTACATTCTTCGCTACGGCTTTCTGCCGTCGAAGATTGCGTTCATGGCGTTGCAGACCTGGGAAGACGCGGCGCGCGGCGCCTGGCCGCCGCATTTCCGACCGGAGCAGCGGATGGAATACGACCTGCCGACGATCCGCCATTGGATGGAGGTGTTCCTGCGCCGGTTCTTTGCGTTCAGCCAGTTCAAGCGGAGCGCGATGCCGAATGGGCCGAAGGTGTCGGCAGGCGGCTCATTATCGCCCCGTGGCGATTGGCGGGCACCGTCGGACGGGAATGCGGCGGTTTGGCTCGCGGATCTGGAGCGGAATGTGCCGAAGGCGTGAAGGTTGTGCGTCATTTGGAATTTTGTGGCGTGGTTGGCGAAGAATCTAACGCAGATACACACAGATAAGAATTGCAAGTGCTCCGGCACACCTACGAATGATCTGCGATACAGCCACAACCGGACGATGCATCGCCGTTTAATACCAACCGCCTTAACAATTGACCGATGGAACCGCAGTTTCAACGTCATAGGCCGCACGAGCCGGGCCATAACCATTTGGTCGAGAGTCTAACGTAATGACGGTTGGTATAAGAGGTTCGCCACAGAGGTGAATTGAAACTGCCTGTATTGCCCGTGGATGATTGGCGATGCCGCCAAAACCGCACGGTGCATCTGTGTTGATCTGTGTTCATCTGTGGGTACCTGTGTCAAATCTTACTTACGTTGTTCCGTTACGCTCGCGCTATCGTGTAACAATGCGGCGCCCGCGCGTTGCACACCGCCAAAGTTTTGATTGATGTCGGTGGCCGCCGGCGGCGCTTTCGCAAGCCATGTATCGGTCCGAACGCGGCGTGGCAAAGCGCCACGCCGATTGCCGCCGGCGCCGATCGCCCGGACCAGGCTGCGGCGGATCGAGGTTCCCGGCCCGCGATCCGCCGCATCTCCCATTTGCCTAATTTATGGTCATGACAAAGTGATGAAATCGGCGGCAGTTTGCCTATGTGGCGTCCCGTCGGTGTCAAGAACTCCCGGTAAATCAACCTCCTGCCGATACAACAGGCGCTTCCGACAGGTTGGCACGCTGCTTGCTGGTCAGACTGTGGCTTACCCGCCAATGGGACGTCAGCGAACACAACCAACAGGGACAGGCAGCATGAACCCGATCCAGCCCAGTATCTCCCGTCGAGGTCTCGCCCGTTTGGGTGCCGCGGCCGCCACCGTCGCCGCCGTCGGCGCCGTGCAGGCTGTCACCGCACCAGCCAGTGCTCAGTCTACGGGGGCGCAGTCCGCGGGAACCATCAAGATTGGCATCCTGCATTCCCTGTCCGGCACCATGGCAATCAGCGAGACCACGCTGAAAGACGTCATGCTGATGTTGATCGACAAGCAGAACAAAGCCGGCGGCGTGCTCGGCCGTCAGCTCGAGCCGGTGGTGGTCGATCCCGCCTCGAACTGGCCGCTGTTCGCCGAGAAAGCGCGTCAGCTCATCAGTGTCGACAAATGCGCTGTGGTCTTCGGCTGCTGGACCTCGGTGTCGCGCAAATCCGTCCTCCCGGTGTTCGAGGAACTGGACAGCATCCTGTTCTACCCGGTGCAGTATGAAGGTCAGGAGTGCAGCCGTAACGTCTTCTACACCGGCGCCGCTCCGAACCAGCAGGCGATCCCGGCGGTCGATTACCTGATGTCGGAGAACCAGACGAAGCGTTGGGTGCTGGCCGGCACCGACTATGTTTATCCGCGCACCACCAATCAAATCCTCGAGGCCTATCTCAAGAGCAAGGGTGTTGCCGCCGAAGACATCATGATCAACTACACGCCGTTCGGCCAATCCGACTGGCAGAACATTGTTGCCTCGATCAAGAAGTTCGGCAGCGCCGGGAAAAAGACCGCCGTCGTCTCCACCATCAACGGCGATGCCAACGTGCCGTTCTATAAGGAGCTCGGCAACCAGGGCATCAAGGCCACCGACATTCCCGTGGTCGCGTTCAGCGTCGGTGAGGAAGAGCTCGCCGGTCTGGATACCAAACCGCTGGTCGGCCATCTCGCAGCATGGAATTATTTCGAAAGTGTCGACAATCCCGACAACAAGAAGTTCATCGACGACTGGCATGCTTTCACCAAGAAGCCAAACCGCACCACCAACGATCCGATGGAGGCGCATTACATCGGCTTCAACATGTGGGTGAAGGGCGTCGAGAAGGCTGGCACGGTTGCCTCGGACGAGGTGATCGATGCGATGATCGGTGTCGCGGTGCCGAACCTGTCCGGCGGCTATTCGGCGATGATGCCGAACCATCACATCACCAAGCCGGTGCTGATCGGTGAAATTCAGGGCGACGGCCAGTTCAACATCGTCTCGCAGACCCCCGGACTTGTTGTGGCTCAGGAATGGTCACCTTACGTCGCGGACACCAAGGATCTGATCGGCGACTGGCGCAAACCGCTGAGCTGCGGCGCCTTCAACGTCAAGACCAAGACCTGCACCTCCAGCAAAAAGACCTGATCCCTGGTGGGAATTTGACCGAATACCCGGCGCTTTCCGGGTTGTGCGAGGGGAGAGGCGGTTGCATCCTCCCGGCCGTCTCTCCCTCGCTTTGATTAAGGGTACGTCACGAAAGAGTGCCATGGCCCGCTGTCTCTCTCTGTTGCTTGTCGCTGTTCTGTGGCTTGCCCCGGCGTCAGGCCGCGCCGAGACGGCGGACGAAGCTTACGCGGCTTTGGCCACCACCAACTTTGAGCAAATCCGCCAGGGTGTGATGGCGCTGTCGGTGTCCGGCGATCCGCATGCGCAGACAGTGATCACCGCTTTGCAAAACAACCGACTTTATATGCGCACGGACAAGGCGCTGTTCATCAAAACCGATGCCGGAAGCTTCACCGAAGCACTGACCGGTGCGGCTTCCGACGTTCCGGCTGGCGCGTTGAAGCCGGTGCGTGTCAATAACGCGGTGCGCAGTGCCATCGATGCGGCTCTGGGTGTGTTGCGCCTGTTCGCGCCGGACGCTGCGACAAGGCTCGACGCGGCCGAGGCCGTGTTTGTGGCGCGCGATCCGGCCGCCTTGCCGGCTTTGGACAAAGCGCTCGCCAAGGAAACCGATGCCACGATAAGACGCCGGATCGAGCAGGCGCGCGCTGCCGCCGTGTTGGCTTCCTCGGACACGTCCGATGCCGATCGCCTCGCCGCCATAGAGATTTTGCGTGCCCGCGGCGACCTGGAAGCCCGCAGCACACTCGGCAATCTGTCCGGCCAGACGCCCGCCGTCGCTGCCGCGGCCGCCAGTGCGATCACGGCGATCGATCGCAACCTGCAGCTCTGGTCGTTGCTGGAAAGCGTGTATTACGGGATCAGCCTCGGTTCGGTGCTGTTGCTCGCCGCTGCCGGACTGGCGATTACCTTCGGCGTCATGGGCGTCATCAATATGGCGCACGGCGAGATGGTGATGATCGGCGCTTATACCACGTTCGTGGTGCAGCAGGCGATCCGGGCGTATCTACCGTCGATCTACCCGGCCAGTTTGTTGCTCGCCATTCCGCTCGCGTTCATCGTTGCCGGCCTGATCGGCATTGCCATCGAGCGTACCCTGATCCGTTGGCTGTACGGCAGGCCGTTGGAGACCTTGCTGGCCACCTGGGGTCTGTCGCTTGTGCTGCAACAGGCGGTACGCACGATTTTTGGTGCCGACAACCGCGATGTCGACACGCCGGGCTGGATGAGCGGCGCCACGCAACTTGGTGGTCTGACGCTGACCTGGAACCGCATGTATATCATTCTGTTTGCGGTGATTGTGCTGGCCGCGTTGATGGCGGCGTTGCGGTTCACCTCGCTTGGCCTGCGCATGCGCGCAGTGACGCAAAACCGTCGCATGGCCGCGGCAATGGGCATCCGTACGCCGTGGATCGACGCCTTGACCTTCGGCCTGGGCTCGGGCGTTGCCGGTATGGCGGGCGTGGCACTGTCGCAGATCGACAATGTGTCGCCCAATCTCGGGCAGAACTACATTATCGACAGTTTCATGGTGGTGGTATTCGGCGGCGTCGGCAACCTCTGGGGCACCACGCTTGGCGCGCTAACACTGGGCATCGTCAACAAGTTCCTCGAACCGGTGGCCGGTGCGGTGCTTGGCAAGATCGTCGTGCTGGTGCTGCTGATTCTGTTCATCCAGCGGCGGCCGCGCGGCATGTTCCCGCTCAAGGGACGGGCAGCGGAAGCATGATCAGCCAACGCGTCTCCACCCTGACGATCGCTTTGGTACTGGGCTTTGCGATCCTGCTGGCCGCGCTCAATCAGTTTACGCCGGAGAATTCCGCGCTGCATGTGCCGCCCTATGTGATCGCCCTGGTCGGCAAATACCTGTGCTACGCGATGCTGGCGCTGGCGGTCGATCTGGTGTGGGGGTTCAGCGGTATTTTGCCGCTTGGCCATGCTGCGTTTTTTGCCCTCGGTGGCTACGCGATGGGCATGTATCTGATGCGGCAGATCGGCACCCGCGGCGTTTATGGCGATCCCAACCTGCCGGATTTCATGGTGTTTCTCGGCTGGAAAGCCTTGCCCTGGACCTGGTATGGCTTCAATTGGTTCCCCTATGCGGCATTGATGGTTGTGCTGCTGCCCGGCGTGCTGGCACTGGTGTTCGGCTGGTTGACGTTCCGCTCGCGAGTCACCGGCGTTTATTTGTCCATTATCACCCAGGCGTTGACCTACGCTTTGCTGTTGGCGTTCTTCCGCAACGACATGGGGTTCGGCGGCAACAACGGCCTCACCGATTTCAAGGACATTCTTGGGTTCAACGTGCAGTCGGATGCGACGCGGTCGAGCCTGCTGGTGTTGACGGCGTTGTTCCTGTGCGGCGCTTTTCTGGTGGCGCGCTTCCTGGTGCTTTCCCGATTTGGCAAGGTGCTGATCGCAGTGCGTGACGCTGAATCGCGCACGCGATTTCTCGGCTACCGGCCGGAATCCTACAAACTCGTGGTCTGGGTATTGTCGGCGATCATCGCCGGCATCGGCGGTGCGTTGTACGTGCCACAGGTCGGCATCATCAACCCGAGTGAGTTTGCCCCTGCCAACTCGATCGAGGCAGTGATCTGGGTCGCCGTCGGCGGTCGCGGCACCCTGGTGGGTCCCATCCTCGGTGCATTGATTGTGAATTTTGGCAAAACCTGGTTCACCAGCGCGCTGCCGGAGTTTTGGCTGTTCGCATTGGGTGCCTTGTTCATCGGCGTCACCTTGTTGCTGCCGCAAGGCGTCATGGGCCTGTTTTCTGGGCGGTTCATCAAACCCGCGGTGGTGCCGGCGCCGACGATCTCCGAAGAGGAGGAAGCGCCGGTATGACCGAAGCCGATACGCTGCTTTACCTCGACGGCGTGACTGTCAGCTTCGATGGATTTCGGGCGTTGAATGCGTTGTCGCTGGTGCTGGAAGACGGTGAGATGCGCGCGGTCATCGGTCCAAATGGCGCCGGCAAGACAACGATGATGGATGTCATCACCGGTCGGACCCGGCCCGATATGGGCACGGTGGTATATCAGGCCAATACCGATCTGACGAAACTCGATGAGCCCGCGATCGCCGCATTGGGCATAGGACGGAAATTCCAGAAGCCGACGGTGTTCGAGCCGCACACGGTCTGGGACAATTTGTTGCTGGCTTTGGCCGGTGACCGGCGGCCGCGGTTCAGCCTTTGGGCGCGCGAAACTGCTGTTGAACGGGACCGCATTGAAGAAATCCTGGAAACCGTCCGCCTGCAAGACCAGCGCGAGCGGCGTGGTGGCGATTTGTCGCACGGTCAGAAGCAATGGCTTGAGATCGGCATGTTGCTGGCGCAGCAACCGCGGCTGCTGCTGGTCGACGAACCGGTCGCCGGCATGACCGATGCGGAAACCGAACAGACCGCCGAACTGTTGCGGGAAATCAACCAAACCCGCGCCATCGTGGTGGTCGAACACGATATGGCGTTCGTTCGAGCGCTTGGCGTGAAGGTCACGGTGCTGCACGAAGGTTCGGTGCTGTCCGAGGGCTCGATCGACCACGTTTCCGAGGATCCGAAAGTCATCGAAGTGTATCTGGGGCGATAAATGCTGAGCGTGGACCACGTCAACCTGCATTACGGCGCCGCCATCGCGTTGCGCCAGGTGTCGTTGACCGCGAATGTCGGTGCGGTAACGTGTTTGCTGGGCCGCAACGGAGTTGGCAAGACTTCGCTGTTGCGGGCGATCGTTGGCGCGCATCCGATCACCTCGGGCTCGATCAAATGGGAAGGGGAGGAAATCACACGCCTGCCGACCTATGAGCGGGCGAGGCGTGGCATCGCCTGGGTGCCGCAGGGCCGCGACGTGTTTCCGTTGTTGACAGTACGGGAAAATCTGGAAACCGGGTTTGCTGTGCTGCCGCGCGCGGCCCGCAAAATTCCGCATGAAATTTTCGAGTTGTTTCCGGTGCTGCAAACCATGTTGCGGCGGCGTGGCGGGGATTTGTCAGGCGGCCAACAGCAACAACTGGCGATTGCCCGAGCGCTGATCATGAAGCCGCGGCTGATCGTGCTGGATGAGCCGACCGAGGGGATCCAACCAAGCATCATCAAGGACATTGGCCGAGTGATCTCGCTGTTGCGTAGTCGGGGCGAAATGGCCATCCTGCTGGTTGAACAGTATTTTGATTTCGCCCAGGAACTGGCGGACACGATTGTGGTGTTGGATCGGGGGGATGTGGTGCTGTCGGGGCGGCGTGAGGAGCTGAACGAGGCCGATGTACGACGGCGTCTCTCTGTCTGACGAGCTGCAGCGTGCCACAGGAGACTGTTTCGTCGCGGTGAAGCGGCGAGGTGATGCCTCGGTACTCGGCGGATTGCGTCAGGCGGGCTGTCTCAAGACGCGGTTTCCGCGCGCGATTGTGCCCGGTTGGTTCGATGCGACAACTCTGAACACCTCGGGCGGCGTGGTGGGTGGCGATCGGCTGCGTTCCCGGTTCTGCCTGGGCGTTGGCGCCCGTGCGACGATTGCGGCGCAGGCGGCGGAGCGATTTTATCGGGCGCTGCCGGGCAGCGCGCCGTCGGTGGTGCAGACCACGCTGGAGATTGGTTCAGGCGCAGCAGCGGAATGGTTGCCGCAGGACACGATCCTGTTCGATCGGTGCTCGCTGGAACGCCGGCTGGTGGTCGATATGGCTGCTGACGCCTGGTTCCTCGGTGTCGAAATGCTGGTGTTTGGCCGCGCGGCAATGGGCGAGCGCGTGGTGTCCGCGCGGCTGCGCGATCTGATCCAGGTCCGCCGCGGCGGCGATCTGTTGCTGCACGATGCGATCCGATTCGATGGTGAAGTCGATCAGATCATGCAACGAACTGCGATTGCCGGCGGGGGGCGTGCAGTCGCAACGTTGGTCCATGTGGCGCCGGATGCCGAGGCGCGGTTGGACACGGTGCGAGCGGCGGTGACCGGAGAAAATTTTGGCGTCAGTGCCTGGAATGGCATGCTGATTGCGCGCATTCTGGCTGACGATGGTGCCGCAGCGCGGCGCGCAGTCGTGGCGACGTTGGCGGAGTTGCGTGACGGGCGGCCTCTACCACGTGTTTGGCTGTGTTAATGAGGGGACCAGGCGCATGAACCTGACGCCGCGCGAGAAGGACAAGCTGCTGATCAGCATGGCCGCCATGGTCGCCCGGCGCCGTCTGGAGCGCGGCGTGAAACTGAATTTTCCCGAGGCGGTGGCACTGATCAGCGATTTCGTCGTGGAAGGTGCGCGTGACGGGCGTTCGGTCGCGGATTTGATGGAGGCAGGCGCCGGCGTGCTGACCCGCGATCAGGTGATGGAAGGCATCGCCGAAATGATCCACGACGTGCAGGTGGAGGCAACGTTCCCGGATGGCACCAAGCTTGTCACAGTGCATGAACCGATCAGGTGAGAGTGCTCGTGTGCCACGGCTCGAACAATATCGTCAGCATCCAATACGCTAGGACCTGCGATCCCTACTACCGAGCCGACCTGGTCGCTTAGCAATCTTCGTCTTCGTCCACGCCGACGACCGCCCAGTCCCGAGCATGATCGCCCTCGGTCGCGCCGCGTTCGGGCGGTTGGCCATCCGGATCGTCGTTCTCGACCACGCCATCGGGATCAATCGAGGGCGGCTCTTCAGGGTAACCAAAGTTCGTTTTCTGCTCGATATCTTTGAGGATCTGCCACTGCTTCGGGCTGATTGCCAGGGCCGGCTCGCTGCTATCGGCCGTGGCCAGTTCATCCAGCCTGCGTTTCAAATGCACCATGACGTTCTCCTCCAGCGAGGAGACACGGACGTCATCCCCGCTGGCATGACGGATGAGCTTGGCCAGGTCCACTAATGGCTGACCTTCAAGAATTACAACCGGCTCATCCGAGAAGGCTTCCGCCAGAATCTCGTCGGTTGTGTCCCGCTGCTTCTTCGAAAGTCTTGCTTTCGGAGCAGCGATTTGTTGTCGAATGCTGTTCCGGAATTCCACTGCCGAAGAACCGATACGCCGCCGCCCCTCCGGCTGGAGGGCACAATCGATCTTCAGACGAAGTTCCAGAACAGCCTTGTTCGTCAGCGTGGCTTTGCGAACCATTCACGACCTCCACGAGGTGACGCTATGAACAATCCTCCCGATCCGTCAAGATGTTAGGCTTAATTGTCCCCATTTTATCCACAGGAACATACAGTGACGGACGCGGACGATGCGCCAAGCGGGGGGAACGGCGAGTCGCCGCATCGGACGACGCGGTCAACCCTCCCCAACCTTTTCAGCCAGCCACATTTTGATCAGCGATTGATAGGGAACATCCCGCTTGTTGGCGGCGACCTTGATGCGCTCCAACAAAGGCATCGGCAACCGCAACGAGATCGCCGTTTGGGTAGGTTTCAGATTGGGCATGCGCGCGCGCTGTGCCGTGTTCCAGTCCAAATAGGCCGAGGAATCATGGGTTTCCCAGAAATGGCGTTCTTCGGCCTCATTGGCGAAGGTCGGAACCGGTTTAAGTGTCCTGGCCATACCGTGTCCTTTCCATTCTGCTCATGTCGCGTGCCGAGATAATCCGGATCAATCGTCCCTTGTCGCGGACAGTGAACGTGATGTGCAAACGCCGCCCATCGTCAGTTACACCCAGAGCGTGAAACCGCGGCTCAAGCTGGCTATGCCTGGTATCGTCGAGCAGCAGAAGCGGCTCGTTGAAAAAGATCTGCTCGGCCTCTGCCTGACTGACCGCGTGCTTGTCCACACTTTTGCGCGTGTTTCCGGCATCCCACTGAAAGCCCTCGCATCGCGCCAGATCAATCACAGAATGTATATGACATACATATACACTTCAGGTCAATCATCGAATTCCGCCGTCTGGAACCGTCGCGCGGTTACGGATATGTTGGCGCAGTGATACAGTCGGCCAGACCAAAGGAAGCCTGCATGATCCCCGGCGAACTCTTCCCCGAAGCTGGCGACATCGAACTGAACGCCGGCCTCGCGCGCACCATGTTGACCGTCGCCAACACCGGCGACCGGCCGATCCAGGTCGGCAGCCATTATCACTTCTTCGAGACCAATCCGGCATTGTCGTTCGACCGCGCGCAGGCGAGAGGCATGCGCCTGGACATCGCGGCCGGCACGGCGGTGCGGTTTGAACCGGGTCAGACCAGGGAAGTGACCTTGATCCCTTATCTCGGCAGCAGAACGGTCTACGGGTTCCGCGGCGACGTCAATGGAGTGCTTGGCTGATGGCTCGTATCACCAGACAGGCTTATGCTGATATGTTCGGCCCGACCACCGGGGACCGGGTGCGGCTCGCCGACACCGACCTGATCATTGAAGTCGAACGCGACCTGACCACGTACGGTGAAGAGGTAAAATTCGGCGGCGGTAAGGTGATCCGCGACGGTATGGGCCAGTCGCAATGTTCCCAGGCGGAGGGCGCGGTCGATACGGTGATCACCAATGCGCTGATCCTCGATCATTGGGGGGTCGTAAAGGCAGATGTCGCGATCCTGAACGGCAGGATCAGCAAGATTGGCAAAGCCGGCAATCCGGATGTGCAACCTGGCGTCGACATCATCATCGGGCCGGGGACGGAAATTATCGCCGGCGAAGGCAAGATTCTCACCGCCGGAGGCATCGACAGTCATATTCATTTCATCTGTCCGCAACTGATCGATGAGGCGCTGTCCTCTGGCGTCACGACCTTGGTCGGTGGCGGAACCGGACCCGCGACCGGCACCTCCGCCACCACCTGTACGCCGGGCCCTTGGCATCTCGCGCGCATCATCCAGGCCGCCGAGAGCCTGCCGGTCAATCTCGGCTTTGCCGGCAAGGGCAATGCGACGCGACCACAGGCGCTGGAGGAAATGATCAGAGCAGGTGCGTCCTGTCTGAAATTGCATGAGGACTGGGGCACCACACCCGCGGCGATCGACAATTGCCTCGCGGTAGCGGATCGTTTCGATGTTCAGGTGATGATCCACACCGACACGTTGAACGAGTCGGGCTTCGTCGAAGACACCATCGCCGCCTTCAAGGGCCGCACCATCCACGCTTTTCATACCGAGGGCGCCGGCGGTGGCCACGCACCAGACATCATCAAGGTCGCCGGGCTTCCCAACGTGTTGCCAAGCAGCACCAATCCGACACGGCCCTATACCGCCAATACGCTGGACGAACACCTCGACATGCTGATGGTGTGCCATCATCTGGACAGCACCATCCCGGAAGACGTCGCCTTTGCGGAAAGCCGCATCCGTAAGGAAACCATCGCCGCCGAGGACATTCTGCACGATCTCGGCGCGCTTTCGATGATGTCGTCGGACAGCCAGGCGATGGGCCGGGTCGGCGAGGTGATCATTCGGACGTGGCAAACCGCGCATAAGATGAAGCAACAGCGGGGTGCTTTGCCCGGCGACAGCGAACGTAACGACAATGTGCGGGCCAAACGTTACGTCGCCAAATATACCATCAACCCGGCGATCGCGCAGGGCTTCGCGCGGGAGATCGGTTCGGTGGAGGAAGGCAAGCTCGCCGATCTGGTGCTGTGGTCCCCGGCATTCTTTGGCGTCAAACCAGATCTGGTGATCAAGGGCGGCATGATCGCCTGTGCGGCGATGGGCGATCCCAACGCTTCGATCCCGACGCCGCAACCGGTGCATTACCGGCCGATGTTCGGGTCGTATGGCGGTGCGTTGGCAGAGACCTGTCTGACGTTCGTTTCCGGCGCGGCGCTGGATGCCGGACTGGGCAAGGCACTGCGGCTCAATCGGCGTCTCGTTGCGGTGGCGAACACGCGCGGCGGCATCGGCAAGGCGGCGATGATCCATAACGACGCCACGCCGATGATCGAAGTCGATGCCGAGACCTACGAGGTGCGCGCCGACGGCGTGCTGCTGAGCTGCGAACCCGCCACGGTTCTACCGATGGCGCAACGGTATTTTCTGTACTGATGCGCGCGACCTCGGTTTTGCCCGCTGGGTCCTGGTCGGACGCAACCGATGAGGTGCTGATCGACTCCGATCGCCGCCACCGTCGTCGGATCGTTCTGACCACGCAAAACGGGCGCGAACTGCTGATCGATTTACCGCAGGCGGTGCGATTGCGCGACGGCGACGGACTGGCGCTGGAGAATGGCGGCGTTGTCCGGGTGCGCGCGCGTCCTGAACCGCTGCTGGAAATTCACGCCCATGACGATGGCGAGCTGGTGCGAATCGCATGGCATCTGGGCAACCGGCATTTGCCGGTGCAACTGCTGGGGGACCGCATTCGTATCCGGGCCGACCATGTGATCCAGGACATGGTTGAAGGACTTGGCGGCCATGTCGAGGCGGTCGAGGCGCCGTTCGATCCTGAAGCTGGTGCTTATGCGCCAGGAGTGGGCCATCACCATGACCATGACTGACCGTGCAGTGCTCCAAGGCCCTCCGCCGACCCGGTCGGCGGATTTTGGCCACCAGAGCGAGCACCGTGCGGCGCCAGATGGCCGGGCCAGGCCCGGCCCTAACGCGGAGACCGGAACCGCGTGCCATGACGAGTGGACCGGAAGCTCTGGCCATGATGCGGGGACTCGAACCACCGGCCGTGCCGGGCCGGCGACTGAATCCACCGTCATCATGCGTCTGCTGACCTGGCTATCGCCGGGGTTTCCGACCGGGGCGTACGCATACTCACACGGGCTTGAGTGGGCGGTCGAAACGCATGACATTCGCGACGGCGAGACGTTGCGCGACTGGCTCAGTGACGTGATTGAAAATGGCTCAGCGCGATCCGATACGATCCTGCTGCGTCATGCCCACCGCGCGGCGAACGATCCTCACGCGTTACGGGACATCGTTGCGCTGGCGCTGGCTTCAGCTGCCGCTCGAGAACGGTACGGTGAAGCAATGGCCCAGGGCCGGGCGTTCTTGCGCGCGGCAGCCTGTTGGGAAACCCCGGATTTACCCGAGAACACACCGTACGCCGTCGCAGTCGGCGCCATGGCCGGAGCGCACGGCATCGACGAAGACACCGCCGCAGGTGCATATTTGCAGACCTTCGCCAGCAATCTCATTTCCGCCGCGGTCCGGCTGGTGCCACTTGGCCAGACCACCGGCCTGCAAACGTTGGCCGCGTTGGAACCTGTCATCCTCCGCACCGCAGCCTCGACAAGACAAGCAACGCTCGACGAACTGGGCGGTTGCGCGTTCCGTTCCGACCTCGCCGCGATGCGGCACGAAACCCAATATACGAGGTTGTTCCGCTCATGAGTGTCTCTCCCAATGGCCCGCTGCGGGTGGGTGTCGGCGGTCCCGTCGGCACCGGCAAAACCGCGCTGATGGATGCATTGTGCAAACATTTTCGGGCACGCTACGACATCGCCGCGATCACCAACGACATCTATACCAAGGAAGACGCCGAGTTCCTGACCCGCGCCGGCTCGCTGCCACCGGAACGGATTCTGGGCATCGAGACCGGCGGCTGCCCGCACACCGCGATCCGCGAAGATGCCAGTATCAATCTCGCCGGAGTTGCCGATCTGCGACGGCGGTTTCCGGACCTCGACCTGATCCTGATCGAGAGCGGCGGCGACAATCTGGCCGCCACCTTCAGTCCGGAACTGGCAGATCTGACGATATACGTGATCGACGTTTCGGCGGGCGACAAAATCCCGCGTAAGGGCGGGCCGGGCATCACGCGCAGCGACATGCTGGTGATCAACAAGATCGACCTCGCACCGTTTGTCGGCGCCAGCCTCGAGGTGATGGACCGCGACGCCCGCAAAATGCGCGGCGAGCGGCCGTTCGTGTTCGCCAACATTCGTGCCGGGACCGGCGTTGCCGACATCGCCGCGTTCATCGAGCGTCACGGCGGCCTCGGCTCTTGAACCTTTACGCGATATCCAACATTTCTCTGTCATGACCATCCTCCCCAGCCCGCAGCAGCTCCGCTATCTCGTCACGCTCGCCGAATCGCATCATTTCGGGCGGGCGGCGCTGGCCTGCTCGGTCACGCAATCGACGCTGTCGGCAGGGATTCTAACGCTGGAACGCCAGCTGGACGCGCAAATCCTGGATCGCAACGCCGGCAAGCATGTGGTGTTCACGCCGCTTGGCCTGGATCTGATCGAACGCGCCAAGGCGGCGCTGGCGGCACTGGAGGCGGTGACGGAAACTGCAAACACCGCTCGCGCGCCGATGAGCGGGCCGTTGCGGCTTGGCATCATCCCCACCATCGGTCCGTTCCTGTTGCCGAAGCTGATGCCGGTGCTGCGCGCGGCCTTCCCCAATCTGCGGCTGTTTTTGCGCGAAGATACGACCGCTCGGCTGGTGGATCGGCTCAACACCAACCGGCTGGATGTGCTGCTGCTGGCTCTGCCTTGCGACTGCGGCGGCGCCGATGCGATGCCGGTGGCGCGCGACGAGTTCCTGGTGGCTCTGCCGCCCAATCATCGCCTCGCCAACCAGGCGTCGATCTCGGTGGCTGCACTGGCCACGGAGCGGCTGTTGCTGCTGGAGGACGGGCATTGTCTGCGCGAGCAGGCTTTGGCGGTCTGCGGTTTGCTGGCAGGGGAAAAGGGCGAGACGCAGGATGGCTATGCCGCCACCAGTCTGCACACGCTGGTGCAGATGGTTGCCGGAGGCCTCGGCGTAACGTTACTGCCCAGGTTGGCGGTGGCCGCGGGGTTGACGGAGGGGACGGACCTGATTTTGCGGCCTTTGGCTGCCGCGGGGGCGTGGCGGACGTTGGGGTTGGCGTGGCGGCCGAATGCACCGAAGGCAGCGGATTACCGGGCGTTGGCGCCGCATCTGGCGGAGACCTGCCGGGAAGCAGCCTGCTAAAGTTCGGTCGCGTCCACGGCTGCCACGTCCAGCAGCCGCTCGATCACCTCCGGTTCCTGGGCTCCGGCGATGGCGTGGCGGCCGCCGATGACGAAGCAGGGCACGCCGTTGATGCCCAGTCGATGGGCGCGGAGGTTGTCGGCGTGGACCGCGTCGGATTCCTCGTCGGAGGCGAGGAAGGCTTTGGTTTCTTGTATGTCCAGGCCGCAGGCAGTGGCCAACGCAAGCAGCACGGTGCGATCGCCGATGTCGTAGCCCTCGGAGAAATGCACCGAGAACAGGGCTTCGACCATGGCGTCGGCTCGGCCGTAGCGGGCGGCGAAGCGGACCAGGCGGTGGGCGTCGATCGAGGATGGAGTGCGGCGGATGCGCTCGAACGCGAAGACGACGCCCTCGCGGCGGCCCAGTTCGGTGATCGAGGCGTAGAGGCGTTTGGCGCGGTCCTCGCCGCCGAATTTGCGGATGACGTAATCGGGGCGGGCCATACCGGCTCTGGGCATGTCGGGGTTGAGCAGGAAGGGGCGCCAGCTGAGGTCGAACAACAGGTCGGGGCGGCGGCGGAAGGTGCGCAGCAGGCGGCGGACGCCCAGGTAACACCAGGGGCAGATGAGATCGTAGACGATCTCAACCGCGAGCCGGGCCTTGGGTGGGGCGAGGACGTTCACAGGTGGGTTTTGCCGCGAAATGGGGCGGATGTCACGGGGAGAGTTGGGGTGGGGGACGTTGCCGACGGCGGGGAGCCTGGATCAGGATATCCGATCCCGGGTAAGTGGCGATCGGTGGCGCGCGAGGCGCAGAGGGGTGGTGTCATGCGTTTCCCGCATGATAAAGGACCTGTCATGCGTGACATCGAACCGAGGGCGGGACGGGATGCGTGTCCTAAATGCCGTAGAATGAGTAGTGCGATCCGTGCCTCCCGGATACCATGCCACGATGGAAAGGCACCTCCATGATCTTTGGCATAAGGCCCGAGAGTATGCGACCCACTGGTCGGTCGCTGGTGCGATCTTGGCCATGACCGGCGCTGCACCGGAACACTGGCTCGCCAGGTCCATTTCCCACACGAAGCGTTGCCACCCTGGCTTAAGCATATCGATTATCGACTGGTGGCAGTGATTGCCGGACTTACTATCATCATAGGTGACAGTCTGTGGCGGCACCACGGGAGACCACCGCCGGTCACCGTCGATGTTCCTGCCGCTCAGACGACGGCTCAGGCCGGGAGCCTGACGCTGCCAGACAATCCCTCCATCGCGGTTCTGCCCTTCACCAATTTGAGCGGCGACCCCACACAAGAATATTGTTCTGACGGGGTGGCGGACGACATCATCACCGAATTATCGCGCGACCACGGGCTGTTCGTCATCGCTCGCAATTCGAGCTTTAGCTACCGTGGCCAGTCAATCGACGTAAAGCAAGTCAGCCGGGAACTGGGCGTGCGCTATGTTATGGAGGGCACCGTGCGTCGCGACGCCGCGCGCGTGCGGATCAGTGCACAGTTGATAAATGCTCCGACCGGTGAGCACGTTTGGGCAGAGCGCTACGACCGCGCAACTGAAGATGTATTCGCTGTTCAAGACGATATCGCCAATGCTGTAGCGACCGCAATCCGGCCGGTGGTAGGCAATGCGGAGCAACGACGCATCTTGTGCAAGCCGCCAAACAGCCTGAGAGTCCTGTGTGGACGGCCCCTTGAATTCAAGAGTTTCGATGAGGATTCTGACGGGCGGGTCGACTGCGATCATGTGTCCGGCCTGTTGACGCGGCATCATGACCGCTGGCCCAGATG
>JBEKQQ010000054.1:0-35113 GCA_049519555.1 Acetobacteraceae bacterium
CGGCCGTATGACCCCGGGCCGGCTGGCTGGCGTCGCTGGGCCGGAGTTCGCGGCGGTGGACGACACCAGCTTCGCGGCAGCGAAAAAGCGCTGCGAGGACTCGGTTGCGTTCATCAACTCGCTGAGCCGCGCGCAAATCGAGGGTTCCGAGGACAAGGTCATTTCCTGGATGGCCGGCGGTAATGAGCGGAAGATGAAGGGTATCGACTACCTGCGGCAGTTCGCGCTGCCGAACTTCTTTTTCTTCGTTACGACCGCGTACGACATCCTGCGGCATCGTGCCGTGGTGATTGGCAAGCGGGACTTCCTCGGCCCGGTGGCCTGGCTTTAACCGGATGGGTCCGGGACGCAGGTCCCGGACCCGTTACGCTGCCTCACTGAGCGTCGATCCCTGATCCAGCGTGGTGGCACGCCGCAGATCGCGCGCCTTGGTTTCATCGTGCGGGCGGCCACGATGCATGGTGCAGCGATTATCCCAGATCACCAGGTCGCCGACGTGCCACTCATGGCGGTAGACGAACTGAGGCTGCGTTGCGTGCGCGGCCAGATCGAGCAACAGCAAACGGCCATCCGCCACCGGCCAGCCAACGATATGCGAGCCATGCGCCGACAGGTATAATGTCTTGCGTTTCGACCCCGGATGGGTGCGGACCAGACGTTGCGGCGACGGCGGGTATTTGTCCTTCTCGGACTGCGGGAAATCGGTGAAGCCGACAAGCGCACGTGACCAGAATATGTCGTGTTCCACGACGAGGTCGTTGATCGCGGCTTTTGTTGTGTCCGGCAACGCGTCATAGGCGGCACGCATGTCGGCGAACTCAGTCTCGCCATTACCGAACGGTGAGGGCGGGGGCAGGGCGACCGCGTGCAGCATCCCGAGCACGACCGGAACCGGCATATACGACGCGTCAGTGTGCCAGAGCCGGTTGCCAAGTGAATCGAGCCTGCGTCGGTCGTACAGATCGCGCACCCGATTATCCACGTCGAGATTGGAGATGTCGCCGATCTGCGGAATTGCCAACCGCCGGCGGCCTGGTTGCAGGGCACCGCGGCCAATTTCCAGTGGACCGAACCGGGCGGCGAAATCGTGCAGCTGGGCGTCGCTCAGCGACTGATTGCGAAATACCAGGACTGCATACGTGTCGCTGGCCTGCCAGATTGTTGCGACGTCGGTCTCGTCGAGGGGGCGGGCCAGGTCGATCCCGGCGACCTCAGCTGCGAACCGCTCACCGATCGGGTTGATGCTTATGGACATGGCCCCTCCTGCTGATTTGTCAGGTGGTGGCATTCTGGCCTAAAGTCTCGTCAAACAACAGAGTGGCGCGCCCTCGTCCACGGACTGGGGCGGCACAATCAGGGATGGTTCCATGGCCAGCATCCAGAAGCGCATCGCGTTTGGTTTCGTAGCCGCAGTTATTTCGGTTTTGATCTTTCATCAGGGTATGTGGACAACTCTGCATTACCTCAATTTGCCGGGGCTTGGCATGCCGCCGCCATTTCCAATGGATCCGGTACCGCCATTTGGCGTGCCCAGGATTGTGAGTTTGTGCTTTTGGGGCGGAGTGTGGGGCGCGCTGTTCGGCGCGGTCTGGCATGGGCGGCGCTCTTCAACCTGGTGGGCCGGGATTCTATTGGGCATTATCGCAGGGGCATTTGGTTTGCTGGTGGTGCTCCCGCTCAAAGGTTTACCGTTTGCCGGCGGGTGGGTGCTGAACAACTGGATCAAGTCGATGTTGATCAACGGAACCTGGGGACTAGGCGTTGGCCTGTTGCTCACAGTTTTACCGCTCCAAACTACCTCGCGAGACAGCGCCGCGCGGGCATAACGGCGCACGCCACCACCGGGGTGTGCTTCCCGGTTGAGGCGGTTGACGTAAGCTGCCGGCAATGTCGAAATCACGGGCGTTGCCAGGAGAGGTTCAGCCATGGAATTCGGCGTTTTTCATGAATTTCCCGCATTGGTGGGTCGTCCCGACTCTGCCGCGTTCGAGGAGGCCTTCGATATTGTCGATGGTGCCGAACGCTGGGGGCTCGACGTCATGTGGCTCGCGGAGTTGCATTTCGATCCGCCGCGTTCGGTATTGTCGGCGCCAATGTGCATTGCCAGCGCGATTGCCGCGCGCACCAAACGGATCAAAATCGGCGTTGCGGTGCAGGTGCTGCCGCTCGGCAATCCGTTGCGCATTGCCGAGGAAGCCGCGACAGTCGATCACATCAGCCATGGGCGGCTGATTTTTGGTGCCGGCCGCAGCGGCGTGGCAAAAACCTACGAAGCCTACAACGTTCCGTACTCGGAGAGTAAGGACCGGTTCAACGAAACGCTGGATATTGTGCGCCGCGCCTGGTCCGAAACGAATTTCTCACACACCGGCAAATATTTCCAGTTCGAGGACGTCACGGTCACGCCGCGGCCGTTCCAAACGCCGATGCCGCCGATCCGTGTCGCCGCGACCAGCCCGGATACCTTCGTTTCGATTGGTGAACTCGGTATGCCGATTTTCATCGCGATCCGGCATGAGGACGCGCGCCACTTCGCTCCGCAAATCGCTGCCTATCGCAAGGCCTGGAAGGCGGCCGGGCATCCGGGCAACGGGCAGGTGTTCTTACGCGCGCCCGGCTTTGTCGCGGCAACGGCCGCCGAGGCGAAGGCACGCTATGAGGCAAGTTTGCTGCATTATTTTCACGCCCAGGGCCGGTTGCTTGCGGATTCCGCGGGACGCCTGGGACTTGATCCGTCCAATCCTCGCTGGAAGACGTCCGAGGGTTTGATGACAATGACCTACGATCAGGCCACCCGGGGGTCGGTGATGATCGGCTCGCCGGATGAGGTCGTTCGTAAGATTGCCGCGCTGCGTGAGGACATGGGGCTCGACGGCGTGCTGCTGGAACTCAATTGCGGCGGCAAGGTCGAGCATCCGCATGAGATGGAGGCCTTACGGCTATTGTGCCAGGAAGTGCAGCCGACGTTTCATTGACAATCAGGCGGGGCCGCATCACGGAACCATCGCGCCCCGCCCATTGATATACAACGCGTAGACCGACGTGCTGGCGCACATGAACAGCCGATCCTTCTTCGGCCCGCCAAAACATAAATTGGCACAGCCCTCCGGCAGATGGATCTTGCCGATCAGCGAGCCATCAGGCGCATAACACCGCACCCCGTCATCGGCCGGATCGCCCCAGCCCATCGAGCACCAGACATTACCGTCACCATCACAGCGCAGCCCGTCAGTCATGCCGGGCACGAAATCATCAGCAAACACCCGCCCGTTCCGCAACCGCGTGCCATCGACATCAAAAACCCGAATATGCGCCGGTCCGCCATGCGAGATGCCGCTGTCGACGATGTAAAGCAGTCGCTCATCCGGCGAAAATCCGATCCCGTTCGGGCGCACGAAATCACCGGCGACGACATGCGCCCGACCGGTCGCCGGATCGAGGCGATAAACGTTGCGCGGCAGCATTGCCTCGTCCTCGTGGCCTTCATAAGGGCCATCGATCCCGTAACCGGGATCGGTGAACCAAACGCCGCCATCGCTGGCCACCACGACGTCGTTGGGGGCATTCAACGGTTTGCCTTCGAACTGGTCGATCAAGGCGGTGATGGTGCCGTTCAACTCGGTGCGGGTTACACGCCGGGTGTCGTGCTCGCACGAAATCAACCGCCCCTCACGGTCGCGGGTATTGCCGTTGGTATAGTGCGATGGGCTGCGGAACACCGACAGGTGGCCATCGTCTTCCAACCAGCGCAGCATGCGGTTGTTCGGAATGTCGCTGAAAATCAAATAGCCGCCGTCGCGGAAATAAACCGGACCTTCAGCCCAGCGAAAACCGGTCGCGATGCGTTCGATGCCGGCGTTGCCTTGCTTGTAGCGGAAGCGCCGGTCGAGCACCTCGATTCTGGGATCAGGGTAGCGTGTGTCAGGCAAAAGCCCCAGCGGCAGAGACATGGTTCCTCCGGCATTATGTTGCCGGACGCCAGACCGTTTTCGTGGCTTCCGCACAACGCGTGAATCCTGTTGCAATGCACCATAACCCGTGCGACGCTGCCGTCGTGGTCTGGTGGGCGTGCTTAATGACCTGCGAGACAAGTGGAAAACGTCCAGAAGGCGGGTCTGGTTGCAACAACCCGGCCGTGGACGTGACGTAAACTGGCAAGACGCCGGCATCGGTCAACGGCCCAAACGAGGACGCAATGACCATGCTCGAAACACCACTGGTTAGTGAATTCTCCCATGTGAAGCCGGGCGAGACACCCTGGCGCAGCGACGGCTTGCGCGACTTCTTTCTCTACCGCGACCTCGGCGTCGCGGCCGCTACCGGAGGGCGGGTCATCGCTCAGTTGGTCAAGGCCAACGAGGCACCGGAAAAAGGCACGGGCTGGCACCGCCATGAGGCCGAGTTCCACATCGTCTTCATGACCAAAGGTTGGGCAAAGTTCATGTACGAAAACGAAGAACATCTCGTTTCGGCTGGCGACTGCGTGCACCAACGGCCGGGAATCAGGCATTATCTGTTCGATTATTCGCCGGACATGGAATATCTTGAGGTGGTCGGTCCGGCGGACTTTGGCACGATCGATATCGCCGACGGGCCCTGCGCAGTTCCGGCACCGACACCCTGGACAGACAAGTAACGAAGACCTGAAACCGGGGGCGCGTGGTAACGCGCCTCCTCAAAACTCGATATCGAGCTCTTCGATCTGTTCCGGCTCGCGCTGGGCTGCGGCCCACCATTCGCGCAGGTCCGGCCAGGCCAGGACATGGTCACAATAGGCTTCACTGACCCGATCGACTTTCACGTCATAGGTACGGAACCGCGTCACCACTGGCGCATACATCGCGTCGGCAATCGTTGGTCGTTTGCCGTAAAGCCAGGGGCCGTGCCACGCGTCCAGGCACTCGCGCCAGATGTCGGTAATCCGGCTGATATCCGCCCGTACCGCGGACCACAGTGTGAAATCCGGACGATATAGTTTCAGGTTCATTGGCAGGGAGCCACGCAACGCTGAGAATCCGGAATGCATCTCTCCCGAGATCGACCGGCAGTGGGCTCGAGCTTTCGGATCCTCCGGCAGCATATGAGCCTTGGGAAATGTCTCGTTGAGGTATTCCGCCAGCGCCAGCACGTCCCACACCACGACGTCGCCATGCACAAGGTAAGGAATGCGGATCGAGGACGACTGTAGCAAAAGTTCCGCTCGCCGGGTCGGGTCATCGGGCGAGACGATCTGCTCCTCAAATTGCAGCCCGGACAGGCGAGCCAACAGAAATCCGCGCAGCGACCAGGAGGAGTAATTTTTACTACTAATGAATAAAGTCGCACCTTTCATCGTGACAAGGCCTTCCCCTGGTGTCATGCTGCGCTGCAATATAAACACCACCGGATATCAAAAGCGAGGGCTCATGTTACGTCGGCCGCCGATTTCAGACCAGGACGATTTGAGACCGGCCCGCATGCATCGGAGGCGTACGACCAGCCGGCCATGAAATATCAGATCTACCAGACCAAGGATGACCTGCTGCATCCGTTGCGGGAGGCGGCGCGGTTTGGTGCCGCCTGGGTGCGCGCCTGGGATCTTGGCTGCATGACGCCGCCGCTGTTCCGCGCCATCGGTGCCGCAGGCGAACTATTTGCCGAAGCGAGACTGACTCACCAGCGGCCCGACTACGGCATCACCACCGTTCCGGTGGGCAATCGGACGGCGGTCATCACCGAGGAGGCTGCCGACGACACTCCATTCGGCACCTTGCTGCATTTCCGCAAGGACATCGCCGTCGAGCAGCCGCGCGTGATGCTGGTGGCGCCGATGTCCGGGCATTTCGCCACGTTGCTGCGCCAGACCGTGCGGACGATGCTGCCCGACCACGATCTGTATATCACCGACTGGAAGAACGCCCGCGACATCCCGCCATCCGATGGCACGTTCGGCTTCGATTCCTATGTCGAGCATTTGATCCGTTTCCAGCGCGTCATGGGGCCGGGTGCCCATATCGTGGCGGTTTGCCAGCCGACCGTCGCAGCACTGGCGGCGACCGCGATCATGGCCGAAGAACGGGACCCGGCCCAACCGCGCAGCCTGACCTTGATGGCGGGTCCGATCGATACGCGGGTCAACCCGACCAAGGTTAATATGCTGGCGCGGTCGAAGCCGATCGAATGGTTCGAAAAGGAACTGATCGCCACGGTGCCATGGCGGTTTGCGGGGGGTGGCCGGCAGGTCTATCCCGGTTTCGTGCAGCTGACTGCATTCATGACCATGAATCTCGAACGTCATATCAACGCGCATATCGCGCAGTTCCGCGCGCTGGCCGGCCGGGAAATGGAGGCAGCCGAGACGCACCGGCGGTTCTACGAGGAATATTGCGCGGTCATGGACCTGCCGGCGGAATTCTTCCTCGAAACCGTGCAGCGCATCTTTCAGGAGGATCATCTGCCATTGGGCAAGCTGACCTTCAATGGAACGCCGGTTTCACCCGCTGCAATCCGCCGTACTGCGCTGCTGACGGTGGAGGGCGAGCGGGACGATATTTGCGCGATTGGCCAGACCATGGCCGCGCTCGATCTTTGCACCGGTGTGCGGGTCGACATGAAATCGCACCATTTGCAAAGCGGCGTCGGCCATTATGGGGTGTTCAGCGGCCGACGGTGGGAGCGCGAGGTTTACCCCAAGGTCCGCCAGGTCATTCAGACGCGGAGCTGATCAGCTCTCGCACCATTCGCAGGTCGCGCACGAATGCGTCGTATTCGCGGGCCCGGGAAGCCTCGTCGGGTTGGCGTAACAAGTACGACGGGTGTACGGTCAGAAATGCTGTGCTGCCATCCGGCAATTTGAAAGGACGCCCGCGCTCTCGTGTCACGGTCACCGGCCGGCCCAATACGGCACGTCCGGCGCTGCCGCCAAGCAGAACGAGCAATGTTGGGTTCAATGCGGTGCGCTCGGCGTCGAGCCAGAAGCGGCAAATGTCGATCTCTTGCGGCGAGGGCGGTTGATGGATGCGCCGCCGGCCGCGCGGGGTGAATTTGAAGTGCTTCACCGCGTTGGTGATGGCAATCCGCCGGCGGTCGATCCCTGCTTCCTCCAGCGCGGTATCCAGTAATTGTCCCGCTGGCCCAACGAATGGGCGGCCGATGATGTCTTCCTGATCGCCCGGCTGTTCCCCAATGAACAGGACGCTGGCGTCGCGGGGACCTTCGCCAAACACCGTTTGCGTTGCTGGTGCATACAACGAGCAGCGCTCGCAACCGCGGGCCTCGCGCGCCAGGGTCCGTGTGGCGCCGGTTTGGCTTTCTGCGAGGACCACGGGGCCAATCGGCGGGCGGTCGAGCGGGCGAGGGTCCTCATCCAGCTCTTCGGCCTCGGGCATGCCGCCGCCGGCATGGGCGGTGTGCAGAACCGTTTCGTAATGCGATTCCCACCAGGCAAGTAACGTCTCGTCATCGTCCGGCTTCTGCAGCCCGGTCCCAAAGCGCAGTCCGTCCTGGCCCCAGTGCGCAGAACCGTCGGGCGTGACGATGGTAAAACCGCTTGCTGGATTGCGGCGTGCCAGCAACCGCGCGTTCGCTTCCAGGACGAAATGGTCCGGTTGGTACCATCCCAGCAAACTCGATTGATCACCCAGCGTCACCGGGAGGAAACGGATATGCGTGCGCATCCGATGCGCATCGGCTCGCACCGCCAACGCCCATCGCCTGACAATGCGGAGGTCCGGATCATCCGCGTCGCTCAGTGGGAGTTCGCCGCGGTGGGCGCGCCAGACCAACGTGTAGAGCAGTGCGAAGCGCTCCAGTTCGCGGACCTGAAAGGCCTGCGCAGCGAGAGCCACCAGTGCGCGGGACAGGGTGAAGCTGCCGTCGGCGTCCGGCAAGGCGTCGCTGGTGCCGCCAACTGTCCAGCTCAGCTCGGATGGTGCAACGCCGGCCAGCACAAATGCCCGCGTCGCTCGCCGCCAGCCGGTCAGGTCCGTATCATGAGCAAGGGCAACGGTCGGCATCTTGGCGAATATCCGGAGTTTCACCTGGCGCAGCAGTTGCGCATACAAAGTCATGACGGCACGGCAACTGTACCGTAGGTTTCAAGCGCCCTTGCTGGCCTCGTTACAGACGGCGCAGTCGTCGATCCCGCACCTCGAGGACTGCTTGGTCTATCCGAGTGGCGGGAAGTTGTCGAGCAGATGGCAATTCGGTTCCGCCTGGTCGAGAGGCGGTTGGTGGGCGAAGCGCTGCGACCCATGAGGTTGCGTGAATTTCATGTGATGGCATGCCGGGTTGCGGTGACCGGCATGGCAGATACCGAGGATTTCACGCTTTTCCCACGGGTAGATCACGAATCTCTGTGCCGAACCAGGCAAAGCACTGAGCGTGTGGTCACCTGATTTCTTCCAAGTCAACATTGCCAAGGTCGTATGATGCAGGTCCCTTCTCGGCTGCCGGCCATGGAAAATCCCGCTGCGGATCGTACCGGGCCGGTTCCGCAGCGCACTCAATCCTCTGAATGGCCACCGACGGTGCGAGACAACGTTCAGGGACGCGCGGACGGTCACGATGAATCGGCGGCCCGGAGTTACGCTGGTGCTCTGACGGGACGGCTCTGGAATTCTGCCTGGACGCTGCTCGTACTCGGTAATGTGTTCTGGGCCAGCAACATTATTGTTGGACGCGCCATTCTGGGTGACGTACCGGCAATTGCGCTGTCGTTCTGGCGGTGGACCGGCGCCTTCGCCGTGGCGTTTTGGTTCGCATGGCCACATCTGAAGAAGGATTGGCCGGTCTTGCTGGCGCATTGGAAAATCATGCTGCTGCTGGCAGCCACCGGCATCGCGTTTTTCAACACGGTGGCTTATATCGGGCTTGCCGGTACTACCGCGCTGAATGTCTTGTTGATGCAGTCAAGCCTGCCGTTGGTGGTGACGGTCTGGGCGTTTGTACTGCTCAAGGAATGGCCATCCGGCTGGCAGCTGGTTGCGATCACGATCTCGCTGGCCGGCGTCGCGTTCGTCGCCGCACGTGGTTCGCTGGACGCATTGCTGGCGCTGCGATTTTATCGCGCCGATGTCTGGGTCATGGCTTCGGTTATTATCCTGGGCAGCTACATGGTCCTGTTGCGGCTGCGGCCCGACGTGCATCCACTGAGTTTTATGCAGGCGGCCATGGGTCTGGGTGCATTGATGGTGGCACCACTATACCTGCGTGAACTAAGTCTCGGTATGCGGATCACCGATCATTGGCAGAATTTCGCGGGCATCGCCTATATGGCGGTGTTTCCCTCATTCATTTCCTATTTGTTTTTCAACCGCGGCGTGCAGCTGATCGGTGCGACGCGTGCCGGGCAGTCGACGCATCTGATTCCAATCACCGGTAGCATCATGGCGGTGATGTTCCTGTCGGAGACACTGCACGTTTACCACTTCGTCGGGATCGTTCTGATCGGCGCCGGAATCGGGCTGGCGCAACTGAAAGCACCCGTCCGATGACGTGATGGTGCAACGGGCCGTCGCACCACGCCGGACCGCTTCCAGGTAACCAGCCCAGTACGAGTGCAACTCCAAGGTCCGATGCCAGCCAGCTCGGAGAGGCATCGCAAGGCGCTCGAAGATCAGCGCGGCTGATGCTCGTGCGCCAGTTCGGGGATGATCCACAGCGGCACGTCGCCGCGCAGCACGCGCTGGCAATTGTCGAACGCATTGCGGAACCGCGAATACTGGGTATCCCAGGTCGGCCCGGCGAAGTGTGCGGTCAGGACGACGTTCGGCAGCGAAAATAAAGGGTTGTTCGGCGGCGGCGGCTCCTGATCGAATACGTCGAGACCGGCGCCGGCGATGGTGCCGTTGGTCAGCGCCTCGGCCAAGGCCGGTTCGTCGACCACCGGGCCCCGGCAGGTGTTGATCAAATACGCCGACGGCTTCATCATTTTGAGCCGTTCCGCGTTGATCATATGGCGGGTGTCCGCCAGCAGCGGGACATGCAGCGAGACGATATCCGAGGTCTTCAGCAGTTCTTCCAACAAGGCAAAGCGCACGCCGATTTGTTCCGCGTGTTCCTCGCTGAGGCGAACCACGTCGTAATATTGCACCCGCATTCCGAACGCCCGCGCCAGCCGCGCCGTCTTCCGTCCGATGGTGCCCAGACCAACAATACCCAATGTCTTGCCGTACATTTCGTACAGCTTGATCTCGCTGGCGTTGTTGCCGCGCCAGCGTCCGCCGGAAACGTTGCCATGCTGCCAGATCAGACTCCGGGACACCGCGAGCATCAGCATGATCGCGTGTTCGGACACGGCGGTGGAATTGGCGCCGCCATTGTTGCACACCGGCACGCCCGCCCGGCGCGCAGCCTCGATATCGATGCGGTCGTATCCGGCCGACAGCAACTGCACCAGCTTCAACTTCGGCGCGCGCTTATAAAACGCGTCGTCCATTGAACCGTCTCCGAACCCCACCAGGCATTCGGCGTCAGCCAAAGCGGCATTGAATTCGGGGCTGCCATGTTTGGCCATAACGGCGCCCAGGGCCGGCGGCAACAATTCCTGCGCGATGCTCATCTCGTTCAAGGGATTGTCGGCAATGATGATCTTGCCCATGAGGTTTCCTCTCCTCCGGTTGAATTATTCTGCGGCTTTCGCCTTGCGCGCTGGCCATTCGTCGACCGGGATACGCGGCAACTCGAAACGATCGGTGGTGCGCGCGTACCAGCCGGCACCGTGCATGCGGCCAATCAGATCAAGCTTTGGCGTGTCGATATAGCAACGGTCTTTGTCAAGGACGCAATCGTCGCGCACATAACAGGCCACCACCTTGCCAAGTACCACAGCCCGGTCGATGCCAACGTCGACGATCACCAGCCGCTCACATTCGAAGGCGACCGGCGCCTCGGCAATTCTGGGCACGTCCACGTGTTTGGATGGCGCGGTGGTGAGGCCGGCCTCTTTCAACTCGTCGACATTCTTGGGGAAGTCGATCGCGGTGACGTTCATCTGCTCAGCGAGTTCGAAACTGCAAAGGTTGATGACGTATTGGCCGGTGCGGCGGATATTGCCTCCGGTGTCCTTCACGTCGCCAGGCGCCCGGCCACCAATGCCGAACGCCAGCACAGGCGGATTGCCCGACATCGCGTTGAAGAATGAAAACGGTGCGGCGTTCAGCGTGCCGTCGACGTCCTTGGTCGTGACCCAGGCGATCGGACGAGGGCCGATGGTGGCGACCAGCAGCTTGTAAACGTTCTGGTTTGAGGTATCGGCGAAGTCGAACAGCATACCGGGCTCCCTTGCGTGAATTGTGGCAGCGTTACGCGCGAGGCTGACGGCTGTCCAGATGGGCGGTTGGGGGTGGGGAAGTGCGAGGGCTCCGCCCTCGAACCCGCCAGGGACGCTTTCCCCTGGACCCTTGGCAAAGGCCGAGGCCCTTTCCAATCTGTCCATTGGTAGGGGAATGGGAGAGGGTCGACACAGACCTTGAGAGGTCACAGTCGGCCCGCTCCCATTCCCCTACCAAAATGAATGGTTCCAAGGGCGACTGCCCTTGGCGGAGGTCCAGGATTGAGCCGCGAAGCGGATCGATGGGCCGCCTGGTCGGCGTCCGGGGTGAAACCCCGGTGCTTCCCCGCCCCCCAATTGCCGCCTAGCATCCGGTCTGTCGCCATTCTCAGCACGGTCTTGCCCCATGCAACTCGCGTCCCGGACCTACGATGTGACAGACGTCTGGGCTGTCCAGGAGCTTTACCACGCGAACGGCTGGACCGATGGTCTGCCCATCGTTCCACCGACAAAAGATGCGGTGACTGCCTGTCTCGAATGGGCCATGACGCCGCCGCAACAGCTCATTGGCATCGAACCGGTGCGCGGGGTTGCGATCACGGCAGAAAAACTCGCGATCAATGCCGTCATGGCCGGTTGTCTGCCGATGCATTTTCCTGTCGTTCTCACCGCTGTGACGGCGATGCTGCGGCCGGAGTTCCTGTTGCACGGCGCGACCGCCTCGACCGGCGGCTGCGCTGTGCTCCTGGTTATCAACGGTCCCATTCGCAAGGAACTGGGTATCACCAGTTCGTTCAACACGCTGGGGAACAGCGACCGCGCCACTGCGGTGATTGGCCGCGCCATCCGGCTCGCTTTGATCAACATTCTCGAAGTCAGACCCGGCGGGATCGACCGCTCGACTTTGGGCCATCCCGGCAAGTTCAGCTATTGCATCGCCGAGGACGAAGAAAACACCAGCTGGCTGCCGCTTTCCGTCCAGCGCGGTTTGCCTCCGGAGGTGTCCGCCGTCACCGTCCTGGCGGCCGGCTCGGCGCGGCAGCTCATGAACGAATGGACCACCCAACCCCAGGAAATTCTGGAAACCTTCGCCGCCGAAATGCGCGCCAATATGCGGCATTATTCGATCTGGCCAGGCAACTACGTCATCGTCATCCCACCGCAATTGCGCGAGCATCTGCAAGCCGCCAACTGGAGCAAGACCGACATTGCCAGCTTCATTCACGAACGCGCGCGCATCCATCGGCGCGAGTGGGCTGACGCCGGCAAAGGTGCCGTGGTGCGCGATCGTGGCGACACCGTTTACACTGCGCTTGAGTCACCGGATCAGCTTCTGGTCGTCGCTGCCGGAGGCCCGGCGGGCGGGTTCGGCGCGGTCATTCCGCCCTGGTTCGGCCATAAAAGTCACGCAGTCACAGAGCCGATCGGCGTTTGTGTCGATTGCGAACCACCGAAGCCTTGAATGTCACGTACAACGAACGGAGACCTGCCATGGACCTTGAGGTCCTCGACCCCACCAACGAAACAATCCCGCCGATTGGCCAGCCCGCGCCACGCCTGAGCACTCTGATCGGCAAAACGGTCGGCTTCATCTCCAACGGCAAGGAGGGCACGAAGGGCTTCTTCGCTCATCTCGAACAGCTGCTGCGTGCCGACTTTGGCGTTGCCGACGTGATTATCCGCGTGAAGACGAATTTCAGTGCGCCGGCGGAGCCACCGATCGTCGCGGAAATAACCCAATGGGACGCGGTGGTCAGTGGAATCGGCGACTGAGGCAGTTGCTCGTCGTGCAGTTTGCATGACGCCGTGACAGCCGAACGTCTCGGGGTTCCCGCAATTGGCGTGATGACCGAACGCTTTGTCAGCGCGGCGGAATTGATGTCGCGCGTTCTCGGCATGGAGGGTTATGAGTTCGCAGTGATCCCGCACCCGGTGAGCAGCGCCTCTGACGACGACCTCAAGGCCATGGCGGGCAGGACACTCGCACAGATTCAACGCCTGTTGCTGCGTCCGGGATCAAATAGTGGCCGGTGACGTTTTACGAAGCGGCACCATACCCGCCGCCGCCCGGCGTTTCGATCACGAACACATCGCCCGGGTTCATTTCGGTCTTGTCGGTTCCGGTCAGCTCGTCCCGCCGTCCGTCTGCGCGCTCCACCCATTGCCGTCCCGGTAAGGCATCGTCGCCGCCGGCCAAACCAAACGGCGCGACGTTTCGGCGCGAGGACACGATGATCGCGGTCATCGGTTCCAGGAACCGCACCCGCCGGATCGCGCCGTCGCCGCCGCTCCATTTCCCTTTGCCGCCTGATCCGTGGCGGATCGCGAACCGCTCCAACCGTACTGGGTAGCGTAATTCAAACACCTCCGGATCGGTCATCCGCGTATTGGTCATATGGGTTTGCACCGCGGCGGTGCCATTGAAACCTGGTCCGGCGCCGGTGCCGCCGCAAATTGTTTCGTAGTATTGGCGGGTCGCGTCGCCGAACAGGAAATTGTTCATCGTTCCCTGCGAGCAGGCGATCGAGCCCAGGGCGCCGAAGATTGCGTTGCAGGTGGCCTGCGAGACTTCCGTATTGCCCGCTACCACCGCGGCCCCGGGCAGCGGTGAAAGGAACGTGCCCGCGGGGATAATCAGTTTCAGCGGTTTCAGGCAGCCATCGTTCAATGGAATGTCGTCCCCGACCAGGCAGCGGAACACGTACAGCACCGCCGCCTGGGTCACTGCCGGCGGGGAGTTGAAATTGCCGCTATCCTGTTCCCCGGTGCCGGTGAAATCGACCACCGCCGAGCGTGTGTCGCGATTGACGTGGATCGCGACCCGTAACAGCTTGCCGTTGTCCATCCGGTAGTCGAACGAACCGCTGCCGATCCGATCGATCACCCGGCGCACCGATTCCTCGGCGTTGTCCATGACGTGGCGCATGTATGCGCTGACCGTCGGCCAGCCGAATTGTTCAACGACCTTGCGCAGCTCCTGCACGCCTTTTTCATTGGCAGCGACCTGCGCCTTGATGTCCGCCACATTCACGTCTGGGCTGCGCGCGGGATATTTCGCGCCGGCCAATAAAGCGCGGAACGGCGCCTCTCGAAACTTCCCGCCATCGACCAGCAAGAAATCGTTGATAATGACGCCTTCTTCTTCCAGCGTCCGCGACAGCGGTGGGGTTGAGCCAGGCGTAATCCCGCCGATATCCGCATGATGGCCGCGGCTGCCGACAAAGAACAAAATCCGTCGTCCGGTGTCGTCAAACACCGGGGTGATGACGGTGACATCGGGCAAATGCGTGCCGCCGTTGAACGGGTTGTTCAGCGCGATAACGTCGCCGGGTTTCAGCGTCGCGCCGCGGTCGCGCAGTACCGTCCGCACGCTTTCGCCCATCGCCCCGAGATGCACCGGCACATGCGGGGCGTTGGCCACCAGGCGACCCTCAGCGTCGAAAATCGCACAGGAAAAGTCCAGCCGTTCTTTGATATTAACCGAAAGCGACGTATTTTGCAAAACCGCACCAGTTTGTTCTGCCACGCTCATGAACAGGTTGTTGAACAGTTCCAACAGCACCGGATCCGGGCGGCCGCTGTCGGCTGGTACGCGTTCGGGGGCCGCCTCGGTGCGGCGCAGGATCATGTGGTCCAAAGCGGTAACTTCGGCGGTCCACCCTGGCTCGATCACGGTCGTGGCATTGGCTTCGCGGATCAGTACCGGGCCGGGAATGACATCGCCGGCCCGCAAACTGGTGCGCTCGAACACGCGCGCCGCATGCTCTCGCCCGCCGGTAAACAGCGACACGGTATCGATTGGTTCGGCCGCACCGGATGAGCGCGCCGGCAACGTCGTTTCCTTCACCTGGTCGCCGCGGGCGGTGGCTTCCACGGACACTTGTTCGGCAATCAGCGGACGTTCCGGGGTGGCAAAGCCGAACCGCGCGCGGTGCGACGCCGTGAAGTCCTGCGTTATCGAGGCAAGGTCGCGCAACGGTACCGGCAACGCGGCTTCCGTCCCGGCGTAACGCAGGTGCAGGGTCGCGCCATGCTCGATCAGGTCGGGCTCAGCGCCCTGGTCTACCAACGCAGCCCGAGCCTTTTCGGCAAGTTGCTCCGCCAGCGTTTCCAGTTCGGGCATCAGGTTGGCGCTCAAGGTTTTTTCGACCGCCTGTTCGCGCATCGCGGATTGATCGGCGAGGCCCATGCCATACGCAGAAAGCACACCTGCATAAGGGTGGACGAACACCGTCTCCATGCCCAGGGCGTCGGCGACGAGGCAGGCATGTTGGCCCGCAGCGCCGCCAAAACATTGGAGGGCGAAGCGGGTGACATCGTGGCCTTTCTGCACCGAGACCTGCTTGATCGCGTTGGCCATGTTGGCAACCGCAATGCGGAGAAACCCCTCGGCGACCTCGTGTGGAGAGCGGACCACGCCGGTCGCCCGGGAGATTTCTTCGGCCAGGACAGCGAATTTCTCCGCCACAACGGCGCTGTCCAACGTCTGATCGCCGTTCGGCCCAAAGATTGCGGGAAAATGCGCCGGCTGGATCTTGCCCACGCAAACATTGGCGTCGGTGACGGTCAGCGGGCCGCCTCGCCGATAGCTGGCCGGTCCGGGGTCGGCGCCCGCCGAATCCGGGCCGACCCGCATACGGGCGCCATCGAAGAACAGGATCGAGCCGCCACCGGCAGCGACCGTATTGATCGCCATCATCGGCGCCCGGATGCGCACACCGGCGACTGCGGTTTCGAACGCCCGCTCGAACCCGCCGGCGTAAAGTGCCACGTCGGTCGAGGTGCCGCCCATATCGAAGCCGATGATCCGGGTCAGGCCCGCCATCTGCGCCGTCCGCGCCGCGCCTACGATCCCGCCTGCCGGGCCCGACAAGATCGCGTCCTTGCCCTGGAAGCCGCCAGCCTCGGCGAGGCCGCCATTGGACTGCATGAAATAGAGCCGCGTGCCGTGCAGCTCGGCGGCCACCTGATCCACGTAACGCCGCAGGATCGGCGACAGATACGCATCCACGACAGTGGTATCGCCGCGCGGCACCAATCGCAGCAGTGGACTGACCGCGTGGCTGGCCGAGACCTGGGTCATCCCGGCTGCACGCGCGAGTTCCGCCAGGCGTTGTTCATGCGCGGGATATTTCCAGGCGTGCAGCAACACGATGGCGCAGGCGCGGATGCCATCGGCGACTGCTGCTGCGAAGACAGTATGGGCCGAGGCCTCGTCCAGCGGTTCGATCTCAGCGCCGTGCACATCGACACGCCCGGCGATTTCCTTGACCCGCTCATACAGCATGCTCGGCAGCGTAATGGCGAGGTCGAACAACCGCGGGCGCGCCTGGTTGCCAATACGCAACGCGTCGGCAAAGCCTCGGTTGACGATCAATAAGGTGCGGTCGCCTTTGCGTTCCAGCAGCGCGTTGGTGGCGACCGTGGTGCCCATCTTCACCGCATCGATCTGGCCTGACGGGATCGGCTGGTCCGGCGCCACGCCAAGCACCGACCGGATGCCAGCCAGCGCGGCGTCGCGATAGCGGCCCGGATTTTCCGACAGCAGCTTGTGGGTGGACAGGGTGCCGTCGGGCGCGCGGGCGACGATGTCGGTGAACGTGCCGCCGCGGTCGATCCAGAATTGCCATTTGCCCTTGGTCTTCATACCAACCTCGTCATGCCAGCCCCGTCATACCAGCCTCGTCATACCAGCCCCTGGGTTTGCCGTATGGGCTTGTATAGGATCGCGCAAAGAATCCGAGAGGTGTCGATCATGTCCCTGCCCAACGCCACGCTGGAAGCTGCCTATGAGGCAATGACCCCGGGTTCCGCCCGTCTCGCCGAGAAGGCGCGCGGCCTGTTTCCCAGCGGACTGACGCATGACAGCCGGCATTTCGACCCCTGGCCGATTTACGTCACCCACGGCCAGGGGCCGGTGAAGTGGGATGTCGATGGCAACCGTTACGTGGACTATTTCGGCGGCCACGGCGCGCTGATCCTGGGCCACGCCAATCCGGCAGTGCAGCAGGCAGTGCACGCCGCGTACGACCGCGGCAGCCATTTCGGCGCCTGCCACGAGGCGGAAATCCGTTGGGCCGAACTGATCACGCAAATGGTTCCGTCAGCCGAACGGGTACGTTTCACGAACTCCGGAACCGAGGCCACGCTGATGGCGCTGCGGTTGGCACGCGCCTACACCGGGCGTCAGAAAATCGTGCATTTCCGCGGGCATTTCCATGGTTGGCATGATCATCTGTCGAACGGCTACTCCAACCATTTCGATGGGACACCGACAACCGGCGTGCTGGCCGGCATTGCCGACAACGTTTTGCTGGCGGATCCTAACGATGTCGCCGGGATCGACCGATTGTTCTCCGACCATAAGGACATTGCTGCTGTGATCCTGGAGCCGACCGGCGCGAGTTTTGGTAAAATGCCGATCGTGCCGGCGTTTCTACGGCATTTGCGTGACCTGACCAAACAGGCCGGGAGCATCCTGATATTCGACGAGGTTGTGACCGGCTTTCGGGTCTCGCCGGGTGGACTGCAACAGGTTATCGGCGTAACGCCGGACATGACGACATTGGCGAAAATTCTGGCGGGTGGTTTGCCGGGCGGTGCGGTCGTTGGTCGCAAGGACATCCTCGATCTGCTCGACTTCGATGTCACAAAAGCGCAAGGAAAGGAGAAAATAGGGCATCAGGGGACGTTCAATGCAAACCCGGTGTCGGCGGCAGCGGGGATCGCGACATTGCAGATCCTGGCAACGACCGATGCGTGCGAGCGGGCCAATGCTTACGGCGCAACGTTGCGGTCGCGGATGAACGAGGTGCTGGAGGACGAGCAGGTAAAGTGGGCCGTGTATGGCACGTATTCCGGCATGCATATCTTCACCAATCCTGACGGTGACGACATCGTGCCATCGCGCTTCGATGCAGTGCCGTTCGTGCTGCGGATGATCAATAAGTCACGGCATGACGGAATGCCGGTGAAGGTGCGGATGGGGCTGCTGGTTAATGGGGTCGATGTGAACACCGGCCCGTCCGGCACGATTTCGGCGAGCCATGGTGAGGAGGAGATGGTGCTGACCGTCGACGCGTTTCGTGCAACGGTCAGGGCGTTGAAGCGGGAAGGGGCGATCGGTTAAGTGCATCGGCGCCATGCGGGGGTCTGTCCGTTTGTGCTGCGGCCCCGCTGAATAAATCTCTGAGATCGCGGAGTAAGCGGGGGACGCGGAGAAAGACCCGGCTGGCGCGACATCAAAATTCTCTGTGCCCTCCGCATACTCCGCGACCTCGGTGATACATGGAACCGTGGACTGGCACGAACGCCTACCCCCCGCGCACGTACCGCTTCGTCAGAATCCGCAGATGATCCCGGAAATGTGGCCGCAGCCGTTCCGTCCATGGCGTTCCGGCAGCCTTCTTCCAGGCGGCAGTCAGCGGCACATCCACTGATTGCAGGTGATACAGCGCCAGGTAGCGGTGCGTCCCTTTCATGTCGCGGAACCGCCGGGCGCACAGCGTCCCCGGAACTGCGGCAAGCGACGGAATGTGCTCGTTATCGTACCATTCGTTGAACTCTTGCTCGTACGCGGGGTCGACGTTCATCGCGTTCACCAGCAGTCCGCCCGCACCCGCCGGCGCAACGAGGTCGCCCGGCAGGATCTGCTCGCCATCGTGCCGCAGCATGCGTTGCGCAATCTTGCCCATCCGTTTTGACCAGACCGACAGGTTCTCATACGCGATCGCGCGATATGCCGCACTTTGCAACACAGCCAGACTGTCAAGCTCATAACTCGCCATCGCGTGCTTCGGATTGGCCACACTGATCCAGCGCTCACAGGTGCCGAATCCCGGCACGCGTTGCCGTTCCGGAATGTGCTCCAGGTCATACCAATCATGAAACTCGTCAGCCTGCGCCTTGGAATAATCGAATGCGACGAGAAGGATGCCCTTCGTCATGGTGTGCTCCCTGGGTATACGATGTTACATCAGCACGGGCCGGTCGCCCTCGACGATAATCCGCCACAGGACCCGGCTCTCGCTGCGGTCGTGGTCGCCGTGCGCGCGATGCATGGTCGCCCGGTCGTCGATGACCAGCACATCGCCGCGGCGCCATTGGTGCGTGTAAACAATCTCGGGCTGGATCATGCGGTCCAGCAGATCGGTCAGGTAAGTGCGGCTGTCGTCCGGCGTCATGCCCTCGATATACGCGGTCTTGGTGATGTGAAAATACACCGCAGGCGAGCCATGCACCGGATGGGTCCGCACCATCGGATGCACAATGGGCTTGCCGAATTTCTCCATATCTTCGGGGCGGATATCTTTATGATGATCATCCAGCAGGTTGACCGTGCGCATTTCGCGCAACCGGGCTTGCTCGTCTTCTGGCAGCATGTCGTATGCGACCCGCATATTGGCGACGCTGGTGTTGCCGCCTTGAGACGGGATTTCGACGCCATACAACATGGTCGCCGCCGGCGGCTTCTCGCGATTGGTGTGATCGGTGTGCCAACGTTCCGCTGGTTTCTGCCCATTCCGATGCCAGACCAATCCGATATCCGGATAATCCGGCATGTTATGCTGCGAGTAATGCTGCCGCATCGGCGGCCCGAACATCTCCGCCGCTGCCAGATATTGCTCCGGAGTCAGCGACTGATCGGGGAACACCAGCACCAGGTGCTCCGCCAGCATCTGCGACAGTACGTCCTTGGTGTCCGCATCGAGCTGTTGGCTCAGATCGATGCCGGCAATCTCCGCGCCAAGCGTGTGCTGGAGCGGCGTGATCGTTAGCATCATGGCGACCTCCTCCGATTCGTGCTGACGAGCGTAGCCCCGTACTGGGCGGGCGAAAATCCGGCAGTTGGCGCCTGAGCCAAACCAGTAAGGGTCCCGAACGTTAAGTCTGGGCCCCCGAACTTGCCTGGTGCGGCAGCCGCAACGTTCGTCGCAACGCCGCTGCTGCGCGGGTCAGGTCGGCCTCCACCATGGCGGCGGCCCCGTCGATCGTGTCTAAGCGGTTGGTGCGAACCGCGGTCAGAATCGCCCGCAACCTGGCTTCGAGCACTGCCATTCCATAGCCCCCGGCCATCCCGACCATCGCGTGGGTCTGCGCTGTGATGGCGCCGGTGGCGCCGGTTGCCAGCGAACGGCGTAGCGCGGGCAGCCGGTGGAACAGGTCGGCGATGCATTCCTCTACCATCTCCAGCAGTTCCTCGCGCGGCAGGTTGGCCCGCAGTTCCATGACCCGCTCGGCCGACAGGATTGGGATCCCTTCCTCGAATTCCTCGACCGGGCCGGAGAGGGCGCCGGCTTCCCGGGTGAAGGACCGGCTGAACCAAACGTGACGGCGGATGGCGCTGATCAGGTCATCCAACGTCGGATTTGCGACAAGAATGTCGTCAGCGCCGGAGTCGCGCCAAGGGCGCTCATCGGCCTCCTCTTGCGGTTGTGCCGAGACGATCAGTGGCATGAGCCGCGCCGGTCCGGTCAGGTCGCGGATGGCCGCGATGGCAACCTCGATTGACATGTCGGGCAGCGCGCCATCGATAAAGGCAATGTCATAGGGCACCTCGCGCAACGCCTGGATCGCACCTTCACCGGAAACAGCGACATCAACCATGTGGCCGTCGCGCCGCAACATCGTCACCGCCGCCATGCGCAATCCCGTCGCTGCTCCAGCCAACAAAATTCGAGTGCGCGGCAGTGAATTTCCTTCGGCGAGCAGCTGACCGGGGGCTCTGCCGCGCGGCCCAGGTAACAGGTCCGGCGGGAGGGCGAGGGTGAAATCATTGCCGGTGCGGCCATCGATCGATGACCATGCCTCGCAGGATAACTGCCCGCCCATCAGCGTCGCCAGATGGCGAGCGATCGCCGGACCCAGGCCGGTGCCCGGAATTGCGCTGCTGGGACCCTCCGCATTGCCCGGCACGACGACCCCATCGAATGCAGGGAACATCCTGATTCGCATAGCCTCAGGGATGGGCGCGCCGAAACCGCGGATGGTGACGCGCAGCGCGATCGCGCCGTGGCGGCCGTCCTCGCCGCCGTCCGCGAGCAGCCACATCGTGTCGGGTGCGGCGAAGCGCAACGCTTCGTGCATCAGCACGCGCACAATCTGACGCAACCGATCTGCGTCAGCAATGAGTTCGGCGGGCGCGGCATCGTTCACCACCTGATACATCGTGATGCCGCGATCCTGCGCCACCGGCTGAATTGCGTCGACAATGTCGCGTAACAACGGGCGCAGTTCGATCAACGCCGGCCGCAACGCCACGGCGCCGGCTTCCATGCGCGGCAGCTCAACAGCATCAATCGCCAGTCCTGCCAAACTCTCCCCGACCCGGCGTAACGGGTCGAGCAGCCGGACTGGCACGTCCATGCTCCGCAGCCAGTCAATCGATCGCGCCAGCGCAGCCACGCGCGTATTGAGTTCAAGCCCGACCACGTCGAGCAACCGCATGCGAAAGGCTTGTTCGCGACCCAGGGCCGCGCGCGTGTCCCAAAATGCCTGCCGCGCCTGCCGTGCTTCAGTGACGTCGGTATACAGTGCGACAAAACCGCCTTCAGCCAACGGGCGGCACCGCAGCTCGATGACATGGGCAGCGGTTTGAAAACTCAGGCTGGCACCGAAATTTCCGGCGCGTAGCAAGGCCATGCGCCGGTCTACTTCCACTTCGGCGTCTTTGACCTCGCCGAAATATCCTGCCTCGGCCTGGCTGCGCAGCACGTCCTCCATGGCCATGCCGGCACGGATAAGGCTGGCGTCGACGCCGCTGCGTGCAGGAAACAGCTCGTTCCATTCGACCAAATTCAAATGCGCATCGAATATGCCGACACCGTCGGCGATGGCGGCGAACGTCGCATGCAAACGGCGTTCGATGGCATCGGCGTGGGCGCGCGACACCTCGGCCAGCGCCTGCGAGGCGGCCAGATTGGCCTGCGCGTCGGCCGCCGTTGCGGCCCGCCGCCCGGCGGTGCGCAAGCCGCCCAAAATCAGTACGGCAATGATCGCCATGAGGGCCGAGATGACGCCGGCGAAAAGCCGCGCCTGCCGCTGCCAGGCTGCAACCGGCTGCATGACCTCGCGTTGATCCAGGCCGACGATGACCGCCAGGTCGCGGCCGGGGAGTCTCCGAAAGGCATGGATGCGAACCACGGCGTCAGTCGATGACGGTCCCACCCAAAGTTCGGCATCGCCGGCCTCCACTGCCGCGAACATTGCGGTGTCGGCAACGCTGGCATCCGGCGTCGCGCCCGTGGCGCCAAATGTGGCGCGCAACTTGCCGTCGGTCAGGCCGATCAGGGCAGCAAACCCGTTGCCTGTCGGAGGCGAGGCTGCAAACACGCTGGTGATGGCCGACACGCGATAGTCCGCGTCAATGATACCGGCGAAGGAGCCATCCGGGTGGTGCAAAATGCGCGCCGCGTCGAGATGCCACTGCCGCATGATCGGATTGACCGCGGCAACCCCCAGGTAAAGTCCTGGCCTCTGATTGCTGTGCTCGGCGGCGTTGCGGAACACGTCGATCTCGAAGACGCTCTGGCCAATGTAGTCGGGCACGGATGACTGGCGGATGATCCCGTTCTCGTCCGTCAGGAACATGTCGTGCGAGATCCCGTTAAGGATCGTTGCGCGTTCGCGGGCGGCCTCCAGGTTGAACCGGTCCGGGTCGGCCTCCCAATCCCGCACCATCATGCCGAGGGTCTGATCCAGCGCGAGCGTCTGGCGGCTGATTTGCTCGGCATAGCTCGCGGCGAGGGCGGTCACGATCGCGTCGGTCCGTTGGACGGCGTCGCGGCGTTGCGCATTGGTGGTCTGTGCCACGGTGTACCAGGTGAACCCGATCACGCCCACCGCCAGAGCGAATGTCGCCACAACGCTCAGGCCAGATCGGGCGGATCGGAAGAAACCGGACAACATCACAGAGAGCGGACGTCCCTTGGGATTATCGATCTGGGCTGGCGGAACGGCTGTGTATAACGTTTACCCCAATACAAACCTGCTTCATGACGTTCTGGCTTTCCAACCCGTCGAACCTGCCAGTCCGTCGAACCTGCCAGTCCGTCGAACCTGCCAGTCCGTCGAACCTGGTGGAACAGATTACGGTACTTGGGACATGCCTGTATAGGTTTTGTAAGAATTTGGACGAAAATCGCGCCATCCCAGTGCGGTAACCTGGGCGATCGATGTGCCGCCCACCCATGCCCTTCCTCCCGGCCGGTGCGATGACGTTTCATCGGCCGGGGCCGCAGCGGGAGACCGCGGCGGCCACCCAGAGTCGCAGGCAATTTGGTATGAGGTCGGTATGGCGAAGATAAAGGTGAAGCCGCCGGTCGTGAACTCGACGGCGAGGAGATGACCCGCATCATCTGGGGGTTCATCAAGGACAAGCTGATTCTGCCATACCTCGATATCGGCCTGAAATAATACGATCTCGGCATCGAATATCGCGAACAGACCGACGACCAGGTCACCGTCGATGCGGCGCATGCGATCGCCCAGTACGGGGGCGGCGTGAAATGCGCCACCATTACGCCCGACGAAGCACGGGTGACGGAGTTCAACCTGAAGCGGATGTATCGCAGCCCGAACGGCACGCTGCGCAACCTCCTGGACGGCACCATCTTCCGCGAGTCGATCATCTGCGAGAACGTTCCTCGGCTGGTACTGGGCTGAACGCAGCCGATCGTCATCGGCCGCCAAGCCCATGGCGACATCCATCGCGCTACGGAAATGGCTCCGAGGTCCGCGAGCTCCAGCACCTCCGGTCGGCTTGTGTGCTGTGGCACGAGGATATCACCGGCATCATCGTGCTGATGGGTTATTGCACGGCCGTGCCGCTGACGATGAATTTCCCTGCCGGGAATCCCCATGCCGTGGCGCCCGGCACTCCGGGGCTGGCAAGGGTGCGGCCATGAAAAAACCCGCCCCGGTTGTCCAGGGTGGGTCCTCGTAACGCAGCGTCAGAGCGCGGCGAGTGCTGCGTTCAGCGTCGCACTCGGCCGCATCGCCGCCGACACCTTGGCCGGATCGGGCAGGTAGTAACCGCCGATGTCCACCGGCTTGCCCTGCGCGGCGATCAGTTCGGCGTTGATCTTCGCCTCGTTGGCCGCGAGCGTCTCGGCCAGCTTCTTGAAGCGGACTTGCAGTGCCGCGCTTTTGCCCTGCGCAGCCAGCGCCTGCGCCCAGTACAGCGCCAGGTAGAAATGGCTGCCGCGATTGTCGAGTTCGCCGACCCTGCGCGCGGGCGAGCGGTTGAATTCGAGAATCTTGCCGTTGGCGATGTCGAGCGCGTCGGCGAGCACCTGCACGTCCGCGTTCTTGTGGGTCTGCGCCAGATGTTCGAGCGAGGCCCCCAGGGCGAGGAACTCGCCCAGTGAATCCCAGCGCAGATAGCCTTCCTGTTCGAACTGCTCGACATGCTTGGGCGCCGAGCCGCCGGCACCGGTCTCGAACAACCCGCCGCCCGCCATCAGCGGAACGATCGACAGCATCTTGGCCGAGGTGCCCAGTTCCATGATCGGGAACAAATCGGTCAGATAATCGCGCAGCACGTTGCCGGTGACGGAAATCGTGTCCTGTCCCTTACGGATGCGATCGAGCGAGAACTTGATCGCCTCGACCGGCGCCAGGATGCGGATGTCCAGCCCCGATGTGTCCTGCTCCTTCAGGTATTTTTCGACTTTGGCGATCACCTGCGCGTCATGCGCGCGATTGGCGTCCAGCCAGAACACCGCCGGCGTGTTGGTGAGGCGCGCGCGGCGCACCCCGAGTTCGACCCAGTTCCGGATCGGCGCGTCCTTGACCTGGCACATCCGGAAGATGTCGCCGGTCTCCACCGGACGCTCCAGCAGCACCGTTCCGTCATCAGCGACAACGCGGACCGTGCCGCCGGCGGGAACTTCGAACGTCTTGTCGTGCGAGCCGTATTCCTCGGCCTGCTGCGCCATCAACCCCACGTTCGGAACCGAGCCCATCGTCTTCGGGTCGAACGCGCCATGCGCCTTACAGTCCTCGATGACCGTCTGAAACAATCTCGCGTAACTGCGATCCGGGATCACGGCGTCGACGTCGTGCAGCTTGCCGTCGGCGCCCCACATGTGGCCGCCTTCGCGGATCATCGCCGGCATCGAAGCATCGACGATCACATCGCTTGACACGTGCAGGTTGGTGATGCCCCGGTCGGAATTGACCATGGCGAGGCCGGGCCGTGCCGCGTAGGTGGCCGCGATGTCGGCCTTGATCGCCGCCTTTTCGGCGTCCGGCAGCGTTTCGATCCTGGTCAGCAGATCGCCCACACCGTTGTCGGGGTCGAAGCCGATACGCGTGAGCGTGGCGGCGTGCTTTTCGAGCACATCGGCGAAGAAGACGGCAACGCAATGGCCGAACACGATGGGATCGGAGATCTTCATCATGGTCGCCTTCAGGTGCAGCGAGAACAGCACGCCCTGTTTTTTGGCGTCCTCGATCTGCTCGGCGTAAAACGCGCGCAATGCTTTGCGGCTCATCGTCGACGCGTCGATGATCTCCCCGGCCTGCAGCGGCGTTTTCGCTTTCAGCACCGTGACCGCGCCGTCGGCGCCAACCAGTTCGATGCGGGCATTGGTCGCCGCCGCGACGGTGGCCGCGATTTCCGAGCCGTAAAAATCGCCGCCCGCCATGGACGCCACATGCGTTTTGGAGGCAGCACTCCAGGCGCCCATCTTGTGCGGATTGTCGCGGGCGTATTGCTTCACGGCGCCAGCGGCGCGGCGGTCGGAATTGCCCTCGCGCAACACCGGGTTGACCGCGCTGCCGAGCACGCGGCCGTAGCGGGACCGGACGTCCTTGTCGGCGTCCGTCGTGGCGTTGTCCGGATAGTCCGGCACGTCGTAACCCTTGTCTTGCAGCTCCTTGATCGCGGCCTTGAGCTGCGGGACCGAGGCGGAGATGTTGGGCAGCTTGATGATGTTGGCCTCTGGCCGCATCGCGAGTTGGCCAAGTTCGGCGAGTTCGTCGTTGATCCGTTGCGCCGGGGTCAGTTTCTCGGGGAAATTGGCGAGGATGCGGCCGGTCAACGAAATGTCCTTCAGCTTCATCGTCACGCCGGCCGTGCCAGCGAAGGCTTCGACGATCGGCAGCAGGGAGAACGTCGCGAGCGCCGGAGCCTCGTCGGTCTTTGTCCAAACGATTTCGAGATCTGACATGCTTGCACCTCTGCGCGCCGAGCTGGCCTGGGCTGCGTGGAAATATCCACGGATTCAGCGCCTTGTCGCATCAGCGTGCGGGAAGGGCAAGCGGGGGCTCCGAGCCAGCATCCTCTCCCGGAGTTGAGCCAGCATCCTCTCCCGGAGTTGAGCCAGCATCCTCTCCCGGAGTTGAGAAGGAGTCGTTCACCGACATTTCCCAGATGCAAGGCCAATCCGAGCACGCGGGATGACCGATGATGATGGCTGAGCGCGCCCGACAAGATCGACGGCACGACGGGGCGCGCACCGCAGGGCAAGGACACCTCGACCAACCCGATCGCGTCGATCTTCGCCTGGACCCGCGGGCTGATCTATCGCGGCAAGTTCGGCAACACGCCGGACGTGACCGCGTTCGCCGAGACATTGGAAAAAATCTACATCGAAACCGTCGAGGCAGGGTTCATGACCCGTGACCTGGCGATTCTGCTCGGACCGCAGGAGCCGTGGTTGACCACGCAGGCGTTCCTTGCGGAGCTGGACGAGAATCTGCAAAAGGCAATGAAATAGGCACGGCGCCACGCGGTCCGATCGGGGCCGCGTGGCTTGCGTGCGTTAGCCCGGATGTTCGGTTGACGGATCGATCATCTTGCGGACTTCGGTGATTTTCGTGGCCGGGAACCCGCTGATTTCGGCATGCTTGCGGATAATGTCCTCATCCTTCGCGAGATAGACGCAAAAGGTTTTGTTCTGGGCCACGAAACTTTCCAGCCATTGGATGTCCGGGCCGAGCTGGCGTAGCACTTCATTGGATTTCGCAGCTGCACCGCGAAGCTGTTCACGCTCCAGCGAGCCGACTTCGGGAATGTCCCGTTCGATGATGAATTTGCGCAGTGCCATTGGTTTCTCCTTGTGACCCTGATCCGCTTATGCGCAGGACCGACCGGGCACTGTGTAGCCAAATGTGTCTCATGTCCAGCTTTGCTGCGGCATTGTCTCGGTTGCCGTCGCCAGATTGCCCGCAGCTGGTTGAATTTCGTCCTGACGATGGTAGTGGAATAATCCGGATGGGGAACGTCCTACCGACCGGACATCGGCAAGGCCGCTGCATAGGTCTCCCGACGTTTGGCGAAACCGGCACTGACACTTTGCCGGATCGCGACCGGGGCGTGGTCCGGATGACCGGCGGCAAATGGCGGAGCCGGATCGTACTCGATGCTCAATTGTATCGATTGCGCGACATCGTCCCCGGCAAGCGCGGCAACGATCTGCAACGCAAAGTCGATGCCTGAGGTCACGCCGCCGGCGGTCACCACATTGCCATCCCAGACCACACGCCCCTTCTCGACGATCGCCCCTGTTCTGGGCAGCAAGTCTGTATAAGCCCAGTGTGTGGTGGCGCGGCGGCCTTGCAGCAGGCCGGCCATACCGAGGACGAAAGCTCCGGTGCAGACCGAGGTGATGTAACGTGCTTCTGCAGCCTGACGTTTGACAAAGTCGACTGTTGCACGATCGGTCATCGCCTGCACGACACCGAAACCGCCTGGGACACAGATCAGATCGAGTTGTGGACAGTCGGCAAACGCCACGGTCGGAACCAGAGCAAGTCCGCAATCGCTCGGCACCGGATCGAGCGATTTCGCAACGATGTGAGTTTTCGAGTTCGGCATCCGACTGAGGACTTGCAAGGGCCCAGTAAAATCGAGCTGGGTGAGATTGGGAAAGATGACAAATCCAACATTGAACTCGGACATTGCAGTCTCCTCAGGTTAGTGTGTGAGTTGGAGATCACCACGCCGCGGACGACAGTTTATCCGGGCCTTGGCAGTGCCAGCACAACCTCGATCACGATCAGCACGATGATCGCGGCTTCCATCAAGGCAGATCGCGCGGCCGATGCTTCGTCGTACAGCGCGGTATAGGTATCGCGGATAATTGCCAGTTTGCGATCCACCGCAGCATTCACCGAGGCTACGCGGAACAGCTCGTGGGCTGCGGTGTAAATGCGCGCCAGGTATACATCCTCTGTCACTTGCAATGCGTTATCCACTTTCTCCCGCAGCTCGGTCACCTCGGCGACGAGTGTATAAAACCGCCGTGCCAGATTGGCGAACCGGCGCGAGCCCAATAGCGGGCGGGACCGTTGCATCGCCTGCACCAAATCGTACATTTTCGGTAGCTCGGCGTCGAGCAGCTGATCATAATAGCGTATTTCCAGCAATTGCGCGTTGGCGACGTCCAGCACATCCATCACGTCGGAGTCATTGCGCGGTTCGTAAATGAATGCGCGGTCCCAGGTCATCACGACCAGATCATCGCGGTACCAGGAGAATCGCTGGCGCAGCAAATCCCGGCGGGCACCGTCCGACAGCGCGCGCGTTTCGCCGGATAGCAGCGGCACCAGATCGATGCGCTGCAGCAGGCTCTCGGCGTCGGGTGTTTCATTAAATGCGCGAACCATGCCGATGAGGTAGTCTTCTTCCAAGGTTTCCGGCGTGGGACGCAACATCGCACCGGCAAACGTCTTGCGGACATGATCGAGTTGCCGGGACCATACCGCGGCGCCGGCGGCGGGTCCGACATGGCGATCGACCGCAATCAGACGTTGGGTGAAACCGGTCCAGGACAAATCGTCCGCCGGAATATGCAGCGCCAGCCGCGTGACGCCAAAGTCGTAAAGCCGGGCGGTCGCGGCAGCCCAAAGGTCGGTGCCATTCAGTTGCAGCTTAACCGGCTCGAGCGGGATATCCAGCGGCGCGACGCCGAATGCCACCGCTTTCGATGGGGCGGTGACCAACCGGCCGCGCGTGCCACTGGCATGGGGTTGCTCGCCCAACAGCAATTCCGCCTTTGCCAGATCGATGGAGTCGGCGATATCGAACAGCCGACAGGCGATCACCGTGCCTGATACGACCTGCAATTCTCTGGATTCCATTGGCTGATGCCCTGTATGCGCACACCTCGGGTGTAGCCGAGATTGCGCCTGTGGTAGACCGGGGTACGGCGTCGATTGCAAGTCGATGACAAATTTATGACAGAGCGAGCCTTATGGTTTTGCAATATCGCTGCGATGGACAGCAGGTGTTGACACAGGTCAATGTGCGGGCGGCCGACCTGCGCCGATAAGCAAACCATAGATCCGGGAATGAGCATCATGAAAACCCGCATTCTCGAGGCCATGGGCGTGACGGAATTGCAACGCGCCTCCGGACTGAGCGACGCGCTGGCTGCCAACGATCGGGTGAAATACCTGTTTTCGCTGCTGCAAATGGCAGTGAGCCACGCCGATCATCCGGACCAGTCCGCCACCAGCCTGAAACGCGAACGGCTCGCCGCCGGGGTCGACGAGGCGAGCCTCGACGACATGGTGGCAACCGCGCAGCGGAGGGCCCGTGACTACCAGTTGCCGGGCGCCGCCAATGTCATGCAGCGCATCGCCAACGAGATGCGGGTCATGGCGGCACCGGTTATCGCAGGTGGCAAGCCGGGCTACGCCGAGCGGCTGCAAACGCTGCTGAAGGCGTTGCCGGCGGCGAATGACGACTGCCTCACTGCCGCGGACGTCACGGCGATCACCCAGGCAGGCCGACCACACCATGGCGCGCCGACCGGAAGCCTGCACCGGCTGGTCATGGAGCTGCACAAGGAACTGAACGCACAACAGGCCGCGCTGGCGGAAGAATCGCTGGATGGCGCGGCGGTCTTTGGCCTGGCGGACTCCGACCGGACCAATGTCAAGGCGTTCATGGCGGGTGTGAACTGCACCGCACCGCTAAAATTCGATCATCCTGGACTTGGAACGACCGCGACGCGTGCCGGCGATCGGCTGGTGATCCAGAACGATATCGGAACCACCGACGCCCATGTCATCGTGATCCATGTCGAGGCGTTGACGGTCACCGTCACCTACAGCGACGTGCATCCTGAACGCGTGCAGTTCCTGCGCAATATGCTGGCGCCGATGAATGTCTCCTGGGATGACGGACGCTCGGCACAGGTGGCGACATTGGCCGCCGGCATGCCGTTTCAGTTGGTTACTGGTGCGTTTGTGGCGGCGGACGCTGCGGACTGCCTGCGGTTTCTGGAGTTTCTCGGCTCTCGGTTGGTATTTCTGATCGACTGGAACAAGGCCCGCAAGCAGTTGCGTGGCTTCCTACGGGGCCCGCAACGCCTGGAGGTGCTGCTCTGGGCGGCGCAGCACGACGCCGGCCATCGCGGCTTCCTGGAAATTGGCGGGGCGCGTGCAATCAATGAAGCGATCGAGGCAACCGCAGATACGGCCATGCATTTCGGCGATCGCCTGTGCGACGTGCTTGGTACCGAGCCGGCGGTCGAATTCATCCAGTTCGTGCTGAACGCCGCGGCACACGGCAAATTGGCAGGGCAGTCGCACGCCTTGATCGCGGATCGCATCAGAGCCGAACTGCAACGGCATTTCAGCGACGACGAGCGCCGCCTGTTGGGCGTTGCGTCGGATCACGCCGGTCTGATCTTCGAGATTGCCTCGCTTGTGCAAGATGGCGTGTTGGCTGCCGGAACCGGGGATGGCGGCTTCAGCAAACGAGCCGATCGCGCCCGCCGCTTCGAACATGATGCCGACCTTCTGGTCGGGGCGGCACGTGAGGCAGCCCGCCGCCGACCCGATCGGACGGTGTTCCGCACGTTGCTGGAGACCGCCGATGATGCGGCCGATCACCTGGAGGATGTCGCCTTTCTGCTGGTCTTGCTGGCGGATCATGACGAACCGGGTGGCGCGACGTTGGATGCGTTGCGCGCCCTGACTGCGGTAACCCTGGAGGGTGTGCAGGAATGGATCAAGGCGCTCGGCCACGCGGCGCATGTCACCCGGCCCGGCCTGCGCGAGGACACCGATGACTTTCTCACCGCGATCGACCGCGTTGCCGCTTTGGAACATCAGGCGGACGACGCCGAGCGGCGTCTGACCACGCTGGCGATCCAGCAGTCAAAAAACTTCCGGCAATTGCATCTTTACACGGTGATCAGCGATGGCCTCGAGGAGACCATGGATGCGTTGAAACATGCCAGCCTGGCGTTGCGTGGTCATGTGCTGGGTGAGGTGCTAGGTGGCTGACGTTCCGCCGCTTTACGTCATTCTGCCGGGTGAGAAGCTGCCGTCCGGCGGAGCGCAGGAGGTTGGCAACAAAGCATTCAACCTGATGCGCATGGCGGCGGCGGGTCTGCCGGTGCCGCCGGGGTTCGTTTTGCCGGTTGCGTGGTGCAGCCTGCCGCGTGAGACCGACGCCAACGCTGAAGCCTTGCGCGCCGCTCTGGCCAAAGGCGTCGCCCGCATCGAATCCTCCACTCAACTTGGCTTTTCGTCCGCGCGCCGTCCGTTGCTGGTTTCGGTTCGTTCCGGCGCCGCATTATCGATGCCCGGCATGATGGAGACCGTGTTGGATGTCGGTCTCAATCTCGAGTCGGTCGACGGGCTGATCCGTGTCACCGGCAATCCGCGGCTGGCCTGGGACAGTTTTCGTCGTTTGGTCCAGGGTTTCGCCGAGGTGGTGGCAGGTCTGGCGGTTGCCCCGTTCGACGCGTTGGTGCGCGATGCTCTGGCCAGTGCCGGCGCCGAAAACGAACGTGAGCTGGATCATCGCACATTGCGCGATCTGACCCAGTCGATGCTGCGGTGCTACCAGGACCTGGCCGGCGAATCGTTCCCCACCGAGCCACGTACGCAATTGGCGCGCGCGGTGGAGGCAGTGTTTCGCTCGTGGGATGCGCCGAAAGCCAAAAGCTTTCGCACGCTGAAAGGCATTCCAGGGAACGTTGGCACCGCGGTCACCGTCCAGACGATGGTTTATGGCAATGCCGGCGGGAAATCCGGTGCCGGCGTCGGCTTCACAAGAAATCCCGCAAGTGGCGCGCGGGAATTTTATTACGACTTCCAGTTCAACAGTCAGGGCGAGGATGTGGTCGCAGGCCGCCAGGTGCTGCATGACAATGCCAGATTGCGTGCCACGTTGCCCGAGATCTGGCGGCAACTTGATGTGGCGTGCCACGAGCTCGAGCTGCTTTTCGGCGATGCACAGGACTTTGAGTTTACCGTGCAATCCGGCATTCTCTGGTTCCTCCAGTCCCGCCACGCCAAACGCACGCCATGGGCTTTGGTCCGTATCGCGGTCGATATGGTCGAGGAAGGACTTTGCCAGCCCGCCGAGGCGTTGCAGCGCCTTGCAGAGATTGATCTGAACCTTGTGGAACGCACGTTTTTCGCACTACCGCTGCCGCCGCCGCTGGCCAACGCTCAGGTGGCGAGTATCGGTGTTGCATGTGGTGCGATTGCGCTGGACTCAGCCTCGGCAAAGCGAATGGTGGCGGCAGGCCAACCGGTGATCCTGGTACGGCAGGAGACATCGACCGCCGACATTGACGGGCTGGCCGTGGCCGAAGGTGTCGTGACGGCGACCGGTGGCCGCACGTCGCATGCGGCAGTGGTGGCGCGGCAACTCGGCAAAGTGTGTTTGGTATCCTGCCCAGGATTGATGGCGGATGTGGTGGGAAGGGCTGTGCGGATCGGCGAACGCAGACTTGTGGAAGGCGAGTTTCTGTCGATCGACGGCAATGACGGCGCGGTCTATCCGGGCCGGCTGACGGTGGTGACCGAACGGCCTGAGCGGGAACTTGCAGTGATCAACAGTTGGCGGGCAGCCGCCAACTCGGCCACCGCGTCCGTTAGGTTGGTCAGCGGAGCCACAAATCAATGAGCCGGGTTGACGAATTCCTTGCGACGAGACGGCCGCCGACACCATGCGTCGTCATCGACCTGGACATCGTGCGGGCGCGCTTTTGTGCGTTGCAATCGCTATTCCCGGATGTGTCGATTTACTATGCCGTCAAGGCCAATCCGGCAGCCGAAGTCATTACGGCTCTGGCAGCACTGCATTGTTGTTTCGATTTGGCAAGCCCAGGGGAGATGCAACGATGCCGCAGTGCCGGTGTGGCGGCGGTGGATTTGTCGTATGGCAATACCATCAAGCGGGAACGCGACATCGCCGCCGCGTTCGCGGCGGGCATCGATCTGTTTGCCTTCGATTCTGCACCAGAGCTTGCGAAACTGGCCCGTGCGGCACCTGGTGCGCGGGTGTTCTGTCGGCTTCTGGTACGCAATGCCGGCGCAGAATGGCCGTTGACCCATAAATTCGGCTGCGATCAACGAACCGCGATCGAACTGCTGCTAAGGGCTCACCAGCTTGGCTTACGGCCAGCCGGGGTGTCGTTTCACGTCGGTTCGCAACAAACCGACCCGCGTCAGTGGGAAACGCCGATTGCCCATGCCGCCGGCATCTTTCACGCCTGCGCGCGACAGGGAATTGCGCTTTCGCTGCTCAATCTGGGGGGCGGTCTGCCGGCGCAATACCGTACCGCGGTGCCCGCTTTGGAGCGTTATGCCGAGATAATCCACGCCGCGTTGGCGCTCCATTTCGGCGCAGCGCGGCCGCAGGTGCTATTGGAACCCGGCCGTTACATGGTTGGGGATGCAGGCGTGTTGCGCAGTGAGGTGGTGCTCGTTGCGGAACGTCCGCATTCAGGCGCACATCGGTGGGTCTATCTCGACGCCGGCCGTTATAACGGGCTTCCGGAAACGCAAGGTGAAATGATTCAGTACCGAATTCGTACGGCGCGCGACGGCGGTGCTGCCGGGACGGTCATTCTTGCCGGCCCAACATGCGACAGCACCGACATCATTTACGAGCGTGCCGGGTATGAGCTGCCGCTCAGCCTTGCCGCGGGCGATCATTTGGATTTTCTTTCGGCTGGCGCTTATACATCGAGCTACGCCTCGGTGGAGTTCAACGGCTTTGCCCCGGTGCAGACCTGGTGCATCTGATTACATTTGCCCGGTCACATTTGCCTGGTTGCATTTGCCCGGTTACATTTGGCCGGGCAGCCACAGCGCCAGGCCGGGAAACAGGGTGAGCAGGAACAGCAGCACGAACATTATGACATGGAACGGGATCGTTCCCATTACGACGTCGCTCAGTTCACCGTCCCAGATGCTTTGAATGACGAACAGGTTGATCCCGATCGGCGGTGAAATCTGGCCGAGTTCCACGTACATCACCAGGATCACGCCAAACCAGATCGGATCGATGCCGTAATTCCCCAGCACCGGATAGATCAGCGGCACGGTGATCACGATCATGCCGATACTCTCCACCAGGCAGCCCAGTACCGTGTAAAGCACGAACAGCGCGCCGAAGAACTGAAAATGCGACAGGTTCAGTCCCACCAGCCAGGAGGTGACGCTTTCGCCAACGCCTGCCACGCCGATTGCATAAGCATAGATATACGCTGAATAGATGATGAACAGCAGATTGCCGCAGATTTGCACGGTGCGGTGCATGGCATCTTTGAACTGTTGCCAGGTCAGTTCGCCCCAAATCAGGCAAAGGATGAGGGAAAACAGGCAGCCGCCGGACGCTGCCTCGGTTGGGGTCGCCCAGCCGGCATAGATGCTGCCCATAATGCAGCCGATCAGCAGTGCGAAAGGCACAATGTCGGCGAGCGCGGTGACGAAGCCGATGCCATCCGGTGGCACCCCGCGCGGCACCGCCCCGCCCCAGAACGACCGGATCGCGATGTAGGTCATGAACATCAGCGTCAACATCATGCCGGGAACCACGCCGGCCATGAACAGTTTGGCCACCGAGGTCTCGGTGAACGTTCCATAGATGATCATGGCAAT
>JBEKQQ010000055.1:0-33980 GCA_049519555.1 Acetobacteraceae bacterium
AGGCACTGGTCGATATGTTTGACGAATGAATCGCCGAGCGGCAGCCGGCCTTGATCCACAAGAACAATCTGACGGATTCGTCCCCGAGGAGAATCGGCCTCAAGTCCCCAGAGCTTGTACGTGGGGCAATGATTCAGGCACAGGCCGCAGTGCACGCAGCGGGCATAATCGTCGTAGGAAGGGATATCGGCGCCGGAAAATCCGCCGGCGCGTTTTGTCTCTTGGACTTGCTCCGTGGATCCAATTGGTTCGGTCATCTGGCTATATTCCGCCCGCGAAACGACCTGGGCTTAGCACGCCTCGCGGATCGAAAGCGGTTTTCACTCGCCGCATCAACGCGAAACCTTCGTTGATTTGCTCGAACGGCAAAACATGCGTGATCAGGTCGTCGATATTGATCTTCTTGTCCATGTACCAGTCGACGATCCGCGGCACATCGGTCCGCCCGCGCGCACCGCCGAACGCGGTGCCCATCCAGGTGCGGCCGGTTACCAACTGGAACGGTCGCGTGGCAATCTCCTGGCCGGCGCCGGCGACGCCGATGATGATCGACTTGCCCCAGCCACGATGCGCGCATTCCAGCGCCTGACGCATGACTTTGACGTTGCCGATGCATTCGAAACTATAATCCGCACCGCCCTTTGTCAGATCCACGAGGTATGGGACGAGATCACCCTGCACCTCCTCCGGATTGACGAAATGCGTCATGCCGAACTGTTCGGCCATCGCCTTGCGGCGGGGATTGAGGTCGACGCCGACGATTTGCTCGGCACCCACCATGCGCAATCCCTGAATGACATTGAGGCCGATGCCGCCAAGACCGAACACGACACATCGGGCACCGGCCTCGACCTTGGCAGTGTTCATCACGGCGCCGAGCCCCGTTGTTACACCGCAACCAATATAGCATACCTTGTCGAACGGAGCGTCCGGCCGGATCTTTGCCAATGCGATTTCCGGCAGCACGGTAAAATTCGCAAACGTGGAGGTGCCCATATAATGGAACACCGTCTCGCTGCCGGCACGAAACCGACTGGTGCCGTCCGGCATCACACCACGGCCCTGCGTTGCGCGGATCGCCACACACAGATTGGTCTTGCGCGACAGGCAATATTCGCACTGCCGACACTCCGGCGTGTAGAGCGGGATGACGTGATCGCCAGCTTTCAGGCTCGAAACATTCTTGCCGATCTCGACGACGACGCCGGCGCCTTCGTGGCCCAGAATGGCGGGGAACAGACCTTCGGGATCAGCGCCGGAGAGGGTGTATTCATCGGTGTGGCAAATCCCGGTCGCCTTGATTTCAACGAGCACCTCGCCTTCGCGCGGGCCGTCGACCTCGACGGTTTCCAGGCTCAATGGGTCGCCGGCCTTGCGGGCCACCGCAGCGCGTACTTGCATCGGAGCTCTCCCGAAATCTCTGTCCTGTCGCAATGGTGGAAGATGCCACCGCAGCGATCAAGCCACCCTGTGCCATCAGCGATATGACGGGCTATGGTGGGTGACGTCGGAGGATCCCGAATGGACGCAGACGTTGACGTATTGGTGATTGGCGCCGGCCTTGCCGGCCTTGGGGCGGCGGCCGCGCTTCGGGAGATGGGACGCAGTTGCGTGATCCTGGAAGCTTCAGGCCGGGTTGGCGGGCGAGCCTGGACGACCAACCCTGCCTCTCTGGGCGGCGTCTGGTTCGACATGGGCGCGGTCTGGTTTCATGACGCCGAGCACAATCCGCTGGTTCCGATCGCCACGGAAGCCAGCGACAAGCTGCTGCGTTCGGACCAGATCCGCGTCGAACGTACCTATGTCGGGTCCCGTCTGATGACCGAGGATGAAGCGCAATCTTACGACGGTGCGTGGAGCCGCTTCGAAGCTGCCACGGATGCGATGTTGCGAGACCGCGCCGACGTCTCCCTCGCTGACGTCACCCATTCTCTCCCCAACGATCCCTGGGCTGCGACCGTCGAGGCCTGGGAAGGCCCGGTTATTTGCGCGGTGGACGCCGCTCAGTTCAGTGCCCGCGATTGGCGGCGCAACGCTCTGGGCGGTAGCAACCTGGTGCCGGATGGCGGCATTGGTGCATTCGTCGACCGCCGACTGACCGCCGGTCTGAACATCCACCTGAACGCTCCGGCGACCGTGGTGCGTTGGGGCGGCCCAGGAGGACGGGTCACGGTTGAGAGCGTGAACGGAAAGCTAACCGCCGGCGCCTGCATCGTCACCGTCTCCACGGGGGTGCTCGCCGCGGGCACGCTTCGGTTCGAACCGGCGCTGCCACAGGGCGTCCAGGACTGCATCCACGCGTTGCCAATGGGCCTCGCGATGAAGGTTGCGTTGCGCGCGAACGGACCGGACCGGCTGGATCTGCCGTTGCATTGCTCGGTCGACCGCCGCGTGCCGCATAGCGGGTTGCCGCTGATGCCGTTCCAGTGCTGGCCGTTTGGACGTGACTACGTGCAAGGCTGGATCGGCGGCAGCACGGCTTGGCAACTGGCGCGCGACGGAGAAGCCGCCGCCATCGATTACGCGCTCGGCCAGCTCCGCGAACTGTTCGGCAGCCGGGTCGATCGCCTGTTCGCGGGCGGTGGCTCGCTGGTGACGCGCTGGGATGCCGATCCCTGGATCAGAGGCGCCTACTGCTACGCCGTGCCCGGCCAGTCGCAGGCGCGCGACCGGCTGGCGGACCCATTGGCTGGAGGGCATCTGATGTTCGCCGGCGAAGCTTGCAACGTTCCCTACGCCGGCACCTTGGCGGGCGCGTGGATCAGCGGCCAGGCGGCGGCGCGCGCGGCGGCGATCCGCTGAGCTGATCGCGTTCCACTGCAAACAAGGCCGCTTCGCTGTTTGCGGCCAGCAGTTTCAAACCCTCCGTCGCGGTCTGGGCTGGTGCGTGCCCCCAAAGCAGCACATGCGTGACCGGTCGCAACTCCGGCGCGTCGCTGGCCAGTAGAGCAATCGGGTTCGGGGAGGCATCGATCCGCTCAGCCAGTGTTCGGAACGGTTCCCGCGTTTCGATCGGTTGTTGCGATTGATTGTCAAACAGAAACGGCCACCAGGCACGATGTTCGATCAGCAGCAGCGCCGGGAGATGCGCATCGACGACGGTACCGTCGGACAGGCGCCGCGCCGTCGCTACTGAGGTCCCGGGATTTTGCTCCGCTCCCCGCGGCACCCGGATCGTCAACACCACATCGCCCGGTTGCACCCGGGCGATCACGGTCCGAAACGCAGCGAGATCGCCCGCCCAATCGTGCCAGAGGGTCATAAGCAGGGCCATCCGCACGCTGAACAGCAGCAAAAATCCGATGCCAATCGTCCATGCCGCCCGCCGAGGCAAAGCAACCGGCACGAGCGCCGCCGGGACGATGAACGCCGCCATGACGAGGAAGCGTGTGTCGATGTCGAACCCTCCCTTGAACGCGTTCGGAGCAACGATGAACAGCACAAGCAATACGAGAACCGCCAATACTGCCCGTAATGGCATGGCGCACCACCGACGGGCGAGGCAAAGCGCAAGCATCCCGACGAACAGTGCGGCGGTGAAAAGATCGAGTGACCAGAAGTAATTCATCAGCGGCGTTAGCGCAGCGTGCGCCTTGTCGAACGCCGAGCGAAACTGTGCCGCGTCCGGCATATGATCAAAATCGGAGGCTGCGTACAGCGCCAACGGAACAGCAGAAACCACGACCAGTGCAGGAACTCGACTGCGCAACGAGTCAATCCGGATTGGATCCGTCCGGATGACCAACAGTTCGTGACTGCCGATCAAAATGGCGAACAACAGCAATCCGTCCAGATGACAGAAGAACAATACAACTGCACCCAGTACACCGATCACGATTGCGAGGGACGGGCTCCGGTCTCGCCACGCAATCCAGGCGGCCGCGAGCATCATGGCCAGTCCCACCGATGCAACGAAATTCAGAAAACCTTTGAGCAGGATGCCGTTATAAGCGAACAGTACGGAGCCGAGCGGCCAGTACGATAAGCGGCCGGTCAGCGCTCGATGATACGCGACCGCACCGAGCACTGGTAACAGCAGAGTAAGGCCGACAATGGCCCGGCCAACGAGATGGACCGGGAAAATCCGCAGCAACGGTGGCACCGTCAGATCGAGCGCCAAATTCGGGATGATAGCCCAATGCGGTACATAAAACCGCGCGAGTACCGGATCGGTCCGGATAAATGCCAGCACGAACAGCCGTGCCAAATGGTTCGGATAGTCCGACAGCGGTGGCACGTCGGCGAGCATTAGGGGAGCCACCAGCACCAGGCACAAGCCAACCAGCAGATACCACATTGTGGCATTGCCGCGCACCGGCCCGGCCGTCACAGTAGACGCTCGCTCAAGGGAGATCGCTGGCATGGCGGAAACGAACGAGGACGCGATCGCCGGAGCGCGTGCCGCTCTGGACGGCTTCATGGAAGCGTTCAACAACGAGGACGCGGAAGCGATCCGCACGCGCTGGTTTCATTTTCCCCATGCCCGTTTCCATTCCGGTAAGGTGACCGTGATGGCGACGCCAGCCGATTATCACAATCTTGTGTGGACGCGCCGCGGTCAGTCGGCGGACTGGGGACGTTCGGCGTGGGATTATCAGGAAGTGATCGATGCGGGGCCGGAAAAGGTGCATTTTCGCGTTCAGTTCACCCGCTATCGCGCTGAAGGCACTCCGATCGGCAGCTACCGCTCGCTGTACATTGTCACTCTGCAGGACGGGCGATGGGGCATCACGGCACGCTCGTCATGGGCGGAATAGTGGCCTTACGGTCAGGGTCTGGCGGAAGCGACAGCGGCGACAAGGGCATCACAGACGTGCGACGCTGCCGCCTCATCCATGTCGGGATGAATGGGCAAGGCAAGAATGCGGTCGGCCAAATGGTCGGAGACCGGTAAAGCGGTTCCGTCATGGTGCTCGCGATAGGCCGGCTGGCGATGCAGTGGCCGCGGGTAATAGATCGCGGTTGGTACGCCGTCCGCTCGCAAGGTGTCCTGCACCGTGGTCCGGACGCATCCTTCCGGTAGCAATACGGAGTAGATTGCCCAGGCGGCGGTGCTGTTGGGCACGCGGGCGGGTATGGTGAGTGTGTTGCCAAGCCGGTGATCATAATACGTGGCGATCTTCTCGCGCGCGACGAGTTCTTCGGGAAACACCGTCAGCTTTGCCAGCAGGACCGCCGCCTGGATCGAGTCAAGGCGTCCGTTCATTCCGGTGCGGAGGACTTCGTAACGGGTCTTCCCTTCACCATGCGTGCGCAGACTGCGATACAGATCGGCACGTTCGTCGCTCTCGGTGAACAGCGCACCGCCGTCGCCGTACGCGCCCAATGGCTTCGACGGGAAGAACGACGTCGCGGTGACATCGGCCTGGGAACCCAGTGGCCTGCCGTGCAGCGAGGCGCCGAAACTTTGCGCCAGATCGTCGATCGTGAGCAGGCCTTCGGTCACTGCGATCGCCGAAAGCGCGGGCCAGTCCGCCGGCTGACCGAACAGATCGACGCCAATCACTGCGCGCGGCCGCAACTTGCCGGCTTGCCGGATCCCACCGATCCGTTGCCGCAAATGCGTCGGGTCTATCTGAAAGGTCCGCGGATCGACATCGACGAATACCGGCGTCGCACCAAGCACCAGCGGCACTTCCGCGGTGGCCGTATAGGTGAACGCCGGCAGAAACACGGCATCGCCTCGGCCGATGTTTTCCGCCATCATGGCGATTTGCAGGGCATCCGTGCCGGAGCTGACGGATACGCAATGTTTTGCGCCACAGAACCGGGCGAGTTCACGTTCCAGTTCCGCCACCTCGGGGCCGAGAATGAACTGGCAATGCGCCAGCACCGCATCGAGGCGACGCCGTAAATCGTCCCGTATCCGCGCCTGTTGCGCGGGCAGATCAAGAAACGGCACAGGCGATTTCGTTGCAGGCATAAACTTTCAACTCCGAACTTTAGCTGGCCCCGGGCTCATGACTGTGGCCCTTCTGCGTCATCGCCTGGCTTCGAACCGGCCATCTCCGCCAGAACTGTGCATCGACAGATCACCGGGCCGGGGCCCGGTGATGACGTTGAGGCGGCAACGTCCCCCGTTGCGAGCCAGCATTCCTCAGAGTCACCATGCCGCCTGCAATAAGAGTCACCACGCCACCTGCAATAACGACGACCACGTCGTATATCGCCGCAAGTGGACTGTCACGCGCCGGTTCCGGCGCGGGCGTCCGCCTGTAAACCCTCTGTGCTACGTTCAAACTCGGGGATCAGCCGACTGAGCAACGTCAGTGCGAGGCGCGTCTGGTTGCCGCGGCAGGCGGTGGCGATTTCCTCGATCGCACGGCCGACGATCGCGGGATCGGCGGTACGCGGATGTGCCATCAACAGCCCGGGGTGGCCGGTCGGCGCCGGTGGTTCCTTGCCGTGGAACAGCTCCTCATACAGCTTTTCTCCAGGGCGCAATCCGGTGAAACGAATTTCGACATCTTCGTCCGGCTTCAATCCCGCCAGCCGGATCATCTGCCGGGCGAGGTCGACGATCTTCACCGGGTCCCCCATATCCAGCACGAAAATCCCGCCATCTTGGTCTGCCGGCAGCCGAGCCTCGCCTACGCCAAGCACATTTGCCTGCAAAACGAGGCCAACCGCTTCGCGCACCGTCATGAAATAACGTTGCATATCCGGATGGGTCACGGTCAGCGGACCGCCGCGCGCAAGCTGACGTTGAAACAGCGGTACCACCGACCCGGTGCTGCCGAGCACGTTGCCGAACCGCACCGTGATGCAACGCATCCCCACACCGGTCTTGCGTGCGACGATATCCAGCGCCTGACAATACATTTCCGCAAGCCGCTTGGATGCCCCCATCACGCTGGTCGGATTGACCGCTTTGTCGGTGGAGATCAGCACCATCGCCAGAGCCCCGGATGCCCGTGCCGCGTCAGCCACGTGGCGTGTGCCGGCGGCATTGGTCATCAAGCCTTCCAGCGGGTTGTCCTCGACGATCGGGACGTGCTTCAGGGCGGCGGCGTGGAACACCAGTTCCGGACGGATCCCGTCGAACACCGATCGGACCCGCGCCTCATCACGAATATCCGCGATTAGCGACTGCCGGCGGACGTTGGGAAACGTCTCTGCGAGCTCCATGTCGATCTGCCACAGAGCGAACTCGCCGTTGTCGATCAGCACCAGATTGCCTGGCCCAAACGCGGCCACCTGGCGCGCCAGTTCGCTTCCGATCGTACCTCCGGCGCCGGTTACGACAACCCGGCGTCCCTGGATCAGCCGCGCCATGCCGTCCCGGTCCAAGGGCACCTGGGGTCGGTTGAGCAGGTCCTCGATCATGATCGGCCGCAATTCGACCGACCGGGGCTCATCCGAGGCCGCGCCATGATCCAGTTCGGTCAATCGCGGCGCGCGGCGTACCCGCAAGCCGAAGCGATCGGCCTGTGCCACCACGCTGGCCAGCGGCCCGCCCTGCAAATCCGGCGTTGCCATCACGAGTGTGCCCGGCAGCCTGCCGTCGTCACGCAGCCGTTCCAGCACCGCACCGGCGTCTTTCATCGCGCCCAAAATTGGATAGCCCTGGATGCGCCGCCCAGTCTGGCGGTCGCCGGGGGTGAGCACGCCCTCTACCCGAAAGCGCTGCTGCCGATCGCGCGCCAACGCGCGCAGGAACAGGTCGCAATCTTCGGTCTGACCGACAACCAGCACCGACGTGGCGTCCGCATGCGCGATCGGGCTCGGTTTGTGCGAGCGCAGCCAGCGGTACCCGACTCTGGGCGCGCCGAGCAACGCGAGCAGCGTCAATCCATGCGCCAACGGGAACCCAATGCTGGGTGGCCCCAACCCGCGCGCCCACAGCAGCAACGAAAACAATATGGCACCAACAGCAGAACTGGCGGTGACAGAAAGCAGATCGCCCATCCCGGCGAAACGCCAATATTGCTGCGACAGCCGAAACGGTACGCCGGCAACGAGCAGCGCCGCGGCACCCAAGGGAATGGAGAACGCAGCCGAGGGAACCGCTCCGGCCGGGTCGGTGATCCACCAGGCTACCGGGACCGCCGCCGCCGCAAGGACGCCGTCGATGGCGACATTGACGGCGATGCGAATCAGAGAGCGCGCCGCAGGCATGGCAGCTCTATAGCGCGATGTCGTACGTTCGTCACACCCCAGGACCGGACCGCAACCTCAGGCAGGACACCGCACGATCCGAAAGGCAAATCAAGGACCTGATCATTTGCGGCGCGTCAGGGTCAAGCACGCGGGACGCGCCAGGGTCCCACGTGTTGGTGCACATGCATAGTGGCCCGAACGTCCTTCGCACACGAGCGTCCCGCGCAAACTCGGTCGAACGCCATTAAACTTCGGACTCATCCCACCTACTGAAAGGCAGACATTACCATTCAGCTCCCGGGCGCCAGGCCCGATCAGCCCCGCGCATGCGGGAAGCCGAATTATCCGGGACTGACGTAACCCTGCGAAATTGGGTGCACGTCAACCACGTGGGAGGAGCAGCCTGGCCCCTTCAGTTCAACATGCACCGTATTCCCGGTTCGCTGGCCGGTGAATTTACCCGACGGTCCCTTGCCCCAGACTGATGTCACGGTACCCGAGATCGCGCCTTCCGCAGTGCGTGCCCCCTTGATGAGGCTGATCCCGCTCATGTCACTGAAGTAGGCAACGCCAGTGACCGTAACGGCTCCGGTCGGCGGCACGGGTTTGATGTGCCATTCGGTCGCGGGGCAGCCAGAGTTCATACCCGTAGATACGCCGCCCATGTAGTTCGTCGTTCCTTCCTGCGCCATAACGGAGGAACCGAAGCCGATCAGTGCAGCGCCGACAACCAGGGTCGACGATATCAATTTTGTAACGCTTCCCACTTTTCTCTTCCTTTTCCAGCTGTTACAAGTCCAGGCCAGCCCAACCAACGCCGCATTCACTCGTAGGTGACGATCCGCGATGTGTCAATCTGCGCGCTTTGGTGGTATGCCAATGCCGCCAATACGCGCGTGGATCGTGATCCGATGCGCCAGGCTACGCAGGCGCGGAGGCAACGCCAGACCTGTGTTGCGGCTCCTTGACGCGCGAGCGAGCCGCCCGTTAGTGACGGGACAGGTCAGACACCCACCACGACCGCCTGGCCACAGAATATCGAAGCCTAGGGGATTATTCCTATGACGAAGCGCATTTCTCGCCGCCGGGCATTGACCACGGCCGCCGCCGCCGCGGCACTGCCACTCGTGCATATCCGCACGGCCGGCGCCGCAGGCAAACTCAGTCTTGCGATCTGGGATCATTGGGTTCCCACCGGAGACGCGTCACTCAAGAAGCTCGTCGACACCTGGGCCGACAAGAACAAAGTCGAGGTGCAACTCGATTTCCTCACCTCGATCGGTGAGAAGATCAACATAACGATGGCGGCCGAAGCACAGGCGAAAACCGGCCATGACATTTACGCGTTCGATATGTGGACGGTGCACGAATTTGCCGACTCGCTGGTGCCGGTCGACGACCTCATGAAGACGCTGACCGGCAAATATGGCAAGGTCGGGCATGCTTACGAGTACCTTGGCGTGGCCGACGGCTCGTGGCGCGCCGTGCCGGTGGCCTGGGGCTCCGCACCGCTGACGCCATGCGGCCGCATCAGCCTGTTGAAGCAATATGCCGGCATCGACGTGCAGAAATGGTTTCCGAACGCGAAATCCACGCCTGCGGCCTCGAAGGACTGGACCTACGAAACCCAACTCAAGGCTGCCGAAGCCTGCCATAAGGCCGGTTTCACGTTTGGTTTGGGCTGCGGCGCGGGCAGCACTGACGCGCGGCAGACCTGGGGTGCCACGTTCGGCGCGTTCGGCGCCGATCTGCTCGATGCCAAGGGCAACATTACGGTCGACTCGGACACCGTCCGCGAGGCGATGGATTACTGCAAACGGCTGATCCCGTTCATGCCGGCCGATACGGTGCAATATGACGATGCCTCCAACAACCGCGCTTTGATTTCCGGCAAGAGCGCGCTGATCTGGAACCCTCCCTCCGCCTGGGCCGTCGCCAAACGCGACGCGCCACAGGTCGCGGAAGATTGCTGGACGTTCTCGAACCCACGTGGGCCGAAGGGCCGTATGGTGCCGCACCGGCCATATTTCTGGGGCATCTGGAATTTCTCCAAAGCCACCAGTGCCGCCAAAGACATCCTGATATATCTGTCGCAACGCGAGGCGGTCGAGAGTATGACCGACGCCGTTGCCGGATATGACATCCCGGCGTTCCCGTCCTTCAACGACTTCAAGATCTGGGAAGAGGTCGAGCCGCCCAAGGGAACGATTTACAACTATCCGCTGCGCCCGTGGCACGATGCCGAGTACTATATCACCGGGTCGTCCGGTCCGCCGGAGATTGCAGTGCAGATGTGGAACCGCAGCGTCATTCCGGGCATGGTCAGCCGTCTGGTCTCAGGCCAGAGCATCAAGGACGCAATGGACTGGGCCAAAGATGAGTTGGAAGGTTTTACGCGCTGACGTGAAGTCGCCAGCAGACTGAGGGCTTGGCCGCCCTCGGTGGGTTATCGCTGGCCCCCCGGGGCAGTCCGGCAGTTCACCTTGATGCCGGGCGCACCCCGATCATCGGTTCCGGAGACAAATGTCCGACAAGCTGGTAGTGACGGGGATCATGCCGCCGACCGGTCGCCCCGTCTTCTGCCGCCGCTTTGACATTCGCTCCAACCAATGACATCCCTCGCAATCCTGCGTCATCTGGCGTTCGGAGCGTTACTCGCCTTGCTGTCGGCGGTCGTCGTCCGCGCCATGATCGCGTTGCGGGTGATGGATACGCCAGAGGCGCGCAAGGCACATGACCGGCCGATCCCAAAAGGCGGCGGCGCCGGTATTGTCGTTGCCTTCCTGGTCGGCCTGCTGCTGCTTTACGGCTTCGCTCAATTCGCACGACTGGCGAATGAGTATTTTCTGGGCGTGATCGCCGCCTCGGTTGCCATTGCAGTCGTAGCGTTTCTGGATGATCTGTTCGACTGGCCGTTCGTAGTAAAGCTTGGCATCCAGGCCGTCGCAGCCCTGGTCGCGGTCGGCACCGGAATCTATCTGCATGATTATCGCATCCCGTATGTCGGGCCGGTTTATGTTGGCTGGATCGGCCCACCGGTAACTTTGGCGTGGCTTTTGTTCACGACCAATGCCGTCAACTTCATTGATGGGCTGAATGGACTGGCCAGTGGCGTCATCCTGATTGCCAGCCTGTTCATGGCATATTTCTCCGCCGGTTACGGCAGTTGGTTCTGTTACGCCGCCAGCGGAATGCTGGCTGCGGGCCTGGTGGGCTTTTTACCGTTCAACTTTCCCCGCGCGCGGATTTTCTTGGGCGACGTCGGCAGCCAGTTTTGCGGGTTCATGATCGCCGTCCTCGGCGTAATCGCGAGCCGGTTCGACGGAGCGGAGCTGTCGTTTTTGTTGGTACCAATGCTGCTGAGCGGGGTGCTGTTCGACGTCGGCTTCACCTTGATACGCCGCAGCCTGGCCGGCGAACGACTGATTCAGCCGCATCGCGGGCATTTGTATCAGGTGGCGCAACGATCGGGCGTGCCGGCGCCGCTGGTGACGTTGATCCACTGGGCTTTCGCGGTATTTGGCGGGGCGTGCTGTTTCGGGTTTCTTCGGGCCTCAGGTGACTTGAAGCTGATCGTGCCATGCCTGACTTTGGCACCGCAAATGTTGTGGTTATCGTTCGTGGTTTGGTATGCCCGGCGACGAGGCCTTGATCGATGGGGCTGACCGGAGCAACGCGCTGGAATGCCGCCGCCACGCGCACGCGCTGAGACAATCATTGCCGGATGCACGAGCGTTAGATAGCTTCGTTTACTAAAGTAGGGATAGTGCGCCGGCCAGGCTGGCCGACGCTCGAAACTCGGATGATTCGATTAGTTTCAAAGCAGCCCCTGGAGGTTTTGGCCTGGTCGCAACCCACTCACATGGAGCCGAAATCATGCCGACATGCCCCTATCACGGCAACCCGACGCCTTGTTCCCAGTGCAAGATTCAAAGCATGGGCGCGTACGCGCACGAACCGCGCGCGCCTTCACTTCCCTACGTGATCCCCGCCAAACGTCCGATCCACATAAAGCAATGGAAGAAGGACGCGTGCGGCATCGCGGCGTGCGCGATGATCGGTGCGAACCTCAATTGCACCAGGGTTTTCGACCTGGAACAGATCACCGAATTCATGACGACAAGGGGTATTTATGAATCGGGACAATTGTCTATATTTCACGCATTGGACAAAGTCTTTGAATGGCTCGGTCTCAGTTGTAAGATGAAGGAAAACGTGTCCTTGAAGGACATCCCAGACCTTTTAAGGCCTGATCTGCTGATATTACTCGAGGCGAAGGCACATGTTATCGTCATCTACGCGGTGAATGGGGATGGCACATTCGTCATTGGCGATCCAGCGATGGGTAAAGTTGAGATGAGCGTAGCTGCCACTGATTACCGTCTCAAAGGAACCGGACGCATCTGGAGAGTCTGGTAAGCGCCGACAGTGATCCTTACCGCAATCCGAACGCGGATCGTTCCGCTCGCCGGCGATGCAGACCGGATATGCCTTGCCGAGGGTAGCCGCAACAATTCCCTCGATAGATCACGAGCTCCCGGTTGTCGCCAAAATCACCGGTGTAATTGAAACCTTTCAACCCCCCGAGCCGAACCGCGTTCAGGGTCAATCGCGATTCGTTCAATACGTCCTCAACCACGTCTGCATCGCCATGACTAACCTCGATGATATCGAAGGCATACCGTTGGGAACTGTACCAGTCCATGGCACGCTGTCGCGCCATGCTGCGAACTCAACCGACAGTGTGTCCGAGGGCACCCGCAGACGGCGCCAGATGGGTGCCCTGATGCCACGCAGCGTGTCATTCAGCCGCACGCTTTCGCATTCGCCGTCCGTCAAAGTGTGAGCCTGACCAATGCAGACGGTATCGGCAAGGATGGGACCTGATCCGCGATATTCGGCCACCAGGCCTCGCCCGTCTCCCCTCGACGGGGCTGAATTCCGCGCCATGCTGCCCATATCCTGGGCCCAACTCGGAGTACGTCATGAAAATCGGTGTGCCGAAGGAAATCAAAATCCAGGAATACCGGGTCGGACTGACCCCGGGAGCGGTGCGGGAACTGTGCCAACTCGGGCATCAGGTCATGGTCGAGCACGCTGCCGGACTTGGCATCGGCTACGGCGACGACGCTTATCGCGCGGCCGGCGCCGAGATCACTGAGACCGTCGGCCCCATATTCGAAGCCGCCGAGCTGATCGTAAAGGTAAAGGAGCCGCAGCCAACGGAAATCGCCCAGCTGCGTCGTGGCCAGATACTGTTCACTTACCTCCACCTCGCAGCCGACCGCGCCCAGACCGAAGGGTTGATCCGCTGCGGCGCGACCTGCATCGCGTATGAAACCGTGACTGACCGATACGGTGCACTACCGTTGCTCGCGCCGATGAGCGAGGTCGCCGGCCGCATGGCCATCCAGGTCGGCGCCCATTGCCTGGAGCGCGAGCAAGGCGGCGTGGGCATTCTGCTCGGTGGCGTTCCGGGCGTGCCGCCAGCGAAGGTTGTCGTCCTGGGTGGCGGCGTCTCCGGCAGCAATGCCGCGCGCATGGCCGCCGGACTGGAGGCGTCGGTGACCATCATCGACCGCTCCATTCCGCGGTTGAAAGAACTCGATCTGCAATTCGGCGCGCGCGCAACCACCCTGTTCGCCACCACCGAGGCGATCGAACGGTCAGTCCTTTCCGCTGACCTCGTGGTCGGTGCCGTGCTGGTACCGGGCGCAGCGGCTCCAAAGCTGGTATCCCGGGAGATGGTCCGGCAAATGCGCCCCGGTTCGGTGCTGGTCGATATTGCGATCGACCAGGGCGGCTGTTTCGCGACCAGCCGGCCGACCTCGCATTCCGAGCCAACCTACGTGGAGGAAGGCGTGGTGCATTACTGCGTGACCAATATGCCAGGCGCGGTGCCGCGGACCTCGACCTATGCGTTGACCAATGCAACGCTGCCGTTCGTGATGGCGCTGGCGCAGAAAGGCTGGCGGCGAGCAATGCTGGACGATCCGCATTTGCGGGAGGGCTTGAACGTCCACGATTGCCAGGTCACCCATCCGGCTGTCGCCCACGCGTTTGGCATGCCGCATGTGGCGGCGGCAGAGGTCGTGGCAGACAGTCGCGCACGCTCGGGGTAGGCGCGCGAGCCGCGACTACCCCACCGCCAGCCGATACCCGCCTGCCACGGTGATCAGCAAACACGCTTTCGCCGGATCCGCCTCGATCTTCCGCCGCAGGCGATAGATGTGGGTCTCCAGCGTGTGCGTCGTCACCTCTGGATGGTAACCCCAGACCTCGGTCAGCAATTCCTGCCTGGGCACGGCCCGCTCACCTACGCGGTACAGGAATGCCAGAATCGCTGCCTCTTTCTCCGTCAGCCGAATGCGCAGGTTGGCGTCGCCATGACGGAGCGCCTTGTCCTCGGGGCTGAACTCATAAGGCCCGATCCTGATCGGTTCCGACACATCCGGGATTGGCTCGATCTTTGACCTGGCCACGAGCCGGGCGCGCAGACGGACCATCAACTCGCTGAGCCGGAATGGCTTGGCGAGGCTGATCGTGTCCTCTGCCGCACAGTTTGACCCATTCATCAGGATAATCGGCATCGACATCCCGTTGGCCCGTAAACGGGCGCACACGGCATGGCCATCGCCGTCCGGCAGCACTGCATCCATGATAACTGCGGCGAACTGCGTTTGCTGACCGAACAGAAAGATTTCCGCCTCGTGTGCGCTGGCCGCCTCGATCACGGCAAAGCCGTCACGGGTCAGCTGCTCACGCAGTGTTTGGCGCATGGCGGCATCGCGGTCGACGATCAGGATCGTCTGCAGACACGGCATCGCAGCTTTATCCCCCTGGATGAGCGAATCTAAATTCAGTCGCACCATGCAACTTCAGCTATAATCCAAACGTGACGAAATTTAGCCGGGATTGTTCCAAATTGGTTCAGTCCCCACTATCAGAGGGCCATGACCCTGTCTCCCCTCGCCACCTCCAGCGTCGAGCCCCTGATCAGAACGCTACGCCGCGTGCATCGGGCGGCATCAGAGCTGCGCCGGGGCGTCCCGGTCCTGCTGGAGGGAGCCAGCCCATTGCTGTTGCTGGCAGCAGAAACCGCCGGCGCAGAAAGCCTCGCGGAGTTCATCTCGCTCGGTACGGCTCCTCCGATGATCCTGTTCGCGCCGGTCAGGGGGGCCGCTGTACTACGCCGGCCCGCCGATGGGAATGCGGCGGTCATCGCGGCGTTTCTGCCGGATACGCTCGCCAACCCACACGCTCTGCGCGGCCTTGCCGATCCCACCGCAGTTCAACCGGTTGCCACCGGGATATTGCCGGCCGCGCCCCCGCCGGGAGCCGCCGCCGCGATCGCTTTGGCAAAACTTGGACGGCTGCTGCCTGCTGTACTGGTCGTGCCGCCGGCGTCGCTCGTCGACCTTGCGGAGCGCGGGCTGATCGGCGTCGCCGAGGACGATGTGCTTGGCTATCCGGCAATGGAGGCAGCGGGCCTACGGATCGTCGCCTCTGCCCCGGTGCCGTTGGTCGATGCACCCGACTCGCGAGTGATAGCTTTTCGGGCCGAGGGGTCGGCAATCGAGCATCTGGCCATCGTGATCGGCCGGCCGGAAACGGCCGAGGCCCCACTGGTCCGCATTCACTCCGAATGCTTCACCGGCGATCTTCTGGGCTCGATGCGCTGCGACTGCGGGGAGCAATTGCGCGGCGCCATCCACCGGATTGCCCAGGACGGCGCCGGCATCGTGCTGTATCTGGCGCAGGAGGGCCGCGGCATCGGCCTCGTCAATAAGTTACGCGCCTACACGTTGCAGGATCAGGGCCTGGACACGATGGATGCCAACCGCGTGTTAGGCTGGGGCGCGGATGAGCGGAACTTCCTGGTCGGCGCCAACATGTTGCTCGCGTTGGGCGTCACCAAGGTCAGGCTGCTGACCAATAATCCCGGCAAGATCGCCGGGCTGACGGCGTGTGGCGTTGAGGTGGTGGGACGCGAAGCACATGCCTTCGCACCGAACGAGGTGAATGACGCGTATCTGGCGACCAAGGCCGTGCGCTTCGGGCATATGCTCGATTGAGACGTCACAAGCGGTTGCCGCACGAGTCTACCAAAGGAAAAACGCCCGTGGAAGCAATGGTTCATCCCGACGGCAGGCTGATCTGGCGCGACCAGACGTTACGGTGCGCGCTCGGCCACGGTGGTGTGCGGGTTGAAAAGGAGGAGGGCGACGGTGCCACACCCGCCGGTCTCCTGCCGTTGCGGCGCGTGTTATACCGGGCCGACCGCGTGCCTCCGCCACGCTGCATGATGCCGATCGAGCCGATCGCGCAATCCGACGGTTGGTGCGACGATTCTTCACATCGGGATTACAACCGGCTCGTGCATTTGCCGCACGATGCGCGGCACGAAGAATTGTGGCGCCAGGACGCTGTTTACGATGTTATCGGCGTGCTCGGATGGAACGATCAGCCGGTGGCCAAAGGGCGCGGGTCCGCGATCTTTTTGCACGTCGCACGTCCCGATTATGCGCCGACCGAGGGCTGCGTCGCGCTGGCTTTACCGGACCTTTTGCGAATTCTGGCCGAGGGTGTGACTGCGTTGCGCGTGCTCGAGAACTGACCTCGGCGGTTGAGCGTGGCTGGGCGGCCGATTGCGAAGCCGGCCTCACTTCGGGCAAACAACGGGCCGAATGAGCAGAGTCCATGTCATTGGCGCAGGTCTTGCTGGCCTGTCGGCAGCCATCACGGCGACCGGTACTGGGCGCGCGGTAAGCCTGTACGAAGCCACGGCAGCAGGCGGCGGGCGATGCCGCTCCTATTTCGATGCGGAACTTGGGATGCGCCTGGACAACGGCAACCATCTCTTGCTGTCGGGCAACACCTCGGCTTTCGCCTACATCGACGAGATCGGGGCGCGAGACTGCTTCACCGGGCCACGCAACCCGATCTTCCCTTTCATGGACCTGAAAACCGGACGGAAATGGACGCTGCGTCCGAACCGCGGGCGGATCCCGTGGTGGGTGCTGTTCGCCGATCGGCGCGTCCCTCGGACGACCGCGAGCGAGTACCCGCGGATCCGCCTGCTCGGACGTGTGTGGGACGATACCGTCATGGCGGAGGCGATGCGCCACAGCTCGCTGTATTGGCTGTTGCTGGAACCGTTATCCGTGGCGGCGCTGAACACCAGGCCACACGAGGCGCTGGCCTGTTTGTTCGGCTCGGTGCTGCGGGAAACCCTGTTGAAGGGCGGCAACGCCTGTTTGCCTCGGGTGCCGAAGGAGGGCTTGTCGGAAGCTCTGGTCGATCCCGCCATCGCAACGCTGCGGGAGCGTGGCGCGGAAATTCTGTTCAATCGCCGGATTACCCGCCTCGTCGTTGAGCACGACCGTGTTATTGCGCTAGGTACCCACGACGGGCAGATCGCGCTTGGCGCAGATGACTTTGTGGTGCTCGCCGCACCGCCCTGGGTGGCCGGAGAATTGTTGCCGAAGATTACGGTGCCGAATGCATTCGAATCGATCCTGAATGTGCATTTCAAGATCGGAGTGCAATCGGTTTCGGACGTCGCCGCGGCCGGGTTCATCGGCCTGGTCAACGGCACTGCCGAATGGATATTTGTCCGGCCCGACCGCGTCTCGGTCACCGTCAGTGCCGCAAATAAACTGATCGACCGGCGGGCGGACGATCTCGCCGCGGAGATTTGGCGCGACGTTGTGAAGGCACTTGATCTGGTGGGCACACATGCGAACCAGCCACCATTTCGGGTCGTAAAGGAGCGGCGCGCGACGATCGTCGCCAATTTCGTCCAGGAAGAGCGCCGCCCAGGGGCAGAGACGGATATTGGAAATTTGCTGCTGGCGGGGGATTGGACGGACACGCGGTTGCCCGGGACGATCGAGGGTGCGATTCGATCCGGTAAGACCGCCGCTGAGCTGATCCCGCAAGCCAGGAATGCGGCAAAGCCAATCGCCAAAAAACCGCGCATTGTCGCCAATGTCGAGTGATTCGCTGGTCGCGAGCACAGCGCTCGATGAGGCGATCGCCGCCGCTGCGGGGGCGCTTGGTCGGCGCCAGCACGATGACGGTCATTGGGTGTTCGAACTCGAGGCCGACGCCACAATCCCGGCTGAATACGTGTTGCTCGAACATTTTCTGGACCGTATCGATCTGCCGCTGCAGGCGAAAATCGGCCGCTATTTGCACGGCATTCAAGGTGCACACGGCGGCTGGCCGCTGTTTCACGATGGCGCGTTCGATATTTCCGCGAGCGTCAAAGCGTATTTTGCGCTGAAGGCGATTGGCGACGACCCCGAGGCGCCGCATATGCGCCGCGCCCGCGAGGCAATTCTCGCCGCAGGCGGTGCGGAACGAACGAATGTGTTTACACGCGCGCAGCTAGCCTTGTTCGGGCAGGTGCCCTGGCGTGCGGTGCCTGTAATGCCATTGGAGATCATGTTGTTGCCCCAATGGTTTCCGTTTCATTTGTCGAAGGTTTCGTATTGGTCGCGGACCGTTATCGTGCCGCTGCTGGTGTTGATGGCGAAGCGCCCGCTGGCTCGCAATCCGTGTGACATCCAAATACCTGAACTGTTCTGCACTCCCCCGGATCAGGTTCGCGACTGGATCAGAGGACCTTACCGGTCGAGCTGGGGCCGGTTCTTCAAGCTGCTCGACACCGTCTTGCGAGCGGTGCAACCTCGGTTTCCTCGCGCCGGCCACGAGCGTGCGACCCAACGGGCCATTGCCTTCGTAACCGAGCGATTGAACGGCGATGATGGTCTGGGCGGCATTTACCCCGCCATCGCCAACAGCGTCATGATGTTCGACACGCTGGGATTTGCGCCGGAACATCCGAGCGCCGCGATCGCCTGGCAGGCTGTGCGAAAATTGCTCGTTGAATTTGACGACCGAGCGTATTGCCAACCTTGTTTGTCTCCGGTCTGGGACACTGGTCTCGCCGGCCACGCCATGCTGGAGGCCGGGATCGACGTCGACCATTCCTGCCGTTGGCTGCTGGAAAAACAAATTCTCGATGTTGCCGGCGATTGGGTTGTCAGACGTCCAGGATTGCGTCCCGGCGGGTGGGCGTTTCAGTATGAAAATCCGCATTATCCAGACGTCGACGATACCGCCGTCGTCGGTATGTTGCTGGCCCGGAATGGCGATTCAGTCTATGAGGAATCGATCGACCGGGCACGCGAATGGATCATCGGAATGCAGTCGAAGGACGGTGGTCGTTTCGATGGCGGGTGGGGCGCGTTCGAACCGGAGAACACGCATCTACATTTGAACCATATTCCGTTTGCCGACCATGGCGCGCTACTCGATCCGCCGACCAGCGATGTCACCGCACGCTGCGTTTCGTTCCTCGCGCAGATCGGAATGACGACGGACAATCCGGTGATGGCGCGGGCGCTGGCGTTCCTGCGGCGGGAGCAGGAGGCAGACGGCAGTTGGTTCGGCCGTTGGGGCACCAACTACATTTACGGCACATGGTCGGTGCTGTGTGCGTTGAACGCGGTTGGGCTCAGTCATGATGACCCCGCAATAAGCCGAGCTGTCGATTGGCTGGTGTCGGTGCAACGCGACGATGGCGGCTGGGGCGAAGATGAAGAAACTTATCGAAGCGCCCCTCCTGGCCGCTACAAAGAGTCCACCCCCAGCCACACCGCCTGGGCCGTCCTTGGCCTGATGGCAGCAGGCGCGACGGATCATCCAGCAGTTGCGCGTGGCATCGCCTGGTTGATGCAAACTCGCCGGCCGGATGGCGAATGGACTGAACTACCCTATAACGCCGTTGGATTTCCCCGCGTTTTCTATCTGCGTTACCATGGTTACCGGTTGTATTTCCCGTTGCTCGCGTTGGCCCGGTATCGCAACCTCCGGAGCGGCAATACGAAACGGGTCCCGTTCGGGTTCTGACACAGGAGACGTTCGATGCCGTTAAGCGCGTTCCCCGCCGTGTTCATGCGAGGCGGCACCAGCCGCGCCATCATGTTCCACGCCAAAGATTTGCCGCCGCGCGAGGAGTGGGACCCGATCTTCCTGGCCGCCATGGGCAGTCCGGATCCGAACGGACGCCAATTGAACGGTATGGGTGGCGGGATTTCCTCGCTGTCAAAGGTTTGCGTACTGGCGCCGTCGCAACGCGATGATGCGGATATCGACTTCACTTTCGCCCAGGTGCAAATCCGTGAGGCGGCAGTGGATTACCGCAGCAATTGCGGCAACATGAGTTCCGCGGTCGGGCCATTTGCGGTGGATGAGGGGTTGCTCCGCCCCAACGGCGACCGGGCGGTGGTGCGCATTTTCAACACCAATACGCGGAAGATCATTCGCTCGACGTTTCCGCTGACCGATGGACGTGCGGCGACAGATGGGACGATGGCAATTCCTGGTGTCGCCGGCACTGGTGCACCGGTGCGACTGGACTTCCTCGCGCCGGGCGGCGCGACGACCGGCAAATTGTTGCCGACCGGCAATCCTGTCGATGCGCTGATGGTTCCTGACGTTGGCATCATCGCTGCCTCCATGATCGACGCAGCCAATGCATGCGTGTTCGTGTTGGCGCGAGATCTGGGTCTGACCGGCCGCGAGTTACCCGAAGCGCTCGATCAGGACGCCGCGTTATTGCAGAAGTTGCAACGTATTCGTCGCACCGCCTCGGTGGCGATGGGGATCGCGCGGGACGAGGACGAGGCGCGCACGATCCATGGCGCTCCGATCATCGGTTTTGTAGCGCCGCCGATGGATGCACCGACGCTTTCGGGCGAGCCGATCGGTGCAGATCAGATCGATTTGACCGCGCGGTTTCTGTCGAATGGTCAGCCGCATCGGGCGTTGCCGCTGACCGCCTCGCTGTGTACCGGTGTTGCGGCGCGCATTCGCGGCACGCTGGTCAATCAGGTGCTCGGCCCCAACGCGGGAGAATCAGTGCGGATCGGCATGCCGTCGGGAATCCTGACGGTGGATGCCGAGGTCAGCCAGGAGCACGACGGTGCATGGATCGCGCACAGCGGCGCGTTTTACCGGACCGCGCGGCGGTTGTTTGATGGCAAGGTATATGTTCCGGTCACCGGGTGAGACGGTCTGTAGCCACGGCATATGGCGCGCACATGGAGTCGCATCTCGCATAACTCCGGCGCCTGTCCATAACATTCTCGCAACGGAAAGGTTTCCACGGTGACTTTCGGAAGCAGTGGCATGCGGCTTGCCAACTCGAACCCGTCAACCTGACACAGTCCCTGCCTCGATGTCACTGTAGCGCCAGGAAATTGGACTTCCGACCCGGATCGGCTTTTGTTGGCTCACGAGCCGTCCGGAGGAAACGTCGTGACCGATTTTGAAACCGCGCTCATGCGGAAGGTAGCATGGCGGTTGGTGCCCTATTTGTGCATCGGCTACATCATCAACGCCCTCGACCGATACAACGTGTCGATCGCAGCACTGACCATGAACAAGGACCTGTCGCTCAGTACGTCCGCCTATGGCCTGGCGGCGGGTGCATATTTCTGGAGCTATGTGCTCTGCCAGGTTCCGGCAAATCTGTTGCTGCGAAAGCTTGGTGCGCGGGTTTGGCTATCGATCATCATGGCGGTCTGGGGAATCGCATCGGCCGGTACCGCCATGGTTAAGGGCGAGACAAGCTTTGTCATCGCACGCATCATTCTCGGGATGGCGGAGGCGGGATATTTCCCGGGCGTCACCTATTTCATGACCTGCTGGTTTCCCAGCCGATATCGCGGACGAATGATGGGGTTTTTCTTCGCTGCCAGCGCCATTTCCAGCGTTATCGGCGCTCCCTTGTCCGGCAATATTCTGTCGCTGGATGGTTGGTTGGGTGTTGCCGGCTGGCAATGGATATTTCTGATGGAAGGTGCACCTGCCCTACTGCTCGCGTTGTTTGGTTACGCGTTGCTCCGCAATCGCCCAACCGAGGCGCCTTGGCTGACGCAACCGGAGCGCGGCTGGCTGCAAGACCATCTGGATGGCGAAGCAGCCCGCAAGCCGACGCACGGCAAGGGATTGCGCAGCGCAATCCTTAATCCACAGATCGTCATCATTACAATTGCCTTCACGCTCATTCTTTACGGTGTCTATTCGGTTGGGTTCTTTCTGCCGCTCATCATCAAGGGCCTCGGTCTCTCGAACCTTGCGGTGGGATATGTGAGCGCGCTGCCAAGCCTTTGTGCGTCGCTCGGCATGATCCTGATCTCGCGCAGCTCGGACCGTAGCGGCGAGCGCTTTTGGCATGTCATCTGCCCGGTGACGGTCGGGTCTCTGGGTCTGCTGGCAGCAGCGTTCTCCCTGGGAAACGTTTATGTTGCGATGTTGGCATTTTGCATTGCGGTTACGGGGTTGACGTCAACCTTGCCGGTGTTCTGGAATTTGCCGACGGCTTATTTCGGCGCCGCCACGGCAGCAGCAGGCATTGGCGCGATCAACACGATCGGCAATACCTCGGGTTACCTGGCACCCCAGTTCATGGGAATTCTGCACGACGCGAGTGGTGGTTACCGGGTTCCACTCCTGGTGTCTGGATGTCTCGCGCTTACCGCGCCGCTTCTGATCGCTGCGTCTGGCATTCGGCGGCACGTTCGCCGTCTCGACGTACAAGCCCCGACGGTTTTGGTGCCGGGAGCGGGCGATCTCGGGCGACGACGCGCAGGGGATGACTGACAGCAAGGTTAACGCCAACCGGGCCCTTGCTGTCCGATATAAGCGGCGGCGCCCAGGGACTTGAGCCCAACCGCGCGCAGGACAACAATTCCCTCTCGACCGACGTGCTCTCCCGCAAGCCGGCCCGGCCTATTACGTTGCGACGCATCCAAGAGGCACCCGAACCGTCCTCCCCGAACAACCCGACCGTTGGAAAAAACATGGACGAAGACCTGGAAGAACTCTCCCGCCTGATCGACACTGCCGACCGGGTCGTGCTGTTTACCGGCGCCGGGATCAGCACCGAATCCGGCATCCCTGATTTCCGCAGCCCAGGTGGCATCTGGACCAAAATGGCGCCAATCGATTTTCGCGATTTCATGCGCTCGGACGAGGCCCGACGGGAAACCTGGCGCCGCCGCTTTGCCATGGAGGATATGTTCCGCGAGGCCGTCCCCAATCGCGGCCATCGCGCCTGTGCCGAACTGATCCGCAGCGGCAAGGCGACCTCGGTCATAACGCAGAACATCGACGGGCTGCATCAGGACTCCGGCATTCCCGACAGCAAGGTGATCGAGCTGCATGGCAACACTACCTATGCGCATTGTCTGGACTGCAGCCAGCGCTATGAAATCCCCGCCCTGCGGGTCGATTTCGAGCGCGACAATATCCTCCCGCATTGCGCCTGCGGCGGCTGGGTCAAGACAGCGACCATTTCGTTTGGCCAATCCATGCCGGTCAACGAAATGCGTCGAGCCGAGCAGGAGACCTTGCTCGCCGACCTGTTCATCGTCATGGGCTCGTCGTTGGTCGTTTATCCCGCCGCCGGGTTTCCGGAACTGGCCAAGCGCAATGGTGCATCACTGGTAATCGTAAATCGGGAGCCGACCCCGCTGGATCGCGCTGCCGACCTCGTGCTGCACCGTTCGATCGGGGAAACGATGGGTGCGATGGTTGGGGTGGAGTAGTGGCGGCCGGGGTCACCGCCCGCGCCGTCCCGGTCGTGCGCTCCGGGGGCGAGCCGACCATCTGTCGCAGTCACGACACGGCAGCGCCGTGTCGAGGCGCAGTGTAGGCTCAGCCGCAAAAAGCGGTTGGTACGACTCAGCGGTTCATGCCAGGTCAGCGGTTCATGCCAGGAGTGTCAGATGCTTCAAATGCTCAATCTTCCGGACTGGCTGCCATGGTGGGTGCCGCTGGCCTTGTTGGTGCCGGCCTCGCTATGGGCGCTGTCGTTCCTGTTCATGCCGTTCAGCGTGTTTGGCGTAAAAAGCCGCCTCGAGGTCATCGAGGGCAGGCTGGAAGAAATCCAAAGCGACCTCCGCCATATGGCGGGAAGGTTTCCTGCCGGCGGTGGGCCTATCGCGGATTACGACGAAGTCTTTCCACCCAGACTGCACGAACCTCGCGCCGACCGCATCTCGACCCGTCCACCAATTCCACCCGCGCGGCACGAACTTTACACTGCGCCGAACCTTGAGCGAACTGCTGAGCGTCCAGCTGAACGCCCGGTGGAACGTCAGCCGGTGGAACGTTACACCGAGTCCCACGGAGAACCTGCCGGCGAACCCACGCTCGAGGATCGGCCGCCCCCATCGCCAAATGCCCGCCCGGTGCGCCGCAACGATCCTATTGCCCGCTCGGCCCGGGCCGAACCCAGACTGGATTGGCGCCGCTAGGCGCGCACATGAACGTTGATGGCGAAAGCGATGCAGCCATCCGGCGGATACTGACCACAACTCGCCGGATCGCTTTGGTCGGTGCCTCGATGAAGCCATGGCGGGCGTCACATGGCGTAATGCGGTTTCTGCTCGACCACGGGTTCGACGTCACACCGGTCAATCCTGGCCTAGCAGGTCAAATGCTGCACGGGAAAATGGTCGTCGGTCATTTGCAGGATGCGACGCCGCTGGAAATGATCGACGTGTTCCGCAACTCCAGCCACGTCAGCGGCCTCGTCGATGAAGCGATCCGCCTTGGCGCAGCGACCATCTGGATGCAGTTGGGCGTGGTGGACCAGGAGGCGGCGGCGCGCGCCCGGGCCGCTGGAATGACTGTGGTAATGGATCGCTGCCCAGTGATCGAGGATCGCCGGCTCGGACTGTTCGGAAGTTGAATCGGCCGTTTGGAGCGGGACCATTGAACCGGAGCAAGGACGGTGCCACATCGCGCGTCAGTGCTTACGTGCCACCAGGCCCAAAACCAGTGACCCATTGGGGATTCACATGACCAACGAAGAACGCGACATCATTTCCCAGTTTGTCGCCCGGATCGGCGGCGCACCGGCGCCATTGGGTGCCGCTGCGGGCTCCGTGCCGGCGACCACGACCGCGCCTCTGCCGCCGGTCGATCGAGACGCGGATGCGCTGATCGGGCAGCTGTTCCAGCGCTACCCGGAAGCGACCTACCGCATGACCCAACTCGCTTTCGTGCAGGAGCAGGGGCTGATCCAGGCGCAAAGCCGGATCGCACAGATGGACGCCGAATTGCAGCGCACCCGCCAAGCGTTGCAGCAGGCGCAGCAGCAGCCACAACCGCAGCAGCAGCAAAGTGGCGGCGGGTTCTTCAGCAGCCTGTTCGGCGGTGGCCGTCCGCAGGCCGCCCCACCCCCGAATCCTGGGCCCTGGGGTGGGCAGCAGGCAGCGCCTCCGCCGGGTTACGCGCCGCCGCCTCCCGGGTATGCACCGCCTCCTCCGCAATACGCGTCCGGCTACCAGCCCGGCATGTTCCAACGCAGCGGTTCGGGCTTTCTGGGCTCGGCGTTGACGACCGCGGCGGGCGTCGCGGGCGGCCTGGTGGCAGGCAACCTGCTGACCAACATGCTCACCGGCGGTCATCACATGGGCGAGAGTGCATGGGGTGAGCCGGCAGGCGGAATGGCGGGCAATCCGTGGGGCGCACCTGCTGCTACCGACCAAGGGACCTGGGACAACACTGGCGGAGGGGCGGCTGCCAATCAGGACTACGTCGACAGCGGCACCTGGGATCAGCAACCGACGCAGGACTCATCCTGGACCGACAATAGCGGCGGCAGTTGGGATACCAGCGGTGGCGACAGTGGCAGTTTGGATTCCGGTGGCGGCGACAGCGGCGGCGGGTCTGACGACTCGTTCTGAGGTTTAGCGGTCGGTTTGCAACCGCTTCTCGTACCACTGCGCAAGCATCGTGCTGGGAAACAATAGCACGAAATAAATGACTGCGACGACGGTATAGACCTCCAGCGGCCGATACGTGTCCGCGGTGATCAGCGTGCCATTGTAGAGCAGGTCCGGTACCGCGATGGTCGATACCAGCGAGGTGTTTTTCAGTTGGGTAATCGACTGGTTAACGAATGGCGGTATCATGCGCCGGATTGCCTGCGGCAGGATGACCTGGCGCATCATGGTCCAGGGACGCAGGCCGAGCGCTCGTGCAGCGTCCCATTGGCCGCGTTCAATGGACATGATGCCGCCACGGAATATTTCCGCGTAGAATGCAGCGGTGTAACACGACAATGTCATGACTGCGGCAACAGTCGCCGGGATTTGCACGCCAAGCAGCACAGGCAGCGCGTAATAGACCCAAACGATCTGCACCAGCAACGGTGTGCAGCGGAAAGCCTCGACAAACGCAATCAGGCACCATTGCAGGGGAAACGCCCAAAATGCTGGCGAGACCAACCAGAATTTAACCGGCGTGGCGGACAAAACGGCTCGGTCGGCGCGGGCCAGGCGACCCAGTCCGATCAGCAAACCCAGGATCAGGCCAAGGAAAATCGTTCCGGCCGTGTAGGCCAGTGTGACCAGTACACCTTTCCAGAACAAAGGCGCATAACGCAGCAGAAACTGGAAGTCCCATTGGTAATGCATGGGACTGCTCGTCCGTTCAGAAGGTCAGCGCGGCCGGCACCTGATCGGGCGACACGCCGGCCTTGGCGAGCCCCTCCAGCATCCACTCACGGATCTGTCCGCTGCCGCGAGCCATGTCGAGCCACGCATTGATGACGTCCCGGAACCGTATATCCGGCTCACGTTGGATCCCCAGGCAACTGGGCAATGCAACCAGCGGTTCGGTCAGTAAATAATACGCACCAATCGTTGGATTTTTGCCAACCTCCGAAAGGCCCAGGATAGCGGCGAGAATGTGGACGTCGGCGCGGCCGGATTGCATGTTGAGCAAGCACTCGTCACGGTTTTTAAAGCCGGTCAACTGGGCTTTTGGGCAATAGCGTTTCGCGGCTGTTTCATGCAACGATCCGATATCGTAAACGATCCGGATGTCCGGCTTATTGATGTCGGCCCAGGTTTTCGGTGCCAGACCCTTGCGGGCAACGCAGCCGAACGGGTGGATGATCATCGGATGAGTGAAACCGATCGACAGCGCGCGCGCCGGTGTCGGATTGAGCGCGAAGGCAAGGTCGACCTTATTCGACTGCAAATCGAGCACCGAGTTGCCATAGGTGGACTCGACGTAGGCCAGTTTGGCGTCGAACACCTTGGCGATGTCGTTGGCCATTTCGATGCAGGAACCGCTCCATTCGCCGGAAACGAGGTCCTTCGAGAAATACGGCAATTCCCCTGGCAGGGCAGCAATCCGCAGCACCTTGGTACGGCGGACGCGGTCGAACGTACTCTCGGCGTCGGATTGTGCATGGGCGGTGCCGATCGGCCCCAGGCCGCGCAACGCCAGGCCAAGCAACGGCAACACGGCGACGCCGGCCAGGGCACGGCGGCTCAGTCGAGCACCGGGTGGTGTGGTCATATGCGGCCTCTCCTGTGTCCCGGCGTGGGCCGGATGGTTATGCGGCACAGAATGGCGGCAGGATGGTACGGTGCGCAAGCCTGAGCGGTGTCTCAGCTTCGCGAACCGAGATCCACGATGGCCTGCACGATGGCCGCTGGTGCCTCGTTAGGCAGGAAATGGCCCGCCACGGGGATGACGCGGCGCTCGTAACTGTTGGTGAAATGCCTGGCGTGGCTCTCAGAGGACGATACCGGGCCAACGCCATCCGCCTCGCCATGCAAAACGATCGTGGGCACGGTAATCGAAGGTTGCGCTGCCAGCAGCGCCTCGATCGATGCCAGACCCGGATCGCCTGGCGCATTTTGGTGCCGGTGCCGATACGACTGGATCACCACATCGACGAAGTCGGGATTTTCGAAACTCGCGGCAGTCGTGTCGTAGGCATCATCGGTGAATTGCCAATTGGGCGACCAGAGGCGCCACAATAGCTTACAGAACTCGTAACGGTTGGCAGTTAGTCCGGCGCGGCCGCGCTCGGTGTTGAAATACCATTGATACCAGTGCCGCCACTCTTGCACAGGCGTAGCGGGTTGCAACGCGGCGGCGATGTTCTGAATGTTATAGCCGTTGATCGACATCAAAGCGCGGGTTCGCTCCGGCCGCAGCGCCGCAACCACACACGCTGCCCGTCCGCCCCAGTCATAGCCGCCAAGCACCGCACGCTCGATCCCAAGCGCGTCCATGAAGTCGAGCAAATCCAGGCCCAAAGCGGCCTGCTGGCCGGAACGAGGCGTGTCCGCTGACAGAAAGCGGGTCGGGCCATAACCCCGCAGCCAGGGCACGAGCACGCGCCATCCTAACGCCGCCAAGGGTGGCGCGGCGCCGTCGTAGGCGTGCATGTCATCGGGGAAGCCATGCAGCAAGATCACCGGCGGCCCTTCAGCCGGGCCGGATTCCGTGTAGGCGATTTCCAGCACCGGCGTGCGGATGGTTTTGTGTGTCATGGTTCCTCGATCTGTCTCGGCCCAACAACAGTGGATCATCCTAAAGCGGCGAGCAGGCCTCGGCCACAGTTTGCGCCAGCAAATAAATCCGCCGCGCGGTTATGCCGGCACCAGGGGCGGCCGATGCGATGGATCGCAGCACCGGCGCGTCAGCCAGAAAATGCGCCGCCGCTGCTGCTGCGATCTCATTCACGCCATAGACACTCGCCGCCGTCACCGCCGCCCGTCGCACCAGCCCCAATGTCACACTCACTCCTGGGCGTAACCCATAAAGCGAGGCAATGTCCCGGATCAACTTCAGCGACCGCAGGCCGGCGGCAAGCCCCTCCAGAGCCGGCGACGGAATGATCGCGACCATCGCAGCGCCTTGTGAGGCCGCGCGTCCGCCGATCGCGGTCGCCTGCTCCCGCAGCGGTTCGATCGCACGATGTGCCAACATGGCACGCACTTCATCCGTCGTCGTGCAGCCGTTCATCGCAAGGCGTACCGACTCGGGATCGGCCAGTTTGTGCGCCACCGTTTGCAACCACGCCGTGCACTCCGCTCGCGCGATTTCCAGCGGGACCGCCGGTGGGCGAAGTTTGCTCCTCAATGCATCAACCCGGGTCAGCCGGCGGTAGGAACCGATCTCGCGACCAATGCCGTAAAGCACCGCGAGTACGCCCGCTGCGACCGTCACCAGGCTGGCCCAACCGAGCGCCGAGGACCGGGCCATTTGGTCGGCAACGAACCCAATCAGCGACAGCAACGAGCCGCCTACGACCAGGATGCCAAGACCAACACCGATCCAACCAAGAGCACCGAGGCCGACCGACGGTGGGGCGGCCGGAACCACCGCGGGAACCGCTTCGGGCGGTGCGCTGGGGGTGTCGATGAAGCCCGGGTCAAGCCGTCGCTCAATCGTTTCGGTCGGCACCGGCGGCGGTTCTGGTCTTAGCGGATCGCCGACAAAGCCAGGCTGGAAAGCGCTCATAACCTGTCTCCGATCAGGTCGACCAGGATCTGGTCCAGACCGAGATGCGGGATACCATTCGACGCATTTGGGTCGATCGGCGGCGGCGTGAAAGCGGGCAGCTCGAAATAGCGTCCGGACCAAAAGCTGTCCGGCGGGTGAGCGATCGGGACGTTACCAACGCGATATGCCCGCGACTGCGTCTCCCCCAGCTTCCGGCCCCACACCACAGGCTCGCGATGACCGTCGGACTGGTCGGCCCACCCATCGGTAGTCGAAACGACCGCAGCGGCGGCGTGGTAAGAAACTGCGTCCGGTCCGTTTTCACGCGCCAGTCGGACCATATCGCGCATCAGCGCACGCAGATTATCGCGATGCAACTCCGGCACGTGATCTGCCTTGGTCGCCACGAAGGCAATGCGTTCGATCCCGGAGCCGCCCAGAAAGCGTGGCAAGATCGAGTCCCTCGCCGCGAGGCAGGCGGAAATATCGCCAATCGCACGCTCGGTATCTTCGAATGCGGTGCGGCCGGCATGCAAGGCGCCAAGTGTGTCGACCAATACGATCTGGCGGTCGAAGGCGCGGAAGTGCGTGTCGAAGAAGCTCGTGCGGACTTCGGCCTTATACGCATCGAATCTCGCGTTGAGCAGGTCCGCGATCGAGTTATGCCCAGTGTAGGACGGTAGATTACCGGCGGGAAAGAACCACAGGTAAGGGGCATCGTTCCGCGCGCCCATGGTGAGAAATCGGCCGGGCTGCAGGTAACGCAAACCGAATTCGGCGCGACATTGTTCCAATGCCGCTTTGTAAAGACGGTGGCCACGCAGGATCAGCGCATCGTCGGCGGTCCGGGTCGGATCGATATGACTCACAAACGACAGGAACTCGGCGGCGACATCGGACCGCGGCTTTTCCCGCAGGCGGTCGAGCGTGTCGGCAGACCAGCGGCGATACGACAGGTCCAATAACGGCAGGTCCAATAACCATTCACCCGGGTAATCCAGCAATTGCAGTCGCAATCTCGGCGTGCCCGACAGGCCGCGCATTTGTCCGAGCAGCCCGTTGCCGGCACGGATTTCCAGTTCCAGTTCGATTTCCGCGAGGTCCTCGGTCCGTGCCGGCCATTTCGGTTGCGCCGCGGCAAAATCAGCGAGCTTTCCCGGATAATCGAAGCGCGGTGTGGTGCCGGCGCGGGCCGGAACCAGGTGGATCTTACGCAACCGGTCCTTGCCAGATTTGTCGATATGCGCCCGCAACGCCGGCATTGTCTGCCGACCCGCGCCCATCGCCAGCAGATTGGCAATGAGCGAGGTCAGAAACACCGTCTTGCCCGAGCGCGACAATCCGGTGATCGCGACCTTGATCGGCCGGTCGTTGATCAAATTGTCGAGCGATGACCAAAGCTGCCCAGTGGAAGCGAGAAAACCGCGCAACTTTGGCTCGCTGTGATTAGCGGATCAGATTGTTGGTGACCGCACCGCCGGTCGCCGTGCGCCCGCCATCAACCACATATTGCGCACCGGTGATATTGGAGGCGAGGTCGGAACACAGAAATTGTACCAGGTTTGCGACCTCCTCGGCAGTGCCGTATCGGCCGATTGGAATGTTCTCCTGGTACCGTGAACCGACACTGGCAGGGTCGCCAGGGTTCAGCATCGCTTCCAGTGAGTGTATCATTCTCGTATCAATCGGTCCTGGGCAGACCGCGTTCACCCGCACGCCTGATCGCGCGACCTCGCCGGCCGCGGTTTTTGTCAGCCCGATCACCGCGTGTTTCGATGCCACGTAAGCCGGCATGCCGGGCGAGGCCACCAGACCGGCAACCGAGGCGGTGTTCACAATCGCGCCCCTGCCCTGCTTGAGCATCACCGGCAGCACGTGACGCAAGCCCAGAAACACGCCCCGGACGTTCACCGCCATGACACGATCGAACATGTCCTCGTCATATTCCGCAGTCGGTGCGACCGAGCCCTCGATCCCCGCGTTGTTGTGGAAGCAGTCGATGGCGCCGTAGGCGTCGAGCGCGGCTTTGACATAGTTCTGCACGTCGGCGGATTTCGTCACGTCGGCCGCGACGAACAGCGCGTCGCCGCCTTGCTGACGGAGGATACCGGCGGTTGCCTCCCCCGCGTCGGTGTCGCGATCGACCACGACGACCTTGGCACCGAATTTGGCGAAACCGATCGCGGAGGCTCGGCCGATGCCATTGCCTGCGCCGGTGATCAAAGCGACCTTGCCTTTGAAATCCACGGTTTCCTCCTTTGGTTACGGCACGGGCTTAGCACGATGCCTCGGGTGGGAGGAATTCCCGGCGCGCTTCTTCGAGCAAAGCCCAGACATATGACGCGTATGAGCGCACCGTTTCGATATGGAATTCCGCTGCGCCAATGTGCCAAAGGATGATTTCGGCTTTGCCGAACAGCGTGCGGGTGCAGAAATTTACCGGAACGGTGTCGAGATCGAGGGCGCAGAACGCGTTCAGGCACCAGGCGGCGCGGGGGCCGGCCACACGAAAGGCAACCGTTCGATGGGATACGTCGACGATCGAATGCGCCGTGATTGGAGGCAGGGTGTCGCCGACGATGAGATATTCGTCGGGTCCAAGCCAAAGCGTGGTGTGGCCATTCCGGGTCACCGCGCGGAGTGTGAGAGCGATCGGTTCCTGCGTCCGAATGCTGAATTTATTTTTTGCCGGCGCCATTACCATTGCCACATCCACGCAAGGTTTAGCGGGCGGAGGCTTGAACGACGTGCCGGCAACCGACGGCGCTGACTGCGGCGAGCTTGGGGCGATGGAGCCGGTCATCCGACCTCCGGCGGGATCGTAGAAAATCGGGTCGACGACGGTGATCTCCTCGGTACCGCCGGTCAGCGGGATATGCAGGTTCGTTCCATACCGAGATCGGCCGCCGGCGAGCAGCCCCAACGCAATGGATCGGCCCAAAGTCGCGCTGTGATACGCAGAGGTAACGTGGCCAAGCGAAACCGTTCCGGCGGCAGTCAGTTGCGCGCCTTCCTCCAGCACGATCGTGGGGTCAGTGGTCAACAGGCCAACCAACTGCTTCCGGTCGTCCCTTAGCATGTCAGCCCTCATCAGCGACCGTTTGCCGATGAAATCCGGTTTGGCCCGAGCAATGGTCCGATTCAGGCCGAGATCGTCGGGAATGACTGTGCCATCGGTCTCCTGACCAACATGGATGAAACCCTTTTCCGCACGCAGGACATGCATCGTCTCGGTGCCATAGCGGGTTGCCCCCGTCTCGCGCAGCAAATCCCACGCCGACCGCGCGAAATTGGCCGGAAGGTTGATTTCGAAGCCGAGTTCGCCGGTGAAGCTGACGCGGAACAGCCTGGTTGGCCCGCCGGCAAACTGACCCTCCCGCACGCTCATATGCGGCATCGTGGTCAGGTCGATGCCGTCCAGGTATAGCGCCAGCGCTGTCGCCGCGCGCGGACCCTGCAGCGCGATCACCGCCCATTGTTCCGTGATCGAGGTCAACCAGACGCGCATGGTGGGGAATTCGGTTTGCAGGTAGTCCTCCATGTGATGAAGGACGTTCGCGGCGCCACCGGTCGTGGTGGTCACGTGAAAGTGCTCCGGCGCGAGGCGGGCGATCACACCGTCATCCCGAATGAAACCATCCTCTCCCAGCAGCAGCCCGTACTTGCAACGTCCAGGAGCGAGACGTGCGAAGTCACCGGTGTACATGCGGTTGAGGAATTCGGCTGCATCCGGCCCAACGATTTCGATTTTTCCCAACGTCGAGGCATCGAACATCCCAAGGTCATTGCGCACCGCGCGGCACTCGCGGGCCACGGAATGCAACATGGTCTCGCCAGGCCGGGGAAAGTAGTGTGCGCGTTTCCAGTTGCCGACATCTTCGAACACCGCGTCCTGGTCGTCGATCGGTGTGCGGCGGATAGGTTCAAACAGATCGCCGCGCGCGGCGCCAGCGAAGGTTCCAAATGTGACCGGGGTATAAGGTGGACGAAACGACGTCAGTCCGATCTCCGGCATTGTCCGGCTTGTCAGCGCAGCAACCGTGGCCAGCGCATTGAGATTGCCGGTCTTGCCCTGATCGGTCGCCATGCCGGCTGTCGTGTAACGCTTCACATGCTCAATGGCCCGGAAGCCTTCGCTGGTCGCAATGGCAAGATCTTTGGTGGTCACGTCGTTTTGAAAATCGACAAACGCCTTGCTGTGTGGCTGGTCCGGCGATGGCGGGACACCCGAACCGAACAGCGGTTCCGTGGAGACGTCGAATGCTCTGGATTCGCCGCCCCCCGCACGGTGTCCCGCGGCGAGACAGCCGGCGAGGTCGAATATTCCGGCACAGGCGCCAACCGATTGCTCAGCCGCGGCCGATTGTCCAGGCAGGAACGTGCCACTGCCGGGATCGAACTGAAGTTTCCCATGGGACTGCGAAAACAGCTGCACCGATGGCGTCCAGCCGTCCGACATGAGCACAGTATCGCAACGAATGACCGCCGGTCCGCGATCCATTCGCACGAAACGAACCCGCCGCCGTCCCCCGGTGCCGGCAATC
>JBEKQQ010000056.1:0-33288 GCA_049519555.1 Acetobacteraceae bacterium
CGGTGCCATCTGCGACCTCGCGGCGCGCTTTGGTGCGATGACCTATCTCGATGAGGTGCATGCGGTCGGCATGTATGGCCCGAACGGCGGCGGCGTCAGCGAGCGCGACGGCGTGGCGCACCGGGTCGACATCATTGAGGGCACGCTGGCCAAAGCGTTCGGCTGCCATGGCGGCTACATCACCGGCGATGCCGAGGTGATCGACTTCATCCGCTGCACGGCGCCGGGGTTTATTTTCACCACCTCGCTGCCGCCGCCGATCATGGCAGCGGCGCTGGCCAGCGTGCGGCATGTGCGCCAGGACCACGCGCGGCGGGCGAAGTTGTTCGAGCGGGCGGCCACGCTGAAGCGGCGGTTCGACCACGCGGGCCTGCCGCGGATCGATTCTGCCAGCCACATCGTGCCGCTGCATGTGGGGGATGCGGCGTTATGCACCGAGATCAGTCAGCGACTGCTGGCCGAGTTCGGCATGTATGCGACGCCGATCAACTACCCGACGGTGCCGCGCGGCGAGGAACGGCTGCGGTTCACGCCAGGCCCGCTGCACACGGATGCGATGATGGATGCGCTGGTGGTGGCGCTGAACGCGATTATCCTTCCCGCAAGGAGTGCGGTGGCGTAAGCCGGTGCGCGTGCAAAGCGGCTGCCGCAGGCCGGATTGCGTCAGCCGCGAGCCGTCCTCATGGCAAGCAAGGCGAAGCACCCCAGGGGCACGAGCCATAAGCATAACACGCTTGTAAGTTCGTCCTGACTCAGCAGATAGAGTAAGGTTCCCGGCGCATGATCACTGAATTCGGCCATTTGGCGCTGATCCTGGCGTTCTGCGTGGCGCTGGTGCAGGCCACCGTCCCGATGCTGGGGGCGGCGCGCGCGCATCCGGGGTGGATGGCGGTGGGCCGCAACACTGCTTTGGTGCAGTTTGCCCTCGTGGCGGTGGCGATGGCGGCGTTGATGCATGCCTACATCACTTCGGATTTCTCGGTCATCAATGTCGTTCAGAACAGCCACACCGATAAGCCGCTGCTTTACAAAGTCACCGGCGTCTGGGGCAATCACGAAGGCTCCATGCTGCTGTGGATCTTCATGCTCAGCCTGTGTGGCGCGGCGCTTGCGCTGTTTTCCGGCAACCTGCCGCCTGACCTGAGGGCCCGTGTGCTCGCGGTCCAGGGCATGATTTCGGCAGGGTTCCTGATATTCATCCTGCTCACTTCGAATCCGTTCCTGCGGGTGTGGCCACCCGCCGCCAATGGCCAGGGCCTCAATCCGGTGTTGCAGGATCCCGGCCTCGCCTTTCATCCGCCGTTCCTCTACCTCGGCTATGTCGGGTTTTCCGTCGCCTTCTCCTTCGCCGTCGCCGCGCTCATCGAAGGCCGCGTCGACGCCGCCTGGGCGCGTTGGGTTCGGCCGTGGTCGCTCGCCTCCTGGTGCTTCCTGACCGTCGGCATCGCCATGGGCAGCTGGTGGTCGTACTACACGCTTGGCTGGGGCGGCTGGTGGTTCTGGGATCCGGTCGAGAATGCGTCGTTCATGCCATGGCTGGTCGGCACTGCGCTGATCCACTCGGCGATCGTGGTGGAGCGGCGCGATACCCTCAAAAGCTGGACCATCCTGCTGGCGATCGTCACGTTTTCGTTGTCGCTGGTGGGGACCTTCCTGGTGCGCTCGGGTGTGCTCAGTTCGGTACATGCCTTTGCGGTCGACCCGTTGCGCGGCAGCTTTATCCTGCTGTTGTTGATCGTGGCGATCGGCGGCTCGCTGACATTGTACGCGATCCGGGCGCCATCACTTAAAGGTGGCGGGTTGTTCGCGCCGGTGTCACGCGAGGGCGCCTTGCTGCTCAACAACGTGCTGTTGACCGCCTGTGCCGCGACGGTGTTTCTCGGCACGCTCTATCCGCTGTTTCTCGACGCCGTCGGCGGTGCCAAAGTCTCGGTCGGCCCGCCATTCTTCGATCGCACGTTTGCGCCGATGATGGTGCCGGTGCTGATCGCCATGGCCGTTGGACCCATGCTGTCCTGGAAGCGCGGCGACTTGTTGGGCGCGCTACAACGGCTGTGGATCGCCTTCGCCGTGGCCGCGGTGTTTACACTTGGGACGCTCTACATGCTGTATGGCGGACCGGTGCTCGCCGTGTTTGGGATGGGGCTCGCGGTCTGGACCGGCATGGGCGTGGCGACCGAATTCGCCGAGCGGATTCGTTTGTTGCGCATTCCGGTTGCCGAGAGTTTTCGGCGTGCGATCAACTTGCCTCGTGCGGCCATCGGCATGAGCCTCGCCCATCTCGGCATGGCCATTTCGGTGATCGGCATTTCCGCCTCGGCGTTTGAGCAGGAGTATCTCGCCATTGTTCCGGTCGGCGGCGACTTCACTTTGGCGGGCTACCAGTTTCACTTCGATAAGGTCGAGAATTTGCAAGGCCCCAACTACGTCGCCAACGACGCCACGATCGAGGTGCGGCACAATGGCAGCCTGATCGACGTCATGCATCCCGAGCGGCGGTTCTTCGCATTGCAGGATCAGACCACTGCAGTGACGGCGATCCGCACCAATCCGATCGCCGATTTGTACGTGGCGCTCGGTGATCCCTCCGACAAAGGCTGGACCATCCGGGCTTATTGGAAGCCGCTGATTTCCTGGATCTGGGGTGGCGCGCTGGTCATGGCGTTCGGCGGTGTGGTCAGCCTGAGCGACCGGCGCTGGCGCGTTGGCGCAGCGACTCGCGCCCGCCACACGGTGACCGCCCAGACGGCGCCCGCTGAATGAAAGCCGGCGTGCGGAACCTGTTGTTCATTTTGCCGGTGCTGCTGTTCGTTGCGTTGGCCGGTTATTTCGCCCTCGCGCTGCGGTCCGGCGATCCGCACGAGCTGCCGTCCGCGTTGCTGAACAAGGAGGCGCCGTACTTCGCCCTCGCCGGGTTGGATGGCGCCGGCATCACGCGCGATGGGCTGAAGGGTGGCCCTGTGCTGATCAATTTCTTCGCATCGTGGTGTGTGCCGTGCCGGATCGAGCACCCGTTGCTGATGCGGCTGGCCGAGCAGAACCACCTGCCGCTGTACGGCATCGACTACAAGGACCAACCGGTTGACGCACAAAAGTTGCTGGCTCAATTCGGCGATCCGTATCGTGCGATCGGCATGGATCGTGACGGGCGTGTCGGGTTGGATTTCGGCGTTTACGGCGTGCCGGAGACTTATGTGCTGGACAGCACCGGCCACATTCGCAAGCGCTTCGTCGGTCCATTGACCGCCCAACAGGTGGACGACGAACTCCTGCCGTTGCTCAAACAACTGGGCCGGCCATGAGGCATCTCATCGGGGTCGCGAGTTGGCTCGTGGTGGCCTTGGTGCTGCTGTTTCACCTACCCGCGACTGCGGTCGAGCCTGGCGAGCAACTCAAGAACCCGGCGCTCGAGGCGCGTGCGCGACAGATCAGCTCCGAGCTGCGCTGTCTTGTTTGTCAAAACGAGACGATCGACGAGTCCAACGCCAGCCTCGCACACGACATCCGCATCTTGTTGCGCCAGCGTCTCACTGCCGGCGACACCGATGAACAGGCAGTGAAGGCCATCGTCGACCGCTATGGCGATTTCGTGCTGCTGGACCCGCCGATGGAGCCGGCGACCTATGTGTTGTGGTTTGGCCCGCTGGCCGTTCTTCTGGCTGGCCTTCTGGGCGGTATGATCTGGCTGCGCCGTCGTTCCGATACGACCGAGGCTGCGGCGCCACTGACTCCTGAGGAGCGGCGCCGGCTCGATACCATCCTGCGAGAGGCGGATCGCTGATGCTGTTCACCTTGGCCTGCGTCGTTTTGGTGTTGGCCGTGCTGGCGGCGATCAGCCTGCCGCTGTTATCCGGGGCGCAGGTTTTGCCGACCCGCGGCCAATACGACCGCGCCGTGTATCGCGACCAGTTGCAAGAGGTCGATCGCGACGTGGCGCGTGGCGTGTTGAACCCAAGGGAAGCAGATTCCGCGCGGCTGGAAATTCAACGCCGCTTGCTGGCGGTGGACGTCGCTGGCGCACCGGTGCCGGACCGTCTGGTTTATCGGAGTCCTCGTGTGGCCGCGGCCACCGCTCTGTTCGTGATACTGGGAACGGCCGGACTGTATTGGCGCCTTGGCGCACCGGCGTTGCCCGATGTCCCGTTCGCTGACCGCCCGATGGCCCAGACGGAGCCCGGGGCGACAGGGGGAGGGGCGCCGCACAAGGATATGCGGGACGCTGCTGCGCGGCTGGAACAGAAGCTACAGGCGGACCCGACCAATGCGGCCGGTTGGGTGCTTTACGCACGCACCGAATCCATGTTGGGCGACTGGCAAAAGGCTGCGGACGCTTACAAGCATGCCATCGATCTTGGCCAGAAAGACGGCGATGTCCTGGCCGGTTATGGCGAGATGCAGGTGATGGCGGCCGATGGCATCGTTTCCCCGGCGGCGCACGATACATTTACTGCGGCATTGGCAGCGGACGCCGGCAACGGTGTGGCGCGCTACTATTTGGCGTTGGCCGACGGCCAGGCCGGCGACGAGCACAAGGCAGTGGCCGCCTGGCTGGAGCTGGCTGCCGGCTTGCCCGAGGACTCGCAGATGCGCGAGGCGATTGCCAACCGGATCGCCGAGGCAGCGAAGAACGGCGGCTTTGATGCGCCTCCGATGCCTAAGGGGCTCGCAGCGGAGGCGACGCCGAACGGTCCGACATCGGAGCAAATGCAAGCCGCGGCGGCGATGCCCCCGGCGGAGCGCGACCAGATGATCAACGGCATGATCGAGAAGCTCGCTGCCAGACTCAAGGCTGAGCCGAACGATCTGGATGGCTGGATGCGGCTTGGCCGGGCTTATCTGGTGCAGGGGAAGGGCGATCTGGCGGTGGACGCCTTCGACCACGCGGCCGCGCTGAAGCCAGGTGACCAATCGATCAAGTTACTGACGGTGTCGGCGTTGCTATCGGGATTGAAGCCGGGAGATGTCTTGCCGCCTCGTGCCGTCACGCTGTTGAACGAGGTGGCCATCGTCGCGCCGGATACGCCGGAGGTACTGTGGTATCTCGGGGTCGTCGCCGCACGCGACGGGCGTGCGGCAGAGGCGCGGGAGAAGTGGACGAAATTGCTCGCCGCACTGCCGGCAGACGGCGAGGATGCGAAGATGGTGCAGGCGGCGCTGGCGCAATTGCCGGGTAAGTGAGCGGCGGGTAAGTGAGCGGACGGCGAGAGTTTCATTCGGTATGAAATGGTGCGAGGTTCAACCTCGCACCAGCAAGACGATCAGAACGATCAGCAGTATCGTGCCGAGACCGCCGCCGACATATGGACCGCCGTAGTAGTAGCCGCCCCCGCCAAACAGAAACATGAGAACGATAATAAGGATGATGAGGTTCACGAAGTTGCTCCTGTCCGAAACCATTGTTGTGCCGAGGCAACCGTCTTTTCCACGTCATGCCCCTGCCTTGTCCAGGGGATCCGCGGGCCGTCTGGCGCCAAACCATGCCCTTAACGATGGAGATGACAGAATCGTTCCACCGGCGATTACGGAAATGTCATTTCACCAGGGATCGATGTAAGGATACTTCTTTCCGGTGCGCACCGGCACCGGCGGCAACCGTCGCAAGCCATTGGCGAGCCAGCTGCGGGTGTCCGCCGGGTCGATGACGTCGTCGATGCCGCCGCCGGCCACCGCATTGACCGCCTTTGCGGCGTCGTAAGCGATCGCGGTCCGGCGTTCGAATTCCAGGCGGCGTGCCTCGGGGTCCTCGATTGCCATCAGCTCTTTGCGATAGCCCAGTTTGACGGCGCCTTCGATGTTCATGCCGGCGAACTCGGCGGTGGGCCAGGCCACCGAGAAAAACCCCACCAGAGCACCGGCGCCGAGCATCGCCTGCGCGCCGAGACCGTAGGCCTTGCGGACCACCACGGTGAACAACGGTGCGGTCATGTTGGCACCGGCGTTGAACAGCCGCGTGCAATGCCGCACCAACGCGGTTCGTTCCACATCGGGGCCGACCATGATGCCGGGACAGTCGATCAGGTTCACCACCGGAATGTCGAACGCATCGCACAAATGCAGAAACCGCGCGCCCTTGTCGGCGCCGTCGGAATCGATTGCGCCTGCCAAATGATGCGGATTGTTGGCAATCAGACCCATCGGCCGGCCCTCGATCCGGATGAAGGCGGTGATGATGCCGACGCCGAATTTTTCCCGGATCTCCAGCACAGAGTCCTTGTCGGCGATGGTGTTGATGATCTCGCGCATGTTGTACAGCCGCAGCCGGTTTTCCGGCACCGCGTGACGCAGCCGGCGCTGATCGTGCGCGTCCCATGTGGCAACCGGGCCCTGGAAATACGACAGATATTTTTTCACCGTGTCGACCGCAGCGAATTCGTCCTTCACCAGAATATCGACGACACCATTTGGTACTTGGAATGACATCGGCCCGACTTCCTCGGGCGTGTAAATTCCCAGGCCGCCGCCTTCGATCATCGCCGGGCCTCCCATGCCGATGGTCGAGCCCTCGGTGGCGATGATGACATCGCTGCACGCCACCAAGGCGGTGTTGCCGGCAAAGGTACGGCCATTGACGACAGCGATCAGTGGCACCAGCCCGCTGAGCTGCGAATAGGTGGTGAAGGTATGGGTATCGATGGCGACGCGCGGACCGATATTGTCCTCGCCTGGCCGGCCGCCGCCGCCCTCGCCGAACAGGATCAGCGGCAGGCGGAAACGCTGACACAGTTCGAAGATGCGGTCCTGCTTGTAGTGATTGCGGTTGCCCTGGGTGCCCGCCAGCACCGTGTAGTCGTAATGCACGAGTGCTGCACGCGACTTTGTCTCATCGAACCGATCGCCGTTGATCGAACACATGCCGGCGACAACGCCGTCGCCTGGCGTGTTTTTGCGCAGAGCCTCGATGGAATGACGCTGATGCTGGCGGGCAACGACCAGCGGCCAGTATTCATTGAACGAACCCGGATCGACGAGCCGCGCAATATTTTCCCGTGGCATGCGATGGCCGGTCTTGCGGCGCCGCGCCACGGCGTCTGGACGGTTTTCGTCCAAGGTCAATGCGTGACGTTCAATGTTTTCGCGCAGATCGTCACGGATGTGATCCAGATCCATTGCGTCGTCAGCCGCGATGGCGCCGCCTGCGACGTCGGCTGCCTCGATGAAGATGATGGGAAAACCCTCGCGGACCACGTCGCCGGGCGCCATCGTGACGGATCGCACGATGCCGCTGTGCGGAGCGGCGATGACATGTTCCATCTTCATCGCCTCGACGACCGCGACCTGCTGGCCCTGGCGCACGGCGTCGCCAACGGCGACGGTAATGGCGGCAATCGTCCCCTGGATCGGCGAGGCAACGCCGGTCGAGCCGTCAGGGCCTTGCAGTTCCGGCGTTGCTTCGACTTCCGCGCGTTGTTCCGACTTCATTTGCGCGTCATGGGCGAACAGCGCCAGTGGGTCGCGACTGTTGACGCGTGCGCCTGCGAACCCTCGGTCGTTCGTCGTGGGTGGTAGCGCTGTGTCGGGCACGGCAAGTTCCGCCATGTGTTCATCGACCCAGCGCGTGTGGATGTTGCCCGAAGCGAAATCGCGATGCGCCAGGATGTTTTGCAGAAACGGAATGTTGGTGCCGACGCCGTCAATGCGGAATTCTTTAAGCGCCCGCTTGATGCGTCCCACGGCGTTGGCAAAATCCGCTGACGGTGAATGGGCAATCACCTTGGCGAGCAGCGAGTCGAACGCGTTGCTGGTACGGTACCCGGCGTAGCCAAACCCGTCGGTCCGTACGCCCGGTCCGCCTGGCGGTTGATAGACGGTCAGCGTGCCACTGCCAGGCCGCATTTCGCCGCTGGCGCCGATCGTTTCCATGTTCACGCGCGCCTGGATCGCGTAGCCGCGTGGCTTCGCGCCGTCCACCCCCAGTTCGGCCAGCGTTGTTCCCTGGGCCAGCCGGATTTGCGTTTGCACCAGATCGATGCCGGTCACTTCCTCGGTCACGGTATGTTCAACCTGTAACCTTGCATTTGCCTCGATGAAGACAAAGGGCAACGCGCCGGAAACATCGACCAGGAACTCAAATGTCCCGAGATTGCGGTATTCGACGCTTTTCGCAAACCGGACGGCGGCGTCGATGATTTGCTCACGTAGGTGTTTGTCAAGAGCAGGGGCGGGGGCGATTTCGATGATCTTTTGAAAGCGGCGCTGAATGCTGCATTCGCGTTCGCCCAGATGCACGATGCGACCGGTATGGTCGCCGAGGATTTGCACCTCCACATGGCGCGCTCGCGGAATGAATTCTTCGACGTAGACTTCGTCCCGACCGAACGCTGCTTTGGCTTCGGACCGGCAACGCTGGTAGGCGGCATCCAGTTCGTTTTGCGTGGCTACCGTTCGCGTGCCGCGCCCGCCACCACCGGCAACGGCCTTGACGATCATCGCGCCGCCCGTATGCACCGAAGCGAAGAACGCTCGTGCTTCGTCCAGTGTCACGGCCCGATCAATGCCGCGTGGCACCGGGACGCAGGCGGCCACAGCGGCAATCCTGGCACGGGCTTTGTCGCCGAACAGTTCCAGTTGCGCCGCGTCAGGTCCGATGAACGTCAGGCCGGAAGCGGCGCATTGGCGCGCGAAGGCAGCCCGCTCGGCGAGAAATCCGTAACCTGGGTGAATTGCATCGCACCCGGTCGCCTGTGCGGTCGCGATCACCGCGTCGGCGTTCAGATAGGAAGCGGCTCCGCTACCCGGAAGTGCGACTGCTTCATCCGCGGTGCGCAGATGCAGACTATTCGCGTCATCCTCGGAATAAACCGCGACCGAATTCAGGCCCAGATCGGCAGCAGCGCGAGCGATGCGGATGGCGATCTCACCGCGGTTGGCGATCAGCAATTTCGTAACGGGCATAATATATTCCCCGGAGTGACGATACGAGAGCCCTGCTATGGCCTCATCGCGGTTTCCATGGCAATCCTGAGCGCCTCACGAGGTTGGAGGACACGTTTCATGGCACTCGATGAACTCAGGACTTACACGCTGTACGTTGCCAAGATGGCGGAAGCGGTCAGGCTGTATCAGTAGTACGGCTACCCGGCGATCAAAAAGGGTGGGCACGACAAGCACCTGGTCGGCTATTTCCAGGGCGATACCGGCGTGATCAACCAGCTCGTGCATCTCGGGAAGTTCGAGGACGACGCCGATCGCCTCGCCCACTGGACGGCATTGTTCGCCAGCACCGACTTCACCGAGGGATTTGCCGCGAAGTTTCGCCCCCTGGTGATGACGCAGGAGGTGAAACTGCTGCACGCCGCGCCCTGGGGGCCGCACCCGTAAGCGGCTATTTCGCCGCCGCCCGCTCCCGCTCCTTGTCCAGATCAGGCACGTTACTCGCCGATGCGCTCAGCATCGACGACTTCGTGACTGCCAGAGCTGCGGCTGCCGCTTCGTTCTCATTGATCTTGGACATCACGGCTTCGCGGGCGCGGTTGAAGTACTCGCGGTTGTTGGCAACGAATTCGCGTGACTTACGCAAGCCGGCAAGATAGCCGTTGATCTCCGGCACGACATAGCGCGCGACCATGTCCCAACTGTGCGCGGTGTTTTCCGGGTTGGCCCAGTCGTGGACGAAGCCGACAACGGTGCCAAAGCCGCCGGAGATTTCCAGCACTTCCTTGATCCGCTTGACCAGATCGTCCGGCGTGCCGATCGTTGCTGCGGCGTTGTCCGAGAAAGCCGTCAGGTCGACCGCCTGATCCGGCGTCTTGAATGGTTTCGCACCCGGCCGCTGCAACGTCGCAGTGATATACTCATTGTGGTGTCGGAACAGACCGTCGCGAGCCTCGGCGCGCGCCTTCTCGCGGGTCTCGGCAATGTGCCAGCTCAGCAGCACGCGCCAGTTCTTGCGGTCGGCGATTTTGCCGTGTTTCGCAGCGGCTGCCTCGGCAAAACTCCATTGCGTGGGCAGCGCGTTCAGCCCTTCCTCGGATAGCGAGCCGATCGAAATGATGCCGATCCCGTGCTTGCCCGCCAGAGTCATGCCTGATGGGCTGATTTGCGAGGCGACGGCAAACGGCATTTCCTCTTGCAGCGGCAGCAGTTGCAGTGCCGCATCGTTCAACTGGAACCATTCGCTTTTCATGGTCACCCGCTCGCCATTGAACAGGCGGCGGATCACACTGATCGCCTCATCCTGGCGGTCGCGCAGCACCATCGGGTCGACGCCAAGCGTATGGGCATCGGATGCCAGTGCGCCGGGCCCGGAGCCGAAGATCGCTCGCCCGCCGGTCATGTGGTCCAGCTGCACCATACGTTGCGCCACGTTGAACGGGTGATGGTACGGCAGCGAGATGACCCCGGTGGCGAGTTTGATGCGCTTCGATCGCTCGCCCGCTGCGGCCAGGAACATTTCCGGCGAGGCGATCATTTCCCAGCCGCTGGAATGATGCTCGCCGCACCAGAATTCGTCGTAACCAAGGTTGTCCAGCCGCTCGACAAGGTCGAGATCGCGGCGGAACTGCAACATCGGGTGTTCGCCGATCGGATGGTGCGGCGCGAGGAAGGCGCCGAAATTCAGGCGAGGCATGCGAGAGTCTCCTTTGGGTGTTGATCGAGCATAGCGCCAGAAGCTGCGATGCAAAACTACCCCGACGCGTGACGGCTCAGAATGATCGTGGAATGATAATTCAGGATGCCGCCATTGGCGCTGACCAGCACGTAATCGTTTCGTGGCACCTGGCGAGCACCGCCCTGACCGCGTGCCTGCACCACGGCCTCGGACAGCGGCGTGAAGCCCCACATGTAATAGCCCGATAGCTGCCCGCCGCCCGTATTTGTCGGCAGCGCGCCTCCCGGGGCGAGTTTCCCGTCGGCGACAAATGGTCCGCCTTCGCCCTTGGCGCAAAAACCGTAGTCTTCCAGCGTGACGAGCACGGTGTACGTGTAGCAATCGTAAAGCTGGCAGGTGCCGATATCGTCGCGAGCAATGCCGGCCATGCGAAACGCGATCTCGCCGGACCGTTTCGCACCGGTCTCCACTGCCGGGTGCCGGTCGGTGCGCAGATTGTCGCCTGGTGCGCATTGCGCGTAGCCAAGCACGTTGACCGGCGGCTGGCGCAGGTCACGCGCGCGCTCGGCCGACGTAACGATCACCGCCACCGCGCCGTTCGAAACCAGGCAGCAATCCAGTAAGCGCAACGGTTCGGCGATAAAGCGGGACTTATGATGATCCTCCAGCGTCATCGGCGCTTTCATCTGAGCCCATGGACTGAGTTGCGCCCATTGACGTTGGCCGACGGCAATGGTGCCGAAATGGTCGACGGTGGTGCCGTAGAGGTGCATGTGCCGCCGCGCCGCCATGGCATATTCTGGATTGGCACCGAAGTTGCCATATGCCGCGCGCAATCCAACCATACCGCCCAGTGGAAAACGGTGCGGGCCGGCGTAGGACTGACCGGCTCCGCGTGAGGGCGACAGCGGAGCATCGGCGTAGACCAGCACAACGATGTTGGCCAGGCCCTCCCGAATTGCCATGCAGGCATATTGCATCATGCTGCCGGCGGTCGAGCCATAAGCGCTCATGACATTGACCAGCGTCAGATTCTCGAACCCGAGGATCATCTGCGTGCGCACATCCATGTCGCCGGAAATATTCGCGTTGATGAGCAACCCGTCGACGTCTTGTTTTGTCAGACCCGCGTCGTCGAGCGCGAGTGCAATCGCCTCGGCAGCGAAATCAACCGAACGACGGCCGTAGATTTTGCCCATCGGCGTAACGCCGAGTCCGACAATGGCGCCTTTTGGCATGGATTCGTTCTCCTGCTCAGCCGGCGACGGGACGGAATATCGGGACGGCATCTTCGAACACGGCTTCCAGCCGCATGCCGATGCGGAGCGCATCGTTGCTGACGCCGACGATGTTCGACGTCATGCGCACCCCTTCGTCGAGATCGATCTGCGCGACATTGTACGGCACGGCAGAGGCGAAGCCAGGGTTCATCACCTGATGCATGATGGTAAACGTGTAGAGCCTGCCTCGGCCGGTGGCCTGACGCCACGTCAGACTGGCGGCAAAACAATGCGGGCAGCGCTCGCGAACCGGGAAGCTCCAGGCGTCGCAGGCGCTGCAATGTTGCAGCATCAATTTGCCTGCGCGTGCGCCGTCGAAAAACGGGGCACTGATCTCGTCAGGAACGGGAACTGGTTTGGTTGCGGCCTGCGACATTGGCGTCTCCTCCGTGCCACGCAGGCTAGTGGCGAACCCTCGCCGTGACAAATCGGGCTGGGATTGCGAGCGAAGATCGCCCGGCCTAACTGTTCAGGGAATGACCGGAGTACCAACATGAAGATCGGCGTCTTCTCCACCTTCATGTCGCCGCTGGCGACGCCAGGGATGATCCGCGATTTCGGCCGCCGCGCCGAGGACATCGGCCTCGAGTCGATCTGGATGGGCGAACACGTCGCCTTGTTCGACAAGAACACCTTCGGTTACCCCGGTTCGAAGGACGGCCGGATCCCGGTTCCCGACGGCGGCGGCATGCTGGACGTGACCGCAACCTTTGGCTTTCTGGCGGCGGTGACGAGCAAGGTGCGGTTCGGCACCGGCGTGGCTCTGGTACCGCAACGCAACCCGATCTACACCGCCAAGGAAATGTGCACGCTGGACTGGCTGACCGACGGTCGCATCGATTTCGGCATTGGCGTTGGTTGGAACAAGGAAGAAGTCGAGGCCTGCGGCTATCGTTGGGAAGATCGCGGTGCGCGTTGCGATGAATTCCTCGAGGTGATGCGCCGGTTATGGACGGAACCGGTGGTGGACTTCGCGGGTAAGTGGATAAAATTCGAGACCCTTCGGATGGACCCCAAACCGATCCAAAAGCCTCACGTGCCGATCATCGTCGGCGGTTATGCTGACGCTGCCTTCCGTCGCGCTGTTCGGTTCGGCGCCGGTTGGTACGGTTTCAATCGCGATCCCGCAGGCACCAAAGACATGCTGACCCGGCTCGACGCAGCCTTCGCCAAAGTCGGTCGCACGCGCCACAGGAGCTTCGAGATCATCATTACACCTCCGATGGCGATGCCGATCGATGACATGCGGGACTACGAAGCACTTGGGGTCGACCGCCTGGTGGTGAACCTTGGCAGCCAGCGGCCCGAGCGAATAAACCACCGCATGGCGGAGATCGAGAAGCTGGTTAAACTGGCGGCATAAGGGAGATGGCAAATGGCTGAGATCCTTGGAATTGGATGCACGCACCGGCCGGTAATGCTGCGTCGGAATGAGGATTGGACAGGGATGATGAAAATCACCCTGGAGGACCCCGCAATGCCTCAGGAGATGAAGGACCCCGCAAGCTGGCCACCGCAACTGCGCGAGGAACTCGGCAACGACTGGGGCGCCGGTGCCGCCGGGCGGGCGCGCGAGGTGTACCGCCAGCATTTCGCTGAGGCGCGTCAGGCGCTGGATGATTTCAAGCCCGATCTGATCGTGATGTGGGGCGACGACCAGTACGAAAATTTCAAAGAGGATATCGTCCCGCCCTTCGCCGTGCTCGCCTACGACGATCAGGACATCCAGCCCTGGGCGCACCGTCGCTCGCCCGCCAATCCGTGGAACGAGCCGGCCGACAAAACGTTCCGCGTGCGTGGCCATCGCGAGGCGGGGAAATACCTGGCGTCGCATTTGATCGAAGCCGGGATCGATGTCGCCTACGCCTACAAGCCGCTGCACAACAAGATGGGCCATGCCTTCGAAAACACGTTGTTGCTGCTGGACGACGACCGCCGCGGTTTCGATTACCCGCTGGTGTCGTTCAGCGTCAATTGTTACGGGCGCCGGGTCAACGCGGCGCAAGGGCTGCGCTTGCCGTTGGCGATGCGAGACAAAATCCGCGATCTCGATCCGCCGTCGCCGAACCCGCACCGCTGCATGCAGGTCGGCGCCGCGACCGCGCGCATCATGGCCGATAGCCCATGGCGGGTTGCGCTGATGGCGTCATCAAGCTGGTCGCATTCGTTTCTGACCGAGAAGAACTGGCAACTCTGGCCCGACGTGCCAGCCGATCGGCGCCTGTATGACGCACTCGAAGCCGGCGATTACGCGACCTGGCACGGTTACAAGACCGACCAGATCGAAGACTCCGGACAACACGAAGTGCTGAACTGGTTCTGTCTGTTGGGTGCGATGGAAGAGCTTGGCCGCAAGCCCGACCGCAGTACCTTCATCGAAAGCTGGGCTTTTGTTTCTCCGGTAGTATTCGCCCATTACTATCCAAGGTCGGCCGGCCATGCTGAGTGAAGAACGCAATCGGACCCTGACCGAGACCGGTTCCGGCACGCCGATGGGTGAACTGATGCGGCGTTACTGGCAACCCATCGCAGCGGTGAGCGAACTGGAGGAGAAGCCGATCAAGCCGGTGCGGCTGATGGGCGAGGATCTGACGTTGTTCAAGGATCTCTCGGGCCAGTACGGTCTGGTGGACCGGCACTGCCCGCACCGGCGCGCCAGCCTTGCCAACGGCTTCGTCGAGGAATGTGGCGTGCGTTGCAGCTACCACGGCTGGCTGTTTTCTCCGGATGGCATCTGTATCGAACAGCCGTTTGAAGATATCGCCGCGCCGGAAGTAGGGTTCCGCGATCGCATCTCGGTCAAGGCGTATAAGGTGCAGCCCCGTGCCGGCTTGCTCTGGGCGTACCTGGGTCCCGATCCCGCACCATTGGTCCCTGACTGGGAACCGTTTGGTTGGAACAACGGCTTCGTCCAGATCGTGTTCGCCGAACTGCCTTGCAATTGGTTCCAGTGTCAGGAGAACTCGATCGACCCGGTGCATTTCGAGTGGCAGCATTCCAACTGGAGCGTGCGGCTGGCGGGCAAATCCGGACCTTACGCGCCGCGACACCTCCGCCTGGGGTTCGACGAATTCGAGCACGGCATGGTCTACCGTCGCGTCCGCGAGGATACCGACGAGGCCAACGAATTATGGACCGTCGGCCGCGTTTGCCTATGGCCGAATGCGCTGTTTACCGGCTCGCATTTCGAATGGCGAGTGCCGATCGATGATGCAACGACGTTGAGCGTTACCTGGATGTTCGCGCGGGTGCCGAAAGAACGCGAACCGTACGTTCAAACATCGATCCCATACTGGTACGGTCCGGTGAAAGACGCGCACGGCAACTGGATCAATAGCCACGTCATGAATCAGGACTTTATCGCATGGGCTGGCCAAGGAACGATCGCCGATCGGACCAAGGAGCATCTCGGGCGCAGCGATCGCGGCATCGTCATGATGCGCAAACGATTCCTTGACGACATCGATGCGATGCGCGACGGCAACGACCCCAAGGCGGTGATCCGCGATCCGGAACGAAACCGTTCGGTGAAACTGCCAACGGTCAGCCGCGACCTGCTGCTGAATGGGCTGACACTGGATCAGGTCCTGGCCAATCCGGCCCGATCCGGCACCATCACCCCCGGCAGCTACGTCTTCCAGGCCGGCCAGCCGGAGCATGTGCGCCGTGCCATGCAAGATGCACTTGGCCGCAAGATCACCCTGGACGGCGTGGTCAAAGCGTAGCCCACCGAGAGGAAGAGCGATGCGTAAATTCTTCGGACCGATGGGTTCGGTCACTCGCCTCAACGTCGACAGTGAGGTGCTGAAAGGCAATATCTTTGGTGATCCCACCGCACGCGCGGTCGACGTCTACCTTCCCGCCGGCCATGACGGCCGTGGTCTGCCTTTGCTTGTCGATCTCGTCGGCATCACCAGCAGTGGCCTGTCGCAAACCAACTGGATCGGCTTTCGCGAGAATATGCCGGAACGCCTCGATCGCCTGATCGGAGAGCAACGCATGCCGCCGGCCGTGTTTGCCTTTCCAGATTGCTTTACCCGGATCGGCGGCAATCAGTATATCAACTCCGCCGCCACGGGCGCCTGGGAAGATTTCCTGACCCAGGAGATGCTGCCGGCAATCGAGCAGCGCTTCGGTTGCGGCGGCCAAGGGCGTCGCGGTGTGTACGGCAAGAGTTCCGGCGGCTACGGGGCGATCATGCACGCGTTGCGCCATGCCGATGTTTGGGCGGCGGCGGCGTGTCACTCGGGCGATATGGGCTTCGAGCTGTGTTATCTGCCCGATATGCCGGCGACCCTGCGCGCGCTCGCCGGTGCCGGCAATTCCATCGAGCAATGGTGGCGGAAGATCGAAGATGCAACGAAACGCCCCGACGGCATCTTCACCGCGCTGAACATTCTGGCGATGGGAGCGAGCTATGATCCGGATCCGGCCGAGTTCCTCGGCATGCGACTGCCGGTCACGTTCGACACCTGCGAGGTGATCGAGGATCGCTGGGCCAACTGGAAACGTCATGACCCTGTGGTCGCGGTTGAAACTCTGGGCGACAACTTACGGAACCTGAAGGCGCTTTATATCGACTGCGGGGAACGCGATCAGTTCAACCTGTTGTATGGCGCTCGCCGGCTGGCGCGGCGCCTGCGGGAACTTGGCGTGACGCATCGCTATGAAGAGTTCCCCGACAATCACAGCGGTGTCGAATACCGAATGGACGAAAGTCTACCGTTCCTGGTCCACGCTCTGACCGCCTGAGATCAATCGCCAGGGAGGAGATCCGCGATGGCAGGATTTGATAAGGATGCTCTGGAATGGTTGCGGACCAACAAGGAAGTCACCATCCGAACGGCAAAACATCCTGACACAGCGGTCATCATCTGGGCGGTTGTGGCTGCCGATGATGCAGTGTACGTGCGCTCGGTGAAGGGCGTGCAGGGCCGCTGGTATCGTGACCTCGCGTCGGACTGTCGAGGTGTATTGCAGGTGCGTGATCAAAGCATCCCGGTGCAGGCGATCGCGGCGAACAACGACGCATCGATCGCACAGGCCAGCGAGGCGTTCCTCGCCAAGTATCGGAGCAGCTCTTATGTGGGCTCCATCGTTCGGGCTGAGGTGCTCTCGACCACCTTGCGTTTGGAACCATTTCCGGGCGGCGCCTCTGCTGACTGATTTCGGGCCGAGGTCGTCTTCGGCAGAGCATGGGAAGCTGCCCGGCCGTTGCGGAAACCCCGGCTTCGTGCCATATCTACCGATCAGTAGCCAATCCAACCGATTGGTTGCAACGGTCATAACCGGCGTAACCATGGCCCGCACGGGCGGTCCCCGATTTTTGAGATCCATACCGGAGTGACGACAGCAGATGACCACCTCGCACGAAGACCGGTCCGACCCGACATATGATGCCATCGTCATCGGTGCCGGCATCTCCGGCCTGTATCAGCTCTACCGTTTGCGCGAACTGGGCTTGCGCGTGCTGGTCCTGGAGGCCGGGACCGGCGTCGGCGGCACCTGGTACTGGAACCGTTACCCTGGAGCGCGTTTCGATTCCGAAAGCTATTCGTATGCTTACTCGTTTTCCCGGGAACTGCTGGCGGAATGGAACTGGACCGAGCATTTTGCGCCGCAACCCGAGACGTTGCGTTATCTGAACCATGTTGCCGACCGCTTCGACCTGCGGCGCGACATAAGGTTTCGCAGCCGGGCCGCGTCCGCGCACTACCAGGATGCAACCAGAACCTGGGACGTGACCCTGGAAGACGGCGCTTGCTTCCGCGCGCGCTTCCTGATCACAGCGATTGGTGTGCTGTCGGCGCCGGTCATGCCGCGCATCGAAGGGGTTGCTACGTTCGAAGGCCAATCTTTCCACACCGCCCGCTGGCCGCACGAGCCCGTCAGCTTCGAGGGCAAACGTGTTGCAGTGATCGGCACCGGCGCCACCGGCGTGCAGACCATCCAGGAAGTGGCCAAGACAGCCGGCCATCTGACCGTGTTCCAACGTACCCCGAACTGGTGCACGCCGTTGCACAACCGCAAGATCGACGCCGCTGAAATGGCGCAGCTCAAGGCCGGCTACCCCGAGATGTTCAAACGCTGTCAGGAAACCTTCGCCTGTTTCCTGCACACCCCCGACCCGCGCGGCACCTTCGAGGTAACGCCCGAGGAACGCGAGGCATTCTTCGAGCACCTCTACGCCTCGCCCGGCTTCGGCATCTGGCAAGGCAATTTCAAGGATATCTTGACCAACCGAGAGGCCAACGCTGCCATCAGCGACTTCGTTGCCAGAAAGATCCGCCAGCGGGTGAAGGATCCGCAGGTCGCGGAAAAGCTCATTCCCAAAGATCATGGCTTCGGCACGCGCCGGGTGCCGATGGAGACGTTCTATTACGAAGTTTACAACCAGCCGAACGTGCAGCTGGTCGACATCAAGGAGACGCCGATCGAGCGGATCACGCCTCGTGGCATCAAGACCAGTAATGCCGAGTTCGAATTCGACATCATCATCTTCGCCACCGGCTTTGACGCCATCACCGGTGCCTTCGACCGGATCGACATCAGGGGTGAGAACGGGCTGCGGCTGAAGGATAAATGGGCAGGCGGGCCGAAGACCTATCTTGGCGTCATGGTCGAAGACTTCCCCAACATGATGATGCTCATGGGTCCGCATACCGCCCTGGGCAATCTGCCGCGCAGCATCGAATATAACGTCGAGTGGGTGACCGGTGTGCTGCGCCACGCGCGAGATCATGGCCTGACTCGTGTGGCGGCCACTACGGCTGGTGTGGAATCATGGACCAACCACGTAAAATCCCTCGGTGTGGGATTGCTGTCCAATGAGGTCGACTCCTGGATGACTGGGATCAACCGCAATATCGACGGCAAGGACACCCGCATCATCGCGCGCTACAGTGGCAGTGCGCCGGCATATCGGGCGCGGTGCGACCAGGTGGCAGTGGAGGGCTATCGAGAACTCGCCCTGGCCTGATCCGCCGGCGGAGAGGAGAGCGCGATGGCGCGAGGCAAAATGGCATTGGGCTTGTCGATCCGCGGCCACGGTTACCATCCGGCGGCCTGGCGGCATCCCGATGTGCCGGCCGATGGCCCACAGCATGTCGAGCATTACGTGCGCAGTGCGCAGATCGCCGAACGCGGCAAACTCGACATGGTCTTCTTCGCTGACGGCGCCGGCATCCGTCAGGGCGACAATCCGCCCGGCACGCTGTCTCGTACTGGGCGGGACATGCTCGAGATGGAGCCGATGACGCTGCTACCCGCACTCGCGATGGTCACGCGGCATGTCGGCCTGGTGACGACGGCATCGACGACCTACAACGAACCCTTCAACCTGGCGCGGAAGTTTGCCACGCTGGATCTGATCAGCAACGGTCGTGCAGGTTGGAATGTCGTCGCCTCCTGGTCGGAGCATGAGGCGCAGAACTTCGGCCTGGAAACAACGTTGGATTACGACACCCGCTACGCGCGCTCGGCCGAGTTCGTCGACGTGGTCAAAGGCCTTTGGGATGGCTGGGAGGATGGTGCCCTGCTGTTCGACAAAGCAACCGGCCGCTATTTCGACGAAACGAAAATGCATGTGCTGAACCACGACGGCCGGTTCTTCAAGGTGCGTGGTCCACTGAACGTCGCCGGGATGCCGCAGGGGCATCCGGTCATTGTGCAAGCGGGTGCCTCCGAGCAGGGGAGGGAACTCGGCGCTGCGACTGCTGACGTTATCTACGTCATTCACGACTCGTTGCAGCGCGCGCAGGGCTATTACGCCGATATAAAAGGGCGCATGGCGAAATACGGACGCGAGCCGGACGACCTGAAAATCATGCCGGCAATTTGTCCGGTCGTTGGTCGCACGCGCGCGGAAGCCCAGGAGAAGTATGATCAATTGCAGGCGATGATCGATCCGCTGGTTGGTCTTGGCCAGTTGTATCCGTTGTTCGGCGATTTGTCGGGTTATCCACTGGATGGTCCGGTGCCGGAGGACGCTCTGGGCAAGCAGGAATTGCGCAGCCTCAGCGTGCAGTTTGTGGAACGCATGCGCAAGGAGCGGCCAACGATTCGCGAGTTGTATTTGCGTTCGGGGATCAGCGGCTCCGCGAGGATCGGAACGGCCACTGATATTGCCGACCTTATGCAGGAATGGTTCGAAGCTTCGGGATGTGATGGGTTCAACGTCACCCCGGCGACCTTGCCGGGGGGCGGTGATGACTTCGTCGAGTTGGTTGTGCCTGAACTGCAACGCCGGGGCTTGTTCCGCACCAAATATGAAGGTCGGACATTGCGGGAAAACCTCGGACTGCGGCCGGTGACCAACCGCTACGGCCAGCTCCGCGCCACGTCTGGCTAAGCTGGCGGTTGGTGCGTTCCTTAAGTGCGCAGGGTCGGCACGAACGAGATGAGCAAGCGCTCAAACCCAAGCCAGAGCGGGAGAATGCGGTCATCCGGGGCGAGATGCCGGCTCAGCGCGCCGTGGCCCTGGTCGGGGTCGTTGTCAAACCGGATGTGCTCGGACAGGAAATGCCGGAATGCCTTCAGCGCTGGATTGTTCCGCTCGGGTGCCTGCAGAAAGGCGCGAAAAACCCGCTCGAGCCCGCCGTCCTCGTAGCTCGCGATGCTGAGCGCCCGGGTCAGGTCGTCCATCGCGCGAACTTCGTCGAGGTAACGCGCGCCCTCGGCCTCGAAGGCCCGGCGTTTTTCGTCGCTGATCGGGGTGAGTTGGAGAAGGCGCCACATGAAATCGTCGTGGTTCATCTTCTCGCCCTGCGCCGCGACTCCAGGCCAGGGTGAGAGGTTGTCGGTCGCGCATTCTTCGTGTTCGAGTTGCTGGAGCTTGGAGTCGTGCGGGAACAGCGTGCAGGCGACTGTCAAATTCTCACGAAACTGGATCGAAAAAAAGTAGTAGGCCCAGGCGACGTCGATGAATTCCTGCTCGGTCAGATCTGACCAATCCATGTCACAGATACGGTCGACAGACAGACTGTACACGTTCTTCATCATGGAATTCATCGTGGGCTCCTAGCGCTAAGCAGTTCGACCGATAGAACCCCGGGATGCCGCCGGAAACGGCGGCATCCTTAAGTGGTGGACCAATAATCATGCAATCTTCGAAAAACGAAACCTTTCTAGCATTCCCATTAGGGATGTGCAAGCGCAATCTTTGGGAAAGATTCAGGAAAATCGAAAATTGAGATAGGTCTATATTAATGTTCCAACCGGTTTGCCAGGCGGAGCAGCCGCGGGCGGTCGGTGAAAACTCCGAAACTGCGGCGGATCGGCAGGCAGACCAACCTGCATCTGGCGGCAAACCTCGGACAGCACACCGAAGCCGACCCGGCGCGGAATCACTACCAGCGACCGGACCGTGGCTCCGGCAGGCATGCTGAGCATGCGGCGCGAACCGTTCACTTTGGATGACCGTGCCGTGTTGCCATGCCAGGTTGGAACCTTCGATACATGGCTGCCGTGCACCTCGTGTCGGCCCCAGGAGGAGAGACCGGTTGAAAACCCGTCGCGGACTGGAGATACGGGCTGCCACCAGCGCCGACGCGCCCGGTCTCGGTGATTTGCTGAGTGCGATCGGACACGCGACGCGACCTCATGCCTTGGCAGAACGGCTGGATGCCATTCGCCAGGCGCCAGGCACGGCGTTGCTCGCAGCGGAATGGGGACCTCCGAGTGGCCTTGTCGTGGTGCACTGGTATCCGACCATCGGTGCCGATCAGCCGACGGCGCAAATCACCACGTTGCTGGTTGGCCCGTCCGAGCGCCGACGGGGCATCGGCCGGCTGTTGGTCAAGGCGGCATCGCAGGCGGCGCGGGTCGCCGGCTGCGGCGCGCTGGAACTGTTGGCTGCGCCGGAGCAATCGGACCTGCGACAATTCTGCCGCGCCACCGGCTTCGCCGAGGCGGGTGTTTGCTTTGTACGGCCGCTGCGCAAAAGCGGGTCACGACTTTAATCCGTTCCGCTGTGACGGCAATTGCCGACGGCACAAGCGGTTCCATTACAAATACGGAATAAACCCACGAGCAACCGTTCGTCGGCCGCCAAACTTCCGTCCGGACAACCTGTCTGGCAAGGTCATTTCAGGTAACCTTGCCAAGGGAGCGGCTGCCATGAGACTCGCGGGAAAAGTCGCCATCATCAGCGGCGCAGCGTCCGGCATGGGCGCTGCCACGGCACGCATGTTCGCGCGCGAAGGCGCCAAGGTCGTGATCGCCGATATGTTGGCCCACGAGGGCAGCCAGCTGGCCAACAGCATCGGCCCAGTTGCCCGTTTCGAGTCGCTCGATGTCACCGACGAGGCCAACTGGGCTCGTTGCGTTGCCGCGACAAGGCAACATTTCGGCAAGCTGGATATCCTGGTCAACAATGCGGGAATTTCCGGCAGTGCCGAACAGGATCTGTACAGTACCGATGCGTGGCATCGCATCATGGGCGTTAACGCAACCGGAGTGTTCTTTGGTACCAAGCATGCAGTCCCGGCGATGATCGCGAATGGTGGCGGGGCGATCGTCAATTTGTCGTCGATTGCCGGCATCATCGGCAGCGAGGGCATCCACATGGCCTACAACGCATCCAAGGCGGCGGTGCGGCTGATGACCAAGTCGACCGCCGTGCAGCACGCCAAGGACAACATTCGTGCGAATTCGGTCCACCCTGGCGTCATGCCGGCAATGCGCACATCCGGGCGGACCGCCGATCCCGCGGTTCGGGCCGAGCGGATGCGCGTCATTCCAATGCGCCGGCCAGGCGAGGTCGACGAAGTGGCTTATGCCATCCTGTTCCTCGCCTCCGATGAAGCGTCCTACATCACCGGCTCGGAAATTCATGTCGATGGTGGCGCCATCGCAATCTAAGCCGGACCGTTATGGACGATATCCGGCAAACGCGGATAGCCTGATGCTCTCACCACAGCACGGGAGCAACTGGAGCCATGCCCGCCACGCGAAGCCACGGGATGGATCAGGATTTTTACCCCTGGTCCCCGATAGTCACCCGTCCCGCTCTGAGATGGCCGGACAGTGCGCGTGTCGCGCTCGCGGTCATTGTCAATCTGGAGCACTGGGACTGGGAAGTCGCGGCCAATACGCCGCTTCCGGTTACCCCAATGGGCGGTCCCGAGGGCCTGTGGACCGGCAATCAACCAATGTTCCCCGACATCGGTGGTTACGGCAACCACGAGTATGGCAATCGTGTCGGAATATTCCGCATCCTCGCAGTGTTGGACAAGTATGGCATCAGGCCGACACTGGCGCTCGATAAGGTCATCGCGGACCATTATCCGTTCCTGGTCAATGAAGGCCTGCAACGCAACGCCGAGTTCATCGCGCACGGTCTGACGCGGCGGCAAATCATCCATATCGGCATGTCCGAAACGGAGGAGCGGGATTACATCCGCGCCTCGATCGCCGCGGTCGAGCAAGCCACCGGAAAACGCCCGATCGGCTGGTCCGGCCCGGATTTCCAAGAGACGCCGAACACGCCGAACCTGCTGGCCGCGGCGGGAATTCGCTACGTGTGCGACTGGGGCAACGACGAACAGCCCTACAAGATGACGCCGAAAACCGGCGAGCTTTATTCGTTCGGGGTGAACGCATACCTCGACGACAACTACATCCATTTGCACGGCCGCCGCACCATCAACGAGGTCAATCTGCTGTGGCGCGACTGGTTCGATGGCCTTTATGCGGACGGTGCAGCCAATGGACGGCAGATGGTGCTGCATCTGCATCCGTGGATCATGGGCCAGCCGTGGCGCATTCGGCACCTCGACGAAGTACTGGGCCACATCTGCGGCCATCAGGGTGTCTGGAAGGCCACCGGCGGCGAGATCGTCGACTGGTACAAGGGCCAACACGGTTGATTTTTATTCGGGCCAACGGAGAACACGACATGACCATCGCACCCGGCCGATTTGATTACGCACCGATCACGCAAAGGCCCATCATCAAATGGCCCGGCAACGCGCGCGTCGCGTTCTGGGTCGCACCGAACATGGAATTCTTCGAGTACCTGCCGCAAAACCGGCCAACGCAACCGGACATCCCGACCTACTCGCGCATGGACTACGGCAACCGGGTCGGGTTCTGGCGCATGCTCGATGTGCTGAACAAACACAAGGTACGGGCGTGTTGTTGTCTCAATCTGGAAATTCTCGATCACTTTCCGGAAATAAAGGACGCCATGATCGCCAGCGACTGGGACTACATGGCGCACGGTCTTTATAACAGCCGGCCGATCTACGATTACACCGAGCAACAGGAACGCGAGTATTGGCAGGATTTCATCACGCATTTGCATCAGATGACCGGCAAGCGCCTGAAAGGGCGGCTTGGTGGCGGCGCCGGCTATACGGTCAGAACGGATGATCTGATGGCAGAGGCTGGTTGCCTCTATCACACGTCATGGATCATTGATGATCAACCGTGGCCGATCAATGTGCGAGGCGGTCAGAAGTTCATCTACGTGCCGTACACCGGCCAGACCAACGACGCCGGCATGCTCGCGTGGAACCGAGAGGCGAATTACTTCCTGCAAATGATTAAGGATCAGTTCGACACCCTGTACCGCGAAGGCGCGGAAAGCGGCCGCGTGATGTGCCTTTCGTTGCATCCGCATAATATTGGCCGGCCGAATGCCGCGAAGTATCTGGACCAGGCATTGGGGTATATTCTCGGGCATGACGGTGTCTGGAACACCACGGCAGACGACATCGCCGAGTATTACATGGCGAACCATTACGATAACGTGGCGTCCTGGATAGCGGCGCAAAAAACCCATACCGCGGCTGGCCCGGTGTAACGCCTGTTCAGCGTCCGACCGGATGAGGTGCGGTCGAACCGGTCGCCGCCGTTCCAACACGCGAACAATGTCACCCGCGCATCCTCTTTGCCGGCAACCCGCTGGTATCTGCGTAGCGTCCCTCCATGGTGCGCTCTCGGGGTGTCAGGCGGCGTCCAAGGTGGCAGACCGGATTAGCCGAACCGGGCAGTGTCCCAAATGGACAAATACTAAGACACTACCGTTTTTAATATACGAATTTTGACTCAGATCAATGCGTCTCCCCGCCAAATCGCCTATCAAATCACGTCAACGCCCTCATTATCATGGGCTAAGGCAGAAAGATTTGCGTCATGCCAATTATTTGTTGGACAGTATTTTATCCGGGCGGCCCATCGGTCTCACAGGGCGTAACGCGGGTGGCACATGCGGCCGGTCGCCGCCTCCGCCCAATCGTTCATCATGCCAACCTGATGCAGCACCACATGGCGAAAGTGACCACGACGCCGCAGGGCTGGTTCAAACTGGTGTGCAAGCTGATCCCGGCCGGCATTGCCGGGGGTGGCATATTGTTGGGCCCGCCTGCGACGACCCCGACGCAATTGCCTGCACCACCGCCTGCCATCGTGGCACCGGGACCGGCTGTCTCATCGGAGTCGCCGCCAATTTTGAATTACTGGCCGCAGCCGCCATCGACGCCGTACACCGGACTGTGGCCACCGGTGATTTCGGTTGGAACGCTGCCGACAGCGGTACCTGAACCGAGTTCAGCCGCCGTTCTGTTGGGTGGCGTCGCCGGGCTCCTGCTGCTCCGGCTCAGCGCGCAACGGTTGGCGTATTCATCCGACCGAATCCAACCAACCATGAGCCAGCCGAAGCAGGTCGGGAGCGGTCCAGTCGCGTGACCCGAGATAGGACGCCACCAACTCCCGCCGCCTGCCGGCAAATACCAAAGATTGCGGCAGACCGAAGCGATCGCCCTGAACGCGGAAGGCGACGGCCACGACCGGCTCCGGAACCCGGTTTGAAAGTCGCCAGTGCCGGAACGGCAGGCCAGCATCGCGCGCATAGGCGAGGTCGGCATTCCAGTTCATAGGATGGCTCAGCAGCACGACATCGATTTTGTCCGGGCCAAGGCGGGAGGCCAGCGCCTGTAGGGTCGGCATTTCCGCACGGCAGCTGGGACACCACGCCGCCCAAAGATTGACCAGCAGAAGCGGACGGGTCAGTTCGTTCAGATGATGGACGATATTGCGTTCGTCGGTGAATTCGGCGGCCGCCAGCACCTCGGCCTGCGAGGCTGATGCTGGTTGAGAAAACATTCCGACCTGCCAGGTCGCCACCATGCCGAGAGCGGCGCGGCGGGTGAAATGTTGTGTTCGATGCATATGAAGAATCTCCGGCGCGACAGAAATTATCGAAGTAGTTGGCGGCATCCTTGGGTGGCCTGGCAAGCGATATTTGTCGACCGGGCAAAACCATGCGATGGCATGCCGAACCCTCTTATGACTTTGCCGCCGACCAGCCCGCGGCTTCAATCGCGGGAGACGGGGCGGAAGCCTGCAGGTGTTGTGGTGACGCTGGTCAACGCGCGACCGCCAAGGCACACAGGCGCGGCTGGCCACAAGCAGCAGTTGATGCGACGCGGCGCGCCATTGCAGGCTGTGCGCCATGCCAGAGGTCTCACTCTATCCCGCCGTGAAGAGCTTTTTGGAAGCGGCCGGCTTCGACGTGAAAGGCGAGGTAAAAGGTTGCGACGCCGTCGCGGTACGGGGCGACGTGCCGCAAACCTTGGCCATCGTGGAAATGAAGCTCGGTTTCAACCTCGAACTGCTGCTGCAGGCCACGGATCGCATGCGCGCGGCGGACGAGGTGTGGCTTGCGGTGCCGGCGACACGGCGCGGACGCGACCGGGATCCTCGCGTGCATCGATTGTGCCGACTGATCGGTTTTGGTCTGCTGGCGGTGAATGCCGCGCGCGACCGGGTCGAGGTGCTGGTCGAGCCGGGCCCTTATCGGCCGCGTCCTGATCAACCCAGACGCAAGCGTTTGTTGAGCGAACATGCGCGGCGGAGAGGTGATCCATCGCCTGGTGGGTCAACGCGCCAGCCGGTGATGACCGCCTATCGGCAGCAGGCACTTGCGTGTGCCGCGTTGTTGAAGGCCGGCCCAGGCCGGCCCAGGGAACTTCGCGCGGTGGCTCCGGATGCCGGAAGCATTTTGTTGCGCAATGTGTATGGTTGGTTCGAGCGTACTGGGCGAGGCATGTACCAACTCACCGCCGTCGGTGAGGCTGCATTGCAGCGTTGGCCACCGATTGACGAGGTAACGTCAGTGGCCGCCTGATCCCGCTGGCCAGCCAGTTGCCGGGCGTCAGGCCAAAGGCGTAGCCTGATTGTGCGCCCGGAGCAGCATCCGGGGCGCCGGACCAGACGACGGCTTCGTCCGCCAGGCCCGGATATCCGCGATGCTGCGTCGCGAGGCAAGGGGAGACCGCCATGCACCTGATGTACTTCACCGAGCAGCCAATGTCGGCCTACGACGCCAAAGCTGGGCTGGATTTCGGCGCCACCGCCCTGATGTTTTCCAACAAATACTTTGACCCCGTGGCGGGCAGCCGGATCTATAACGAATATCTTGAGCATTATTTGCTCTGCGATGAACTTGGATTCGATGGCATCATGCTCAACGAGCATCACAATGCGCCGTTTTGCATGCAAGCAAAAACCAATATTTTTGCCTCGATCCTCGCCGCTGCAACGAAACAGACGAAGATCGTCATTCTTGGCAATCCCTTGCCGCTTTGCGACAATCCGATCCGGCTCGCCGAAGAACTGGCGATGATCGACATGATCTCCAAAGGTCGGCTGGTCTCGGGCTTTGTTCGCGGCGGTGGACAGGAGCAGCTCGCCGCCGGCGTCAATCCGGCCTTCAATCGCGAGCGATTCGAGGAAGCGCATGATCTGATTGTGAAGATCTGGACAGAGCCGGGCCCATTCCGCTGGGAGGGCACCCACTACCAGCACCGTGTGGTCAATCCGTGGGCCGTTCCGATGCAGAAACCACATCCACGGATCTGGATCCCTGGCGTCATCAGCAAGGAAACCATCGTCTGGGCCGCGCAACACGGCTATCCGTATATCGCGCTCAACACGCCGGTCGATCGGACCAGGCAGGTGTGGGATATCTACGACACAGTTGCAGCCGAGCACGGGTTCACCGGTGGCCCGGCGTACCACGGCCTGTTGAAGCAGATCCATGTCGCGGAGACTGAGGAGAAAGCGTTGGAAAACGCCCGCCAGTTCACCTGGATGCAGGGCGAATTCACCGGCCTCGCACACCCGGTGTGGAGCTCTCCGGCGGGTTACGGCAGCCCGGATAATCGTCGGGCATTCGCTGAGTTCTCCGTTGGCCGGTCGAAAAATCCGCGTGGCCGTCCGGGGCTGGAGAAGCAGTTGGAAGACCTGATGGTCATTGCCGGTACGCCAAAGCAGGTGATCGCGAAACTGCGCATTCTGCTGGAGGAGACGCGGCCGGGCATCCTTGGTTTCTGGGGTAACGATGGGACCGTGCCGCACCAGGATGCCATGACCTGCATTCGCCTGCTGGGTCAGGAAGTGTTCCCGGCAGTGCGTGAAATTGCGAAGGAACTTGACCTCAAGAGCCCGTTCGAGACGGAGCAGCCGGTCAGTCTGCGTTATATCCCTGGCAACACCGTGGCCGCGCGGGCGGCAGCGGAGTAATAATCAGGATCGTTCGAGCGCGACCATACCGTCTGTCAACGCGAGCCTTGTGTCATCGCGAGGGCAGCGAAGCGATCTTTTGAAAGGCGTGCCCCGACCACGAGATTGCTTCGCCGCACTCGCAATGACAGGGGGCCGTGCGCGACTCACGCGTCTATGATCGTGGGTGATAGCGGATGCGCTTGTCCCCGGAGCCGCTCGCCGTACTGCCGTCGGACTCGCTTCACGGTTCGGTCGATCGGGCGGGAGACGGTCGCAAAGCTGACGTCGGCGGCCGGGTCAGCAGCAACAATGGCAGCGCAACGATCGCGAGCACCAGCATGAGCTTGAAATCGTCGACAAATGCAATGATTTTCGCCTGCCGGGTAATTTCATTGTCCAACATCGCCATGCCGTGCAGGTTTCCGAGACCCCAGAATCGTGAAGTGACACCTGACTGTAAGGCTCGGTTGAATGGTGATGCATCAGACGCAATGATTGCATGATTGACCTGCGTATTGATCTCCAGTAGCGCGCCGGTGATGGATATTCCGATCGCGCTGCCCAGGTTGCGCACCAGACTGTAGATGCCGGTCGCTTCGGTACGCAGTTCCGACGGCAGTGTCGCGAATGAAATAATGTTGATCGGAATGGCGAGGAAGCCAATACTGATACCCTGAATAAAGCCGGCGCTGATCAGGTCCCATTCCGAGATATCCGGGGTCCAGAATGTCATCCGGTACAGCGCATAAGCGCCGGTGACGAAGCCGGCGCCCACCAGATGGCGCGGATTGATTTTGCCAATTACCCGTCCGCATATCATTGCGGCAAGCATCAATCCGGCGCCGCGTGGCGCCAGTACGATGCCGGTGGTGATTACCGGATAGCTCATCAATGTCTGCAAATACGGCACCAGCAGGGCCAGTGTCGCGTACATGATCGATCCCATGATGAAATACAGAATGACGCCGGCGACAAAGTTTCGATCCTTAAACAATCGTGGTGGCAGAAACGGTCTGGGCGCCAACGCGAACTGCACCAGGAAGATATAGAACCCGAGCGCTGCCAGGGACGCTTCGACCACGATTTCCCGTGAACTGAACCAGTCCAGAGTTTCGCCACGGTCGAGCATGGTCTGGAACGCGCCAATGGCAAGACTCAACGCGCCGAAGCCGATCCAGTCGAGCCGCGCCGAGTTGCCGTGCGAGGTTTCCTTCAGAAACGTCAGCAGGCCGATTACCGTCACGATACCGAACGGGACGTTGATGTAGAAAACCCAACGCCAACTGTAATTGTCGGTGAGCCAGCCGCCCAACATCGGCCCCGAAATTGGCCCGACCATCACGCACATGGTCCACAATGCCATGGCGGCGCCGCGTTTCTCGGGCGGATAGATGTCGTACATCACCGCCTGTGACAGCGGCACCAATGCGGCGCCAAACATGCCTTGCAAAGCACGGAACAGCACGACCTCGCCCAGTGATTGGGCCATACCGCAAAGGATGGAGGCAAAGGTGAATCCGGTGACGGCGGTCACGAAGAGCCTTGTGCGTCCGAACCGGGCCGCCAGGAAGCCGGTCGGTGCCGTCATGATTGCCGCTGCGACGATATAGCTGGTCAAAACCCAGTTGATCTCATCCTCGCTGGCGGACATGGTGCCTTGCATATACGGCAGCGCAACGTTGGCGATCGTGCTGTCGAGCGATTGCATCAACGTTGCCATGACGGTGCAGACTGTGATCACCAGCCGAGTGGTCGAGGTCATGCCAGCCGGCTCGGCCACCACCATCGTCGTCGTTGCACTTTGGTTCGGTTGCTGCACCGGACGGGAACCTCGCGTAGCTGCCTTGTATCAGCCGATCGACATCACAATCATTCCGCCTGCGCCCAGGTCATGGCGTTGATTTCTCCAGTGTCAGTTCGAGATTGCGGCTCACCTGCTCCAGCACCCGGGTGGCGATCTCGATATCCTTTGCGGCCAGCCCGGTCAGCGCGGCGTCCCGGATATCGCGTGACGCTGCCTCGACCTGATCGATGATCGACAACGCGCGTGCGGTCAGGCCGATGGTCTTGGCCCTACGGTCAGCAGTCTCCTCTCGGCGCTCAATCAGACCGGCAGTTTCCAATGCATCCAGCAGACGCACGACAGACGAGCCATCGAGAACCAACGACGCGGCAAGATCCTTTTGCCGCGGCGGCACCGGTGCGCGGGCGAGATGGATCAGCGGCAGCCACGTGGCCTCGGTTAATCCGAATGGGTGCAGGCGGCGATCCACCGCCCGTCGCCATTGTCGGCCGGTCAAAGCGATAAGGCTGCCGAAGCTCTCGCGCAGCCGGTTTTGGGTCTGCCTCATCTCGTCTCCAATCAGATGGCTTGCCATTATATGGGATGTCATCTATCTGGCAAGAACCGTCACGCCCGCGCATGTTGCGAGTGTTGCGAAAAGGCGGGACGATGGAACCTGCGGACCCGCGTGTCCGGGGGAGCGTCAACAAGGGAGGGCCGGATGAAATACGACGTAATCATCGTCGGCGGAGGAGCCGCCGGGTCGGTTATGGCAGGCCGATTGGCCAGCAATGCCCATACTTCCGTGCTGTTGCTGGAAGCCGGGCCGGATTATCCCGATCCCGCCCATATTCCGGACGACGTCAAATTCGGCCACACGCGATTTGCCGAGGCGCCGGATTCACCCCACAACTGGGCCTTGCGCGGTACCATTACCGAAGAGCAAGGGACTATCCACGTGGCGCAAGGCAAAGTGATCGGTGGTGGCTCGTCCATCAACGGTCAGGCCATGCAGCGCGGATTTCCCGAAGATTTCGACTCATGGGCCGCGCTCGGCAACGAAGAGTGGTCGTACGACAAGATCCTGCCGTACTTCCGCAAGTCGGAACGTGATCTCGACATTCAGGACGAGTGCCATGGCTCGGACGGACCGATGCCGGTTCGGCGCCGCCAGGCAGGTCCAACGCCGGTCATCCAGCAGGCCTTCCATGCTGCCTGTCTGCAGGCTGGATACGGTATCACGAACGATACCAATGGCCGGCAGCCGGCGGGACTGGGTGTGTCGCCGTCGAATAACATCGATGGCGTGCGCATGAGCACGGCGATGACGCATCTCAGTCCGGTGCGTCATTATCTGAACCTGACGGTGCGCGGCGGCGTGTTCGTCCGCAAAATCCTGATCAAGGATGGCGAGGCAGTCGGCGTGGAAGCCGAAAGCGGCGGACAGGTATTCCAGATTGAAGCCGGCAGGGTGGTGCTGAGCGCCGGTGCGATCCGTTCGCCGCATCTGCTGATGCTGTCAGGCATCGGCCCGCGGGATCACTTGCGCCAATTCGGAATCGAAACGGCATGTCATCTTCCCGGGGTCGGCCAGAATCTCTGGAACCACCTCAGCGCCCAGATGACCTTCAAGGTCAAAGACGGCGTCCCGCTCGAAACGCATAAGGATGCCGTGCATTTCTGCCTGCATTACACGGCCGAAGGCTCAAACGAGAGCAACGACATGGTGCTGCGGACCAGCCCGGTCGTTGATGAACGGCGGGAGCGCGTGCCTGGCGTGCGAACCAAATATCTGACCGGTGACGTGCCGCCCGAGCAGGCGGCGCGGGTCTCGGTCACGCTTGGGTTACCCGATGGCTCGGGTTTCGTCCGCCTCGCCTCGGTTGATCCAAGCGTCCAGCCGCACTTCGACTACCGTTATTTGCAACATCCGAACGATCGTCGGCGGGTGCGTGACGGCCTGCGATTGGCGAAGCAGTTGCTGCAATCAGATGCGTACAAGGACGTGGTGGATTACCGGATCCAACCGGCGGACGACATTCTGGCCAACGACGACGCGTTGGACGTGTGGATGCGGCAGACCGTGGGCACGGCGAGGCATGTGTCCGGGACCTGTAAGATGGGGCCGGACTCGGATCCGATGGCGGTGGTTGACCAATATTGCCGGGTAAAGGGTGTCCAAGGTCTGTGGGTGGCCGATGCGTCGGTGATGCCACGAATTCCCAGGTCTGGCGGCGCACACGCCACCGTGATCATGATCGGCGAACGGGTGGTAGACTGGATTGCGCCGAACTGACGCGAATTCCGATCCGCGACGCACGGTGGGGACGGACTGAGAACACGGACACCGGATGTTCCCGCTCGCCAGTCCAGCCCGGTGTTGCTGCCGGTTGCCGACACCGACCGTGCAGTTCTGCGGGAGGAATTATCTGCACGAGTTCATGGTGTGATTGGCGCGCCCGGAGAGACTCGAACTCCCAACCCCCAGATCCGTAGTCTGGTGCTCTATCCAATTGAGCTACGGGCGCCATCTGATATTTCAATAGCTTAGTTTCTGTTCCGTTCCTCTTGGCCGCGACCTGGCCTCCGGCCAAAACGAGAGCCGCCCAAAAGGAGGGCTGATGTAGCTCCGGGACGGCGTAAAGTCCAGGCGCGGCGCTCAGCACTCCGCCTGGAACTTTTATTTGGACAGCTGGCTCGCCCTTGTCGAGGCCTGAGCGAACGCTTCGTGCGTCAGATTAGCCGCTCGGCTGCTTTTTGGCGCGGTAGTGCTTTAGCGCATGGCGGGGCATCGGCGGACAAGCTTTCGGCTCATCGGGCGTCCCGCAATTATTGGGGTCCGGCGCGGTCATCGGTGCAGCAGCTGGCGGTGTTGGGGCGGCCGGAGCAGGTGCCTGAGGCTGCGCAAAGGCAAGTGGAACCTGCGCCAGGCCCGCAAGGGTCGCTATCAGGATAAACCGTCGCACTGTCTTCCTCCATTACCAAAGTTCACATCTCAACGTCATTTGGTGGTCATGGTTCCGGGTTCCCGGGCGTCCTCTTGCCAGGATACGCTTAAGGGCAGTCCGCGTCAGGTGGCGCGCCCGGAAGGACTCGAACCTCCAACCCCCAGATTCGTAGTCTGGTGCTCTATCCAATTGAGCTACGGGCGCAGCGGGAGGCGGGGA
>JBEKQQ010000057.1:0-33211 GCA_049519555.1 Acetobacteraceae bacterium
CCGTTGGTGCCGTTGGACAGAATGATGTGCCGCGGATGCATCACCCGCTCGGTCCCATCCGCCATCCGCAGTCGTGCAGTCCACCGACCGGTGGCGTCGTCATAACTGCCGCCAGCAAATTCGGTGTTCGACCAACAGTTCAACTGCATCGCTTCCGCGTACATCTCCAGCCAATTGCCCAGCATGTCCTTGGGGATATATTTTGGCCAGGTCGGCGGAAACGGCATATAAGGCAGATGGTTGACCTGGATCTGATTATGTAAAGCTAACGAATGATAACGCACCCGCCAGTTGTCGCCGATGCGCGGAAGTTTATCGACCACCAGCGTATCGATATCCAACTGGCCAAGGCACGCCGCGACCGCGAGGCCGTTCTGGCCGCCGCCGACCACCAGCACCTCGGGATCGCGGTCATCATACGCGCGGGCCTTGTTCCGCTGATCCAGCCAGTTCAGTCCGCCAAAATTGCGCGAATAGGCGTCGCCACTCGGCCGGCGTGGACCAATCCGTTCCTCATGTCGTTTCAGTTCGTCGAGTGAGGTCATCAAAACCCAGGCCTGGGCGGGTGTGGCGGTGGGCAGGCGCACCACGCCGAAGCCACGGCCCGTCTCCGTTTCAAAGCGGAAGATCGCCTCGTGGACTTCGATGCCAAGGCGCCGGACGACGCGAGGTGGCGTGCGCCCCTCGGCCAACGCGAAGCTGCGGGCCTGTGTGGCTTTCTGTGCGGCGGCCAGAAAGTCGGCGATGGCCTCCGCGCCCAGGAACGGGCGGATCGTCCAGGAAAAGGCGAGCATGTCGCGATAATGGCATTCCGAGGCGAACAGCGCCGCAAGCCCGGAGAGATCGCCCGCGGTCAGCGCGGTTTCGAAGCGTCCGAGCCATTGGACGGCCGCGTCGCGGGCCCTCTCTCCGGGCGGCTTTTCCATCACCATGGTGGCGGCATCATTCATCGGACCTTGCCTCGGTGTGCTATGTGAAAAGGAAACGTTGGACCGATTGAGCGGGTTTTCAGCGGCCGAGGCAAGAGCGACACATGCAATCGGGGTGCGCAATTAATTCACGATGGTATCGGATCATTTTCTAATCGTATATTTGCCCTTCTGCACAAGCCTGCGAATGTCCACCCGTGCGGGTGAAGCACAAACGGCGGTTGCCGCCGTTGATCCGGGGTCAACCCTCAGAGGCAGCTAGCGGGCCGTAACTCGCGTCCGCCGCCTACCACTTGTAAACCTTCTGCAGCGTCCCGCCCATCAGCTTCGCCTTGTCGTCGGCGGTGAGCCGGGTGGTCTTCCGGAATGGCGCGACGCCCTGCTCATAGGTCAGCATGCCGATGGTCCGCGTCCAGTCGGTACCCCACATGCAACGATCCAGCCCGAACGCATCGATGATCCGCAAGACCGGCTCCCAGATGTCGTCGTACGGGAACGGCTGGTGCGACATCGTGCAGGCGCCGCTGACCTTCACCCGAACGTTGTCGTATTGGGCCAGGGCGAGCAGCTTCGGCAGATCGGCCCATACGTCAACCGGAACCGGCGGGTGGGCCGGTTGCAGGAGCCCGAGGTGGTCGATCACGATAACGGTGTCGGGATGCCGCCGGATGTGCGGCAGGCCTTTGTCCAGCATGCCCCAGCACAGCATGTTGACAGGCAGACCATGTTTGGCGGCGGCGGCGAAAGCGCGGTTCAAACCAGGATGGTCGGCTTCCATCGGCATGCCGTCGCGCAGGATGATGCGAATGCCGCGCGCGCCATCCGTCGCCGCCCATTTCGCTACCACATCGTCGATCGCCGGATTGGTCGCGTCAATCGGCGTCACCACACGGAACTTGTCCGGATACGCCTGGTAAACCTCGAGCGCGTACCCCGGGTCGTAGCGATAGGCGCTGAACGACGACACCATGATAGCGCCGTCGACGCCGACACTGTTCATGGCAGCGACCATTTCCTCGCCGGTAGCGGATTCCAGGCCATGCGAGGGCCCAGACCAGGGCCGGCCAGGATGATTGCGGTCGAAAGGATGGACCTGAACGTCGATGACTGGCATGGCATTGCTCCCGTTTGTTCGGTACCCTGAGCGAGTTGGTCAGATGGACCCGGCGCCGATAACATCGCCGAACAGATCCCAGGTCTTACCGGTCCAGCGCATCATCTGGATCTGACCGATCGTGTGGTAATTTGTCGGGTTGGTATTGACCCGAATGCCGGGAAGCAGCAACGGCACCTCGACATCTTTCAGATTGGCCGCCTGCTTCATCAAATTCTCGCGCGAGAAATCGTTGCCGCATTGTTTCAGCACCGCGATCATAGTCATCACCGCGGCCGACCCGTAGGTATAGAATGCATCGTTCAAATCGGCGCCGGGAATTTGCTTCTCCATGATGCCGCGCCAAAGCTTGATCCCCGCATCGTCCTTCCACCGCGGATCGGACGGGTCTTTGTAATAGGTGCAGCAAATCAGTCCGATCGCCTTGTCCGGCCCGGCAGGTTCGATCACCGCTCCCACCGATGACGAAACATCCGACAGAATGTGCAATGGTTTCCATTGCATGTCCGCCAGCTTGCGAATGATCTGGCTGGCGAACTTCGGCGTCGCCGCGGAGATCAGCACGTCGATCTTCTCGCTTTGTAATGAGATCGCCTGGCTGTCGATGGTTGCGTCGCTGACCTCGTATGACGCAGTAACCACCTGCTTGGCGAACGCATCGCCAAGCGCGTCGCGCAGGCCATTGAGGTAATCTTTGCCGAAGTCGTCGTTCTGATACAGCAACCCTATTTTGGCACCCGGCTTTTCCTTCAATGCGTATTTCGCAAAGATCCGGGCCTCGACGCGGTAGCTCGGCTGAAATCCAATGGTCCAAGGCCAGGTTTTAGGATCCTGAAACTTATCGGCACCGGAACCCACGAATAAATCCGGGATATGCTTTTGGCTGACGTATTTCACAAAGCCTGAATTCGATGCGGTACCGAGGGTGTTGCACAGGCAGGCGACATCGTCCTCCTCGACCAGGCGGCGGACCTGCTCAATCGCTTTCGAGGGCGCATAGGCATCGTCGTAAGACAGGAACTTCACCTTGCGCCCGTTTACGCCGCCTTGTTCGTTGAACCAGTTCCAGGTCGCGGTGTGTGCCTTCCCAATCACTCCGTAGGCAGACGCTGGGCCGCTATAAGCGGCGGTGCCGCCGATGCGGATTTCGGTGTCCGTGACTCCGTTCTCGGCCGCGCGCGCGACATACGGCATAGCGAGAACTGAGGCGGCGGCTTGCAGCAGTCGGCGGCGGCGCATGGTGTCTGTTCTCCGGTTTTTCTGGACGCTTCCCGACCATTCTGACCATGGGCGCTGGTGGAAGCAACCACGCGCCCATTGGTGGATGGGCCACACGGCTGCCGGGCTGACAGCACGCGGCTTTGGCGGCACATTGCAGGCTGTGCTGCCGGGCAACCCGGTGCAGAGCGAGGAGACGTTGACAATGAAGGTCGGCTTTATCGGCGTCGGCAACATGGGTGGACCCATGTGCCGCAACATCATTCGCAATACGAATCACGAGGTGATCGTATTCGACCTCAATCCAGCGGCATTGAAGGAGTGCACCGATCTCGGGGCATCTGCCGCCGCCTCGGTCGCCGACGTTGCTGGTCGTTGCGACGTCGTGCTTACCTCATTGCCGATTCCGCGTGTGGTGGAGGAGGTGGCGTTGGGGCCGGCCGGCATCGCGGCGAACGCGCGGCCAGGCACGGTCTTCATCGATTTATCGACCAATTCGCCGGCGACGGCGAAGCGGGTGCACGAAGGCATGAAGGCAAAGGGCATCGGCATGCTGGAAGCGCCGGTCTCCGGCGGCACGGCGCGGGCCAAAGACGGCACGATCGTCATCATGGCGGGTGGCGACGCTGCGGTGTTCGAGCAGCAATTGCCGCTATTGAAATCGTTCAGTGGCGAGGTGGTCCATGTCGGCGAGATCGGCATGGGCTCGGCCGCCAAACTGATCAACAATATGCTGGCTTTCTGCAACGCGGCAGCGGCTGCCGAGGCACTGATGCTCGGCAAGCGAGCCGGCATCGATCTGCACAAGCTGGACGCGGTGATCCGCAACGCGAGCGGTATGTCGTCCGCGTATAACGGCATGGCGACGAAGGCGTTCAAGGGTGAGTTTCAGGCGACCTTCGCGCTTGACCTCGCGCACAAGGATCTCCGTCTCGCCCTCGAAATGGCCGATGAACTGGGCGTTCCGGGAATGATCGCGCCGCAGGTGATGAATCTGATGCGGATGGCGCGCGGGATGGGGCTTGGATCCGATGATTCGGCATCGGTGATCCGGGTATACGAGAAGGCCTTGAACGAGGAAGTGAGGGCATGATTTTGTTACGAGGTCAGCCGAGTTGAATCGACCCGCCTGCCCGCTCCACCGTCAGAATATGTTCTCCGGCGTCAGTCCGAGCAGGATCTGACCGACCGTTTCGTAGTGCAATATTCGCCCCTGGCCTTGCTGCGCGACCGTGTGGATGTCGCGCAGCCGCCGCTCGAACGGATTTTCCTCGAACACCGCCATCGAGCCGCAGTCGTGATACAGCGTGTTGACGATTTCTCGGGATGATTGAATGGCCCAGGTGGAGGCGAGGCGGAGGCGGGTGCGCTGATCGGGGGACATCGCGCCAAGTTCCTCGATCGTTTCCAACGCCTCGTCCGCCGCTGCGTGCAGGAAATAGCGGGCGGAACGCCACCGTGCCTCGGACTGCGCCACGTGCGACTGGACGACGTTGTTCTCCACCATCGGCTTGCCCGCGCCGCGGCGGGTCTTTTCCCTCGGCAAAGCCAAAAACGCGTCCATCGTGCCGCGGGCTATGCCAAGTGCGACGCCGCCGAAACCGATCGAATAGAGTTGGTTGCTGGTGAAACGATATAATGGCGACTCGGTCCGACGGTCGCGCGGATCGTCGCGATAGATGGCGCGCTCGTGAGGAATGAACAAATTGTCGACGGAATACTCGTTGCTGGCGGTGCCGCGCAGGCCCAGGGTGTGCCAGATATCGTGGAATGTGGCGCTCGATTTGGGATATAGGAAAGTCTTGGTTTCCTTGGTCCCCGCGACGCGCAGATGCGCGCCCAGAAAGCTGGCGTTCTGACTGCCGCTCATGAAGCGCCATTTGCCGGTGATGCGATAGCCGCCCTCGACCGGTGTGGCCTCGTACGGCGAACCGGGCGGCCCCCAGGCGACGATCCCGTCCGGCCGCCCGAAAATCTCCTGGGCCACGTTCGGGTCGAGATAAGCGCTGGTGGTCGAGCAGCCGTTGCTTTGACACACCACCCAACCGGTCGATCCATCCGCGCTGGCGATCGCCTCGGTCACCTGGGCGAAAATCGAGGGTTTCAGCTCCATCCCGCCAACGGATTTCGTCTTCAGCATGGTGAAGAAGCCGCCCTCGATCAGGGCTTTGACGACGGGTTTGGTGAGTTCCCGGATTTCGTCATTTTCCGCGGAGGCGGCGGCGATCAGCGGCATGAGATCGCGGGCCTTCTGGACCTGCGGATGAACGGTGGCCATGGTGCGTCTCCTGCTCCGCGACAGCGCGGTTCCGATGAGTTATCCGGGGGGGATTACCCACCGGCCAGGCGCCCTGGTCAAGCGACGGCCACTTCGGGCTGCCGACCTCGCCAGCCCGTCAGGTTTCGTTGCCTTCCCGAGTCATTGACGCTTCGCCACCGGATAGGACCTGCCAGGCGGATAGTCTGGATATTGTGGTACTGCCGCGTCGACTGGCTCCCAGGGTTGCGCGCTTCTGACAAAAATATCGGCCTCCGGACGGAACCATCCGGGATCGTCAAGCGTGCAGACGCGCAGTCCAACCACATCGGGTCGGGTCGCTACCTGGACGAACAGCGGGGTCCCACAGTCACCACAAAACGACCGAGCGATTTCGTTGCCGCTATCCGCTCGCGCGACAAAGCGTTTCGGCGTGCCCTTGGTGAGGTGGAATCGTGCGGCGGGCACCCGGATCGCCGCTACGGACGCTGCACCACTTTGACGTTGGCAATCGCGGCAATGGCAACGCAACGCGAACATGACGTCGCCATCGCTCGCATAACGGATTGCGCCGCACAGACAACCGCCGGTTTTTGCTGTGGTCATCGCCATGCAGCCTCCTGTTGCTCGCAACGTCTTGTGGTGCTCGCCCCTGTCGCTCCGGGCCCAGAACCGGACGGCCCACTGTCGGGAACCGCCGCATTCGAACCCCTGGTTAGTGCGCCCTAGTAATGTACCGTCCTCCCGGCTCCCCCGGTTGCTGCGACCAGCTCGCCGGAGACCGCCCAGGCCTTGTCCGAGGCCAGGAATACCGTGACGAACGCGACCTCCGAGGCATCGACCATGCGGCAGATGGAATTGCCGCGCGGCGAGTCGGGAGCGAAGTCCTGCCGCTCCGCCTCTTCCGGAGAAACGCCCAGTTGGCTGGCGCGGGCTGCAAGCAGGCTCGGCGTGCGCTCGGTACGGGTCGTGCCGGGATGGATGCAATTGACCGTGATCCCGTGGCGGCCCAATTGGACCGCCAGCGTCTTGGTCATGTGCACAAGGCCGGCATTTCGAACGCCACCGCTGAGGTTGCCGGCATTGCGGGCGTTGGCACCGCTGATGTTGATGATACGGCCCCAGCCCGCGGTCTTCATGAAAGGAATCACCGCGCGGGAACAGCGCAGTGCACCGACATACTTCACGTTGAAATCCTGTATCAGATCCTCGTCGATGACGGTTTCGATCGGCCCGGTCGCGGTGGCCGAACCCCCAGGCGAAGAGCCGCTATTAACGAGGATGTGCAAGCCGCCCAGTTGCTGGGCCGCCTCGGCGACCATGTGGTCGACCTGCTGCTTGCTGGTGACATCGGCTGCGAGGGGAAGAATGCGCCGGTTCGTCTCGGCCGCCAGTTCTCGCGCCGTCGCCTCGAGGGTGTCTTTGTTCCGGGCCACGATCGCAACGTCGACCCCTTCGCGAGCCAATTCCCGCGCGATGGCTTTGCCTATGCCCCGACTGCCGCCGGTCACGATCGCATGCTTGCCTTGCAGTCCGAGGTCCATGGCGTTCTCTCCCGTTGGCGGCGTGACCGCGATATTGTTGGTTGACGGTGCATTGTTCTCTCGGAGGGAGCCCGGTGCAAGGGTCGCCGGACATAGGGCCAGGGTGATCGCACCTGGAAATTGGTTCGCGTTGCTGATCCAATCAGGTCAGCCGGCTTGCATGAATATCCATTGCAATAAGTGACTCTCGCGGTTCCAACCGCACAGGCCACCGGGCCTTATCCCTTCTTATCCACGTTCATCTGCTTTTAAAACTCCTGACTTACCGCACCACTACATCGTGTTGGTAAGCGTTGCGGCTTGCCACGGGGAAAGTAAAAGCCGACGAATGCGGATCTGAAGGAATAAGCTCGGATGCACTGTGCCAGGGTCGGGCAATGGTCTGGCAGGTGGCGAAGTCGGCGTCATCCAGTATGGAATCCCCGCACCGCCAGACGCTGTTATGTGCATCACGCTCAGCCTGGTCCGGCTGCACCCGAATTGCTTGGGGAGCCCGCGCCTCCCAGATTGATGCCCCATCCCCCGGCCGATGAAACCTTTCCGCTGTTGGTGATGGCCAAGGCCGTGCCGGCCGCGCCGTCAATGCCATCGTTGTTCGTGCCCGTCGAGGTAATCGCTCTCCCTTGCCGGTGATGCTCAGGGGCTCGTCAGCCCGGCTCAGGGTCAAAGGACCAATGATCGCCCCACCATGACGAGGCTCGACGCGACCGTGGCGGTATGAAAGAAAACAAGGCGCGTGACGATCCGGAGCGGTTCGCAGTGCTCAAGCGGGAGGAACTCTGTTGCAATGACTATCGGTGACCCGGCTCTTGAGCCGATCGAGCGGGAAACGATCACGCGGGTGAAGTGGCGGATGATCCCGCTGCTGTTCCTGTGTTACTACGCCGCCTACCTCGACCGGGTGAACGTCGGCTTCGCAGCGCTGCAGATGAACCATGCGCTGAGCCTCACGGCGACCGCGTTCGGTCTCGGTGGCGGCATCTTCTTCGTCGGTTATTTTCTCGCCGAGATCCCGTCCAACCTGGTTCTCGAGCGCGTTGGCGCGCGGATCTGGATTGCCCGCATCCTGCTGACCTGGGGCGTGATCTCGGGATTGACCGCTTTCGTATGGAACGAGTGGTCGTTCTATGCGATCCGATTTCTGCTGGGGATTGCCGAAGCCGGCTATTATCCCGGAATTATTCTGTTTCTTACCTGGTGGTTCCCGTCAGCCTATCGCTCGCGAATGATCGCGATGTTCATGACCGCAATACCGGTCGCAGTGATCACCGGCTCCTGGGCCTCCGGCTTCATCCTCGGGATGGATGGCGTGTGGGGGTTGGCCGGCTGGCAATGGCTGTTCGTGATCGAGGCGGTCCCAGCGGTCATTCTTGGCGTGGTGGTTTATTTCGCGCTCACCGATCGGCCCGAACAGGCCCATTGGCTGACCGAACCGCAACGGCGGTGGCTGTGCGAGCGTTTGGCGGCAGAGCGGGCGCAACGCGAGAGCATCCAGCATTTCGGTCTTGGGCAGGCCTTGTCCAACGGTCGCGTGTGGGCGCTGACGCTGGTCTATTTCGGACAGAATGTCACCGGTTATGGTTTCGTGCTGTTCCTGCCCCAGATCGTCAAACAATTCGGCCTCAGCAACATCCAGACCGGCTTCGTCTCAGCGCTGCCGTTCATTGGCACGCTGGTCGGCATTCTCCTGTGGGCGCGGGCATCGGATCGCACGGGGGCGAGAGCCAGACTGTGCGGTGCCTCATTGTTGAGCTCCGCAGCGCTTTTGATCTGTTGCCTCTTGTTTCAATCGTCCCCGGTGCTGACCATGGCCACTTTGATTCTGTTCCAGGTGGCTGCCTCAGGGATCGCGCCGACGTTTTGGGCGCTGCCTACGGCCATGCTGACCGGCAGCGCTGCAGCGGGCGGCATTGCCCTGATCAACTCGGTAGGCAACCTCGGCGGCTTCCTGGGGCCGTACACCATGGGGCTTGTCCAGGACGCGACCGGGAGCTTCGTGATCGGGCTGCTCACCATCGCATTTGGGTCGGTGGTAGCTGGCATCATCGTGTTGGCCCTCGGCCATGATCGGCGGCTCGAGGAACCGGCGGCGCCGCTCGTGGCGGGATAGAGCGCGGCGCAGAACGGTCCCAACTAAGGTGTCGCGACGTCGCCAGGATTGAACGCCGGGAGGCGCGCCGGATCAAAGGGCGCCAGGTCGATCGTCCTCGCTGCTCCGTCGAGGATCAGCTCAGCGACCGCCTCCGCTGTCGCCGGAGCGTTCAGGATGCCCCAAACGCCGTGACCCGTGGCCACATAGACCTCCCGAGCACCTTTAATGGCGCCAATCAATGGCAGTCCGTCCTGCGTCAGTGGGCGATAGCAGGCCCCGCTCGCAAGAACGCGAGAGGCTGCCAGAACTGGCGATATGCGATCGCAGAGTGCCTTCAGGCGATTCATGGCACCTTCATCCGGGACGACTGATGTGGGATCGACCGGCAGGGGAGAGTCGCTCGAGATCGCACATACGTAGGTTGTACCATCAGGTCGTGGGAAAACCTCCGGCGAGAGAATTGAGCCAGCGGTCTCGTCATACTCGAGGAAAAGGGCTTCCGGAGGGATCAGCTCTCCAGTCTCGAAAACGATGCTGTGCCCTTTCAGACCGTACACCGGCGGAAGTGAGAACCAACGCGTGGCGAGCGATGACCATGGACCCATCGCGATAACCATCGCGTCGGCTTCGATCGCCTTTCCGTTCAGATCCACGCCGACGACCTCGCCACCTCGGCGCAGCAGTCCCGTGACCGTCCCGAACAGCAATTCCGCTCCTCGCGCTTGCGCGGCGCGCATCATGCCGTTCGTGAAGGCCGCCGGGTGCACCTGAGCTGTCGTGTTGGTGGATCCGAGCCGGCCGTTGACCTCAACGTCAGCCGAAATCCATCCAGTCGATGGACCGCGCGAGGCGTCGGACGATGAGCGGCGAAGCAGGCCGCCATAGGTGGTCAGGCGGCGATAACCCCAATCGCCGTTGAGACCAGCCGCGAGCTCAGCGTGAAGGTCGAAGCTGCGGCGGGCAAGGTGCATCAGAGGAGTTCCGTCGCACCAGTCTCTCGCCAGGAACCCGCCCGCCCTCCCGGACGCGGCACACGCGATCGCGCTCCGTTCAAGAACGGTGACATTAGCGCCTCTCAGCGCGAGACGGTAGGCGATGGAGGTGCCGATAACACCACCTCCCAGGACCAAAATTCGCATGGCCCACTCCGTTCAGGTCAGAGCCTGGCTCTAGGCAGGTACCTTCACCGCCCCGTCAGCGGTTCGCTCCAACGGCACGACGGCGACCACGGCATCCATTGTCAGCACGCCATAGATGTGTGGGAACAGCTGTCCGCCGCGCGAGGGTTCCCAGCGAACAGCATCGCCGAGCCGCGACAGGTCCACCGCCGCCAGCACAAGGCCGTTCACGCCATTGAAGTGTTTTTCCCACGTCGCGGCAAGCTGCGAACCACATGACAAATGGATGTAGCCGTCGGCAATGTCTGCGGGCGATCCCCGGAACACGCCGTCGCGCTGCATCTGCTGCAGCTCAGCAGACGACATAATCTTGTAAGCGATCTGATCCGGCATGGCACCTTGCTCACATCTGACTGGTCAGCGCTGACAGAGGCCAGCGCGCAGACACCCAAAGGGGGCCAACGTTAGGACGTCAGGCCAGCCGGCGCGAGTACGCACCGGTCCGCGGCTTTCCACCTGGAGCGGTCCTGGCTGCTTTGGAACGTTCAACCCGCGTTAAGCGGGTGATCATTCATATCAGCTGTAAACCGAGGCCGTGCGAGAACGTCGTACCGAAATTGCAATGAGCAACTCGGTTTCGCGCCGCTGGACGGGTCGGGTGGAAAAACTCCGGCTGCTCGGGCCATATCCGGCCAAGGGTGGCTTCCCGGACAATCGGTCCGTAATGGTCGGTTTATGTGAATGAAGGCGGTACCGATGCGACGAAGGCTGCAGAGAGAAAAAATGAACGAGAGCCATCGGAAATCCTTAAGAAGGCCGCACCTCACACTTCTCAAGGGTCCGCTGCTCAAGCGTAACCACGATGATCGTCCCCGTGGCAAAACCGACGATCGCTACCAGGATCATCGCCGTCATCAAATCGACCGTCTTGAACTGCAATCGGGTTTCCGTCAGGAAATACTCGATGCCGTCTTGCGACGCGAGCACCTCTTCGGCGACGATCATGCGCCAAGCCCCGCCGGCGGTGCCGCCCTCGATCAGCGCGATCGGCGCCGCTTTGCCGGCTTCCACATTGCGGGAGTCGGCATGCGCGACCTCCCCGCTGGCCCCAAGATAGAAGTCCAGCCCGCCGCGCATCAGTTGCTCGATGCCAGCGGCAGTCTGACGCAGACGGAAATGGATTCTCGATCACCTCCGGACCCTGCTTTTGGAACGCGTTCGTTCCGTCTGCGGTCCAGTAGGTCACCGTAACGATATTCGGTTTCAACATCCCGACCTTGATCCGGACGGCAGCCTGGGCCCGCCCAGAGCCAGCGAGCAGGACCAAGGCCGCAAGCAAAGCACGCCGCTGCATCGGCTACAGGCCGCTCCGGGCATAAAAGCGCACGGCATTATCCCAGAACAACTTCTGTTTGCGCTCCGCCGCCGTGTTGTTCCAACCCAACACGATATTCGTCGATTCCGGGAAAGCGCTTTCGCCGTGCGGGTAATCGGAGGCGTACATCAGCACATCCTCGCCCACGATGTCGGCGACCATGTTGGTGACCTTTTCGCCCTCGGACACCTCGATGCTCTGGAAATAGCGCCCGCTCATCACGTACTCGCTCGGATGCCGCTGCAGGTCCGGCGGCAGCGCGGTGCGGATGGTTTCCATGTGTTCGTCCAGCCGTGCCATCCAGAATGGCAGCCAGCCATGGCCCGCCTCCAGACAGCCAAGGCGCAGCCGCGGGAAACGATCCAACAGGCCGCTGCCGATCAGCGCGGCCATGTTGCGCATGCCACACCACGGATGCGCCGCCGATCGTTGCAGCCACAGATTGTCCCAGGTGTCCAGGCCGCCCGGCGCGTACGGCGGCATCACCGTGAACGTGTGCAGCACCGCCGACAAATCGAGTTCCTGTGCCTCAGCCCATATCGGATCCAATGACGGCAGATCGATCGGCGTGCCATAGGGCGCGTAGACCAGCACGCCCCAGGCCCACCGCTCTTTCCCGGCGCGGCGCATTTCCCTGACGCTGCCTTCGACGTCACGCGAACTGACCAGCAGCACGCCGCCCAACCGTTCCGGGTACGGCGCGCAATAATCGCGCATCCAGCGATGGAATGCCTGATACATCCCCATTTCCAGCGCGACGTCCTCACCGGCGGTGAAGGTGCCGAACCAGCCCGACGGCAGCATGAAGTTCACGTCAGCTCCCTCATAGTTCATGTCGGCGATACGCGCGGCCGACGAGCGATCGACATCCGGATTGATCGGCTTCTTTCGATTCACGCCGGTAAAACCTGCCATATAACCGGACGGAGCTGAATCCGCCGTTTCGGTATACAACCGGCGCTGATAAACGCGCTGACCCTTGTTGTAGGACACATGCCCGTTCTTGTTGGTTGTGCGGAATTGTTCCCATCCCGCGAGCCGGCCTTTGTCTTCGGCGGTCAGATAGGGCTGCAGGACGTCAACGTATGGTCCAACATGCGCGTCCGTATCAAAAAATTTATAGCCGCCACGTGCCATTCCTACCTCCTGTCAGGTCAGTTCGCCCCCTGGGCTTTTTACATATTTTGCCGTAGCGGCCCGTGAAAGATAACGTTCCTCGAGCAGGCGTTGCTTATCGAGCCCCTCGCCGTCAGGCGGCGTTTCCGGAACAATGTACGGCCGGTTTTTGCGGCTCTCGACGAAGTCGTCCCAGGCAGCGACACCACGCTTCGAAAAATCCGCCATGAAGTCCGACAGCGCCGCCCAACCGACGTGGTGGGTGAAGCCAGGCAGCCAGGCGATGGCAACGCCCAGTGCAAGATGTTCTTCGAATGAAAGGTACCGCGGCAGTTTGCCTTTCATGAATGACAGAGGACCAGAAACGACTTTGCGCACCATGGCAATTTCCCCGATCGAATGTGGCGACTCGAGTTGCACCCAGTCCACCCCTGCTTCTTTTTCATAAACCGACATGCGGTGCAGCGCATCATCCAGTCCACCATTCGCCGCGTCACGCGCATAACATTGCGCCATTATCACGAAATTGGGATCAAGTTCATTCTTCATGTCGACGGCGGCGCGATAGCGGGCGACCGCCTGATCGAGCGGCACCACCTCGACGCCGGCGCTTTGCGTGCGACGCTTGCCTTCAATCGGTTGATCGTCGATGCGCACACCGGCGATCCCGGCACGGATGCACTCGCGTACCATGCGGCGCACCGCCATCACCCCGCCGTGGCCAGTGTCGCCGTCCATGATCACCGGCGTCGAAACTGCGTTGGCGATCCAGCCGGCGATTTGCACGCATTCGGTCATCGACAGTGTCCCAACATCGGCAAGACCGGTATAGGCCCCGACCACACCGCCGGTGCCCACGAACAGCGCCTCACATCCGCTCTTTTCCATGATCCGCGCCAGCGTGGCCGATGGCGGATGCAAAACCGCGAGCACGCGATCTTTGCGATGGATCAACTGCTGCAGCCGCGAGGACGCGCTTGTACCCTCAGTCGGGTAGGATGCCATGATGCTGCATCTCCTCCAGTACCTGTGATTTCATTGCGAGAAACGCGGCCGAATGGCGGTCACAAGGCCGCGGCAATGCAACGGTCAGATCCGCCGCGAGGCGGCCCGGCGATGGTTTCAGGATCACGATTCGGTCGGCGAGTTAAACCGCCTCCTCAATGTCGTGGGTGACATAAACAACCGTGCGCCGCTCCTCGAACACGACACTGCGATCGAGACCGGGCCCGTTGGCGGGCCGACCGTTCAACAACACCTCGCCGCTGGTGGGACGCGTGCGGCCGGCGACGATCCGCAGGAAGGTACTTTTGCCGCAGCCACTGGGGTCCAGAATGCACAGCAGCTCGTTGCGCGGTACCGTGAGATTGAGGTGATCCAGCTAGTGGTTCCAGCCGCTCTGTCCTCTGAAGAGATGGTCGACATCGATGGTCTGGATGATGGGCGGCCCAGACGAAGTCGGCGCCTCCATCAGCATCGACGGACCACAAGGCCAGCTTCTGGACATCCCCAGAGTTTCACGGTGTGAAACCACTTTTCGTTCGCTGATCCTCCAATGCGAACCTGGGATTGTCAACCCAACGTAGACTTCGTGCGGATTGAGACCGTACCGCGCCAGTACAATTAACGGTGGAGTTGTGGCGCCCCCCCCCGAAATGCGACTAAGATACAGCTGAGCAGGCCAGGGATAGCTGCCGACCAGGCGCGAGTCGTTACCTACAACAGAGAAATCGCGTCCGGGATGTTGGCTGATAAACGGCGGGGCACTATTACGGTGCGAACGCCGGGCCAGTAACAGGGAAGGAACCGCCAGTGATAACCCGCCGCACCGTACTGAGGCGTGCCTCGCTCACCGCGGCGGGCGCTGTCGCCTCGCCAGCGATACTGCACTGGCCGGCCCATGCCGCCGAATTCGCCTACAAATGTGGGACCGCGCTCCCCGACGGGCATCCGCTCGTCATCCGCGGCAAGGAGGCCGCTGCCAAGATCAAGGATGAGAGCGGCGGCCGGCTCGACATCACGTTCTACACCAACAGCGTACTGGGCCAGGATACCGCGATGGTCTCGCAGACCATTGCTGGCGCACTCGAGATGTACTGCCTGCCGATCGACCTGCTCGCGCCGAAGAACGAGGCGTGCGGCATCTTCGGCGTCGGCTTCGCCTTCGACGGTTACAAGCATGTCTGGGACGCGATGGACGGCGACCTCGGCAATTACCTGCGCGATATTGCGAAGCAGATCGGTTTTCACTGCATTCAAAAATGCCCGGATCACGGCTTCCGCCAGATCACCATGAAGTCGAAGCCGATCAACACACCGGACGATTTGAAGGGGGTCAAAATCCGCCTGCCTGTCGCGCCTTATCTGATCGCGCTGTTTCAACATCTTGGCGCGTCGCCGACCCCGATCAATTTCGGTGAGGTCTACAGCGCGCTGCAAACCGGACTGGTCGACGGCCAGGAGAATCCGCTGATTCTCATCGATACAGCCAAGCTCTACGAAGTGCAGAAATACTGCAGCATGACCAACCACGTGTGGGCCGGCATCCACTATTCGTTTGGCAACCCGTATTGGGAACAACTGCCGTCCGACCTACAGCAGCTCTCGGAAAAGCACTTCAACGCCGCCGCGATGACCGAACGCGACGACTGGCAGAAGATGACCGACAACGAGCAGAAAAACCTCACCGGCAAGGGCATGATCTTCAACACGCCCGACATCAAACCGTTTCAGGAGGTGCTGAAGAAGTCCGGCTTCTTCGGCGAAATGAAGCAGAAATCCGGCGAAAAAGCCTGGGCCCTGCTGGAAAAATACGTGGGGCCGCTGACCTAGGCACGGGAGCATCGCGGTGACCGAACAGACCCTGCGAGCCGCCGCGATCGGCGTGCCATGGGGCGGCGTGAGACGCGCCGCCTTCACCCTCGACATCATGATCGGCCGCGGCGCGGAGGCGCTCGGCGCGCTGCTGGTGTTGGCGGAGACCTGCATCCTGTTTAGCGGCGTCGTCTCGCGCTACGTGTTCGACAGCCCGATCATGTGGACCGACGAACTCGCCACCTTCCTGTTCCTGTGGCTGGCGATGCTCGGCGCGGTCGTCGCGCTGCGCCGCGACGGGCACATGCGGCTGACGACGTTCGTCAATTGGTGCTCGCCTCGTCTGCGTTCCTGGCTTGGGACGGTCGCCGAGCTGGTGGTCATCGTCTTCGTGCTCGAGATCATCTTTCCCGCACGCGCCTACCTGGGGGTGCAGGAGTCGACCGAACTGATCACCTTGCACGTTTCGGATGGTTATCGCGTCCTCGCCATCCTGGTCGGCGCCGGATTGATCGCGACAGTGGCGCTGCTGCGGATGCTCGAATCCAGCAGTCCACGCAGCTTTATCGCGGCGGTCGCCGTGGTCGGCGCGGTCGCCGGCGGCTTGTGGCTGGCGCAGCCGATGCTGGCGGCGATGGGCGCCGGCAGTCTCATCCTGTTCTTCGTGGTGATCGTGGCGGTCTGCGTTTTCATCGGCGTGCCGATCGCCTTCACCTTCGGCATCGCGACGCTGTCATACCTGGCGCTGATGACGCGCATGCCGCTGACGATTGTCGTCAACCGGCTCGACGACGGCATCTCGAACCTGCTGCTGCTCGCGGTGCCGATGTTCGTCTTCCTCGGGCTGTTGATGGAGATGACGGGCATCGCGCGGGTCATGGTGAACTTCCTTGCCGCCCTGGTTGGACATGTGAAGGGCGGGCTCTCTTACGTGCTGTTGGGGGCGATGTACCTGATCTCCGGCATATCCGGGTCGAAGGCCGCCGATATGGCGGCGGTGGCACCGATCCTGTTTCCGGAGATGCAGCGGCGCGGGATGCATCCGGGCGAACTGTCGTCGCTGCTCGCGACCTCGAGCGCGATGTCGGAGACGATCCCGCCCAGTTTGGTGCTGATCACGATCGGCTCGGTGGTGCCGGGGCTGTCGATCGCGGCCCTGTTCACCGGCGGGTTGCTGCCCGCCTTTGTCGCGGCGCTGGCTCTCGTCATCGTCGCGTGGTGGCGTTCCCGAAATTCCGATGCCGGCGCCGGCGAGCGTGCCCCGGTCTCGCTGATGCTACGCACGTTCGTCATCGCCGTACCGGGGCTGAGCCTGCCCTTCGTGATCCGCTTCACGGTCATCAAGGGCATCGCGACAGCGACCGAGGTGTCGACCGTTGGCGTCGTCTACACCGCACTTCTCGGCCTTCTCGTCTATCGCCAGTTCGATTGGCGGCGCCTCTACCCGATCCTGGTTGAGACCGTGTCGCTGACCGGGGCGGTGATGATGATCATCGGCACCGCAACCGGGATGGCATGGGCTCTGACACAATCGGGGTTCTCGTTGTGGCTGGTGTCCGAGATGGCCGCGGTGCCGGGAGGGAGCTGGGGCTTCCTCGCGGTGACGATTGTCGCGTTCATCATTCTCGGCAGCGTTCTCGAAGGGCTGCCGGCGATCGTGCTGTTCGGGCCGCTGCTGTTCCCGGTCGCCAAGGCAATGGGGGTGCACGAGGTGCACTATGCGATGGTCGTGATCCTGGCGATGGGGATCGGCCTGTTCTCGCCGCCGTTCGGGGTTGGGTTTTACGGCGCATGCGCGATCGGACGTACCAACCCCGACGATTCGCTGTGGCGGATCTGGCCGTATATCGGCGCGCTGGTCGTGGCGCTGCTGATTGTCGCCGCGGTACCGTGGCTGTCTACAGGGTTCCTGTAAGTTACGACGGCCACCCGACGAACGACCACTGGTGAATTCCCGGCTATCTGAACGTCGTCGTGTAGCTGAAGAAAAATGCCTGATTGTGCGGCTTATCGAGCGCTTGACCGTCAATGAACGCGTTGCCGGCCACGGTAGCGAGCGTGGTGATCGCACCATCGCCGTATCCTACTTCGAAAGGGCTTTTTGGGCCCGGTGAAATAGACTTTTTATTTTGAACAAATCGTGTTGTTACCCCATAATCAACCGAGCCGAACCCTTTGATGAAAGGTCGCCAACTGACGTAGCCGTCAGCAAAGCCACGCCGAGACCTCGGGTCGTGCACATCGCACCATGACTTTCGGCAAGTCATCATGACAGTGCCCTACTGCCGCGCGTTGCCGGTGTCGCCGGCAGCCAAAGTCTCTGCCTCGATCTCCAGAAATACCCGATAGGCGTTGCCGCGATTGCTCGCGCCGAACGCCGGAAGCGCCGCATAGGCGCTCCAGTCGGTCGCCTGGTACGCCGCGTCGAACTCGATCCATTCTCCCACCGCGTCGCCCATCGCCTTGCGCACGAACCGGATGTAACCATCGGTGAAGGCAATCGCCTGCGCCGCGTCGGTGGCAGGTGTGCCGTGGCCCGGCAGGATGAAACGCGGTGCGAATGTCGCGACCTCGTGCAATCCGGCCAGCCAGTTGCGCGTGTTGGCGGCGGCACTGGCCATGAACGGAATGCGTCCGTTCTGCACGATATCGCCGGCGAACAGCACACGCTCCGGCAACACCAGCATCATCATATCGCTCATGGAATGGGCCGGTCCGGCATAGATGAACTGGAACTGATGCGCCCCCAGTCGCAGTTCGGCAGCGACGCGAAACACCAGGGTCGGCAGCACGATGCGGGTTTCGGCGTTAACCCAGGGAGCTACCGCCTCGCGCCGTTGCGCCAGTCGCGCCTCGGCGTTTTCGTCGTCGATGTTGCCGGCGGCGGTGTAGTCGAGCGCCTTTTCTTGTGCCATGATCGTTGCGCCCGTGCCGTCGCGGAACGCCTGCACGCCATAGATGTGGTCGGCGTGGTAGTGGCTGAGCGCGACAAATTTAATCGGCTTGTCGGTTACAGTGCGAATCTTCTGCAGCAGCGCCTGACCCAGACTCGGGGTGCCGAGCGTATCGAACACCACGACACCTTCATCGGTGACGACGAAGCCAGCGTTGGACGTATGGCCCTCGTTATCGGCATTCGGTACGCCCGGATGACCGAGTGTGTACCACACTGGCGCATCGGGAACCCGCAGCAGGGTAATGTCTTGCGCCAGCGGTGGATACGCGTCGTCCCGCGCTGTCCGTGACAACGCAACTCCCGCAGGCAGTGCCGCCGCGCAGGTCAGCAAACCTCGGCGCGCGATCCTGTTACACCGCATCGACCAGCCGGCGGTTTCCCCGCAGCACCCATCCGTTTCACATAAGTCTCTACCGGGCAACACGGTGAAACCCATACGGCGCCAGGGCGGCGAACGCGGCGTCCGAGCGAATGAATTCCAGCCATGCCCGCGCCGCCTCAGCGTGCGGCGCGCCGGTCACCATCGCCGCGCTGTAGATCGCGCGTACATTCTGCTCCGCCGGGATCGCGACATGGGCGATCGCGTGCCCCAGGCGTTCCTGGAACACCGCCTCCGACGACCAGGTGACGCCGGCCTCTCCGAGACCCTGCATCAACAACAGCGGCGTCTGGCGATGATGGATGCGCGTCAGCACCGTGGTGCCGTCAGCGACCTTGGTGTCGTAAACGGCTTTCGCCAATGGCTCCCCGCCGGCCTTGACCAGCGCAGCGCGGATTTGTTGGGCGACCCCCTCCCATGCCGGGTTCGGCATCACCACCGTAAGGTCGGCGCGCGCCAGATCGGCAAGGCTGCTGACATGCGCGGGATTGCCCGCCGGCACCATGATCGTCAGGTCATTGGTCGCAAATGAAACCACTGGCTCGGCCAGTTTCCCGTCCTTCACCCAGGCCTCGCTGGCGCGTTGTTCCGCCATCATAACGTCCGGCTTCACGGTAAACGTCAGGTTGCCGGAGGTGATGGTACCGCCCGCCGCCATCTGCTTCAGCAGCAAGCCAGGCGGCAGCGTCTCGTAAAACACCCGTCCGCGATACGCCGGCCAGGCCTGTCCGAACGCCCGCACGATGGCGTCCATGGCGAAGAAATAATTGCCCGACGCATAAAGCACCAACGCAGGATTATCGAGGCTGCCGTGGAAATCCGCCATGACGTCGACGGGCGGCACGGTGAATACCAGGCCACGATCCGGCACATCGCTGTTGCCACCCGGCAGCCAAGGGGGATACTGCGCCTCGGTCGCCTCCAACCGGCCCGCGGGAGAGCCAGGCGGCGCCGCCAGAGCGTTCACCACGCCACACAGCAAACCGGCCAGCAGCGCCGCCGTGCGCACCAACCCACTCATCGGGTGTAAGCGAAGCCGGCCCGGTTCAGTTCCACCAAGGTGCCCACCGCGCCAGGCGTCATCACCACCTCCGGAATGAGATGATTGGTGAGTTCAGCGCACAGTGCATCGATTGTCAGCTTGTCCGGATTGTTGCCTGCGGCGATCAGATGGTCGCTCAACTCCCACACCGCGTTGTGGCAGGCCAGGAACACCGCGCCGCGTCGTTGCAAGGTCTGGATACTGTTGGCGTGTGAGGAAAATGCGCCGGTAGGATTTTCAAAGTCCTTCGGGTCGTGCTCCGCCGCGGGCGGCGCGACGACCAGCGTGTTGTGAGTGAGATTGCCGCCCGCCAACTTCGCCAGCCCGTATTTCTCCCACATCGCGTCGTCATACAGCGCCAGTTGCGCGCTGCCGTGTGTGGCGGAGACGCAGAGGAAATCGGGGTGCCGAAACGACCAGACCTCGGCGTTCATTGAGTTGCGCATTACATTCAGCCACGGGCCGTTGATGTCGGTGTTGTCCCAGCTTTGCTTCGGGCTGCCGGAATAGTGCAGCACGGCGTCGAGCGCTTCGGCATCCCACTGATCGCGCCGCTCCAGGATCATCGGCACCGCCTTGAAGTCGCGCCGCCGTGGCAACGCCGCCAGCCGCTTCGTCAGCACGTCCAGCGTGGGCGCGCCAACCGGCAACCGCGGATCTATGGCTGCCGCCGCAGACCGGGCAAGTCCGGCGGCGGCCAGGACAAAGCCCAAACCCTTCAGGCTGTGGCGGCGGGGAGTAAGCATCGTGGTTTCCTTTCTTATGGACCGGGTGTCAGGGACGCACGGTAATGTAACCATGTTCCGCAAGTGACATGATTCGCGCCACGCCGGCCTCGACCGGATGGGCCTGTGGATTGAGTGGATACGGCTTGCCGGTGTTGCGTTCGATTGTGTTGACCGTGTTCATGCAAACGTCGAAACGGACGCCCTGCGCGACCAGGCTACTGATGCGCTCGGCGTTCTTGTTGCCCGCATGCAGCAGATCGACACCTGAGCCGAACGCGACGACGTCGACTGCCACCTTGTCCGGTCCGTACACTTGCAGAACATTGTTGGCGACATTCAGGACCTGGCTCTGCTTATCGTCGCCCGCATCGGACAACTGCAGCGTCAGACGGTGTTCGACGAACGCGGACTCGCCCGGCGCCTGGGCGATCGCCCGCGTTGACACCGCGAGGCCCAGAAGCACGATGGCGACCCGGACCACATTCACGTGCGATAGCCCGCGTTGCCGTCCACACCCTTCAGCGTCACGCGGCTGGGTCGATCCAGCTTCACCTCACCCAGACCGCGCAGGTAACGCGCCACCACGTCCCATACCGGGCGACCGTCCTGCGGCAAATTGACCGACGCCCAACCGGCGACACGATACGTCTTGCCAGCCTCCAACCGGGTGCCGTCCGGTTTCGCCATTTCGGAGATCCGATGTCCCATCGCCTCGCCTGGCGAGCACGTGAAATCGAACCCACCCACCCGCACCATGTCACCCCCTTGCTGCACGTATGGGTCGGGATTGAACAGGTTGTCGCAAACGTCCTCGAGCACGCCCTTGATCGCGTCGCCGGTCATCTCCTGCACATAGACGTCCGGGTAGGTGATGGCGGTGTTCGCGAAGACAATGTCCATGGTGATTGCCTCCCCCGGCAGCACGCTCGGCCCCCAGCGGAAGCCCGGCGATAGCGAGAACTCAGCGTCCAGCTCATGGCGCAGCGCGTCGCAGATCACCTGATCCATGGTGCCGGCAACGTTGCCTCTCCGATATAACAGTGTGCCGGCGGAGGCGAGAGTTTCGTCCAGCATCGCCGCGTCGGGCGCCCGCAGTGCGGTCACCTCCGCCTGCACCGCCGGGTTGGCCGGCAGCAGGTTGGAAAACACCGGCACCAGCGTGTAGTGCGCGCCGTTCAGCCGGCCTTGCCCGACATTGAGATCGACCACCGCAAGGAACTTGCCATTCGATCCGGCGTTGCTGACCAGCGTTTTGCCGCCGGCATTGCTCACTTCCGTCGGTTCCGGCACCGCGTCATGCGTATGGCCACCGAGGATGATGTCGATGCCGCGCACCCGGCTGGCGAGCTTCAGGTCGACATCCATACCGTTATGCGACAGCAGCACGACCGCATCGGCGCGCTCGATGCCGCGCACGGTATCCACCACCTTCTGCAACTCGGCATCACGGATGCCGAAGGTCCAGTCGGGTACGAACCGCCGAGGATGCGCGATCGGCTGATACGGGAAGCACTGACCGATTACGGCAATGCGTCGTCCGCCGACCTCGCGCATCATATACGGCCGGAACACCCGGCCCGAGTCCTTGTCGAATGCCGCCGCATCGTTGAATGCCGCCTCGTCGGTCAGGAACACGTTTTGCGCGATGAAGCTGCCTTTGAAATCCGCGAGGTTGCTGCGCAGCTTCGCCTCGCCGTAGGTCATCTCCCAGTGCGACGTCATCGCGTCGACCCCCAGTTGATTGGCGAGCGCGACCATGCAGGCGCCTTGTGTGCGATGCGCTTCCCATGATCCTTGCCAGGAATCGCCGCCGTCGAGCAGCAGCGTGTTGGCGGCGCCGGCTTCCGACCGCAGCCGGCCGATCAGCGTCGCAAGATGCGCGTAGCCGCCCAGTTTGCCATAGCGATGCGCTGCCTCAACGAAATCGAGATAGGTCATTGCGTGGGCCCGCGCGGAGCCGGAGGCGATATGGAAATGCTCCAGGAACGCGTCGCCGACCAGATGCGGCGGCTGGCCCGCCGCCTCGCCCATGCCGATATTCACATTGGGCTCGCGGAAATACAGCGGTAGGATCTGGCCATGGGTATCGGTCATGTGCAAAATTCGAACATTGCCGGTGCGCCCGATGTCGTACAAATCCTCCCTCGCCTGAGCCCGTGATGGGCGCGGCAACCGCCCCGCCGCGACGCCGGCGCTCAGCAGCCTCAGGAAGTTGCGGCGGTTGGCCTGCATGTTGAGGTCCTGCAATGAAAGCGGATCACCGGTCGCAGCCTGGCATCAGCGGATTACAGCGTCGTGCCACGCGGTTTCCTGCTCTTTCGATTGTTCGACGGCACGCAACCCCATCGCCCGCGCCTTGTTCGCCTCAGCCACCGCCGTGTCCCAGGCCTGCTGAGCGACCGCGGTTTCCGCTGCCTTCAGCGCGGCCTCCGCCGGGACCCAGCGGTTATCGTACTTCGCTGCCTCCGCCTCAGCCTGTTTGGCCGCGGCCAATGCCACCTCGGCCTCCGCCTGGGTGGCGGCTGAAGCGGGCGCGGCCAGAGCCGCCAGCGCGATGAACACCACAAACCGTTTCATGGCCGCGTTCCGGGGCCGGAAATCGGCACGCCGTTGCCCATATAGGAGAGGAAATATTCCAGGTTCCGATACGCCACGTCCTGCGGCGGCAGCGGCACCGAGCGCATCTGTGCGCTGCAGGTGGTGAACCGCCGGTCGATCGTGCCCATGCTGCCCCAGTCAGAACGGTAGATCGGGAACGCGGCCAGGATGCCGATCGCCGGCGCCAGGATGTCGCCCCGCATGCGTTGGCCAGCAGCGGTGACGTGGCAACTGGCACACGAAAAGTTCAGCTGCCCGCGGCGGGTATAGAAGAACTGCTTGCCCGCCTCATACGCCTCGCGGGCGCGGGGATCGTCCGGGATCTTGATGTCGAACGATTTGCCGCGCGAAGTTTCCGCCATGTAGGCGGTGAGCGAAGCCATCATTCCGGTGCCGTATTTTAGTGGCTTCTCGCCGTTTGCCTCGCGGCAACGGTTGATCGCGAGGTCCAGCGTCACGACGTCACCGGTTTTGGTGTCGAAATAAGGGTAATTCTGCCGTACGCCGATGCCGCCATTGGCGAAGCAATCGGCATACGACTTACCGTTGGCGAACTTCACCGCGAACGCCGTCTTACCCTCGTCCAAAGCGAAATCGTATGGGGGAAACTGCATGATTTCCTCCCATTGCTTGCGCATCGCGGCATCCACCGCGTACGGGCCGTTGGCGAAATCAGCAAATGGCACGCCCGGAAAGCGACTCCGGAAATAGTCCTGGAATGCCTTTTGGTCGGCGGCCGGAGTGCTGGAATCGGGTGGCGACGCAGCGCCCCCAAACAGGCATACCGCCAACACGACCAACCAACGTACCGTCCGGCGGTGGCTCACGCGAGCTTTGCCTCCAACATGTCGGTTTTGCCGAGGTTGTCCACCCAGGTGACGGTCAGCGCATCGCCTTTCGCGCCGCCCTTGAACGAGAATTTGATATACGGATCCTTCGACACCGCCGGGCCCCAGTCTGCCGTCAAAATGATCTTGCCGTTATGTTCGAACGTCACAGTTTCGATATGGTGCGGCGGGATCAGCACACCGTTGCTGTCCTTGACGAAGCCACTGTCCATCGGATGCTGGATCAGGGCCTGCACTTCCGTAACGGTGTCGCCAGCCTGGGCGCGAACGCGAATGGTGGAAGGCATTGCTGTAGTCTCCTGTCGCCGGGATCAACCGCCGCAACCGCCGAGGGTGACTTTAACCTCCTTCGAGGCAGCGTACAACTTGCCCTCCGATTCGACGATGGCGACGACGTTGCTGGTCTTCGCCATCTTCAACCGGCAGCCGATCGACGGCAGCGTTCCTTCGGCAAACTTGTAGGAGGCCGCCAGAGTGAACGGATTCTCCGGCACCAGGATGCTGATCGTGGTCACGCCGGGCAACTCGGTGCTGACCGAGATCGGCACAACCGCGCCGTTTTCGGCAATCTCCGGAGCGTCCAGCGTCACCTTGTCGGACGCCTCGAACGGTTTGCCGTAGAGCGTCTTCACCGCGTCCGCCTCGGTCTTTTGATGAAATGCCTCCTCCGGCCAGCCGGGGGCGGCGTCGGCGCGCGCGGTGCCCGCCGTGCCGGCGATACCCAGCAGGGCGAGCAACCGCAACGTGGCGCGACGTGTCGTTGCGTTTGGAGAATAGTCGGCGGAACCGAACTGCATGGGAAGTGTCCTCGGCGGCTACAAAGTGTAGAGGAAATCGACGATCTGATTGATCTCGTCCGCGCTCAGGATCTGGTTGCGGCCGAACGGCGGCATCACCGTCTGCGGGTTGCGCGCCTCTTCGTTGGTCAGGATCGATACGAGATCGGCGCGATCGGGGAAGCGCGCCTTCATGTCTTTCAGTTCCGGACCAACGTTACTGGGCACATCGCTGCCGCGCATCGTGTGGCAGGCGAGACAATTGCCCTTGGCGCGATCGAACGCCAGCGCCTCGCCGGGTGACGCGGCTGGCACCTGGGCGCCCGCGCCATACCCCGCCACGAGCACGGCAGCACTGAGCACGACGATGTTCAACAAAGCGCGCGGTGAAGTCATTGCGGCATCGCCGTGTCGAGCGGGCCGGTTGTGCGCGGGGTCAGCGACTTGCCTTCGGCGGTCGAGGTGATCTTCACGTCCTCCGGCGGCCGGCAGTTCGTCATGCAGGCTACGTCGTGGGTATCCGGCCGCGGGTCCTTCCAAATGAAACCGTCGCGATTCGGCATCTTCACCTTGGGCAGACTGTCCCGGTCGGCCACAAATTCGTCTCCCACCACGTTGTTCAGGTTCAGCACGTAAGCGGTCAGCGCATAAACCTGGTCGGGCCGCAGCGTATGCGGTGCCGGGAACGGCATGGCGCGGTTGATATAGTCGAACAGCGTGGTGGCATAGGGCCAGTAGTTGCCCACGGTCGGGTCCGGCCGGTCACCGGTCAGCGAGCCCTCGCCGGCGATCTTCGGATAGCGCCCGGCCCCCTCGCCGAACGTGCCGTGACAGGCCGCGCAGGTATTGGCGTAAAGTTCGTCGCCGTCTTTTACCGAGCCGCGCCCGGGCGGCAGGCCCTGGCCGTCGGGACGCACGGCGGTGGCCCAGCCGGCGATTTGCGCCGCGGTCGGCGTGATGCCGAAGCCGTAGTAGCCTGGCCCCGGAGCGGCGGGCTCGCCCGCGCGGGCAGCGCAAAGCTGGAGCGTCGCGACACCGGCGGCGAGCGCGAGGCGGTTAGCCCAACTGGACATTGAACACGCTGCCATCCGGCTTCACCTGCCAGGTCTGGATCGAGTTGTTGTTGTAGATCCCGTTGGTGCCGCGCACCTGGCGCAATTCGGCCAGGGTCGGCTGAACAAAGCCGGTGTCATCGATCGCGCGGGATTGCAGCAAGACCGGCCTTCCATCCCAGCGCCACTGCAGAGTGAATTTGGTCAGTGCCTTGGGCAGGACCGGCTCCTGCAGGCGCGCGTGTGTCCAATTGACCCCACCATCCAGGCTGACATCCACCTGTTTGATCTTGCCCAGTCCGCTCCAGGCAAGACCGCGAATTTCATAAACACCTGGACCTTTCGCGGGCATTTCCGGGCAGGGCGAGGTAATCACCGACTTGGCATAAATCGGCCAGGTGAAGCCGCGCGCCTTACCGTCCTTCATCAGCTCGGTATATTTCGAGGTTTCTTCCCGAGTGAACCAGGGCGCGTCGCCGATTTGCAGCCGGCGGATCCATTTGATGTTCATGTTGCCCTGCCAGCCGGGCACCAGCAGGCGCAGCGGGTAGCCCTGCTCGGGCCGCAGCGCCTCGCCGTTCTGGCCGTACACCAGCAGGACGTCATCGAGACATTTGTCGAGCGGAATGGAGCGCGCCATGTGGGCGCCATCGGCGCCCTCGGCCAGCACCCAACTTGCCCCCTTTGCGATCCCACATTCCCCCAGGACGGTGGACAGCTTCACCCCGGTCCATTCCGCGCAGCCGATCATGCCGTGGGTGAATTGAAGCGAGTTCAACTGTGCTGCGCGCCATTCCATGCCGCCGTTGGCCGGACATTCGATGAAATGAATCCGCGACTCGCTGGGGAAGCGATGGATGTCCGCCATGGTCAGCAGCAGCGGGCGATCGACCATGCCATGGATCAGCAGCCTGTGCTGCGCCGGGTCGACGGTCGGCCGCCCGGCATGATAGCGCTCGAAGAACACGCCGCTCGCGGTGATGATCCCCTGCTGGTACTGCAGCGGGGTGAAGCTGACGGACGATTCCGCGTTCGCGGTCAGCCATGGTACGTTGCGGCGGATAACGTCCGCTTCGAAATGCGAGGGTTGGCCATAAACCCGATCGCCAATGCCCGGACCAAGAGTCTGCGACCACTCCGGCTCCGCCGGGGGCGAGGGATCGGCCGCTCGCGCGCGAGACGCCGTTGCGCCCATCAAGCCGGCGGCAAGGCCGGTCCGCAGCATCGACCTGCGACCACCGTCGCGGCGGGGCGCATGCATACTATCCATAGGAGGTTCGGCCATCAGTCGCGCCGTCTCGATGCGCGGCCTGCTTCTCGCACGCCGTCATACGGCTGCTCCTCAGGCTATTGCGCCCCGGTAACGCAGTTGCCATCAAATTCGATGACAGGATGTTGCGGCGGGATCCGCGGCCCGGCGCACGTCCCCCAACCGATCGCGCCGAACGGCCGGGAACGCAGCGAGCGTGATCACCGGGAGAGACGCAAGCGAATAACGCCTGGTGATAACGCTTGCCTTCCGTGCGCCGAGGGTCCGGGAGCGACGCCGCAGGATCCCAATGGCTTTCAACAGCACCTGACGGCGATGACATCGGCGAACCTTTGCCTACGATTCGCCCGGCAGCCATTCACATTCGTTCGAGCGCTGGAAGGAAACATATCCAAATCGCCTGGACTGGTGGTTCGCCGGCCTCATTTCGCACCGGTCGCAGTCAATGCGTCGATCCGCGTCTGGGCTTCGCGATTGCCATGGGTGGTAGCAGCGATCCGGTACCAGTCGATGGCCCGTTTGACATCAGGCTGCAGACCGGGTGCGTCGACCGTCGCCAAATACCCTGGATCGTAGGTTTTTGCGGCGCCCATCTCGCCCTCTTCGCTCCCGGCGGCGCCGGCGCGTTCGAAATAGAGCCGTGCCGATAGAATGTCGCCCAGGAGAAGCCTTTCGTTGCCGTTTTGTAACAAAAACGAAATCACCGACGGTGGGAGCGCGGCCGCGGCCTGTGAGGTGGAAGTCGGCGGCGGGGTTTTCTGCTCCGCCGGGGGTGGTACAGTGGGACGGATGTCCGCCGCAGCGACCGGCGGCGATGCCAATGGCGGCGCGGCGGCTGGCGGTGCGGCGGACGGCTGGGTTGCACCCGGTGGCGTGGCGGCGGGGGATAGCACCGCCGGAGCCGTGAAAGCTTCCGGCTTCGTGGTTTCTGCCGCAGGGGCGGGAGCCGCCGTCTGGTCGGACGAAGCGGAGCGCGTCGCAGATGGCTGTGCTTCGCCACGCGGGGCCACGGTCTGAGCCGTCGCATCGGCCACGCGGTCAGACGGCGTAGCCGGAAGAGGAGCGGACGCTACGTGCCGCTCGCCCGAGGTGGCGTCGGTAGAGGGCTGATGGTCCACTTCTTTCGCGGTGGGCGGCTCGCTCTTGCTCGCCACACTGGTGGGCGGGCGGGCGCTCGGCGTCTCCGTTGGGACGGACGTACTCCGCTGTTGGCTGGCAGTTGGCGCCGTAGTGGGCGAGGCCTTATCGAGTGTGGTCGACGTCGCGGCGCTTTGCGCCCCCACAGCCGTCTCGTGAGCGGGACGCGGTTCCGCATCTCGGGCAATTCTGGGCGGCTCGGGTGACGAGGCGGCCGTCGGAGACTCACTCACGGTCGTTGCCGGTGGTGCCGGTGGTGCCGGTGGAGTTCGGTCGGACATGGAGGTGACCCGCGTCCGAAGCGCCGAAACCAGCCCAATCGACGCGCCACCCACGATCATCAGGACCGCCGCCCCGAGCGCGAGCCAGACGCCGCGAGACTTCCCGCGAGCGAGCGGTGCGGGTGGCTCGGGAGCGTTCGCCGTTTCCCCGCTACCCAGGTGGTCGGCGCCAGTAAACGGCGACTCCGTCAGGGGGTCAGGCGTGACGGCGGCGTCGACGATTTCCTCGGTCAGAACTGGTGCGTGTCTGCTGTTGCCCAGTACGACCGCTGCGGTGACGATGCGTTCCATCTGCGCAGTCAGACCGGACGAGCAGCTGACGAGGGCGGTCAGCGCTTCCGGTGTCGCATGGGTGACCGTGCCACCCAGGCGCTTGACCTCGGCCATGACAAATTCGCGCGCGTCTTCGGCAGACAGCGGCTCGAGCACGATCTTCTCGGCCGCGTCTACAACCTCTCGCAGTTCGTCGCGCCAGGGACGCTCCCAAAAGGCGCCGCGGCCGGCGAGGACAAGCTGCGGCGATTTCCCTCCCCGGCGTGCGGGCAACGTGACCACCAGCAGCAATTCCATCGCTTGATCGGATAGCGTGTCCGCGTCATCGACGACGAGAACGACCTGACCGTCGTCGGTGGAGGCTATCAGGTCGGTGATCGCCTCCGCGACGAGGTGCGCCGGCGACCCCTTGGTGGGTCGGCCTAAAATCCGGGCCGCAAGCTCACGCTGCCCCATGGTTGCGCCATCCGGGTTGTTGACCCTGATGACGCGCATCCCCCCATAGGCCAATGTAGCGACCACCGCCGCCAGAATGCTGGACTTTCCGGACCCTTCCGGGCCGCTAAGCATGATCAGGACGTCGTCATCGCCGATGCCGCGCGCCAACGTGGTCGCGACACGGTCTCGACTTCCCGCCAACGGCGTGAGGGTGATCAGGCGAACTTCCTGCACCGATAAAATCCCAACCCTGATGTTTTAGTAACCTTGCCTTTATATTACTCGAAAAACAGTCACAGGCCAGGTAAAATTGATGTTCCGGCCGGCGACTCCGGGTGGCTACGGGCACCGGCTTTGGGCGCGGCAGGTTTCCTTGGCGCTACGGGTGCAGCTTGTTGCCGTATCCGTGCAGGTGGCCATGCAACTCGCGCGTTTCGGATCGATACTAAACAATCGCGCCCGACATTCAGCGATGCATGCGGCGCGGTTTGACTCGCAAGCCGAGGCGCCGACGCAAGCCTCACAGTTCGAAGTCTGTGCCATCGCACCGTGCAGCGGCACCCCCCCGGCGATCAGACAGGCGATTGCCACGATTACGCTCGGTAGCGCCGGGGTCCTCGTGCCGGACCGGAGCACGGATGCCCGTTGGTGTCGTCTACGCGGTAGGAGATGGCCGATCACGGTCTCGTACAGGCCCAGCCTGCTTCCTGAAGTTCCACAACCCGGTCCTTGGCGGACCGTACGATGTGGACTTCCGGGACCAAACCGATAGGCTTGTTTGCGGTGGCGGATCGTTTGGCCAACGCGTCACCTCGACCCGAGAAGGTGACGCTCGTGTTGCTACTGAGCGCCGACAACCGGTCTTTGGCCGGCGGCGTATAGCTGCGCATCGTGTTGCGCCCGGCGCCTAACGGAACGAATTCGATCGCTGTCTTCTCGCCCTTGTCGCGGAAATCGTTGACCAAAATCTGCACGCTGTTCAGCACCATGGTCGTTGCCGCCCTGGCGTTCCGGGCCACCCAGACAACCAGCCGGTGAACATTGGCGTTCTGCCACTTTGTCATCGCGGATTGCGGCTTCGCCAGAGCGGTACAGAGGAGCGCGGCTCCGCCAATCAGTCTGACAGCTTTCATCGGGTGCCTGCAAGTTCTCCAGGACTGGTGGTTCGCGCGATTAGCATCGCGAACCGGCCGGTCCGCATGAATACCTCGTCTGATTTGTTGTGCGATCCGCAAGGGGAGGTGGCCGGAAGCCGTGAGGTGTACGGTCAATGGGCCGGCGGCGTTTTCGGCGCGTGCTGGTCGAGCCAATCCTGTGCCACGCTGAACCGCGTCAGTCCGGGAACCGGCGCGTTCAGGTTGACGTCTTTCCAGGCGGGATGGAAGCCGGGTGTTTGCAGCTTGCTCATGCGATCGAACAGGTAATTCGTCAGCCGGGCCACCCGTCTGAACCGGTCCGAATTCCTGGGCCAGTTGTACGCCGCCAGGATCGTCGGCACAGCGATTGTCTCGATGGGCTGCCCTTCGGGGATCAGCTTCGGGTAGTCCTGGTTGGTCAGCGTCGAGGGCAGGTAGTATTTATAGTCCTGGAACGGAACCGGCAGGAACTTGAAACCCGGGGGGAAATTGCCGTTCCGGAAGGCATCGATCGGCTTGGAGGTGATGAACACGACAGCTGCCATATCGTTGGTGGCGGCCTTCATTTGCGCTATCGCGACCTGATGGGGAATGAAGGTTTTTTGGACATTGAGTTTCAACTGATCAAAGATCAGCGGCCCGGAATAGGCGGCGGCCGTACCGGGCGTGTTGAAATTGACCTTTTTGCCGTTGAGATCACTTAAAGAGTTGATTTCTGGCCGGACGAAGATGTGCAGTTCTGATGGGAAAAGGTTCAGAATATAGACAATTCTCTGCTGGATGTTCGGAACCAGTTTCTCGAACTCCGCCAGGGCGTCGGTGTTGATAATCGCCACGTCGACCCCTCGGAGATAGAGCAAGTCTTCCACATTTTCGGCGGGTCCGCGGGTGACAATCGGCAATACGTGCATGTTCTCGCCGTCATCCACCACGCGGGCGATCTCTGTGGCAAATCGGATGGGCGCGCCTTCCAGCAGACCACCGGCCAGTCCGACTGTCCAGGCGTTCAAGGATGCGACCGCGTTGGCGTCGAGAGGCCGCCGTACGGCCTGCGTGGCGGACTGATCCGCCTGCTGCGCGGTCACGGGGCTTTCCGCAGCGGTCAGGAGAACCAACACAAGCACGCCAACGCCGAGACGTTTGATTATTGATATCATTGGTTACCTCGACCCGACCGGAATTCAAAAGGCGACATCGGGATCTACTACGCGGTTTCAATTCGCGTTTCAAACCGGTCCGTCGAGGACCAATCAATCAGGGAAGCGCGCGGACCCGGTCACCCGACATGCCGAAGCGATCCCCTTTGCTTTCATGGGCCGGGCCTGACTGCCACGTTCGGCAATGGATTTCCCCAAGAGTGTCGTCCCGGGCGGTCGCCGTGGCGATGTCCATTGTTGGATCGGCCGCGCCATTCGTGGCCTTCCTGGTGATCACCAAACCAGAGGTGCACAGGTGCCACGCCCGCTCGGTTCCGTATTTCTCGAAGCGAGGGCTTTTTCAAAATTGCACGCACAATCGACTACGTGTGATCATCACCAACAATCTGTGAGGTCGCACGCTATAATTTCAAGTATACAACGGACATATTCGAACAATCAGTAATCGCCATCGTTGCAGCGCCGCACACCGCCACAGCGACAGATGCAACGACGCAAGTCGTCCGATCCTCGCACTTTCGGGATACTTGCTACAGGGCTGTAATGGGCTCAATGCTGACCGCAAAAATGATGGAGGTCGCATGTTCACCGGCAAAGTCATCATCGTCACCGGCGGCTCCGGCAATGTCGGATCCGCCCTGGCCGCGCTGCTTGCATCGCGCGGTGCCCGTGTCGCCGCCGTGGACACTGCGCGGGACCGGCTGCAAGCTGTGACTGCGAGCTTGCCGGGCGCCGGTCATCTCGCATTGTCGGATTTCGACCTGACCGATCCCGCCGCTACGACCGCTTTGGTCGCTGAGGTGCGGCGGACGTGCGGCCGTCTCGACGGCGTCGGAACTACGGTCGGAGGCTTCGCCATGGCGAAGCTCGCCGACGCGGGCCTGGAGCAGTGGGATGCGATGTTTAGTCTGAACGTGAAGACGACATGGAACATATACCGCGCTGCGGTACCGGCGATTCGCGAGGTCGGTGGCGGGTCGTTGGTCGCTATCGGCAGCGTTGCCGGCCTGAAGACCGGCGCGGAGATGGCCGCGTATGGCGCGATGAAAGGTGCGGTCATGCGGTTGACGGAAAGCCTGGCAGATGAGCTTCGTCCCGACCGTATCCGGGTCAACGCTGTATTGCCAACCACGATCGACACCCCGCAGAACCGAGCGGCGATGCCGGGGGCGGACGTGTCGCGCTGGGTAAAGCCTTCAGAGGTCGCGGAGGCGATCGGCTTCCTGTTGTCCGACCGGGCGAGCGGTGTAACGGGCGCATTGTTGCCCGTCGGCTGATGAGAAGACACAGAGTCATCCGGGTATGTTGCACACCCGGGGTTTGCGACATGGCGGATCGTCGGCAACAGGATTGCTCGTGGGATCATAATGGCTTCCCTGTTGCATGAATCATGCATAGCAGACATGGGCGTGCTTCCGTTTCCCGGCCTCGGTCGTCCAACTTCCTCGCCGAGGTCCGCCCGGACGACGCGGTCCGAGATCGTTCTGCTGGATGACGTGGAGGGCAGCCTCGACGACTGCTGTACGCGGCCGTCACGCCACAGCGATGGATTGGCGATTGCCG
>JBEKQQ010000058.1:0-32888 GCA_049519555.1 Acetobacteraceae bacterium
GACTTGGACGTGTCGATGGCGATGCGCTTATATTGGGTCATGGACGGCTCCGGTCTTGGTTGCTTACAGCCCCAATTCTGGCACAGCGATGCCGTGGGGCCGTCCACCCCAACAGTCCGGATCACCACGTTGATAAACAACGGCAAATCCAATCTGACAAACTTTTCCCGGAAAGGCTCGCGATCGAGGACCATCTGCGTTCATCGGCGTTCATCCGCGGTTGAAATCTTGCTTTGCCCCCAAGGCCGCCAAGAAAAACAGAACCGCCGATGAACGCCGATGAACGCAGATGGGTACGCGCGGTTCGTATCATTCCGTCTAAGAATCGAGCGCCGCGTCATCTGTAACCTACTGAACTCAATTGGATTGTTTGCGGACGGACCCTTAGATCCTGGGGATATTGTTCGACTCTGGACGTACTTATGATCGCACCTGCCTGACGTCGTATATCGCTCGCCGTCTGAACATATTGTCCGTCACTAATTTGTTCTCTCTGACCAGAGGTCGCAGCGGCTGTGGAGAGCAACTCGCTAATCTTGAACTTGTCATATTCGGCAAGAATGTCACTTGCCGCCCGAACGAGCCTACCTGGCAGCATTGCTTGTTTCCTGTAGATGGATCGAGAAAAGAACGTCGGGGATCATACGGTGATCGCTATCAATTGGGGAAGCATTGACCACTGCACCAGCCTCGAAATCGTCGCTGGACTTACGCCATAGCTGCGCGCGATCTCGCGCACCGGGTTGCCGTTCGCCTCGCGCGCGGCTACCTCCTTCCTCTGGTGCAATGTCAGTTGAAATTTCGGCCCCAACTTGACGCCGCTAGCGACGGCCCGCGCCCGACCTTCACTCGTTCGTGCGGGGATCAACCCGCGCTCGAACTCGGCAAAGCCCCCGAGGGCGTTATGGAAGGGTGGAGACGTACACCGGCCCCGGGCGCACCGCGCTTAGCACCCGGCCTGTCACAGTCGCTGGCAAGTGACAGGCCACGCCCAGACTAACCCGCTGCCGGACCCTCCCGGACCAGGAAGGCCGGCCGTAGTTTGAACCTCCGGCACGGCATCCGTCCGGCGCCGTCTCAGGCCGGAACGATCTACCGCCCCCCTGCCCACGAAACCCACCCCCAATCCTTGCCGCACCCCACCCACCGGTCTAAAAGCCCGCCCAACCCTCTCCATCCGAACGGACTCCCCGATGAAACAGCAGGCGAACCTGATTCGCGCAGGCCAGGTGATCGAGCACGAAGGCAACCGCTGGACGGTGCTGAAACAGCAAATCATCACCCCCGGCAAAGGCGGCGCCTTCATCCAGGTCGAGATGCGCAACCTCAAATCCGGCAACAAGACCAACGAGCGCTGGCGCACCGCCGACACCGTCGAACGCCTGACCACCGAGGAAAAGGAGTACACCTACTCCTACAGCGACGGCCTCAACCTCGTCCTGATGGACCCCGACACCTATGAGGAGGCCCATATCCCCGCCGGCCTCATGGGCGATGCCGCGCCGTTCCTGCAGGACCAGATGACCCTCACCGTCGACCTCGTTGAAGGCGACCCGGTCGGCATCCGCCTGCCGCCCAGTGTGACGCTCGAAGTGGTGGAAGCTGACCCGGTGGTCAAAGGCCAGACCGCCTCCTCGTCCTACAAACCCGCCAAGCTCTCCAACGGCGTGAAGACCATGGTGCCGCCGTTCATCGAGGCCGGCGAGCGAATCGTGGTCCGCACCGAGGACGGCAGCTACGTGGAGCGCGCCAAGGGCTGAGCGCATGGCCCAACGCCTCTCGCCGCACATCACCGTCATGGCCAACGCCGCACAGAAAGCGGCCAAACGCCTGCTGCGCGACTTCGCCGAGGTCGAGCAGCTGCAGGTCAGCATCAAAGGCCCGTCCGACTTCGTCTCGCAGGCCGACATCCGCGCCGAGCAGACGCTGAAGGAAGAACTCAACAAGGCCCGACCCGGATACGCCTTCCTGATGGAGGAATCCGGTGCGTCCGGCTCCGACAACTGGAGCTGGCGCTGGGTTGTCGATCCCTTGGACGGCACCACCAATTTTCTCCATGGCATCCCGCATTGGGCCATCAGCATCGGCCTGGAACGCCGCCTCCCCGACGGCACCAGCGAGCTTGCCGCCGGCCTGATCTACGCCCCGGCCATCGACGAGATGTTCTGGGCGGAAAAAGGCGGCGGCGCCTTCGTCAACGAACGCCGGATGCGCGTTTCCGCCCGCCGCGACATGACCGAGGCGGTGTTCGCCACCGGCATCCCATTTCGCGCCGTCTCCGCCGCCCGCCGCAACTCGTTCAGCCGGACCATGATCGCCCTGATGCCGCAGGTCGCCGGCATCCGCCGGTTTGGCGCGGCAGCCCTGGACCTCGCCTGGGTTGCCGCCGGCCGTTACGATGGCTACTGGGAACTCGGCATTCAGAACTGGGACATGGCTGCCGGCCTGCTGATGGTGCGCGAGGCCGGCGGTTACGCCACCAGCACCGGCGACGAGGACCCGCGCGACAGTGGCAACGTCGTCGCCGGCAATCCACATTTGCATGCGAAGTTGCGAGAATCCGTAATTCAGGGCATGATTCCTCACACGTGAGAACCAGACGCCCCGGGTCGATCCACTGCCTTGGCGAGCAAATGAAGCCCCTGCCCCCTCTGTTTATGGTTAGCCTGCGAGCGACCGCCGTCCTGGCATTCCTGTTGCCGTGCCTGACCTCGGGCGCCCGGGGTCAGGTGTCGGTGGATATGCACGCGCTCGATGGCCCTGGTGCCACGCAGTCGGCACCGGCTCGCCGGCCGCCCGAGCCTCGGGCGCCGGTGGCAACCGTGCATCGGACCACGGCCGCAAACGGTAATCCGCGGACGGACCATCCGCTGGCTGCCAGCCGCGTGGCAGAGGACCACCCAGCCCCGAAGCCAGCGGCGACACCGGCAGCAGCTCCGACACCGCCGTTGCCAACCCAGCAACCTGCCCCGCCGCCGCCCTCCACCATCGTACCAAATCCAGCAACCAGTCCGTTGCCTTTGCCGCCCACGGTGCGGTTGGTATTCGACGAGGGCAAGACCGACCTCACTCCGGCGGATGAAGCGGCGATCCAGGACCTCGCACGAGCGATCCCGGCGCCGGCAGCCGACAGCGTCAATGTTCTCGCTTATGCCGCCGGCAAACCGGATGATCCGTCGACGGCACGGCGGGTGTCCTTGTCGCGCGGCCTGGCGGTGCGCTCGGTGCTGCTGGCAAGCGGGGTTCCGTCTGCGCACATCTACGTGCGGGCGTTGGGGGCGACCCCATCGGACGGCCCGGCGGACCGCGTCGAACTGACGGTGGCGCCGATCGGCACGGTGACACGATGACGAAACCGACGACTTACGTCATCCGCATGGCAGTGTTCCTGCTACTGGTTGCCATCGTTGTCGGCATCCTCTCGCCCGTCCTATGGACGGTGTTCAAGCACAATCCGGGACTCAACAGCCTGATCCTGCTGGTGCTGGCGCTTGGCATCGCCTGGAACCTACGCCAGGTGCTGCGTCTGGCGCCGGAGGTCGACTGGCTGGAGCACTACCAGGCCGGCCCCGATCAGTTCACCCGCCCGCCGGAGACACGTTTGCTGGCCCCGATGGCGCGCATGCTGCGGCCCGATGATCGGCCGGCGCAACGCGAATTGACCCTGTCGTCGGGAGCGATGCGGAGCCTGCTCGACAGCCTGGCCTCGCGCCTGGACGAAAGCCGCGAGCTGTCGCGCTATATGACAGGGCTGCTGATCTTCCTTGGCCTGTTGGGCACTTTCTGGGGATTGCTGAAAACCATCGGTGCGGTGGCCGACGTGATCGGTGCGATGACTGTCGGCACCGGCGATGTCACGGCGATGTTCGATCACCTGAAGGCCGGTCTGGCGTTGCCGTTGCAGGGCATGGGCACGGCGTTCTCCGCCAGCCTGTTCGGCCTCGCCGGGGCGCTGATTTTGGGCTTTCTCGACCTCACCGCCGGCCAGGCACAAAATCGTTTCTTCAACGAACTTGAGGAGTGGCTGGCTGGCCTGACCCGGCTGTCGTCCGGTGCGCTGGCGGATGGCGAAGGCTCGGTGCCGGTCTACGTGCAGGCGCTGCTGGAACAGACCGCCGAGAACATGGAAAGCCTGCGTCGCGTCCTGCTGCGCGGCGAGGAAGGCCGCACTCAGGCGCAACAGGCAATGATCGCGTTGAACGGCCAGATCGGCGCACTGACCGACGCGGTGCGCACCAGCCAGCAGCTCATGCAGCGAATGGCGGAAATGCAGGCGGGGGGCGATGATGTGGCACAGATCCATCTGCGCAACATCGACCTGTGCCTGCAACGTATGGCGGCCGAGGCCGAACAAGGCCGGGCCGAGACGACCTCCGATTTGCGCAACGATCTGCGGCTTCTGACCCGGACGGTCGCCGCTCTGTCCGAAGACAAGCGCTAGCCATGGCAGTTCGCGCCAGACGCGCCGGCGGCAACGGGCTGGAGGCCTGGCCCGGCTATGTCGACGCATTGTCCACCCTGCTGATGGTGGTGATGTTCGTGCTGCTGGTATTCGTGCTCGCACAAGCCATGCAAGCCGTCGTCCTCGCCAAACGCAACGATCAACTGGGCGCCGCCAATCAAACCCTGGTGCAGGAGCGCGAACGCAACGCGGCGCTGAGCCAGAACCTGTCGGAAGGTGACGCGGCGCGGGCAGCCCTGCTGTCGCAACTGCGCGATCTGAACCAACAGACCGCCAATACGATGGCGGAACGGGATAAATTGGCGGCCCTGTTGAAACAGGTCGAACTGGCCGCCGCCGCTGCCGCGACGATGAACAAGACGCTGACCGCCCAGGTGACGGAGCAAACGCAGAAAGCTGACACGGCGACGGCGGCCAACCAGCAGTTGACGACGGATCTCGCTGCCGCGCAGGTGCGTCTGCGCGATATGCAGACCCAGATCGCGGCGCTGGATCAGACCGTAAAGGCCGACAAAGACACCATCGACGCGAAAATTTCCGACCTCGCTCGGCTGGCGGAACAGACCCGCGCATTGACCGCGCTGCGCGACGATTTGCAGGAGCAGGTGAAGACTGCCGCCGCCGCCACGCTCACCGAACAGCAAAAGCGCCAGGCGACCGAGGCATTGTTGGCGAACGAAAAGCAACTCGGCGACACTGCGCAGGCGAAAATTGCCATGCTGACGCAACAGGTCGAGCAGTTGCAAAGCGAACTCAGCGTCAGTGAGAAGCAGCGCTCGGATGAGCAGGCCAAGGCCAGCAACCTGACCCAGCAACTGAACCTCGCACTGGCAGCGCAGGTGGAGGAGTTGCGCAAGTACCGCAGCGACTTCTTCGGCAAACTGCGCCAGGTGCTGGCCGGACGGCCGGGCATCCAGATCGTCGGCGATCGTTTCGTGTTCCAGAGCGAGGTGCTGTTCGGCATCAGCAGTGCCGAGCTGACGCCGGCCGGGATCGCTCAGATGACCCAGCTGGCGGCCACCTTCCATCAGATCATCGACAAGATTCCGCCTGACGTGAACTGGGTGTTGCGTGTCGACGGCCATACCGATGCGACGCCGATCCACAATGCGCGATTCGCCTCGAACTGGGAATTGTCGGCCGCGCGCGCCATCGCAGTGGTGAAGTTCCTGATCACCCAGGGGATCCCGGCGACACATCTGGCCGCCACCGGGTTCGGTGAGTTTCAGCCGGTCGATCCGGGCAACACGCCGGCGGCTTATGCGAAGAACCGGCGGATCGAGATCAGGCTGACCGACCGTTAAGCTGGCGGGTCGTCCCACATTGGTGGAACTTGCGGATGTTCCCTGACACATTCCAGACAGCACGCCTTATCCTGCGGCCCATAACGCCGGGTGACCGGGATCCAATCTTCGCGACCTACGCCCGGGATGCAGCGGTGACACGTTATCTGGTGTGGCGGCCACACCAAAACCTCGAGGAAACGTCTGCCTATATCGCACGTTGCATGGCCACGCCGCCGACTGAGGCACGGACTTACGTGTTGACCAGCCGGGAGCACGCTACCGTCCAGGGTGCTTTCGACTTACGCCAGCCGGTGCGCCACCGTCTGGATTTTGGCTATGTGCTCGGCCGCGCGTGGTGGGGCCAGGGCCTGATGACGGAAGTGCTTGCCGAGGTCGTGCGATGGGGACTGGCGCAGGAACGAGTGTTTCGCATTGGTGCCGTCTGCGACGTGGCGAATATTGGTTCCGCGCGCGTGATGGAGAAGGCGGGCCTGGCACGGGAGGGCCTGTTGCGGCGATGGTTGATCCATCCGAACATCAGCGACGAACCGCGGGACTGTTTCAGCTACGCTCGCGTGCGATAACCGTCACGCATTGTCGCCGAACGCCTTCCGCTTGAGGTCCTTCAACCGCTCCTCGCCATGCGGCGTGCGTGGATCGATATCCATCACGTGCTGCCACGCATCGTAGGCAGCTTTCCAGTCCTCGCGTTCCGCGGCGATCTCTTCCAGCGTCTCCCAGGCGCCGAAATGCCGCGGCTCCAGCTTCAGGGTTTCGTGCAGGTCCTGCACCGCACCGACCCCATCGCCGGCCTTGAAACGAGCGATGGCACGCTGATGCCAGGCCTCGGCCAGCGTCGGATCGAGCACGATGGCGTCGCTGAACACCGACGTTGCGTCATCCTCCTCATTGGCGTTGGCCGCGCGCAAACCACGGCTCATGAGCAAAGTAACCGCGGGCGTGCTTGCCTGTAGCCACATCTGACGGATCCTGTCCTCGAGCGCCGCGGCGACCTGTTCGGTCGGCGCGGTGTGCAGTGCGTCAAGCATCTTGTCCAACGCGGCCCGCTTGTCCGGCGTGGCCTGAGCGAATGCCAAAGCCGGCGCGAGACAAAGTGCCAGGATCAAGCCTCTCATGCCACCTCCTCCGGAAGCGCTGCCGGCCGCGGACCACCGGCCATCCAATCGAGCAAAGCCACCGTATGCACGACCGGCAAAGCACCGCCCGACAACTGGGTGATGCAACCGATATTGCCGGCGGCGACCAGATCCGGTTTGGTTCTGGCGATGTTGCGCAGTTTGCGGGTGCGCAGCCTGCTCGCGATCACCGGTTGCAGCATATTGTAAGTACCGGCCGAACCACAGCAGAGATGCGCTTCCGCAGGTTCCACCACGCGGAAACCGGCTTTGCGCAACAGCGCTTTGGGTTCGTTGGTGATCCCCTGGCCGTGCTGCAGGCTGCAGGCAGAATGATAGGCCACAGTCAGGCCAGGACCTGGCCGGGTCGGGGCATAACCGATGCGAGTTAGAAACTCGGTGACATCGACCGCCAATCCGGCGATGCGTTCCGCCTTTGCGCGGATCTCCGCCGTCTCGGAGCGGAACATGAACCCGTAATCCTTCACCGTCGTGCCGCAGCCGGAGGTGTTGATCACCACGGCGTCCAGCCCACCGTTGTCGATTTCCCTGCTCCAGGCTTCGATATTGGCGCGAGCGAAGGCCATGGCCGACGCATGTTGCCCCATGTGATGGTTGAGTGAGCCGCAACATGCCGCGCCTTTGGCCACGACCACCTCACAACCAAGCCGCGTCAGCAGCCGGATCGTTGCGGCGTTGATCTCCGGTGCAAGCACGGTCTGGGCGCATCCCGCCAGCAACGCCACGCGTGCCTTTCTGGGCGCCTCGGCCGGGTGCAGGCGTGCTCCGCCCTTCGGATCAGGTCCTGGCACGTTGGCGGGCGCCAGTGTCAGCATGGCGCGCAGGCGCTGCGCCAGCATGCTCTGACCGGGAATAAGCCTGGCCAGCGGATGAGCCAGCCGCGCGCCGGCAAGCGCCATCCGAAAAACCTTTGGCCGCGGGATAATCCAGCCAAGCGCGTCGCGGATCAGCCGCTCGGGTAGCGGCCTGCGGTAGGTGCGTTCGATATAGACGCGGGCGTGATCGACAAGGTGCATGTAATGCACGCCCGACGGACAGGTGGTCATGCAGGACAGGCAGGACAGGCAACGATCCACATGGCGAACGACCTCCTCGGTCGCCGGCCGGTTGGTTTCCAGCATGTCCTTGATCAAATAAATCCGCCCACGCGGACCGTCGAGTTCATCGCCCAGTAGTAGAAAGGTCGGACAGGTGGCGGTGCAGAGGCCGCAATGCACGCAGCTCCGCAGCACCTGATTGGCAACCGCGGTGTCAGGATCCTGCAATTGCACGGCGGAGAAATTCGTCTGCATAGCGCTATAGCCCGGAGTAGATGCGGCCCGGATTGAGAATCCCACGCGGATCCATGGCCCGCTTCACCCGCCTGGTGATTGCGGCAAGCGGTGCGGCCTCCGGCGGGACCACGTTCACCGCGCTGCGGAGCGCGTCCGGCGCCCGCATCAAGGTCCAGGTACCGCCGGCGGCGCGTGCGGCTGCCTCGATGGCGCGGTGGGTCGTTTCGGTCGGCGCACCGGCGAACCACACCATACCGCCGCCCCAGTCGAGATAACCGACGGCGCCCGGCACGCTACGCAACACACCAGGCCCGGATGACGGACGCACCGATATCCGCCAGATCCCCTCCCCGTTCATTACCGGCAGCAGGCGGACGTCGCGCACCCTGGCCCACAGCTTCCGCGATGCCGCGTCGTCCAGAATGACGGCGCCAAAAAGGTCGAGTTCCGCCATGAGTTTGGCGCTGCGGTAGGCAACCGAAGCAGCAAAATCCTCGATGCGGACCAGGGTCAGCGAGCGGCCGGGCGCAATCCGGTCCGGCAGCCATGACGCTGCCTCGGCGGGCAGAAAGGCGGCGCCGGAGACGCCGTACGGCGAGCCAAGCGCCGCCGACAGCGCCGCGACCGCCTTTTCCGCTTCCAGGCCAGGAATGACGATGGTGCCGACCGCTTCGGGTGCCGGCAGCACCTTCAGCGTGATTTCGGTCATGACGCCCAAAGTGCCGTGGCTACCGGTCAGCAGTTTGCATAAGTCAAGACCGGTAACGTTCTTCAGCACCCGTCCGCCGGAGTGGATGACCTCGCCACGACCGGTCACTGCGCGCACGCCCATGACGTGGTCGCGCATGGCACCCCAGGCAACCCGCCGCGGACCGGACAGGTTGGTTGCGACCACGCCGCCCAGTGTCTGAGTGTTCGGCGGACTGGCGAGCAGCGCGGAGAGATCGGGTGGCTCGGCGATCAGATGTTGCCCGTGCGCCGCCAAGATCGCTTCAATTTCGTGCAGTGGCGTGCCGGCTCGTGCAGAAATGATCAGTTCTTTGGGCGCATAGAGCGTAATGCCGGTCAGGCCTGCGGTCGAAATCATGCCGGCCGCCTGCACCGGACGCAGCATGCCGAACTTGGTGCCGGCGCCGCGTATCAGCAGCGGGTCACGGGCCGCTGCGATCTGGCCGGCGATTGCGGCTTCCGCCTCGGTTGGGGTCATGCCGCGCGAGGCACTGCTGTCGGCGCGCGCAACGGAAACACTTTGCTGGGATTCAACAGCCAATCCGGATCGAACGCGGATTTAATCCGGCGCTGCTGTTCCAGCTCATGCTCGGCAAACTGGAACGGCATCAGGTCGCGCTTCTCAACGCCGACGCCATGTTCGCCGGTCAGGCAACCGCCTACCTCAACGCACAACTTCAGAATATCGGCGCCAAACGTTTCCGCGCGGTGGAAACTGTCCGGGTCGTTGGCGTCGAACATGATCAATGGATGCAAATTGCCATCGCCGGCGTGAAAGATATTGGCAACTTTCAAGCCATAGCTGTCGGACATTTCCTGAATGCGGCGCAGCACCGCCGGCAATTGGCTGGTCGGGATTACCCCGTCCATGCACAAATAATCCGGACTGATGCGGCCGATTGCACCGAACGCCCCTTTGCGGCCTTTCCAGATCGCCAGCGACTCCTCCGCCGATTGCGATACTCTCATGCTGACCGGGTTGTAACGGTTGCAGATCGTGGTCAGTCGCGCCAGCAGATCGTCCTGCTCAGCGACGCTGCCCTCGACTTCGATGATCAGCATGGCCTCGGCATCGAGCGGATAGCCGGCATGAGCGAATGCCTCGCAGGCATGGATCGCCGGCCTGTCCATGAATTCCAGCGCTACCGGAATGATGCCCGATGAAATGATCGCATCGACGCATTCTCCGGCGATTTCATTGGACGCAAACCCGGCAAGCATGGCGCGAGCGCCCTCGGGCGAACGCAGGATACGCACGGTGATTTCGGTCACCAGCGCAAGTTGTCCTTCGCTGCCGGTCAGCAATCCCAGCCAGTCATAGCCAGCGGCATCGAGGTGTTCGCCGCCAATGCTCAGAATTTCGCCGTCGACCGTAACAATCTTCAGGCCAAGCAAATTATTGGAAGTAACACCGTATTTCAAACAATGCGCGCCGCCGGAGTTCATATTGACATTGCCGCCAATCATGCAGGCCAGTTGGCTCGACGGATCCGGTGCATAGAAAAAACCTTCGTCCGACACTGCATTGGTGATGCCGATATTGGTCACGCCGGCCTGCACGGTGGCGCAACGATCGGGATAGTTGATGTCGAGGATCTGGTTCATCCGCATCAGCCCGACCACCACCGCATCGGCCATCGGCAGCGCGCCACCGGACAGCGAGGTGCCCGCGCCGCGCGGCACCACGCGCACGCCGTTGGCGTGGCAGAACCGCATGATCGCCGCGACTTCCTCAGTCGTTGACGGCAGCGCGACGGCGAGCGGCATCTGGCGATAGGCGGACAATCCGTCGGTCTCGTACGGCTTCAGGCTGATCGGATCGGCGATCACCCCTTCGTCGTCAGCCACCGCCGCGCGCAGGCCGGCGATCACGGCGTCGCGTTTCGCCAGCACGTCGGGTTTCGGGTCCGGCAGTCTGATCATGATGGGCCTCCGGCCTTCATGATGGGGCGTCGACCCGGTTGGAGCAAGCATTCTTGCGCGTCGCATTCTTGCGCGTCGCATTCTTGCGCGTCGCATTCTTGCGCGTCGCATTCTTGCGCGTCGCATTCTTGCGCCCTGGGGAAGCCCGGACTTTAATCCGGGCCAACCAGGAGGAACCCGCCATGGCCGATGTATCCACCTTCGAGGACGTCAACCTGCCGGCCGACACGGTCTGGAACGTGATCGGCGATTTTGCCGGCATTCGCAAATGGGCCGTGCTGGTGCAAAGCGAGTCAGTGGAAGACACGCCTGCCGGCAAAGTCCGCACTCTGGTCATGCCGGAGAACCGTGTGGTGAAGGAACGCCTGGCGGCGCAGTCGCAGTATTCGTACACCTACACGATGGTCGACCGGCCGGAGATGGCGGACTACCGGTCGACAGTCGCGGTCATCCCGCTGGACGCCACGCATTCGCGGATCCAACTGATCATGCATCTGAGCCCCTCGGCGGGGCAGACGGACGACGACATCACCACCCGCTACACCCGCAATCTGCGCGGCAATTTGCGGGCGATGAAGAAGGCGCTCGGGTTACCGATGTGAAACCCGAACGCCGGTCGGATCAGCGGCGGAAGTCGGCACCTTTGCGTTCCACCGTGCGCACCAGGGCCTGCCATTCCATCAGGCCGTAGCTCCCGGTGTGGCGGATCCGTTTCATGCGCTCGGCCGCCTTGCCAATCACGTAATCGTCGATCAGCGCGATCGGGCCATTCATGGTGCGGGCCATGACTTCCAGTTCGCAGGTGCGCTCCAGCATGTACAGCCGCATCAGGGCGCCATGCGTGGTCTCGCCAAACGTCAGCAACCCGTGATTGAGCAGCACAACGCAGCTACCGTTGACGCAGGTGCGGCCAAGCGCGTCGCATTCTTCCTGCGTCGCCGGCACACCATACGCATGGTAAGCAATGTCGTCGTAAACGTGCAGCGCATCCTGGCTGATCGGACGGATGCCATGTTCCAGCAGCGAAATTCCGGCACCGGCGCGCGTGTGGGTGTGCAGCACGCAATTCGCATCCGGCCGTGCCTTATAGACACCGCTGTGGATGGTAAATCCGGCGTTGTTGAACCGTCCATCCTCACCCAGAACGTTGCCGTCGAGGTCCATTTTCAGTAGCGACGAGGCAGTGACCTCGTCGAACATTTCGCCATAGCGATTAATCAGGAAATGGTCCGCCTCGCCTGGGATGCGCAACGACAAATGGGTGTTGATCGTGTCGGTCCAGCCGAAATGATTGCAAATATGATAAAGCGAGGCGAGGTCGCAACGCGCCTGCCATTCCGCGTCCGTCATGTTGCGCCTGGGCATCTGGATAGCGGCTGACATCGAAACTCCTCTTGGTTGGTCCGGCGCATCCTGCGGGAACCGACCCGGACCGGCAAGTCCGGCCGCCGCAATTAACCGTTCATTAACCATCTGGGCTTAGGGTCACACCTCGACCTGCTGCCGGAGCATCCGATGTTCAACCGCCTCACGGTCAAATCCCTGTTACAGGCAACGCTTGTGATCCTCGCGGCGCTGGCGGTCGTGCCGCTGACGACACGCGCCTGGGACGCCTGGCAGGCGTTGCGATCGAGCTCGCGTATCCTGCAAGCCGCCGACGCTTCGGACGAGGCGTTTCAGGGCATGATCAACATCCGCTCTGACCGCGTCTCGGTCCCGCGCAGTTGGGCGGCCGCACCGACTGCAATGACCAGCAATCTCCGTGCATACATCAAGGGCGCGCAGGAGCCGGAGATTGCCGCGGTACGATCGCTTGCCACCGCACTGCAAAGCATCGAATTTGACGGTCGGTCCCACCTGTTGCCCGCCTTGCACCAGTCCATCGAAACACTGGGCCGGCTGCAAACGGAGTTCTGGGACGGCATCGACAAGCCGCTCGCATCAAGGCGCGCCGCATTGGGCGACGAATACTTTCGCGAAGGGATGACCCTGCAAACCACGTTGGAGGAAATCTCGGCCAGGTTGTTCGCCGGAATTCAGCATCAGGACGCTGCCGTCGATCAGATGATGGCCGTAAAGCAGCTCGCCTGGCAGGCACGCAACGACGCGGGGGAGGCTTCGTTGGCCATCTCCCGCGGCATCATCACCGGCTCGGTGTCCCTCGATGAGGCCCGAAAATTCAGCGGTAATCTTGGCGGCAGCAATGCGGCGTGGAAAGCGATCGAGGACCTGCTGAATGCCGGGAGCGCGCCTCCCGCTCTCGCGGAAGCCATGGCGAAAACAAAACAGGTCTATTTCGCCCCCGATTACATGGCGCTGCGGGAGAACACGCTGGTCGGATTGCTCGCCGGCCACAAACCGAACATGACACCTGATGAATGGGCCATGACTATCGTGCCGAAACTGGGCGCGATGCAGGGGGTCGCCGAAGCCGCACTGACGGCAGCGAAAGACCGCGCCGAAGCGATGAGCGTGACAGCGCGCGAGACTCTGGCGTTCGACACCGGCGGTCTGCTGTTGGTCGTGGCCGGATCGATCGCCAGCCTGGTCGCGGTCAATCGCCGGGTGATCCGGCCGCTGAATGCCATTCGTGACGCGATGAGCCGGCTCGCGGCCGGCACGCTGACCGAAACTTCCTCGTTCAATTATCATGATGATGAGATCGGCGCCCTGGCCAACACTATGCATGTCTTCCAGGAGCAGTTGGTGGCGAAGGAACAACTGGAAGAGGCCGGACGCGGGAGCCGCGCCCGTGACGCGGCACGCCAGCAAGCGGTCGAGACCGAAATCCGGACATTCGAGGCGAGTGCGACGGCTGCGTTGGCGACCCTCACCGGTGCCGCGACACAAATGCGTGGTGCGTCGGACGAAATGGCCGCGGTTTCCGGGCGCACCAGCAAGGGTGTGCGAACCGTGGCCACCGCGGCAAACGAAACCTCGGGCAGCGTTACCAGCATCGCCGCGGCGACCGAGCAACTCAGTGGCTCGATCAACGAAATCAGCCGCCACGTCGGCCACGCCGCCGGCATTACCAGCCGTGCCGTGGAGGAAACCCAGCGAACCGATAAGACGGTGCGCGGCCTGGCCGAGTCAGCTAGCAAGATCGGTGATGTCGTGCGCCTGATCAACGACATCGCCGGACGCACCAACTTGTTGGCACTAAATGCGACAATCGAGGCCGCGCGCGCGGGTGACGCCGGCAAGGGCTTCGCGGTGGTTGCCTCAGAAGTCAAATCGCTGGCCACCCAGACCGCCAAAGCGACCGAGGAAATCGCCCGCCAGATCACCGAAGTTCAGACTATTACGGACGAGACCGTGCAGGCGATCCGGCACATCGCGACGACCATCTCCGAGGTGAACGACCTCACGGCCTCGATCGCTGCGGGGGTGGAACAGCAAGGCCTGTCGACCCAGGAGATTGCTCGCAACGTGCAACAAGCGGCGCAGCGCACGCGGCAAATGTCCGAGACGATTGCCGAGGTTTCGCGCGATGCTCAGGTCACCGACACCACGGTGGGCGATGTGAAAGTGGCGGCCACGGCAGTGGCGGGCGGGGCGGATACGCTCCGCCACCGGGTCGACAGCTTCCTGGAGGGCATCCGCGCGGCGTGACCTGACGATCTTCCGGACGGCGATGCCGCTCATCCAGCTTGTTTGAGAATAATCCAACGGCACCGCCCCGAGCCTTCCCGAACGGGCCAATACCGTTTGCTACACCGCGCCCCGTGCCCCCAAACGGCAGCGGTTGGCACCGCTGGCCTCAGACCACACCGCTTCGCTTCAGGTCCTGCACCGCTTCGGGGGACAAACCGCATAACTCACCCAACAGCGCCTCGGTATGTTCGCCAAGTAGCGGCGGCCGCTGAACGGTCACCGGAGAATCAGAAAGCTTGATCGGCGAACCGACCGTCTGATACGTGCCGCGGGTTGGATAATCGACATCGACAATCATTTCGCGAGCGCGCAGATGCGGGTCCGTCAACACCTCACCTGTATCGAGGCACGCACCGCACGGCACGCCGGCATCGCCCATCAGTTTCATCACCTCGTGCTTGCTGCGTTGCCTGGTCCATTCGGTAATGATGGCGTTCAACGCGTCGCGATTTTCCCACCGCGCGTCCGGCGTCGCGTAGCGTGGATCATCAGCCAGTTCCGGCTGGCCCAGTACGCTCAGAAACGGTTTCCACATCTGCGGCTGTGCGAAGATGTAGACATAATCGTTGGACCCGCCCGGGGCGCAGGGATAGGTGGTGCCCGGAATGGTGCGGCCGAGTTGATTGCCCGAACGCGGCATCGGCCGGCCCATCCGCTGATGATCGCGTAACGACACGCGGATCAGGTTGACCACGGCATCTTGCATCGAGACCTCGACGTGCTGGCCCTTGCCGGTCTGGTGCCGCTGCTGCAGCGCCGCCAGAATGCCGATTGCCATGTGCATGCCGGTGCCGGAATCGCCAATTGCCGGGAAGGTGAAAGTCGGTGGGTTCTCCGGGAACCCGGTCACGCTCATCGCACCACCCATCGCCTGAGCGATCGGCTCGAAACTCTTGAAATCGCTGTATGGACCGTAGGTGCCGAAGCCTTTGATCGTGGCGTAGATCAGCCGCGGGTTCAGCTTCGATAACACATCGTAGCCAAGCCCCAGTCGATCCAAGGCACCGGGCCCGAAATTCTCCAGCAACACGTCGGATTGTTCGATAACTTTGCGAAATAGCCCCTTGCCCTGCTCAGACTTCAAATTCAGCGTCAGGCTTTGCTTGTTGGCATTCAGCACGAGGAAAAACAGGCTGTCGCTGTCCGCCCGATCGCGCATGTTGGTACGCGCGACGTCGCCGCCTTTGGGCTCTTCCAGCTTGATGACCTCGGCGCCGAGAAACCCGAGGATCTGCGCGCAGGCGGGACCCGCCTGGTTGTGGGTCATGTCGATGACGCGAATGCCGGACAGCGCCTGGCTCATGATGTGCCTCCCCCCAATGGAACGAATGGATCGGGACAGCTTAGAGTGCGGCGGCCGGCGGGTCGATCAACAATACGGGCCCGACGTCAGGACCCCGAGCCCTCAGCCCTGGCGCACCTTCATCCGCGGGTTCTTCTTGTTGATGACATAAACCCGCCCGCGGCGACGCACCACGCGGCAGTTCTTGTCGCGCACTTTGGCCGACCTCAGGCTGTTACGAACTCTCATGGGAAATACGCTCTGTTCAGGACGATCGAAGGCGCGGGGGATAGGGGCCTGCGCGCCCGCTGTCAAGCGCAACAGCCATTTGACAGCTTCGGGTTGCGCTGCCTACTGTCCAGTAGCCAAACCACCGGATCGGTTTGGCTGGCTGTGTCGCGGTTCACCGCACCGGAGCCACTCATGAGTCGCGCCTTGAATGACGCCGGCCCAACCGACCGTATCCCCGAACGGGTTCGCCCCGACCGGACGATGCCCGTTGCCCGCAGATCAATCCAATAGCAATCGACGTCACCGCGCGCGACCAACGCCGCGCGGAAGACATCATCAGGAGGCCAAACGATGGATATGCCGATTCAGGACAAAATCCAGGACAATCTGTTCACCCCGGAGGTGATCGCGGATCCCTACGCCTACTACGGCCGCCTGCGGGAGGAGGACCCGATCCACTGGAACGAGGCCTATGAACTTTGGGTCGTCACCCGGCACGACGACCTGACCTGGCTGACCCGGCATCACGAACTGTTTTCCTCCGCCGTGTTCAAGAACGACCCGCGGCCGGCCTATCCGCCGATCGATGAATCGGATCTCGGGCTTTACGAGTACGTGAGGAACTACCAGGGCGATCAGTTCATCCAGCACGACCGCCCGGAGCATCTGGAGATGCGCAAGATCGTCCACACCTACTTCACGCCCAGGGCGATGGAGACCTGGCGGCCGTTCGTGCGGGACGCGGTGAAGGAGTTGCTCGACGCGGCCGAGGCAAAAGGCTCCATGGACGTCATGAAGGACCTCGCGACGCCGCTGCCGGTCATGGTGATAGCCCAGATGATGGGCGTACCGGCGGAGGGTCGGCCCTACGTCCGGGAACTCGCCGAGAAACTGCTGTATATCGGCCGCGGCGAGTATGACCGGATGAAGCCGCTGACCGAGGGCATGCGCGGGATGATCGATTTTGTCTCGCCGCTGGTCGACAAGCGCATCGTCGATCCGGGCGACGATTTCATTTCGGTGCTGGCGCGCGGCGAACGCGAAGGGGTGTTCACCCGGCATGAAGTGTTGGTGAATACGTCGCTGCTGCTGCTCGCCGGGCACGAAACGACGATCAATCTGCTGTGCAACGGCACGTTGTCGCTGATCCGTCATCCGGACCAATGGGCGCTGTTGAAACAAGATCCCGCGGGCCGCGCCCGGCTGGCGACCGAAGAGTGCCTGCGTTACGACTCCCCGGTCGTGTCCATCCAACGCATCGCGTCCCAGGATGTGGAAATACGCGGCAAAGTACTGCGCAAGAACGATCGTATCCGCTGGTTCATTTCGTCCGCCAACCGGGATCCCGATGCGTTCGAGAACCCAACGAACTTCGACATCTCCCGTCACCCCAACCCGCACGTGGCGTTTGGTTCGGGTGTGCATCATTGCCTCGGGGCGACATTGGCTCGTCTGGAAGGTCAGGAGGTGTTCAAGGCTTTGGCGGAGCGCTTCCCCGGCCTGCAGATCGAATCGGATGATCTGGAGTATCAACCCAGCATCACATTCCGGTCGCTGAAATCCCTGCCGGTTACCTGGAATTAGGAGAAACCCATTGGCTCGCAAGTTGAAGGTTTGGGTGGATCACGACACATGCGTCGGGAATGCGATGTGTGAGGCGATCGTGCCGAAAGTGTTCCGGCTGAATGACAACCGACAGTCGGAGGCAGTCGATCCGGCCGGGGACACCGAGGAAAAAATCCTGGAAGCTGCCGAGAACTGCCCGGTCAGCGCGATCTTCGTCGAGGATGCGGAGACCGGGGAGCGGCTGTTTCCATAGCCGATCCCCTGCCAACGCCGACCGATCTCGTTGCGACCGCCCCGGCTGAACAGCTGGGGCGGTTACTTGTTCATATTCCAGGTATCGACGTCGAGCAGCCACTTGCCGTCGACAAGCTTCCAGATAGAGACATATTTGCCGTAGACCTTCACCCACTTCTTCTTCGGACCCGGTGCGTCGAGGCTGAACTGCCCAATCTCCTGCACGGTATCCGGCCCGAGTTGAGCCACGTCGAGGGTGGTCAGCGAGTAATTCCGCACCCCGGAGTGACCGATCGAGCCGAAGGTTTTTTCGATGGCCGCCCTGCCTTTTTGCATGTCGGCGCCCGGCGGCAGCAGGGTCGCGGTGTCGGTGTACATTGCCGCGAGAGCGGCGGCGTCGCCTCGGTTGGCAGCGGCAGCCCAGGCGGCTTCGTTGGCACTGATCTGGGCTTTCAGGTCGACCACCGGAGGTGCAACTGCCGGCGGGGCCGGCATCGGCTGAGCACAGCCGAACAACAGTAACAGTACGACTGTGGACGCAGCTTTCTTCATGAATTGTCCCCTGTTTTACTGAGTCGTAATAGCAACGTCTCGCAGCCCCCACAAAGTGTCAACCTGGCGGCCGCAGCCGGCGGACCGGGGGCGCTCGCTGCGCCCGCGCACGGTTGGCCTGCCGGCCCGGCCGGGTTATCACCTTTTCTGGGCGAAGGGGACGGGCGGTATGGCACATGCACCGGAGGCCTCGGGGCAGGACCGGTGGCGTCGGTTTCATCTGCCCAGTACGCATCTGCCACATGGGCTTGTTACGTTTCCAAGCCGGCTAAGGCCCTGGATCGAGTCGTGGTTTCTCGTGTACGCGGTGCTCGGCGTCGTGCAGGGCGGCATGCTGCCGCTGCTGTTGCCGCTGTCCGCCGGGGGGTCGACGCATGCCGGGGTGATTGTCGGCGTCATGAACCTGGCCGGGGTGACCGCGCCATTCTGGGGTCACCTCGCCGATCGCCGGCGGCTGCACCGCCAGGTTCTGCTGGCCGGCATGCTGGCCGCGCTGGTGGCATTGCTGTTCATGCCAATGCAGCTGGCCCTGCCACTCAAGACCGTGTTTGCGGCGATCCTTGGCATCGGCTTTGCCGCCTCGAACACTGTGGCGAACATGTTCATCGTCGAGGTGCGGCCACCGGACGAATGGAACGCTCGGATAGGCGCGTTGCAGGCGCTCAGCGGCCTCGGGCAGGTATTGGGCTTGTTGCTCGCCGGGCTGATCGGCGGGCGCTACGCACTGGCCTTTGCGGTCGCGGCGGCGCTGGTGGCGGCGTCCGTGCCCATGGCGTGGCTGACTTTGAGCGGCGTTCAGGTCCCGGTTCGGCGCGACATGGCAACCGCGCATCCGCCGATCGGCGCGGAGGGATGGTCCGGCTCGCCACAGCGGATGTTCCACATACCCACGTTGCACGGGCTGCGGACCTTGTGGCTCGAGCTTGAAATGCCGTTCGCCCGCCTGGTGATCGTGTGGTTCGTGGCCTTCGTTGCGATCAGTGCGGTCCTCACGATGTTGCCGCTGGCACTGATCCGGGCATTTGGGGTGGCGCCGGGGTTACCGGCCACCACCTATGCCTTCGCCGCCGCCGGTAGCCTGTTGATGTATCCGCTGGTGACAGGGATATCGAAACAGCATGGCGCGTGGCCCGTGCTGCGGGCCGGGTTCGCCGCGCGAACCATTGCCATGGCAGTGCTCGCGGTGGCGTTCCTGTCGGAGGTCGGAGGCGTGCCACTGGCGCTGGTCGGGTTTGTGGTTCTGGTCATGGCGTGGCCGCTTCTGGGCGTCAGCGGCACCGCGCTCGCCGCGCAACTCGCACCTGGTGAAAAGGGCGAGGCGCTTGGCCTGTTCAACGCCGGTTCGTCGCTGGCGGGCGCCGTCGGAGCGTTTATCGGCGGTTGGGCGATGGACATGGTCGGCTACGGTGTGGTGTGCGCGGTGGCAGCGGGCGTCGTCGGATTGGCGGCGCTGTGTTCTGGCGATGCGCGGCGACTCCCGACCTCGAATGGTTGAAGCCCGCCGAGAGCATCTGTGCTCAAGCCGGTGTGGAAGGAGCTACGAACCAACGAGCGAACTTGCGTCTCATACCCGAGCGTGTCCTCTGGCGGAGGAAGTGAACGCGACCCTGCGTACGCATGAGGTAGAGCTGCGGGCCGCCGGGATCAGGCGACTCTCGCTGTTCGGCCCGGCTGCTCGCGGCGACATGGAGCCTGAAAGCGACGTGGAAATGGCGGTTGTATTCGACCCGGCCGCTCATATCGGACTGTTCGGACTGAGTGCGCTGGAGCAACGTATCGGAGACCTGATCGGACGCAAGGTAAGCCTGGTCTCCGAACCTGCCGAAGGACCGCGTCCACACGCCTCCATCGAACGGGGACCGCAAGCTTGCCTTCTGAACATGATCCGGCGGCGTCCCTGTCCCATGTTCTTGCGAGCGCCGGGCGTATCGAGGGATATATCGCGGAGATGGATCAGGAAAGTTTCGAACGGAACCGTCTTGTCGGTGACGGAGTGGATCGCTGCCTCCGCTTGACGCAATCCCGCTTGCCCGTCCCACTTGCACGACAACGGCAAGAGGAACCCCACCATGCCCAACCGGATCAACCGCGCCGTCGAACTCCTGGCCCAGGATCAGGCGATTTACTATGACGGGCCGCACAGCGGCCACGTCCTCACCTTTGACCAAGGTCGCAAGGATGCCGCCACCTGGGCCGACTATATGAACGTCGGGATGGAGCACGGATGCTTCGATATGACCGGCCTCGAGGCCTATATGCGCGGCCTCGTCGCCGGCGGCCCGACCCGTTCCGGCCACCGCACCCCCGCCATCATTGTCGAGGCGCCGGTCAACGGCATCGACGAAAACCATGTCCGCACCAGTGCCTGGCAATTCCGCCAGATCCTCGGGCGGGGTGTGCACGGCATCCTGCTGTGTCAGGCCGAATCAGCCGCCGCCGTCCGGGCTTTTGTCGAATCGTGCCGCTACCCGCACAACCTGCAAGGCGTCGACCCATCCCTGCCCTCCCCTGAGGCACGGCTTCAGGGTGCAGTTCGCCCACCCAGTCGAGGTCCGCTTCTGGGCATCGGCACGCGGGGCCGCGGGTCGGAGTCGACCGCCGCGCCAATCTGGGGCATCTCCGGCGAGGCGTACATGAACTGCTGCGATCCATGGCCGCTTAACCCGGCGGGCGAATTGCTTCTGGGTGTCAAGCTGGAGAGCCCCGAAGGGATCGCCATGGCCGACGAAATCTGCGCCGTTCCCGGGCTTGGGTTTGCCGAGATGGGGCCTGGCGATCTCAGCCTTTCGCTTGGCAGTGTGAAGCTGTTGCGCGACCCCTATCCACCGGTCATGCAGGCTGCGCGCGACAGAGTGCTCGCGGCCTGCAAGCGCAACGGCATCGCGTTCCTGGAGGGCTGCACGCGGGCGAATATCACCGCCCGCCTGGACGAGGGCGTGCGGGTCATCTCAGGGCACGACCCGGAGATGGCGCGCATCGGTCGGGCGCATCAGCAGCGCGGCTTGCCCGCCTGAAGCACGCGCCGGGAGCACGAGTCAGCCGCCGCCGATCGCATGCCATCGCACCAGGCGTAGCGAACCGATTTCGAACAACCGTAGGCGGAGCAGCCACAGCTCTGCCTCCTGGACTGAGCTCATCGCCTCTCGCCGCGTTGGTGGCGCGTCTTCCATGAGCCGGACCAGGCTGCGCCAACCGGCCATTGCGTGGCTGACATGGCGCTCCGATACGTCCTCGCAGACCCGCACATCGAAGCCCAGGCGACCGAGAATGCGGGTGATCGTGACTTCGGTCGGCAACGCTTTGGGATTGCGGCGCTCCAGATGTGCCCATGCGGCGACCACCGGATTGCCCGGGTCGAGCGGCGTGTCGGCGATCAACTCGGTCATCGCCAGGTGACCGCTCGGCTTCAGCGCCCGTGCGACGGCCGAGAGGACCCGTTCCGGCTGGCTGCCATGCAACGCTTCCAGTGCCAGGCCGTGATGGTAGAATCCGTCACGGAACTTCGGTTCGTCGGGGTCCCAGAGTTCGGTCTGAGCATGCTTGGTCAGGTTCCGGCGAGTGACCCGATCGACCGCGGTAGCCACAAGGTCGCGATCGGCCTCAAACCCGCTGACCCAGACCCCGAGATGGATCGCCAGCGAACATGCCGGACCACCGGCGCCGGCACCGAGTAACAGCAGGCTGGAGGCCTTGGACAGCCCCAGCGGTTTGGCCAGCCGTAAGGTCTCAATCTCGCCGCCGGGGAATTGATAGCCCTGGCCCCAAAGGGCATCGGTGATCTTGAGACGTTCGCGGTTCCATTTCGGCGGCGGTCGGTTCGCGACCACCGGCACCGATAGCTCTGCCGATGCGATCGGCGCATGCCGAGGCATTTCATGCGGCGGCTCGGCCGGTGGTGGCTGCTGCCATCCGAACCAGTTCATCACGGCGGTCAACGGCATCGCCCGCACCTCCGGACGTGAAGGTACACGCGAAAAATTTATAAACCGTTAAGACAACTGGCCGGCTCAGGCGAATTCGGTTAGCACGTGGCGAATTCGGTTAGCACGTAGCGTACGGTCTCGGTGCCGACGACGTTCGGGATGTGGCGATGCTGCCGGCCGGCGGGGATGTGGATCATGTCGCCCGGTCCGGCCTCGATGGTGTGATCGTCAAAACGATAGCGGATGCGGCCGGACAGGATGAAAATGGAATGGCCGGTTTCGCACCACGCGGACTCGGCGGCGCCTGGCGGGTCAGGGGCGCGTTCCTGGTAGCGTAGGGCGATGCCGAAGCCGCTCACCGCCTCCCGGATCTTCAGCCGGTCGCCGGCGGCGCGCAAAGGATGGTCGGCAGCGGTGAACAAGTAAGGGCTGGTGGTCATAAGCAGCAGTTTGCCCGCGGCGGGCCGCCTTGTCACATGCGCCGCAGTACGATCCGCAGCTGGCATCGGCTTCGGGTTGACGCGAATGGAATGCCAGGCCCGGGTTTCGTAAGAGGGTTTGGCCAGGCAGGCCCAGTGGCAGGCCCAGTACGTAAGGCTTCGTTACGGAAGGTTTCGTCATGCTCAGACGGCTGATTGGGCCGGGCGTACCCAACCATTTGCGCTGCCCAGAATGACCTCCGGAGAACGTTTCGCACTCGGGAGCATCGCGCTGGGCTGCCTGGTACTCGGGCTGAAAAGCCTCGCCTGGTGGCTGACCGGCAGTGCCGCGCTCTACTCCGATGCACTTGAAAGTATTGTCAATGTTGCGGCCAGTGCCGTCGCTTTGGTGGCGTTGCGGTTCGCCGCCCGGCCGGCCGACGCCAACCATCCGTATGGCCACGACAAGGCAGAATTCTTTTCTGCGGTCATCGAAGGCGTCATGATCGTCATTGCCGCGCTCTCGATCTTTGGCCAGGCATGGCAGGCGTGGCAGGCGCCGCGGACGTTCAGTCTGGCGGGCCAGGGCATCGCCCTCAGTGTCGCCGCTACCGTGATCAACGCTGTCTGGGCCTGGGTTTTGATCCGCGCCGGCAAACGGTTGCGGTCGGCGACGCTCAATGCTGACGGGCGGCATTTGGTTTCGGACGTGGTGACCGCGTGCGGCGTGGTGGCGGGGTTTGCGCTGACCATTCTATCCGGGCAACAAAAGCTCGATGCGCTGGTCGCCGCGGCAACCGGGGTTTACGTGCTGTGGTCCGGCGCCTCGCTGATCCGCGGCTCGGTCGGCGGGTTGATGGACATGGCACCGGACGATGCGGTGCTTCGCCGCATCAATGAGCTAATCGCAGAACACGGCACTGGCTCGATCGAGGTGCATGACCTGCGCGCTCGCCAGGCCGGGCGGCTGACGTTTCTGGATTTTCACCTGGTCGTACCGGGGTCTATGTCGGTCCGCGAGTCGCATGATATTTGTGACCGGATTGAAACTGCGCTCAAAACGGAGATGGAACATCTTGCCATCACGATCCATGTCGAACCGGAAGACAAGGCTGAGCTGCACCGCGCGAGTTAGCACATTCACGCGGAGGTTCTGGCGGGTTGTCGAGGGCGCCGTCCTTCCGCCCCTACGGGGAGCGCCCAAACTCTCGGAACTTCGCCTCTCAGACCTCGTTGATTGTTGTCGTACTGGCGGCGCCGCTGATGTGATATTGTTGCTGAGACGTTCCTCAAGGAAACCGACGTGAAAAACCTGCAAACCACAATTGATACCTTGCTAAAGCTGCTCACGGAATTCGGCCTTGCCGTCGCGGCGATACTTACCAGGCTGGAATTGTGGCTGCGCGAGGAACTCCAGCATCTGGGCGTGCCGCATACGGTTCAGACGCCGATCCTTCTTGCCGTGGCGGTATTGCTGATCCTGGGATCGCTACGGCTATTCGGGGGCTTGATCCGCGTCGCGGCAGTGCTGATCCTGGTGCTGATCGCCATCCACATTCTGATGCCCGTCATCCAGGGCTGACCGGCCCGCGCACCGGGCGAAGCGCGGCAGGCGATGTGCGGAAGGGAACGCCGACGAGTTCGGATCTGTGATGGGGAGCACTGTTATCGGTTCCAATTGGAATCGGCACAGCGTTAGCAATGCTTGTTACCCAACGCAAATAGGATGCGGGGAGCCGGGCCCGCGATGGCGAACATTCCAGGTGAACCAAACCAGAATATCCGCGGATTGAGGCTTTCGTGATTAACCCACACCACCTTGCTCAATACCTTATCGTAGCCGTTATCAACACCGTCATAGTCGGTACAACAAAAGTCGTTCTCGTTACGATACAAAACTCATTGGCACAGGTGATGTCGACAGTTGGCATCGGGAGTATAGGCCTGGTATAAGATGTTCCCCGGAACCTGCTCTTTCTGCTTAGTCAGCTCACAATCCTGGTTGGGTCGGTGCTGATGACAGGTATTTTTCGGCCTGCTTTAGCTACATGGAGGAAAGTCGCTCATTTCGACAGATTCAAGGCTTCGGCGGACGCCGCAACCGCTGCTCCACAAAGCGGCGCAACTCCCGTTGCAACCAATTCTTCCTCGCTGCAACGTTCTTGAGTTTCGCAAGACACAGTGTGAGCGGTTCGTTTCAGCCGATGCCACATAATGCTCCGGCAGTTAAATCGCATCCGGTGCGGGCCTCCCGGTCGTGGCGCCAAGGTCCGCTTCCCCTCCCGGGCGGTCTGTTCGACTGAGATTGCCCGGACTGTGGCCGCTGGTCAGTACCGTACCTGATCGGGAGCTACTCTAAGCGACGCGGGAATCAACGGCTAAACCGATCGTGCAGGGACGCCACCCGGTGTCACACCGGCAACGTCACGATCGCCTTCAGTCCACCCTCAGGCCGGTTCTTCAGCACAACGTCACCACCATGCGCCCGCAACATGTTCCGCGCGATCGGCAACCCAAGCCCCACACCGCCGGTTTCCCGATTGCGACTTTGCTCCAGGCGATGAAACGGCTCAAACACCCGGTCGATTTCTTCCGGCGGAATGCCCGGACCATCGTCCTCGATCGTGACCGAAACCGTCCCGTCCTGCGGCGGCACCATGGTTACCCTCGCTGACCCGCCATAACTCTCGGCATTTGCAACGAGGTTGGCCAACGCGCGTTTCAGCGCCACCGGCCGAACCCACACCGTCTGATGCGGCGGCCCGTAATAGGTCAGACGCTCGGCCGAGTCCGGATGGGCATCACTCGTCTCATCCAGGATGGTTCGCAGCAACTCGACCAGATCGACCGAAGAGACTGGCTCATTCGCCCGCGCGTCACGGCCGAAGGCAAGCGTCGCCGACACCATTGTCTCCAGTTCGTCCAGATCGGACAGCACCTTGGTGCGCAACTCATCATCATCGATGAACTCGGCGCGCAGTTTCAGCCGCGTGATCGGCGTCCGCAGATCGTGGCCGATCGCCGTCAGCATCTCGGTCCGATCGCTGACGAAACGGCGAATGCGCGCCGCCATGGTGTTGAACGCGACGGCGGCGACCGCGGTTTCGGTCGGCCCATTCTCCGGCAGCGGCGGCGCATTGACGTCGCGGCCCAGAGCCTCCGCGGCCTCGGCCAGCACCCGCACCGGTTCGGTCAAGCGGCGCACCGCCCACAACGTCAGACCGGCGGCCGCTAGCGTCATGAACAGAAACGCCGCGAGGAAGGTCGGCGAATGCCACGGCCGGATCGGTTCGGGCGTGGCATCGATGTCGAGCCAGCCACCATCCGGCATATGAAACACGTAGAGAATATGGCCCGTGCCGAATCCACCATAAAGCTTCAGCTCCGTCCAACGGAGTTTGGGATCGCCAAGCACGCCCCAGTTCACGCCGATACGGAACAGGCCTTGTGCGCCGCGGGGCAGCTCGGGCAGCAGCGTTTCCACCGGTCCGTCGGTCAGACGCACGGTAAAATTCGGCGGAATACGTTGCTCGGCCAGCACCGCGGCGCGCCGATCCGGCGGGGTCGACGCGATCAACCGGTAAATCGGCATGATGCGAAACCCGAGATTGCGCGCCTGCGCAAGACGTTGGACGTCAATCCGGTCGAGCGTATGCATCGTCAGACCGGCGATCTGCACCAGCGCCAGGCCGACCAGCACCACCGCCGCCGTTCGCGCGGCGAGACTTTTCGGCCACAGCCGAACCATCACGCCCGGTCGACCGTCGCTGCCAGAACGTAACCGCCACCCCGGACGGTCTTGATCAATTGTGCGTTGCGCCCGTCATCCTCGAGCTTTCGCCGCAGCCGAGACACCGCGACATCGATCGCCCGATCGAACGGGCCCGCCTGGCGGCCGCGCAGCAGATCGAGCAGCATGTCGCGGGTCAGCACCCGATTGGCACGCTCGACCAACGCCAGCAGCAGGTCATATTCGCCACCGGTCAGCGGCACTTCGACCGCATCGGGATTGAGCAGGCGACGGCGGGTTGGCTCCAGCGTCCAGCCGCCGAACCGGAAGCCGCGGCTGGAGACCTCGGTGCGGCTTTGCGGGGTGTCGCCGGCCCGCCGCAACACCGCCCGGATGCGCGCGAGCAATTCCCGCGGGTTGAACGGTTTGGCCAAATAATCATCGGCGCCGAGCTCCAGGCCGATGATGCGGTCCGTCTCCTCCCCCATCGCCGTCAGCATGACGATGGGAACGTCGGACTGGCTGCGTAGCCAGCGGGCGAGGTCGAGACCGGATTCGCCGGGCAGCATGAGGTCGAGCACCACCAATTGGTAGTGCCCGTTGGCCCAGGCGCGGCGTGCATCTTTGCCGTCGCGCACGGCGGTAACGCGAATTTGTTGCTTTTCCAGAAACCGCGCGAGCAGATCGCGGATTTCACGATCATCGTCGATGACGAGGACATGCGGGAGCGATTCCATGGATTGTAACATAGCGGCCCCGACCGCGCCGGGAAACGGCGGTTGCAATTCTTTGCAATTCGTCGCGCCAGCCTGGCTGACTTTTGACCATTCGATCGTGACATTACCCGCGCCCAGTGGACACCCTGGCCTGGAGATCAACATGAACAAATCCGTTGTCACTGCCGCTGTTGCGGCGTTCGTTCTTGGCGCCGCCACGACCGGCGTTATTCTTGCCAGTGCGCAACCGGCCCCGCCGCCTGGCGCTCCACCCGCTGCAGACGGTGGCCCGATGGCGCGTGGACCCTGGATGGGACCCCGCGGGCCCATGGGCGGAGGCATGGGACCGGGTCACTGGGCGATGCGTATGGGCGAGCATCACGCCCATCGAATGGAAATGATGCGCACCTTTGCGCTTATCCACCGAGCTGATGACCGCAAACTCACCCCGCCCGACGTGCAGAAAATCGTCGAGGCATTCCTGCTGTGGAACGGCAACCACACCTGGAAAGTGCTCGACGTGAAACCTGAGGGCGACGTCATCGGGTTCGATCTCGCCACGGGTCAAGGTTCGGTGATCGCCCACTTCACGATGGATCCGAAGACGGCGCATCTGACACGGGTGAGCTAACCGTCGTCGCGCGCCACTCTGCTTCGTCGTCGCCGGGCTCGACTCCATGCGCGCCGAACGCCACACAGTGAATTAGCGTCGCCGACGTCGCGGCATTTGCCTCATCGTCATCCCCCGGGTTGTCCGGGGCACCTGATCCAGCACGGTGGCGCGTCATCCCCCGGACAAGCCGGGGGATGACGTGGGTTGCGGGGCCACTGAGCGTCAGGTCCTGCCCGACCATGGCGGAGGCGGGTGCCGGCGGCGATTGCCGGTTCCGTCAGCCGACGATCGGCTCTATCACGACGCCGTGGCCTTTCCTCATCCGCCTGCTGCCGCCGAGCGCGCCCTTACAGCGCTGGTCCGCGAGCATCCTGACCTCGCATCGATCCTGGAACGCGCCGGACCGTTGCCCTGGCGCACGCGCACACCAGGATTCCCGGGCCTGCTGCAGGCAATCGTCGCCCAGATGATCAGCAATCAGGCCGCCGCCGCCATCTGGGGCCGGCTGCGCGCGTTGCCCGGCGTGCTGGAGCCGGAAGGTTTGCTTGCATTGCCGGATGACGATCTGCGCGGCGCCGGGTTGTCACGCCCGAAGGTCGCGCATGCCCGCATTCTGGCGGAGGCGTTCTGCACCGGCTCGCTCAGTGCCGCTGCCCTGGAAGTCATGGACAATGCCGAGGCAATCGCTGCGATCGCTGCGGTCAAGGGGTTGGGGACCTGGACGGCGGAAATCTATCTGCTGTTTGCGTTGCAGCGGCTGGATGTGTTTCCGGCCGGGGATATCGCGCTGGCAGCGGCGGCAGCCGAGCTAAAGGGGCTCGCCGTCCGGCCTGACCCCAGGACGTTGCGCACCCTGGCGGAAGCGTGGCAGCCGGCACGCTCGCTCGCCGCACGGTTGCTGTGGCATCATTGGCGGTATCTGACGGGACGGCCCGCACTCGACGATTTCCCGGTGTGATCGGCGGCTCGGTAAGGGATTGTTCATAATCCCGGCGCAGCATACCGGAATGGAAAAGCCTAACGCGACCCTGATCCAATCGCTGAAGCCGGCCAGCTTTCAGGAGCGTGGCGTGGCCGTTCCATTCACGACACCGGCGCTGGCTGGCGCCCGGATCCGTCCGGCCGATCGAACTGGTACGGAATTTGTCGTGCCCAATCCCTCGGGCGGACGTGGCGTCTACATTTTGACCTGGACCGGAGTCAAACAATTATGCCGGCCGACGGTGCACGACACGTTGTTGCACCAACGCGTTTCCCGGCTCCCGGTGATGAGCCCCGCCGGCGTGCGAGCCACGGCACGGCAGCTTGCAGCCGAAGGGCTCGCCGGCAAGGAAGCCACGCTGGCCGCCGCCGCTTCAGTTGTGCTGGAACGGAAAGAACTGGTTCTGGTGAACTTCCTCATGCTTGTCACACTGATGGAACAAGTGGAGCCGGCCGGCCTTAGGATCAGTGCCGACACCGAGCATACGCCGGAAATCGACCGCCGCGCGCAACGCATTGTGGCCCATGTCGCGCCAGCGGTGGGCCGCACTCCGACGCAGATCGGCGAAGACCTGGAGGCGTTGAGCACGCTGTTCGTTCCCGTCGGCCTGCGGGCCGAAACGCCGCCGGCGCGACTGCCCAAACTGATGACACGGCTGACGGCAACGGCGGACGGACTGGCCGCCTGGGCCGAGCAGTTCAAGGACGACAGCCGCGCCAACCTGGCGTCATCGCTCAGCCGCTCGGCGCTGGTTACCACGACCGCCGCGGCGACGGCCCACAATGCCGCGCTGGACCTGACCGACAACATGATGGGCCTGTTGCTCATCTGGGCTGGCAACCCGACCGAGGTCATCAAACAGACCAGCCGCCCGGAATGGATTCTCGACGGTTGGGAGCGCTTCTGCTTGTTGTGGGAGACGGCGACCACGATCAGCACGCAAAGCGCGGCCTTGCTGGAGATGGCACAATTGGTGCCGATGCTGCCGAAGGAAGGGACCACATTCGGCCAGGAACGGTCGGAACTCGAGAAGCTGGAACCGGGACTGCGGAACGCGCAGCTCAACGTCAGTTGGCGGGGCGGTGGCGCCTTGCAGGGGCTGATTGCGCGGAACGAAAAGCTCCAGGGTTTGATCGCATAGGAGAGGGTCATGGCCGCGCCGCTCACCCGTTCCTCCAACCCGGCCATCAGGGAAGTCTCGCGTGGCCTGGCCGAGGCGCGGGACGCACAAATCCTGAAAGTCGTCGCGATGGTCGACGCTATGCCCAATCGTGGGGCAGCGGATCAACTGATTGCACCGCTGCGCGGGCGGCTGGCCCAGTTGCGGCCGCCTCGGCCGTTGCGGTTCGCGCGGCTGTTGTTTTTGCCGCTGGACCCACTGATCGTGAGTGCGGCGCGCTGGCGGGTGGAACAGCCCACCATACCGCGCAGTGCCATTCCGTCGATCGCTGCTTCGGTCGCGACGGATTTGGGTGCCGTCGGGCGGAAGGTCGCGGCAATGATCGAGGGCCGCACGACGCAAGACCTCGAGGTGGTCGCTACGGCCGGCGCTGAGCTGTGGCTGGCTGCCGCCCAATTGTTGGCTGATGCGAAGCAACCGGCGGACTGGGAGACGACGGGTCTGGGCGCGCAACTGCTGAAGCCGTTGGCGCGGCGGATTGCCGCTTTGCTGTTTCAGGCGGAGCGGCTGCACCGCTGGACAAGCGATGCGGCGCAAGGTCTGGCTCCGCCAGAGGCTCACCAGGTGCAAGCCATGCTGGAGAACGCAATCCGGCGCGATCCCGACGCGCAGCCGATGATCATTGCCTTGCTGCTGGCACGGATCCCGGAAGTTGCGCCGGTGCTTTTGCGGGTTGCCACGGCTCTGGGCCAGCGCGGCGGTACGGTGATGCGGCATGCCGGCGATCAGGCAGCGGACATGCTGCTGAAGCAACTGGAGGTGCCTGGCGGTACCGAAGCCCACCTTGGCGGTCATGACCTCGCTGAGGCGGGCGTGACGGTGCGGCGACTGACCTCGCTACTGGGCGCCTTGCAGGACGAGGCATTGTCGCCGGACCGGCGGGATCGATTGGTTGAGGTGCGGGAGCGGATCAAGGCCGGCTGCCAGGCGCTGTTTACCGAACGCCTGGCGACCGATTTACTGGATCCGTTGCGCGCCTGCACGCTGGAATCCGGGCGGGAAGCGGGATGGGAGCTGGAAACCGCCGCCCGCGGGTTGCGCGCGCTGGAGACCGAGGCGCGGCGGGCCGGCGGCGACAAGACCTATGATGTGTTGCTGGGGCGGGCCGCGGATGCGGTGCGTGAGATCACCGAGAATGGTGGGCTCGAGCGCGTCGGCGGATTGCGGCTGATGGAAATCGTGGCGGGCCCCGAGGTGGCCTTGGCGCTGTTTGGCGAAGAGGCCTGATGCGGTACTGGGCCGCGGGCCTTGAGCAAGCAGTCGTTACCGCGTTAGGATGCCGCCGGCCCGCGTCCCGTTCGTCTAGAGGCCCAGGACTGCGCCCTCTCACGGCGCCAACAGGGGTTCGAATCCCCTACGGGACGCCAACTCGGAACAGAACTGCGAACGCCGACAGCGGCGGATTTTACGCCTGAGACGGCGGCAAGCGTTCGCAGCAAATCACCCTTCGATCCCATGATGCGGACCTCGCCGTCCGCGACTTCGACGCGCTGAGCGAGGGCGCGAAGGTGATCGCGGCGGTAGCCGCCACCGGCGATCCGTATGCGTTCGCGGGCTGCCGCAGCGAACTTCCGTACCATGGCCGGCGTGATGGTCTGTTGCCCGGCGCTTTCGAGGACGGCGACCGTTCGCTCCGCATCGGCCTGCGCCTGATCGCGGGTCGATTTCAGGCCGGCAATGCGATCCTTGAGCGCCGGGTCGTCCAGATCGGCCACGCCGCTCTCGATAGCGTCGTAGAGCCGCTTGAGTCGCAAATCGGCTTCCACAGCCCGCTTGCTCAGTTCGGCGATATGCTCGCGGCGGCGCTCGGCTCGTTCCTGCCGGCGATCGAGCACGGATGCGAGCACTTCCTCAAGCCGCTCCGGCTGAAGCAACCTGTCTGCGATATGACCGGCAACGAGGTCATCGAGCTTCTCCATCGGGATTGAGCGGCCCTTGCAGCCGGTCTCGCCCTGACGCGCCTTGATCGAGCATGTGTAATAGCGATACCGCCCGCCCTTTCCGGTCCTGAGCGTCATAGCGCCACCGCACGCGGCGCAGAAGCAGATGCCGGTAAGGAGGGTGGGGCCGCTGACGACACGCGCCGGCACGACCTTCGGATTGCGAGCGCGAAGATGCGCCTGCACGGCGTCAAAGGTCGCCTTGTCGATCAGTGGCGGCACCTCGGCCGTCACGACTTCGCTGGCCGGCTTCTGTCCGCTCTTGGGGCTGCTTCGGTTGAACTCGTGATGGCCGATGTAGGTCGTTCGGGTCAGCACGCGATGCAACTGCCCGATGCCCCAGCGCCCGCCATCACGTGTGAAGATGCGGCGGGCGTTGAGATAGGTCGTGATGTTCTTGACGCCCATCGGGCCGGACGTGCCGTCGCCCTCCAGGGCAAGCCGATAGATCAGCCGCACCGTGTCCGCATGCAGCGGATCGATCTCCAGCTTCTTCTTGACCTTTGCCCCGCGCTGCTCGGCCGCGACGACGCGATAACCAATCGGCGGCCGGGAGCCGTTCCAGAAGCCCTGGCGAGCATTCTCCTTCATCGCCCTGAGCGTGTGCCTGCCGTTCTCCTTCGACTGGTACTCGTCAAACAGCGCCATCATCTGGCGCATCATGACGTGCATCGGATCGTCGCCGATTTCCTGGGTGATCGAGACCAGCTTGATGCCGTTCTTGGCGAGCTTGCGGACATAGAATTCGAATTCGAAATGGTCGCGGAAGAATCGGCTGAACGAATGAACGAGCACGATGTCGAACGGAGCGGGCTTGGCCGACCCGGATTCAATCATCCGCTGGAACTCGGGCCGGCGGTCGTTCGTTGCGGTCGAACTCGGCTCGACAAAGGTCTCGACGAGCTGGTGGCCCCGCGCGGCGCAGTAGGCTTCGCCCTGGCGGCGCTGGTCGGGGATGGAGATGTCGTGCTAGGCCTGCCGCGCCGTTGAGACGCGCAGGTAGAGGGCGGCGCGTAGCGACACGGTCATGGCAAG
>JBEKQQ010000059.1:0-32632 GCA_049519555.1 Acetobacteraceae bacterium
CGCGATCTCGGGGTCGACATTGGCGGTGTTGACGACGAAGTCCGGGGGTTCGTCGGTCAGGTAACCGATGCTGCGCAGGAAGCTGATATATTCGCTTTGATTGATTGGTTTGCCGCGACGTTCGGTGTGCCAGGCGTCGATTGCTGCCTGTAGCCTGTCGCGGTTGGCCAGCAAGGCGGCACAGCGCGGGCCGAGGTCGGTGAGGATCGCGGCAAAGCCGACCCAGAAGGCGGTGGGGCCGACGCTGGTACCGGGGGCCGCCTCTTTTTCTATAAAATCAAAGAGGCAGCGAGCGATCTTAAGGCCACTAACGGCAATCCGTTCCATCTACGCACTGTCCTTCTGGGCCCCTCGGGCGAGATTTTCCGCGGGTGCGAAGAAGGATAGTGCAGTGCAGCATATGGAGGAAACAGAAAAGGTGACGCGACCGGGGATTGGGGACGCGGAGCCGGACATTCACGCGCCGGGTGTTACCACGAACCGCTCTCGGCTCAGCCTGGATTATGGAGCAGCGGACGACGCACCGAACCATGGACTGGCGTTTTATTCGGCCCGCTTAACCGTCTGCCAGGCCGCTTCCATCGCTTCGAGGGTTTCGCCTTTCAAGTCGCGGCCCTCGCGTGCCAGCATCTGTTCCATCGCGTTGAACCGCCGGGCGAATTTGTCGTTGGCGTGGCGTAAGCACGCCTCGGGATCCAGCTTCAGCTTTCGCGCCAGATTGGCCAGCACAAACAGCAGATCGCCGACCTCATCGGTCAGCCGCGCCGGGTCGGCGCCGGCCAGTTCGGCTTTCAGTTCACCGATTTCCTCGTCCAGCTTGGCCAGCACCGCCGCCGCGTCCGGCCAGTCGAACCCAACGCGCGCCGCGCGGTTCGTCAGTTTCTCGGCCCGTGTCAGTGCGGCGAGGCCCACCGGAACACCCGCCAGCGTGCCGGTTTCCAGCCGAGCCGACCGCTCGGCCGACTTCTGCGCTTCCCACGCCGCCGTTTGCACCGCGGCATCCCGCGCGGCGCCCCCTGGGACAAGCCCGGGGGCAGGATCGCCGAACACATGCGGATGGCGTCGGATCATCTTGTCGCTGATCGCGCGGGCCACATCGGCAAAGGCGAAATAGCCGGCCTCCTCGGCCATGCGGGCGTGATAGACGACCTGAAACAACAGATCGCCGAGTTCATCGGGAAGTGAGGAAAAATCGCGGCGAGCGATCGCGTCGGCGACCTCATAGGCTTCCTCGATGGTGTACGGGGCGATGGTGTCGAAGGTTTGCTCCTTGTCCCAGGGGCAACCGGTCGCCGGCTCGCGGAGTGCGGCCATGATCGCGAGCAGGCGGCGAAGTTCGGCCTCGGCAGAATGCGCATCGTCCATGTTCGCCCGATACGGAAGCCGGTCCGCCGGCGCAAGGGGCCGCCGGAGCGTTTGGCATTGCAGCGGCCAGTTGTCGGTTGGACCGCATCTGTGGTCCACAACATCGCAGCGCGGCCGATCATATATTACGGTCTCGGAATGCCAGACGATCCATGCCATGCTCGACAGCCGCCCCCGCATCACGTCGGAAGCTCCGGCAACGATTGATTACCCTGCCGATCGGGCACCCTGTCGCAGTGCAAAGCGAACACGTTCAGAAATTCAATGGTTGCGGCCGTTGCGACAAAGCAGGTTTCATAGAGAGGCAGCGGGCCGGGAAGGCGCGCCTTCTCCGTTCCTCTGTACCTCTTAAATAAATTCTTACTTCGCCGATCGAAACGTTGTCGTTGGCCTGGGTGGCACTTCGTGATGGGCCTGATTGTGCGGAACCGGAAGGATCCGACGGTTTTCGCTACCGTGACGGCAAATTGCCGTCGAGAATGAGACCCTTCAACCGCTGCGCAGTCTGCTTCCAGGTCAGGTGTGTCATGCTGTTGGCCGCGCGCTGCCCGCGACGCCGCGCACCCTCCCGGTCGGCGAACACCAGTTCAAGAGCGTCGACCAGTTCCACAACGCTGCTTTCGCCCCACCCGGGCACGTCACCCAAAGCCGCGCCGTAACCATCGAGCGGCATCTGACTGTCCAGTGCAAAGCAATTGTCCCCGTCTATCAGGTCCAGGTGACCGGTGTTGCGCGACAGGATGACCGGCAGGCCGCAGGCCATGCACTCCATCGCAACAAGATTGGTGCCTCCCTCGCAACGGTTCGGAAACACGGCCACGTCCATTTCGCGTAAGATCGCCGGCATCTCGCGGTTCGGCACCGCGCCGAGATCGAGGATTTGTGCCAGTTCGATGCCATTCGCCGCAGCCCACCCGGTAACGTCGACCCTCCGGCCTGGATCGAACAGTACCGGGCCGACCAGACCCGACACATCCAACGAGCGGGCCAACTCTCCCCAGGGCGAGTGCCACGCCGTGACCAGCAACGCCTCGGGGTGGCGCGCGGCAAAGATACGAAACGCTGCCAGGACGATGTCCTGCGCCTTGCGATGTTCAAGTTTTCCGCCACTGAACACGCAAAACCGGTCGCTCAACCAGCCGCCGGCGGGGGCTGGATGGAACAGGGTCGGATCGATCCCCTGCAGGACCGTGACGACACGATCGATCCCGTGCTCGTTCAGAATGCGTTTGTTCCACTCCGAGCCCGCCACGATCAGCGGAAGCGAACGCGCGCGTGCAATGATCTCTGCAGCCAGATGGGCGGTATCGAAGAACACGATACCAATCGTTGGCTCTCCGGTGATCCAGTGGTCCAGACACCCGGGCCGTAGGTCGATATCGCTCAGCACCGGACATTCCAACCGATGGCGCGCCGTGCACAGCGGTGGCGAGGCGTCCTGCAACGCTTTTGACAACGCCAGGAACGGCCGCAGCGCGCGGAACCGGATTGGATCCACAGCGAGCTCCTCCAGGTTGATCGGGACGGTGCTCATCGGCTCGATATCAGGATCCGCCGACCATTGCAGCGCCAGATTGAGGGCGTAGACGCCCCAGCCAAAAAAGCTGGAAACGCTCCAGTTGACGGCAACGCGTTGGCGCATCGCGGGTGACCTGTACTGACTTAGGGAAGGCTGTAGAGCGGCGGCTTTAACGTGCCGTTAAAACCACCAAACTGGCGCGTGTTCCCGCGCTGGCCATTCATCGCCTCGACAACGGCGTCCCACCGCCGTCGGCGATCGGCCGGGGAACTTTCAGCCGCGCGTCATCTTGTTCGGCAAAGCGGGCGTCTATAGGTTGCGGCAAACTTCGCCGGACGCCACGAAACATTCCAGGGGATGTCAGTCCTTCTGGCCAGATGACAGGGAAACCATGCCCCAGGCCCCTCACTACCAGCGCGTCCTGCTCAAGCTCTCCGGTGAGGCGCTGATGGGCCATCGGGAATTCGGTCTCGACAATGAGACGGTGTCCGGGATCGCCCGCGACATTGGCGACGTGGTGGCCATGGGCGTGCAGGTCTGCGTCGTCATCGGCGGCGGCAACATTTTCCGCGGCGTCTCCGGCGCCTCCATGGGGATGGACCGCGCTCAGGCCGACTACATGGGAATGCTGGCGACGGTGATGAACGCGCTCGCGATGCAGAATGCGTTGGAGCGCGTGAACGTCTCCACCCGGGTGCAGTCCGCCATTCCGATGGCCAGCGTCTGCGAGCCCTATATTCGCCGCCGCGCCCAGAGGCACATGGAAAAGGGCAGGGTGGTCATCTTCGGCGCGGGTACTGGCAATCCGTTTTTCACCACCGACACCGCGGCGGCTTTGCGGGCCACCGAAATGGGCTGCGACGCTTTGCTGAAGGGCACCCAGGTGGACGGTGTTTACTCGGCCGATCCGCGCAAGGTGCCCAATGCAACGCGGTACGACCGGCTGACGTATCACGAGGTGCTGGCCAAGGATTTGCAGGTGATGGATGCGGCGGCGATCAGCCTGTCGCGGGAAAACCGGCTTCCGATCATCGTGTTCAATATCCACGCTGCCGGCGCCTTTGCCCAGGTGATGCGGGGCGAAGGCAAGTTCACGCGGATTGTCGACATGGGAGACGGCCGGTAGGGTGGCCGATCCGGCTTTCTTCGGGTTTCCGGCTGCCTTAGGTCGTGCCGGCGTTGTCATTGCGCGCAAAGCGCAGCAATCTCCCTCCGCCTGGGCTCGCTCGTCCTGGCTCCCTTCGGTGCAACGACACAGCAAAGCGCCGATTCCGGCTGGCCGGCCCGATTGAACGTCGGGTCGCGCCGATTGCCGAGCAACGCCGGTTTTCGACTCGCACGAAGTTGCGCCGAAAGGAGGCCTGGGACGAAAACAGCTTCGGGACGACAGGAGACCCGGATATCCGGAAAGTTTGGAACGCCGCACACCGCTGACCTGAATGGATGGGAGGGACGCAAATGCCCGCCGATGTCAAAACCCTGAAAGAAGACCTGTCGCGCCGCATGGACGGAGCACTGGAAACCCTGCGCCGGGAGTTCGCCGGCCTGCGCACCGGACGCGCCCACCCGGGCCTGTTGGAACCGGTGAAGGTCACCGCCTACGGGCAGGAGATGCCATTGAATCAGGTCGGCACCATAGGTGCGCCGGAGGCTCGGATGCTCACCGTGCAGGTTTGGGACAAATCGATGGTCTCAGCCGTTGAAAAAGCCATCCGCGACTCGGGCCTCGGTCTCAATCCCGCCGCCGACGGCATGCTGGTGCGGGTTCCCATCCCGCAGTTGACCACCGAACGGCGCAATGAACTGGCCAAAATGGCCCACAAATATGCCGAGGGCGCAAAAATTTCGGTGCGCGCCGTGCGCCGCGACGGCATGGAACAGATCAAGGGATACGAGAAAAAGCATGAAATTGGCGAGGATCTTGCCAAGACGTGGTCGGACGAAGTGCAGAAACTGACCGACCAGTACGTAAAAAAGGTCGACGACAGCCTCGTGGATAAGGAAAAGGACATCCGCCAGGTCTGAACAGCCCCGCTTGAACGGACATAATGTCGACCACAACCGAACCCATCGCCGCGAGGCGACTCCAGCCGGGGGCCTCCGGGCCCCCGCCCGCGCATGTCGCCATCATCATGGATGGCAACGGACGGTGGGCTGCCGCCCGCTTGTTGCCCCGCATCGCCGGGCATCGCGAAGGCGCGCGCGCGGTACGGCGCACCATCGAGGCCGCGATCGCCGAGGGTGTGAGCTGGCTGACGATTTACGCTTTCAGCAGCGAGAACTGGCGCCGGCCGGCCGATGAGGTGCTCGATCTGACCGGTCTCCTGCGGCAATATCTGCGCACCGAAATCGCCGAGCTGACCGCGAACGGCATCCGGCTGCGTTTTATCGGCGATCGTTGCCGGTTTGACGACGGCATCCAGAGCGACCTGCGCGATGCCGAGCGGGATACCAGACATAACGCACGGCTTAACCTGACGATCGCATTGTCCTATGGCGCGCGGGCCGAAATTGTCGAGGCAGCGCGGGCTGCCGCGACCGCCGTGCGGGATGGCGTGCTCGATCCCGCCAAACTGGATGAACAGGTATTTGCCGGCTTCCTGGCCACTGCCGAAATGCCCGATCCGGACCTGATCATCCGCACCTCGGGCGAGCGGCGGCTGTCGAATTTCCTGTTGTGGCAGGCAGCTTATGCCGAGCTGGTGTTCCAGGACGTGCTGTGGCCCGACTTCGGCGCCGAGCATTTCGCCGCCGCGCTGGCGGAATACGCGAGGCGGGAGCGGCGCTTCGGGGCGCGTCCTGGCTGACCCTCTCTCTCCCCCGTCTGTCGGTGGGGCATCCCGCTGGAGCGACCTGAGCCGGCGGGTAAAGACCGCTGTTGTCTTGCTGGCCATCTCGCTTTTCTGCGTTTTCGCGGGTGGCATCGCATTTCTGCTGTTGGTTGGTGCCGCATGCATGGCGTTGTCGGTCGAATGGACGACGCTCTGCCGTGGCCCCGACCCGCCTTACGACATCTACGCGGTCTGCATGTTGATGGTCATCGTGACCGCCTGCGTCGCTGGCGGAACCGGGGGGCCAGCAATCGGATTGTTGCTACTGTTGGGCGGGACCGTGGCAGCCCTGATCTGGCAGGGTGGCGTCGGCCCCGAACCGGGCCACGGCCGCTTCGCCTATGCCATGGGTTTTCCCTATCTCGGCCCGGCGGCGGTGGCGCTGCCCTGGCTGCGGTCCGATCCGGCCGTTGGCCTTGCCAACACACTGTTTGTCCTCTGCATCGTCTGGGCCAGCGATATCGGTGCGTATCTGATCGGGCGTATTCTCGGCGGACCGAGGCTGGTACCTGCGATCTCCCCCGGGAAGACCTGGTCGGGCGCGATCGGCGGACTGGTGTCGGCAGCACTCGCCGGCCTTGCGGTGGCGGCGTGTTTCGCGCCGAAATTCTCCTCATTACACGTGACTGCCATGGCGATTGGCCTCGGGATTATTTCGCAGGCGGGTGACCTTTTGGAGAGCGCGCTGAAACGCCATTTTGGGGTTAAGGATTCTGGCCGTATCATTCCCGGCCATGGCGGACTGTTGGACCGACTCGACGCCTTGCTGGCCGTCGCGCCTGTCGCTGCTTTGCTGGCACTCACTGTCGGACGAGGAGTAGTCCTGTGGCAATGAACGCAAGACCAGACCGGCCGACCGCCGCCGCGCCGCGTACGGTGACCGTGCTTGGCTGCACCGGCAGCGTGGGCACGCAGACCATCGATCTGCTTCTGGGCTCCGCCCGTGAGGACCGGTCACGCGATATCGGGCAGGCCCGCTTCAAAGTCCGTGCCCTGGTCGCCGGGCGCAATGCCAAGTTGCTGGCCGAGCAGGCCATCGCACTCGGTGCCGAACATGCAGTGGTTGCCGATCCGGCCGCCTTCCCGGTCCTGCGCGATGCTCTGGCCGGCTCCGGTATCACCTGCGCCTCGGGGCCCGAAGCCGTGGTCGAGGCAGCCGAACGCGACGCCGACTGGACCATGGCGGCGATTACCGGCGCGGCCGGCCTTGCCTCCACGCTGGCCGCGATCCGCCGCGGCAAGGCCATTGCTCTGGCCAACAAGGAAGCGTTGGTCTGTGCCGGTGAGGTCATGCTGCGCGCGGTGGCCGAGGCCGGGGCGACATTGCTGCCAGTCGACAGCGAACATAACGCCATTTTCCAATCGATGGCCGATGGCAATCATGGGGCCATCGAGCGGATCATTCTCACGGCGTCGGGTGGACCGTTCCGCACCGCTACGTTGGAGGAAATGGCCCGCGCCACGGTGGAAACTGCGCTGCGCCATCCCACATGGTCGATGGGTGCCAAGATCAGCATTGACTCAGCGACGATCATGAACAAGGGCCTGGAACTGATCGAGGCGGCCCGCCTGTTTGGCCTGGACGAAACGAAAATCGATGTCCTGGTGCATCCGCAATCAGTGATCCACGGTATGGTTTGTTATCACGACGGATCGGTCATGGCGCAGCTCGGGTCCCCGGATATGCGAATTCCGATCGCCCACACGCTGGCCTGGCCGGAGCGGATGGCAACGTCGTCGCCCCGCCTCGATCTGGCCGCGATCAGCCGCCTGACCTTCGAGGCGCCCGACCTGGAGCGCTTCCCCGCGCTGCGTTTGGCGCGCGACGCGCTGCGGGCCGGCGGCGGGACGCCCGCCATCCTCAACGCTGCGAACGAGGTTGCAGTGGAAGCTTTCCTGCAACGCCGGATTGGTTTTTTGGATATCGTGGCGACCGTTGAGCGCGTGCTTGAGGCGATGGGCACCCCGGCCGCTAGCACGTTGGAGCAGGTCATCGCCCTTGATGCGGAAGCTCGCCAGGCGGCGCGGACTTTCGCCACTGCGAAAGCCGCATGACGCGAGCTTTCCTCTGCCAGGTCGGCAATTCTGTGCTACAATGGTGTAACCTCGCCTCTCGAAGCACCGTTGACCCGCTGATCCGTGACCGCGCCCGATCGCTGGTCGCGCCAGGTTGCCGTTGCCTCAAACCGACACCAATTTTGCAACCGAGTTGATCTGAAAAAGGCCCGATCCCTTGCCACATCTTTTCCCCGACCTCGCGCGCACTATCGTCGCCTTCGTCGCTGTTCTCGGCGTTCTCGTTTTCTTCCACGAACTGGGCCATTATTTGGCGGCCCGCTGGCGCGGCGTTTACGTGGAGGCGTTCTCGATCGGGTTCGGCCGCAGTATCGCCGAATGGTACGACCGCCATGGCACGCAATGGCGCATTTCCTGGCTGCCGTTGGGCGGCTACGTGAAGATGCACGGCCAGGAACGGCCGGAAGAGGTATCGGAAGACGTTCGCGCCAGCTGGAAGCCGGGCCAGACATTCCATGAGAAATCCGTGCTGTCCCGAGCCATTATCGTCGTCGCCGGGCCGGCCGCCAATTTCGTGCTGGCCATGGTGCTGTTTGCCGGATTGTTCATTGCGGTCGGCAAACCGGTCACCTCGCCGGTGGTAGGTGAGGTGCTGCCTGACAGTGCCGCCGCCCATGCCGGACTGGAGGCCAATGATCGGATCGTTGCAATCAACCATGAGCCGATCCAGACATTTGAGGACATTCAACGGATCATCATCGCCCATCCGCTCGAAACGCTGAGCGTGACGTTGCAGCGCGACGGCGCCGAACAGACCGTCACCGTGGTGACCGGGTCGCGGGAGATGGGTGGCCACAAGGTCGGACTCCTGGGCATTCGCGGCGGCAGCGTCGACTATGAGCCGATGAGCGTCCCGGCGTCGCTGTTGGGCGGGGTGACGCAGACCTGGAACGTTACTGCCGATACCTTCGCTGGCCTCGCGCAGATGATCTCCGGCCAGCGCGGCACCGATGAACTGGGTGGGCCGTTGCGCATCGCTCAGTTGTCCGGACAGGTCGCGGAGCTGGGGATTTCGAACCTCATCTCGTTCATTGCCGTGCTGTCGGTCAATCTGGGGTTGATCAATCTGTTCCCGATTCCGATTTTGGATGGCGGCCATCTGCTGTTTTACTTCTTCGAGGCGCTGCGTGGCCGGCCGCTGCCACGCCGCGCGCAGGAGTACAGTTTCCGCGCCGGCGTGGCAGTATTGGCGGGCTTGTTCATCTTCGCCACCTGGAACGATCTGACGCATATCGGGCTGTTTCGCTGGGTGGCCGGGCTGATTGGGTGAGGCTGTGGCGCGGCGCCACCGGTTTGGGATAGAACAGGTCAGCCGGAGCCGGTGACATGAGCGTTGCCCGAGTTCACCCGATGAGTCTGACGGAGTTCCTGGCGTGGGAAGAACGCCAGGAATTCAAGTATGAATTCGATGGATTTGCGCCGGTTGCGATGGTTGGCGTGACCGTTGCGCACTCCCTCATCCAAATAAACCTCTTGACTGCCCTTGGTACACGGCTGCGTGGCGAACCATGCCGCCCGCATGGCAGCGAGTTGAAGATCCAGGTTGTCGGCAGGATTCGCTATCCAGACGCTTTCGTCACCTGCACGCCTAGAGCCAACACCGAAACGATCATCACGGATCCAGTGGTAATATTTGAAATTGTATCGAATGAGAGCGACCACCGGGACCGGATAACCAAGAATGACGAATATCGCCTGACACCGTCGGTGCAGCGTTACGTCATGCTGGAACAGGATGAGCCGGCAGCCATGGTGTTCGCACGCGAGGGCGAACGCTGGATTGGCACATTGCACAAGGGTGACGCGATCCTGGCGATGCCGGAGATCGGCATCGAACTCCCGATGGCAGAATTTTACGAAGGCCTGGACTTTACCCCGAGCGAACCGCTCGCCTGAGCGGCCAGGCGCTTACCAGCCGCGCACCCCGCCTGGCCGCCGCACATCGGCGCCGCCTTCGAGCATCCCGGTCTCCTCGTTCTTCACCACCGCGCAGACGCACCCAGCTTTCCACTCCCACTCGCGCCACCAGTTCACGTCGTGACCCATCCGGCCCAGAGCAGCAGCGGTTTCGTCGGTGAAACGACGCTCCATGCTCATGCGACGCGGCGAGTAGGTGTGCGGATCGGATGAACCCGGGAAACTGGATGACGCAAAACGCGGCTGCTCGATCGCCTGTTGTGGCGTCATATTGAACACCGCCATGTTGAGGAACACCTGCAGCATCGCCTGCGGCTGCACATCGTTGCCCGGAGTGCCGAACGGCATCGTCCACTTGCCATCTCTTTGGGCGATCGCCGGGCTCGGCGTCAGCCGAGGCCGCTTGCCCGGCGCAACGCACGCCGGATGCGCCGGGTCGGTCCAGGACTGCATGCCACGCGAGGAGGGCGCAATGCCCGTGCCCGGAATGATCGGCGTGTTCAAGGCGCCATCGCTGGGTGTGGCGGCGAATGCATTACCATGGCGATCGATGACACATACGAACGATGTGTCGGGTTCGGGTTCGGCATAAACTTTGTCAGCCTTTGCAGCGGGCAACAGGCGCGGTGCCAAACCGAGTTCGGCAGGCGTGCCAGCCGGCGGCATTTCTGGCCATGCGCGAGCCGGATCGATGCGCGCCCGCCGAGCAGCGTTGTACGTTTCGCTCAACAGCGCATCGATCGGCACATCGACGAATTTCGGATCGCCGTAATACGCATGACGGTCGGCGAAAGCGAGTTTCAGGGCTTCGATCAGAGTGTGGATGTAGGAAGGTGTGTTGTGGCCCATTGCAGCGAGGTCGATGCCGTCGAGAATGCTCAGGGTTTGCAGCAAGACGGGTCCCTGGCACCACGGCCGGCAGCCGTGCACCGTGATGTCGCCGAACCGCACGGCAAGTGGCGTTTCAACATCAACATGGAATTCAGCGAGGTCGTCTTCGCGGATCCAGCCGTCATTTGCTTTGTGATACGCAACGATTTTCTGCGCAATGTCGCCCCGGTAGAAGGCATCGCGGGCGGCGTTCAGGCCGGCGCGGCGGTCGCCCTTGGCGGCTTTCCCCTGATCCGCCATGTACTGGATCGAGTTCGCCAGATCGGTCTGAAAAAATCGTTGCCCGGCAACCGGGGGCTTGCCATTTGGCAGGTAAATCGCTGCGTTCTGTGGCCATTGGCTAATTGAGGCGACGCTCTCGCCGATGATTTCGGCGGAAATCGATTGCGTGCCGAAACCTTCTCGACCGAAACGAATTGCCGCGGCGGCAACCTGGGCGAAGGTCATCGTTCCGTAACGTTCCAGCGCAGTGATCCACGAATCGGGTGCCGCCGGGATCACGCTACGCTTGATGTTGGAGAGTATGCGGCCGCCCTGATGCTCACGGAACCATGCGGCCGAGGCAAGTTTCGGCCACGGCCCCAGGCCGCTGATGGAAACTGTTTCTCTGGTCTCTGCAAGCTGGATCATGATCGGTGCCACGCCGCCAAAATGCACGTATTCGCATTGCAGCACGCCGAGCGCGATGCCGGCAGCCACGCCGGCGTCGATCGCATTGCCGCCGGCTTCGAGGATTTCGAAGCCGGTTTGCGCCGCGAGATAGTTGGCCGACGCCACCATATGGCTGGTGCCGAAAATGCGCGGATGGTGCGTGGGCATGCGATGCTGGTCGGCCATTTCGGTCTCCTGTTAAGGGCGTGTGGCGACATTGCTGCCGGCGCTTCCCATCGTCATCCCCGGGCTCGTCCGGCGAACCTCTCGCGGCACGGTGCCGGAACAGACGCCCCGGTCAAGTCCAGGCCGGCGGATGATTGCGCCGCCGTGATGTCTGCGGGGGCCACATACCCGCCGGGCGGGTGGTGCAGTGGGTGCCCGGGATCAATCCTTCGATGCTGAACTGAAGTGCGCCGGCACCGTGACGCGGTCGTGGTATGGCACCGACACTGCCCGGGGCCAGCTCGGGCAAGGTTGAATTCGCTGCGTCAACATGCTGCATTTACGGCCAAACCGCCCTGGTACGGGCGCAAACCACTCCGCCCCATCGCCATGGGAGGGCCAAACAAATGGCAAAAATCGCCTTCACGCAGAACATCCAGCGCCACGTGACCTGCCAGGACACCGAGGCCACAGGTCACGATGTCCGCGAGGTGTTGGACAACCTGTTCGCCGGCAATCCGCGCGCCCGGAGCTACGTGCTGGACGACCAGGCCGCCTTGCGCAAACACATGAACATTTTCATCGACGGCGAGATGATCCGCGATCGTTTGCACCTGTCGGATCCCGTCACTGAATTCAGCAGCATCTACGTCTTCCAGGCTCTGTCAGGAGGTTGATCATGAGCGACACACTCTTCGTCTCCACCCGCAAAGGCCTGTTCCGGGTTGGCCGCAGCCGTAGCCAATGGACCATCGATCAGGTCGATTTCCTTGGCGACAACGTCACGCTCACGCTGACCGATCGACGCGACGGGCGCACGTATGCGGCGCTCGATCATGGCCATTTTGGCGTCAAGCTGCATCGTTCGACGTCGATCGGGTGGGAGGAGATTGCAACACCTACCTATCCGCCCAAACCCGAAGCCCTGGAGGACAACGACATGTGGGGCAACCCGCGTGTCTGGAGCACGGCGCGGATCTGGGCTTTGCAGCCGGGTGGGCCGGATGAGCCTGGCGTCCTGTGGTGTGGCACGATGCCGGGCGGGCTGTTCCGCTCCAGCGACCACGGGGCGAGTTGGACGATGTTACACTCGCTGTGGGACCACCCGAAACGTCGGCAGTGGAATGGGGCCGGCTTCGATGGGCCTGGCATCCATTCCATCCTCGTCGATCCGCACGATCCGAAGCATGTCGCCATCGCCGTATCCACCGGTGGCATCTGGTTCACACCTGACGGTGGCGCCTCGTGGGAACAACGCGGCGAGGGCATGCGCGCCGACCACGTGCCACCTGAACTTACGCATGACCCGATCGCCCAGGATGTGCATTGCCTGGCGCAGTGCCGGGACGCGCCGGAGCGGATGTGGGTGCAGCATCACAACGGTATTTTCGTGTCCTCCGACGAGGGGCGGAATTTTACCGAAATTACCGGCGTGCAGCCTTCGGTGTTCGGTTTCCCGGTGGTGGTGCATCCGAAGGATAAGGACACCGCCTGGTTTGTGCCGGGGATCAAGGACGAAAAGCGGATCCCCTGCGACGGGCGTCTGGTGGTGACGCGGACCCGTGACGGTGGAAAGACGTTCCAGATGCTGACCAACGGTCTGCCGCAATCGCATGCTTATGACGTGGTCTACCGCCATGCGCTGGCGATCGATGACAGCGGCGACCGGCTGGCGTTTGGCTCGACCACCGGCGGGCTTTGGGTCAGTGAGGATGGCGGTGACGGTTGGTCGATGATTACCCATACGCTGCCACCGGTTTATGCGGTGCGTTTCGCGTAAGTCAGCCTGACGATGCAGTATCAAAACAGTCAGCAGTGTTGCCTTGCGGCACCCCCTCCTGGCTCAGTGCGTTCAGCAATGCGTTCAACAACCCTTCTCGGGTGACCGGTTTCGTCAGGAACTGGTTCATGCCGGCATCGAGACAGGCCTGTTTGTCCTCCGGCAACGCATTGGCGGTCAGGGCGATAATCGGAACTGTCGCCAGCGCGCCGCCACGCGAGCGGATGACGCGGGACGCCGTCACGCCATCCATTTCCGGCATTTGCATGTCCATGAAAATCACATCGTAGGCGATCCGCGAGGCGGCTTCGACCGCTTCAGCGCCGTTGGCGACCATGTCCAGATGAATATCCAGATCGCGCAACATCCGGCGGGCGACGAACTGGTTGGTGGTGTTGTCTTCGGCGAACAGCAGGCGAGGGCTGCGCCCAAGCGCTGCCCGCATGGCGTCCCAGGCGGCAGGCTGGCCCGGCATTTGCCGGATTTCTCCCACCGGTGCCGCAACGATCGGCAGCGTCAGCCGCACCCGGAATGTGCTGCCCTGGCCGGGCGTCGATGTCACGCTGATCGAGCCGCCCATCTGCTCGACCAGCCGCTTGCTGATTGCCAGCCCCAGACCGGTGCCGCCAAACCGGCGGGAGATGGAGTTATCCGCCTGTACGAACTCGCCAAAGAGGTTGCCGATACGATCTTCTGGAATGCCGATGCCGGTATCGCTGACGGTCCATTCCATGACCGCCGTGGCGTCGTCGTGGCTGATGCAATCGACATTGACCGTTACCTGACCGGCGGCGGTGAACTTGATGGCATTGGAAACGAAGTTGATCAGTACCTGGCGAATGCGCCCGGAATCACCTTGCAGGCCCGGCGGCAACCAGGTTCCGCTTTGGACCACCAGCCGCAGACCTTTCTCCTTGGCCCGAACCCCGAGAATACTGACCACGCCATCGGCGAGCGCCACCGGCAGGAATGGCACATTTTCGAACGTCATCTTGCTGGCGTCGAGTTTCGAAAAATCCAGAATGTCGTTCAGGATCCGCAATAGATCGTTGCCGGAATCGCGAATTGCCTCGACCACCTTGCGTTGCTGCGGCCTGAGGTCGTCATCCAGCAACGTGCTTGCCAGGCCCAATACTCCGTTCATCGGTGTGCGGATTTCGTGGCTCATCATTGCCAGAAATGACGACTTCGCGGCGTTGGCCGCCTGTGCGGCGACGGCAGCTCGCTCGCGCGCCTGCCACCAACGTGCCACCACGAAGGCGGCCAGCAGCACGACGATGGCAAACGCGGCCGACATCATTGTCATCAGCGCCGCGGTGTGGCGCCAGCTGGCCAGCACAGCCTGTTCGCGCAGGCTGGCGGTGACCCACAAATTATAATTGGGCAATGCGCGGGCTGAACGAACCGTCATCTGACCGGACTCTTCCCGATCGCGAATCACACCGCCCGCCGCAAGCGCGTGCCGGATCGGCGTCGCAGTCCAGTTTTCGTGAGCATCGCCTGCTGGATAGCGCGCGATCAACGCACCGTCCTGGCGAACGATCGCGACCGCGCTGCCCTCGCCGAGCGATGTCGCGGCAAAGAAGTTTTCGAAATACCGCAGTGAGATTGTGCCGAGAACCATGCCCAGAAATTGCCCGTTCGGATCGTCGAGACGACGGGCGAGGTAGATGGCCCAGCTACTGTCGCCGCGATTTTGCACCGGTTCGCCAATGAAGGATTCCAGGTTCGGATCGGCAGTCAGCGCCTTGTAGTAGTCGCGATCTGCGACGTTGACTGCAGGGATCGGCCAGTAGCGCGAGAAATTAAGTAGCCTGCCGGTCGCGTCAATCAAGGTGACCGCGTCGACCTGCTCCATACCAGTGATTTTTTCCCGCAAAAACAAATGCACATCATGATCCGTTGCGATCCTGTGGTAGGAGTCGTTGTCGTTGATTCCTTTGTTGCCCAGGTATTCGCCGACTCGCGACAAAACGAGGTCAAGCGACTGGAACGACCGTTCGGTCTGTTCGGCGAGCAGGGTGGTGTGGCGCGCGACGTCGGTCTCTGCGTTACGCAATGCGTTCTCGCGTAGATTGCGCAGCACGATGACGTTGGCGCCGACCATGCAGGCGATCACCAGAACAGCGCCGAGCAATGCCATCGCTCCAACGCGCCAGGTCCGGACAGCGCGCCGGATCCGCGCCGGGTAGGCGGTGATCGTCCGCGTTACCCAGCCCAGTACCGTGTGCCAGCGCAATACAGTCTGGTCGTTGCCGGAGGCGACCGGAGCCAGACCGTGCTGTGCCTCTGGCCCATAAGCCGCGGTCAATTCTTCGCCTCCATTGGGTGCAGCACGGCCATCCATTTGGCGATTTCGCGTTTGACCAAAGCGGCGAGCGCTTCGGGAGAGCGCTCCGCCGGATCCGGTATTTCGCTGCCGAGGTCGAGCAGGGCTTTGCGCACCGTTGCGTCGGCCAGTGCGGTTCCGAGGGCGGCGTTCAGTCGGTCGACGATCGGCCGCGGCGTGTTCTTCGGGGCGAATAAGCCGTTCCATGCCGAGACATCGAATTGCGGTAACCCGGCTTGTTCGGCGGTCGGAACATCGGGCAACGACCGGTCGCGTGACGGCGAGGCGACCGCATAGACCCTGATCGCGTGAGCTTCCGCCTGTGGAACAACCGAAACCACCTGGTCGCACATATAATCGGCCTTACTCGCCAGCAACGCTGCCATCGCGGGTTCCGAGCCTTGATACGCTGCCAGTTTCGGGTTCAGACCGAGGATGGAATTGAACAACTCGCAGGTGACATAGGACACCGACCCAAGACCGGCATGGGCCATCGTCAGCTCGTTGGCATGCTGGTTCGCATAGACAATGAATTCTTTCAGATCACGCGCCGGAATGCCGTTGCGCGCAATGACCAGCACGGGCATCTGTACGACCAGCCCGATCGGCGCGAAATCGGTTGCCGGGTTGTAAGCGAGCTTCGGATACAGCGCGACCGCGGCGGCGTGAGTTCCCATGTGCCCCAGCATGATCGTATAGCCGTCCGGTGCGGCCCGCATCGCTCGCGTGGCGGCCGTTGTCCCGCCGGCCCCGACGACATTCTCGATGACGATCTCCTGGGCGAGTGTGCGCGACATGCTGCCCTGCAAAGCGCGCGCAACGATATCGGTCGGTCCCCCGGCGGCAAACGGAACGATCAAAGTTATCGTATGCGCGGGGTAATCGGGCTGCGCATAGACGCGCGGCCAGTCGAAGATCAGCAGCAAGGCAATGACGGCGAGATGCATTCGAAACATTCTGGTGCGCATTCCTGATTTGCGAACGGCAGCACTGGAGACGCTCGCCACGGTGGCGTACGTGGCTTCGCTGTTTCGCGACCGGCCCGTTGAAACGTCGGTGCGCCATCCATCGGCCGTTCCGGTTACATTATGACCGGACATGGCTAAGGGTCCTGGCGCAATCTGAACCAATGGGCGGCATCGGACATCCTGACCAGAAGCCTGGTGGCTTGCCTGGTCGCCACCATGTCAGAATGATGTTAAGGAACCGTTAAAGTCAGCCGACGGTGGCCTGACCGTCCTCGGTCATTGACGTCACCAGACGAATCAGGGCGGCCGCCAGCGGAATCCCCGACTTTCTGTTCGGCCGCCGCCTGACCTGCTGCGACTGACCGCAACTCAACATGCGCATGTCGGACAATTTGAAAACCACCCCATAGTCCAAGTCCACCCATGATCGCGGCCACCGCCACATCCGGCCAGCCCGTCCCGGTGCCAAATACGCCCAAAGCGGCGAGCAGTACCGTTGCGTTTCCGATGGCGTCGTTGCGCGAGCAAATCCAAACCGAACGCATGTTCGCGTCCCCGGTGCGGAAGCGGTAAAGCATGAACGCCACGCCGCCATTGGCAACCAGAGCAGCAATGCCCACCACTCCCATGACCCCGGCCCGTGGCAAGGTGCCGAAAACCGCGTGCCACGCGGTGTTGCCCAGTACCCACAGGGCGAATCCAATGAGCGTGCTGCCCTTGGCGAGAGCAGCGCGGGAGCGCCAGGTAATCGCCATTCCCGCCACGCCGAGGCTGACCGCGTAGTTGGCTGCGTCACCGAAGAAGTCGAGCGCATCGGCTTGCAGTGCCGTCGAGCCCGCAGCGGCACCGGCCGCGAATTCCGCCACGAAAAAACCGGCGTTGATGAACAATGCGATCCACAGCGCACGTCGCCACTGCGTGCTGTTCAGCTGGTCGGACGTCATGGCTGAACAACAGGTTTCCTCATCACAGCAGACCATTGCGTCACCTCGGCAGATGATGTCGCCCTTATGATACAGACCTTGTGGGCCGATGAATATTGGCGAGTTGGCTTGCGCGGGGGGTACCGACGGCGAAATCGTTTCTTGCCTTCAACGGATTGGCCTGTGCTGACACCGACAGGCCGGGTGGGGGCCCCAACGATCCGCTGATGACTTCGCCGCCGAAACGGTTATGCTGTTTGCGGGTATCCGTGGGCAGACCTCGATGAACGTCTTCCTCAGTTACAATCGGCGCGACGCCGGGCATGCCGCTGCTCTGAACAGTTTTCTGGGGGAGCAGGGTGCCAGCACGTTCTTCGACCAACGTGATCTTGGCGCGGGCCAACTCTGGCTGCCCGATCTTGAACGCAGCATCGAGCATGACGCAGATTGCATCGCGGTGTTGGTTGGTCCGGCAGGTTTGGGCAACACCCAACAATACGAATACCAGCTCGCGCTGACCCGACAGGCCGCCGATCCGGCTTTCCCCGTCATTCCGGTGATCCTGCCGGGAACGCCGGACTGGCGGGTGCCGCGCGGCTTCCTCGGATTGCAGACCTGGGTCGATTTCCGTTCCACCATCGATCCTGCCGGCCTGCAACGTTTGCTCGCCGCCATCCGCCGCACGCCGGCCACCGATGACGCCATCCGCGGCACCATCTGCCCCTACAAGGGCCTGGGCTTTTTCGAGGAAGCCGATACCCCGGTGTTCTTCGGCCGCGACGCCGAGGCGCAGTCGCTGATGACCACCATCACCGCCCAACGCGTTGCCGCTCTGATCGGCCGATCGGGGTCCGGCAAGTCGTCGCTCGTGCGCGCCGGCCTGCTGCCTCGCCTGCGCCAACAGGCCGGTGGCGTGTGGGACAGCCTGGTGATCCGGCCCGGTGAGGAGCCGCTGCTGGCTCTGGCCGATGCTCTGTCTCCGCCGCGGCCGCAGGAAGAGCCACTGGACCGCCGCCGCCGGCTGCTGGAGCAGGCCAAGGCGTTGCGCACCGACCATCCCGACATCCTGGCCGGCGTGCTGCGCGATCGACTGGGCACGGCGAGGCTGCACGTCGACCGGCTACTGATCGTCGTCGATCAGGCCGAGGAGTTGTTCAATCCGCCCTGGCGCCTGACCTCGGCCGCGGAGATCGCGCAATTCAACGCCGATACAGAAACGTTTGTGCGGCTGTTGCTGGCTGCTGCAGCGCCGGGTCAGCCGGCCAGCGTCGTGCTGACCATCCGCTCGGATTATTTCGATCCACTTATGCACAGCCCGTTTGCCCCGGTGCTTACCGGCGCGCTGGTGCAGTTGGGCCGTATCGCCGACCTGCATCCCTGCATCGAGCGGCCCGCCGAGTTGGTCGGGCTGCGGTTCGCTCCGGGCCTCGCGGACCGCATCGTGCAGGAGGTGGGATCCGAGGAATCCAACCTGCCGCTGCTGCAGCACGCGCTGGAACGCACCTGGCGCCAACGCTCGGGGCCGGTGTTGACCTCGGACGCTTATATTGCCGCCGGCGGAGTGGCGCAGGCGATCAACCAGGCGGCGAAGGACTGCTACGAGGCACTGAACCCTGACGAACGCGACGCGGCGCGCCGGCTGTTCCTGCGCCTGGTGCGCCCCGGCGAGGGCAGTGCGCATGTTCGCATCCGCGCCACCGTGCCCGAGGACGCGTTGGAGCGGCACGTGATGGACACCTTCGCCCATCCCGACCGCAGGCTGCTGATGGTCGACGAACAGGCCGGCACGCCGGTGGTGGAGGTGGCGCACGAGGCGCTGGTGCGCGGCTGGGACACACTGCGCGGCTGGGTTGAGGACAGCCGCGAAAAGCTGCGCGTGCGGGACGCGGTGACCGACTGGCGCGCCTCGGCCGGCGAGGGCGAGTTGATCCCGGCTGGCAGCACATTGTTGCAACGTGCGCGGGACCTGCTGGCAGACCCCGGCGACGTGCGCCTGGACCGCGCCATGCAGGACTATATCGAGCGCTCGGTTGCGACGGCCGACGCAGCGGAACAAGCGGCGCGACGGCGGCGGCGGCGGGTTTTCGCCGGGGCCATGGCTGCCGCTGTGCTGTTTGCCGGGTTGGCTGCGTCCTCGGGCTGGTTTTGGCAGAAAAGTGAGAGGGACCGGACCCGCGCAGAAACCAATGCCAAAGTTGCCCAAGGTGCTGCGAGCGGGCTGGTCTTCGACATTTCTAGCGGCCTGAAGGATCAGCAGGGCATCTCCGTCGGCACCGTGAAGAAGGAGTTGGACGCCGCGCTTGGCGTGATCGACACCATGTTAGGCGACAGCCCGCATGACACGGGTCTGTTGCGGCTGAAAATGGTCGCGGAGGAAAACTTCGCGGACAACTATGGCCGGATCGGCGAAACCGCCCGGCAGCTTGACAGTGCGCGGCAGGCCGTCGCGATCGCCGACCTGTTGGCGAAATCGGCCCCCGGCGACGCCGGCTGCCAGGACGATCTGTCGGTATCGTTCGAAAAGGTTGGCGACGTGCTGTTGGCGCAGGGTAACCTGCCGGAGGCGCTGCGATCCTATCGCGACAGCCTGGCGATCAGGGACCGGCTGACGAAGTCCGACCCGGGGAACGCCGGCTGGCAGCACGATCTGTCGCTTTCATTGGAGAAGGTTGGCGACGTGCTGTTGGCGCAGGGCAACCTGCCTGAGGCGCTGACATCCTACCGCGGCAGCCTGGCCATCAGGGAGCGACTGACGAAGGCGGACCTGGGGAACGCCGGCTGGCAACGCGATCTGTCGAGGTCGTTCAATAACATTGGCGACGTGCTGTTGGCGCAGGGTAACCTGCCTGCGGCGCTGAAATCCTACCACGACAGCCTGGACATCGTCGACCGGTTGGCGAAGTCGGACCTGGGGAACGCCGGCTGGCAGCGCGATTTGTCGGTGTCGTTCAATAACATTGGCGATGTGCTGAAGGCGCAGGGCAACCTGCCGGATGCGCTGAAGTCCTATCGCGAAAGCCTGGAAATCGTCGACCGTCTGGCGAGGTCGGACCCGGGGAACGCCAGCTGGCAGCGCGACCTGTCCGTGTCGTTCGATCACATTGGCGACATGCTGAAGGCGCAGGGCAACCTGCCCGAGGCGCTGCGGTCCTACCGCGACGACCTGGCGATCACCGACCGGCTGGCGAAGTCGGACCCCGGCAACGCCGGCTGGCAGAGCGACCTCTCGGTTTCATTAGACAAGGTTGGCGTCGTGCTGTTGGCGCAGGGCAACCTGCCCGAGGCGCTGAAATCCTTCCGCGATGACCTGGCGATAGCCGACCGGCTGGCGAAGTTGGACCCGGGCAACGCCGGCTGGCAACGCGATCTGGCGGTGTCATTCGATCAGATTGGCTCCGTGCTGGTGGCGCAGGGCAACTTGCCGGAGGCGCTGAAATCCTTCCGCGATGACTTGGCGATCACCGACCGGCTGGCGAAGTTGGACCCCGGCAACGCCGGCTGGCAGCGCGATCTGTCGGGGACGTTCGATCTCATTGGCTACGTGCTGGAGGCGCAGGGCAAACTGCCTGAGGCGCTGCAATCCTACCGCGACAGCCTGGCAATCAGGGACCGGTTGACAAAGATTGACCCCGGCAACACTGGCTGGCAGCGCGATCTGTCGGGGTCGTTCGTCGGCATTGGCGATGTGCTGTTGGCGCAAGGGAACCTGCTGGATGCGCTGAAATCTTACCGCGACAGCCTGGCGATCACCGACCGGCTGGCGAAGTTGGACCCGAGCAACGCTGTCTGGCAGCGCGATCTGTCATTATCCTTCGATCACATTGGCGACGTACTGAAGGCGCAGGGCAACCTGCCAGAGGCCCTGCGGTTCTACCGCGATGACCTGGCGATCACCGACCGGCTGGCGAAGTCGGACCCCGGCAACGCCGGCTGGCAGAGCGACTTCTCGCTGTCGTGCATTCAAGTTGGCGATGTGCTGATGGCGCAGGGCAACCTGCCGGAGGCGCTCAAATCCTACCTCGACGGTCAAGCTATCTTCGACCGTCTTGTAAAATCCGACCCCGGCAACGCCCGCTGGCAGAAAGATCTGGCGGTGTCGCTCAGTAAGATTGGCGACGTACAGAACGCGCAGGGCAACCTGCCAGAGGCGCTGCGGTCCTACCGCGACGGACTGGCGATCACCGACCGTCTGGCGAAGGCCAACCCCGGTAACGCCCGCTCGCAGCGCGAGCTGTCGGCATCGTTCGCGGCGGTTGGCGATGTGATGGTAGTGCAGGGCAACCTGCCCGAGGCGCTGACATACTATCGCAACGATCTGGCGATCATTGACCGGCTGGCGAAGTCGGAACCCAGCAATGCAGACTGGCAGCACGATCTGGCAGCGTCCTATTCCCGCCTCGGCCTTACTATGCAAAAGACGGGTGCCTCGGCCGATGCGCTCAAGGCATTACAAAGTGGGCAGGTGATCATGGTCCGGATCACACAGCTCTCGCCGGACAACGCGACCTGGAAAAACGACCTGACTTGGTTCAATGATCAGATCGCGCTGATGAAACGATCGCACTAATTGGGGCTACGCAAGGCGATCACTTCATCAACCAATGGATAGTTTCCGCAACGTGAATCAAATGGACAATCCCGCCGCCAAACACCGTCAGCGACGGCTACGCCGCAACTACCCCCACCATCTCCCTCGCCTCCGCCTCATGCAGCTGCCGGATCCTTAACGGCACCGGCGGATGCGAATAATGCACCAGCGCATAAACCGCATCCGGCGTCAGCGTTGACGCATTGTCCCGCGACAGCCGCAGCAACGCGCTGATCATCGGCGCGGCCGCCACCTGCCTCCGCGCATAATCATCCGCCTGGAACTCATTCCGCCGAGACATCCAATTGCTGACCGGTGCCAGCAGAGGCCCGACCATCCCCACCACCAGCAGACACGCCAGCAAAGCCAGCGCATCATCCTGGTAAACAATCCCGAACCCCGGCAGCAGCCACGCCTGCTTACTCAGCCAGCCGAACGCGGCCAACATCGCAAACGCCATCGCCGCACTGCGCAGCAGCCCAAACAACACATGCCCGTGCTTGTCGTGGCCGAGTTCATGCGCGACCACCGCCTCGATCTCATCCGGCGTGCTGGCCGCAATCAGCGTGTCGAACAGCACAACCCGCTTGGTCTTGCCGAACCCGATGAAAAACGCATTGCCATGCGCCGAGCGCCGCGACGCGTCCATGCTGAACAACCCGGATGGCCGGAACCCGCAGCGGCGCAGCAGCGTCTCGATCCGGCTGCGCAGTTCGCCGTCCTGCAACGGAGTGAACTTGTTGAACCGAGGTGCGATCAGCCGCACGTAAACCGTTGGCGCCGCCAGCATCAGCACCACCACGCCGCACCACGTCCACAGCCACCACAGCCCGGAAAACGCGTGCATGGCCCAGAGGCAGGCGAACAGCAGCGGCACCGCGACGGCAAGTCCGATCGCCCAACTCTTCACCCGGTCGAGGGCGAACATCACCGGCGTGGTCCGGTTGAAGCCGAACCGCTGCTCCACCACGAAGGTTCGGTACAGGTCCAGCGGCAGTGACAGCAACGCGCCAATGGCAAAGCTCGCCACCAGGAACGCCACGCCGCGCGCCGGCGAGGGCGGCAACACGCCGGCCAGCACGCCATACAGCAGGTTGATACCGCCCAGTACCCATCCCAAGGAAACCACCAGGTCCCAGACCGTCCGCACGCCACCCAACCGCTCGCGCGCCACGGTGTAGTCGGCCGCCTTACGGTGCTCCTCAAGCGAAACACTACCCACGAAGTCGGCCGGCACCGCATCGCGATGGCGGCGGACGCAGGCGATCTGGCGCGCCGACAGCCAGAGCGACAGCAGGCTCCAGGCCATCGCGGCCATGATGTAGGCAGTGAGCAGGGCGGGCATGCGCAGGCACCTTGATGTCGAAAGGCCCGCTGGTCGCATGGGCCGGTTGCAACCATCATATAGATCTGGGCCGGCGCGGAACCAGCCGGGATGACTTCGCGGTGAACGAAAGTTGAGGCAGTGTCTGGGATGGTCGTCTGGCGCCTCAGATCGCCAGCTTGTATACCGATGGCGGCGACTCGCACTGTCCGTCGTGCACCGCCGCAGAATGCGGCCCGTCGGGCTCGCGAATGGGGGAGAACAGCCGCTTGCATTTGCGCTCTGTCACGCGGCACCTGGCCGCCTGCCTCCTGATGATCTGTGTCGTTGCGGCCGCCGCCGCGCAGCCAAGCGTCGCTCCCCCGCCATCCGCGCCAGCGGCACTTCCGGTGCCAGCGCCGGTGGAGGCTCCGGCCGCGCTGCCGGCTCTGGCCGGCGGCGCAATCCAGGCCATTCAGGTGGTCGGCAATCAACGCATCGAGGCGGGGACGATTCGTTCATATTTGGTGGTCCGGCCAGGCGACCCGTTCGATCCCGACCGGCTGGACCGCAGCGTCAAGACCTTGTTCTCCACTGGCCTGTTCAAGAATGTGCAACTGAGCCGCCAGGGCAACGTGCTCATCGTCAACGTCGAAGAGAACCCGCTGGTCAACAAGGTGGCGATCGAGGGCAACCACAGGCTCAGCGACGACCAGATCAAGCCCGAGATCCAGACCAAACCGCGCGCCGTGTACACGCCGGCGATGGTCGAGGCAGACCGCCAGAAAATCCTTGATCTTTACGGCAAGAAGGGCAATTTCGACGCCACCGTCACCCCACAAATCATTCGACAGGATCAGAACCGGGTCGACGTGGTGTTTCAGGTCGCCGAGGGTCCCACCGCGCTGATCAGTAAAATCGCCATCGTCGGCAATCATGCGTTCAGCGAGAGCAAGTTGATCGATGCCATCAGCTCGCGTGAAGAGCGCTGGTGGCGGTTCCTGTCGACCGCGGATCAATATGACCCGGAGCGTCTGCAATACGACAAGGAACTGTTGCGCCGGTTCTACCTCAAGAACGGCTACGCCGACTTCGAGGCGCTCAATGCCACGGCAGAACTCTCGCCGGACCGCAACGGTTTCTTCGTCACCTTTACGATCCATGAAGGCGAGCGCTACCGGCTTGGCACGGTGACGGCCACCTCGCAGATCAAGGGCGTGACGCCTGAGGAGTTGCTCTCGGCGACCGACCTGCATGAGGGCGATTGGTACGACGGCGATGCCGTCGAGAAGGCCGATGACGCAATACAGGATTATGTCCACAACCGCGGCTATGCGTTTGTCGAGGTCAAACCGCGGGTCAAGAAGGACCCCGAAAAACACACGGTCGATTTGCTGTTCGACGTGGGTGAGGGGCCGCGGGTCTACATCGAGCGGATCGACATCACCGGCAACACCCGCACCAAGGACAAGGTGATCCGGCGCGAATTCCGCCTCGCCGAGGGCGATGCGTTCAATGCCGAACTGATCCGCAAAACCCGTCAACGCCTGATGGATCTCGGCTATTTCCAGGGCGTTGAGATCACCACCACACCCGGCTCGGCGCCTGACAAGGCTATCGTCACCACGCGCATCTCCGAAAAAGCCACCGGCCAGCTGAGTTTCGGCGGCGGTTACTCGACTGATGCGGGTGCCTTGCTGGATATCGGTCTGTCCGAACGCAACCTGGTCGGCACCGGCATCGATGCCAGCATCAACGGGGTGTTGGCGCAGCGGCGCACGTCGATCGATTTGTCGGTCACCGACCCGTATTTCCTCGATCGCAATCTGGTCGCCGGCTTCGACATATTCGCGATCCAAACCGACTACCTTGGCACCGAACCCTACGATGAGAAGCGGTTCGGTGGCTCGTTCCGCCTCGGCTATGATTTCAATGAGCATTTGCGCCAGGTTTGGAGCTATACGCTGGCCGATCGTGACGTCTTCGATGTGCTCTCGACATCGAGTCCGTTGATCCTGAACCAGGCTGGCTGGAGCTTGCTGTCCCAGGTCAGTCAGATCGTGACGCTCGACTACCGCGACAGCAAACTGTATCCACACAGCGGATGGGCCATCGACTTCGGCAACGATTATGCGGGCCTGGGCGGCACCGTCGACTACCTGCGGACCAATGTGGACGCTGCCTATTACATTCCGCTCGACCGCCTGATGGACGACGACCAATGGGGGATTAAGCTTTCCGCGGGCACCGGCTATATGATTGAGCTGGGCGGCAGGGACGAGATCATCGACCGGTTCTTTTTGGGCGGCGACAATTTGCGCGGCTTCCAGACCGGCGGTGCCGGACCGCACGACGCCAACACCGGCGATCCGCTTGGTGGGCGGTTTATTTGGACGGAGTCGCAGGAACTACGGTTCCCGCTGCCTGGCGTGCCCAGGGATATCGGGTTGACAGGGAGGACGTTTGCCGATGTGGGTGCTTTGACCCAGGCGTCGTTCAAGGGCGCCACCTGCGCGGGCTGCCAGGCGGTTGATATCGCGGCCTCCGGCGCACCAAGAATAGGCGTAGGCGTCGGCATCTCCTGGCGCACGCAGTTCGGACTTATCAACGTCGATCTCACGCCGTTCGTCATCAAACAGCCACATGACCAGACCCAGCTCTTCCGGTTTGGCTTCGGCACGAGGTTCTAGTGTTTCACATTCCACTCGACACGGCGCGGCGCATGATCGCGCGTTTCTCGCTTACCCTGGCGCTGGCGGCCTGGCCTTTGGCCGGCCAGGCACAAGGCCAGTCCGGCGGCAATGGCTGGTTTGTGCCGCAGCCGCCAAGGCCTGCTGCACCGCCGGCCGGCGCAGCCAATCCTCCGACCGGTCAGCCAGAAGCTGCCCCGCCGCCGTCCGAGGACGTCATGCCGATGATGGAGCCTCCGCAAGGGCCGCTGCCGCCCTTGCAGGTGCAGTTACCGCCGATGCCGGAAATTCCGCCGATCCCCAAAGGCTCGGCCACCCCGGCGGCGATCGTCGGAATTCTCTCAGTGCCGGATATCCTGCGGGTCTCCACCGCCTATCAGCAGGCCGATAAGGAACTCAGCGCTCGCCGCACCAAGCTGAATGAGGATGGCCAAAAGGAGCAGAATGCGCTGCGCGAACTCGGACAGAACTTCGCCAACGAACGCGCCAAATTGACGCCGGAGCAGATCCGTAGCCGCGAGAAGCAGTACGCCGATCAGGTCAACGACGCGCGGCGCAAGTTCAGTGAGCGGGCGCGGGTCATTCAGGAAGCCGGTCAGTATGTGATGGCGCAGATCGAGCGCGTCATCGAGCAGGTGGCGCAGCAGGTTGCTGCCTCGCGTGGGGTGAACCTGGTGCTCAATCGCGCGCAGGTGCTTGGCACCACCGCCGATTTCGATCTGACCCCGCAGGTTGCCGACGTGTTGAACAAGATCCTGCCCTCCGTCGTCATTCCGCCGGACGGCATCTCGCCGAACGACTTCAAGGCGCCGATTGCCGGCCCACGTGCCAATGCCACGCCGGAGGTCACTCCCGCCGCGGCCCCAGCCTCGCCCGCCGCCAAGGCCACACCAGCGCCCGCCGCCGCAAAGCCCGGACCGGGTGCGAAGCCGCCACCGGCGGGTAAACACTGAACGGCCGTGACCCAGGAGCCTGCCGTCCAGGCGCCGACAGTCGGGGATCCGCAGTTCTTTCGGCGCACCGGCCCGCATAGTCTGGCAGCGGTGGTCGATGCGGCCCGGGCCAAGGCGCCGCCGCGGCGCCTGATGTTCCGCGGCGTCGCGCCACTCGCCGTTGCGGAAGCGTCGGACGTGAGCTTCCTGGATAATCGCAAATACCTGCCGGCGTTGGAGAAAACTCGTGCCGGTGCGGTGATCGTGGATCCCGATCTCGCGGACCGGGTCCCAGCTTCCGCCGTTCCCATCCTCACCACTGAGGTCTATGCCGCCTGGGCCCGGGTCGCCACGTTGTTCCATCCGCCACCGCCAACGGTGCCCGGCGTGCATCCGTCGGCGGTGATCGGAACCGATGCCCGGATCGACCCGAGTGCCGAGATCGGGCCGCTGGCGGTAATCGGCGACGGTGCCGTCATCGGCAGGCGAACCCGGATCGGTCCACTGGCTCTGGTCGGCGCGAACGTGACAATCGGCGCCGATTGCCGCGTCGGCAGTCATGCCAGCATCTCGCATGCCCGGGTGGGCGACCGGGTCTATGTCTATCCTGGGGCTCGGATCGGTCAGGAGGGGTTTGGCTTCGCGGTCACCGAAGATGGCTTCCTGACGGTACCCCAACTCGGCCTGGTCATGGTGCACGACGATGTGGAGATCGGCGCAAACAGCACGGTGGACCGCGGCGGCATGACCGACACCGTAATCGGGGCCGGCTCGCGCATCGACAACCTCGTGCAAATCGGCCACGGCGTGCAACTTGGCCGGTGTTGCGTTCTGGTCGCCCATGTCGGGATTTCCGGTTCCACCATTTTGGAGGACTTTGTCCAGATGGGTGGCCAGGCGGGTGTGAGCGGGCATATCCACATCGGCCGCGGTGCCAAAATCGCCGCGAAGGGCGGCGTCATGCAGGATGTGCCCGCCGGGGCCGAGATGGGTGGGTATCCGGCGCAGCCGATCCGCAGCTGGATGCGCGAAGTCGCCTGGTTGCGCCGCATGACAAGGTCGCAAGGATGGGGCAAAACGCCGGGCAAGAAGACGGAATGAGCACCATGGATGATACCGCACCGCCGGAAGCGACTTCCGAACGCGACGCTGCTCCGGCGGCGGGTGGGGTTGTCGATATCAAAGGGATCCTGACGGCGATCCCGCATCGCTATCCGTTTCTGCTGATCGATCGCGTGGTCGATCTGATCCCTGGTGAGTCGGCCACTGGCATCAAGAACGTGTCGGTCAACGAGCCATACTTTGCCGGGCATTTTCCCAACCATCCGGTCATGCCAGGTGTGTTGATCATCGAAAGTATGGCGCAGACTGCGGCCGTCCTGGTGGTGAGCACTCTGGGCCCCGAGGCGGCGGGTAAGGTCGTCTATTTCATGTCCATCGATGGCGCCAAGTTCCGCCGTCCGGTGATGCCGGGCGATCAAATGCGCGTGGCGGTCACGAAAAAGCAGCGCCGTGGCCCGGTCTGGAAATTTGAGGGCGTTGCCAAGGTCGGTGATGCGGTGGTCGCCGAGGCGATCTATTCGGCGATGATCATGGATCGCGCGCCCGAACTGGCACACCGGCAGGACTGACGCAGCGGCCTGCCGTCGCGCCGCCCGCGTATTTCTCCGCCGCCATCATCGTGCCCGAAATATCGGGCAACAATGATTGAGTTGGGCCAAACCGGGAATGCTCATAGTTTGTTATGCCAAGAGATACTCGCGCGCGGATGGAACAGAGCAGCATGGATGTAATGCCGGAAATCAGATTGCCGCGGCCCGTGGGGGTGCGCATCCATCCTGCTGCCATGGTCGATCCCTCGGCGGTACTTGGCCGCGATGTGCGTATCGGTCCATTTTGCACCGTTGGCCCCGATGTGGTGATCGAGGACGGCGCAGAACTGGTGTCTCACGTGGTGGTCGATGGCCACACCAGGATCGGCGAAGGCGTGATCCTGTATCCGTTTTGCACCGTTGGCCTCGCGCCGCAGGATCTGAAATACCGCGGCGAACCGACCCGCTGTGACATTGGCGCGCGGACTCAAATTCGCGAGCATTGCACCATCCATCGCGGCACCGCGACCGGACGCGGCGTGACCTCGGTGGGCGCCGACTGCATGTTGATGGCGGTGGCGCACGTTGCGCATGATTGCCGGATTGGCAATCATGTCATCATCGCCAACAACGTGGTGATGGGCGGGCATGTGGCGATCGGCGATCACGCGGTGATCGGTGGTTCGGCAGCGATCCATCAATATGTGCGCATCGGCCGCGCGGCGATGGTTGGGGGCGTGTCGGGGGTCGAGGGCGATGTCATCCCGTTCGGCAGCGTCATTGGCAATCGTGCCCGGCTGGCCGGTCTGAACGTTGTTGGGCTGAAACGGCGTGGCTTTGAGAAGGCGGCGATCCTCAGCCTGCGTGCGGCGTTCCGGTGCTTGTTCAAGGATGCAGGTGTGTTTGCCGACCGGCTGGCGGAGACGCGTGTGATCTTCGGCCATGACCCGCTGGTGGCGGAGGTGCTGGCGTTTATCGATGGCGAGAGCCACCGGGGGCTGATCCGGGCGGAGTAGGTGGGCGCTGTCGTTGCGATGGATTACAGAACGCCAATCAACTTCGCCCACTTGTCCAACACCGGCAGCACCACATCCGCTTTCGCCGCCGGCAGGCTGATCACCACGCGCACGACGCCCAGATCGCGGTAGCGCTTCAACGTATCCGGATCCTCGGTCGAGCCGAACAGCGAAATCGGAAACGTCGCCGGATCGCGGCCGGCTTCCGTCAGCATCTCACGGAATTTCGGCAAATAGTCGAACACATCGCCATATTGGGTCGCCCGCCCGGCCAAGGGGATCCAGCCATCACCGTAACGAACCGCCCGGCGTGCGGCATATGGATACGCGCCACCAATAATGATCGGCGGATGTGGCTTTTGCAGCGGCTTCGGCCAGGTCATCATCGGATCGAAATTGACGAATTCCCCGTGATATTCGGGTTTCGTTTGGGTCCAGATCGCTTTCATGGCCTCGATCCGTTCGCGCACCAATTTGTGGCGGGTGGCGAACACCGTGCCGTGATTTTCCATCTCGTCCTGGTTCCAGCCGTTGCCGACCCCGAACAAAAACCGCCCGTTCGACACCTGATCAATCGAGGCCACCAGCTTCGCGGTCTGGATCGGGTCACGCTGGTTCACCAGACAAACCCCGGTGCCAAGCTTCAATTGCTTCGTCACCGCCGCCGCGGCGGTCAACGTCACGAACGGATCCATGACGTCGTAGTATTGTTTCGGCAAATCGCCGCCGCCGCCCCACGGCGATTTGCGTGACAACGGAATGTGCGAATGTTCCGCTGCCCAAAGTGACTCGAATCCGCGGCTTTCCAACGCCCACCCGAGATCGCCCGGCGAGATGGAATAGTCGGTAAAGAAAATCGCTGCCCCGAACTGCATGATCTGGCTCTCCCTTAAACCTTTGCCATCAGGTCGGCCCATTTGTCGAGGATCGGTATCGCCTCTGCCTCGGTCGCCGCCGTCAACGCGACGCTGACCCGCACCACACCAAGATCGCGAGCCCGCTTGAACAAATCCAGATCGGCCGGAGCCGATGACAGCGACAACGGGCAACTCGCCGGATCGCGGCCGGCCTCTTTCAGCATGGCCTGAAATTTCGGTAGCAGGTCGAGCACCTCGGCCGCCAGGCCGGGCCGTGCCACCGTCGGATACCAGCCGTCGCCGTACCGTACGGCACGGCGCGCGGCATAGGGGAAAGCGCCGCCGACAATGATCGGTGGATGCGGCTTCTGAACCGGCTTTGGCCACGCCATCATCGGATCGAAATTGACGAATTCGCCGTGATATTCTGCCTTGGTTTGAGTCCAGATCGCTTTCATGGCCTCGATCCGCTCACGCACCAGCTTATGGCGTGTCGCAAACACGGTGCCGTGGTTTTCCATCTCATCCTGGTTCCAGCCATTGCCGATACCGAACAAAAAACGGCCGCCGGACACCTGATCGATCGAGGCCACAAGCTTCGCGGTTTGAATTGGATCGCGCTGGTTCACAAGGCAAACCCCAGTGCCCAGTTTCAGGGTTTTCGACGCCATGGCGGCGGCGGTGAGTGCGACGAAGGGGTCCATCGCGTCGTAATACGGCTTCGGCAGATCGCCGCCGCCGGAGAACGGCGTCTTGCGCGAGACCGGAATGTGCGAGTGCTCCGCAGCCCAGACTGACTCGAAGCCGCGCTCTTCCAGCGCCTTGGCGAGCGCCGGTGCGCTGATCGAATAGTCGGTAAAGAACATCGACGCGCCGAAATGCATGACCGCTCTCCCGCTTAGCCAGGACCGCGAGCATGGCATGGAACCGTTGGCGCGGCCACTCCCGGCCCGGAACCTGCGGAGCCGGAGCATTGCAATGATGATCCAGATCAATGCAACCTTTCCCGCCATGAAAGGTTACTGATCCGCGATCAATGTGCCCGGTTACACGGATGTAAAAGGACAATTGCCATGCCAGACAACGCCAGGGACGCCATGGGACGGGCAGAGGATGCCATGGCCCAGATTACCCGCCTGCGGGAGCAGGTGGAAACCTTGATGCGCGACCGCGTGTCTCCGGCGATGGGCGAGGCCGCCGAGCGGGTCGAAGCCGCAGCCCATGATGCGGCCGACGTGATGCGGGGGCGGGCCAACGTGCTTGCCGGCGCCGTCCGCAGCCAACCTCTCGCCGCCATCGGCATTGCCGCCGTCGTTGGGTTCTTGCTTGGGCGGATAGGCCGCTGACGGTGCATCCGCTCCGCCTTCTTCGCATCGCACTCGAGGCGGAGCGGTTACGCATGGGCTTGCACGCCAGGCGCGTCGCGGGACGCGTCGTCATGGGCAGCATTGCGTTGGTTTTGTTGCTCGGCGGGCTCGGGTTCGGCCACGTTGCGGCCTGGTTCTGGTTGCGAAGCTACCTGGCCGGTCAATACGTTGCTCTGATCTTCGCCGGAGTCGATCTGGTGATTGCTTTGCTGCTGTTCCTCGTTGCGTTCCGGTCCTCGCCTGGGCTGGCGGAAGTCGAGGCGCTGGCGGTACGTCGCCGCGCGCTGGAGAGCGCAACCGAGGCGCTGAGTATTTCCGCCTTGATGCTCCGTCTGCTCGAGCAGTTGCTGCGGTCGCGGTCGAGACAGTGACGCCTCCGTACACGGCACGGTCACCGGATTCCCGTTGACGTTGTCCCGGCCCGCACCGTGCGGCGCTCGCGCTTCCCCCAGGAACGAAGGCGTTTCCGTTCCGCGGATCCTCCGCTGAGCCAACCGCTTCGTCCCCGAACGAAGTGACACAGCCGAGGGGTTCCCCGCTTCCGGCCGATCCAGTAACGTCGCCGGCAAGAACAAACCGAGGCGTTCATGAGCGACACTCTCCCGACCGCCACCCGCGTCGCAGACCCTGGCATCCGCGCTCTTTATCAACTGGAAAACCGCTGGCAGGCATGGCTCGACGTCGAGGTGGCCCTCGCCAAAGCCCAGGCCGAACTTGGCATCATCCCCGAGGCGGCAGCGGCGGCGATTGCGGAAAAGGCACAATTGTCGCTGATGGACCGCGCGCGCATCGACGAGGGGTTTGCTCGTACCGGCCACACAATAGTACCGCTTGTATGGGAGCTCAGCCGGATCGTCGGTGAGCCGCATGGC
>JBEKQQ010000060.1:0-33858 GCA_049519555.1 Acetobacteraceae bacterium
CATCGGCCTCGTCATAGCCGCAGGATGCCATCTCGCCACCGGCGGCCATGTGGAGCAGGTCGCTGGACAGATAATCTCGCCAGGGGCCGGTCTGACCGAACGGAGTCAGAGAACACAGGATCAGCCCGGGGTTGGATTGGCAAAGGGTGTCATAGGAAAATCCCAGGGAAGCGAGGAAGCCGGGGCGGAAGGTCTCCAGAATGACGTCGGCGGTCTCTGCCAGGCGCTGAAACAGGGCGCGCCCATCAGCGATTTCCAGGTTGAGCGTGATACCGCGTTTGGAGGTGTTGTAATGCCAGAACGACAGGCTGCGTTCCGGGTGCGGAATGTCGTCGAGGAATGGCCCGACGTGGCGGCAGGCCTCGCCGCCGGGCGGTTCGATCTTGATCACGTCGGCGCCGAGATCGCCGAGCAGCTTGCCGCAGAACTGACCCTTTTCGTCCGCCAGTTCCAGGATTCGTAGCCCAGATAAAGGGCCGCGCGGTTCGCTCATTGGAGCATTTCTTCCATGTAAGGAAAACGCGGCCGCTTTGTGGGCCAGAACGTGCCGTCATCGAAGCCGGCGCGGAGATCCTCGTGGCTCAGACCCAGAAGGCCTTCGACGATCTCTCTTGTGTGTTGGCCGATCATCGGCGCCGGAAGGTGATTTGCCGCCGGGGTTTGCGACATTTTGAATGGGGCATTTTGCACTTTGTGCACGCCAAGCGCCGGATGATCGATCGGCAGATACATTTGCCGCTCGCGCAATTGCGGGTCGTGCTCCACGCGGTCTTCCGCGCTCTGCACGGGAAGAGCGCGAACCCCTGCTGCCTGGCAGCGTTTGGTCAGCTCGTATTTATCCAGCATTGTGGACCAGGTTTCGATGTGGGCGTCGAGTTCGTCCTGGTGTTCCAGCCGACCGGTGAGCGTGGCGAATTTTTCTGTGGTAGCCCAGTACGGGGCGCCCATAACTTCGACCAACCGATGCCATTCCTCGTCGGAGTGGCAGACAATGACACACCAGTCGTTGTAGCCGCCGGGAAACGTGCGATACGCGTTATGCGGCGCGACGGTTGGGCCGCGGTAGTTGTTGACCAGCGGTGTGCCAGGCCAGTGCGCTCGGTTACCCGGGGGGAAGCCGGGCCGGGCTGAGCCTCGGCCGTTCACGGTGACGTCCAGCAGCGCGGGACCGTTCATCGGGACGCTGGCGACCATCTGCGACAGGTCGATGTGCTGGCCCTTGCCGGTCATGTTGCGATGGTAGAGGCCGGTGAGCGCACACATCGCGCCATACATGCCGCCGGTGTCGTCCATATACGACCAGCCCCAGCCGGCCGGCGGTCTGTCAGGCAGGCCGGAAAGAACGGTCAGGCCAGCGACCGACTGAGCGACCGGGCCAAATGTAGTGTAGTGGTGATTGCGGCCGGTATGGCCGTAGCCGGACATCGATACGTAGACGATGTCAGGTTTGATTTCGCACAGTTGCTCGTAGCCAAGGCCCCAGTTGCGCAGCACGCGCGAACTGAAATTTTCAATGACGATGTCGGAGATGGCGAGCAGACGTTTGACGATCTCCAGGCCTTTGGGACTGCGGACATTGAGGCTGAGGCTTTTCTTGTTGACGTTGGTGTCGGCGAAGTTGCCGGAGGTGTTGAGGTTGATGCGCCCGGGTGATCGTACCGTTCGTTACGAGCGTGGATGGGATCCGGCCAAACTTCCTTTCACTCTCATGGCATGGCGGGTGGTCTCCTGCGTCGCCGCTCGTCGGGGGCGGAGCAGGTTAGGCCGCGAATCCGACGGTTCGCAACGATGCGGGGTCGCGATGCCGTGCCAGCGTCCATCGCATGGACGCTGTCGGTGGGCGCGCGGGATCGTTCGTTCGGCGATACCGAAACAAGTACCCCGCGTACCGAGCATGCGGTGCGAGCTGCCGCGGCCATCCTGCTTTGGCGCGCCCGTCACGCGCCCGGGATCGGCATCTCAGCTCATCGTGATATGGGTAAAATCCTGCGACCAGCTTTGCGCCGGATGAAAGCCCGTCACGCTTTTGCTCATCGCCCGCGGGTTGAGGTCATGGCAAATGTAGAGCCAGGCTGCTTCATCGACCAGGATGGCATGCGCTTCTGCCAGCAGCTTCGTCTGCTCCGCCGCGTCGAACGTCGACTGCGCCCGCGTGGTCAGTTCATCGAAGCGGGGGTTGCTGAAATGACCCCAGTTGATCGACGTAGGCGGAAAGCTGGCCGTGGCGAACAGCCGATACATCACCGACGGATCGGTATAGCCCAGACTGTTGTTGATGCCGTCGTCACCGTGCGAGGTCGCCTGGCTTGGCGGGCTGCGTTTGGCGATCAGCATGGTGCCCCATTCGACGACGTCGAAGTCGATGTCGAAGCCGGCCGCGGCGAAATTTTGTTGCAAGAACTCATTGATCGGGATCGGCACCATCTGTCCCGAGCCCGACGTCGAGATCATGATCTTCGCTTTCGGGCGCTTGTTCGGCCCGTAGCCCGCCTCGGCCAGCAGCTGTTTCGCCCGCTCCGGATCGTGGCCGTAACGCAACTTCGGGTTGCCGAACAGCGGATGCTCCGGCGGATAGAAGCCATAAGCCGGCTTCGCGGTGCCATTCAGCATGCTGCACAGGCCGTCGCGGTCGATCGCGAAATTCAGCGCCTGGCGCACGCGCACATCGCTGAACACCGAAGGAGCGGCGCAGTTCAGCATGTAGGGATAGGTGTGCGGATAGGGCCACAGGCTGATCTTGAATCCGGCCTGACGTAACGATGGGATCGCGTCCGGGGGCGGTACCTCGATCCAGTCGACCTCGCCCGAACGCAGCGCGGCGACCCGGGTCGTCGGCTCCGGCATCGGGTAGACGATCATCTTATCCAGTTTCGGGATCCGTTCCTTGTTCCAGTAGTGGTCATTGCGCGACAATTCCGCATACTGGCCGGCCAGCACCTTGGTGATGCGGAACGGTCCGGTGCCGGACGGTTCCTTGGCGAAACCAACCCAACTGCGCCCCATCTTCTCCCACTGGCGCGGGCTGGCGATGAGCACCCCGGTCAGGGAGTAATGGAAGAAGCTGAACGGACTTTTGGTGTAGATGGCGATTTTGCCTTCGTCGACCGGCTCCCAGCGATCCAGCATGGTAACGACCGAACGCACGATCGGCGCGCCGGAGGCATCGTATTGTGGCGAATTCTGATCCCACACCCGGCGCAGGTTCCAGACGATGTCATCGATCGACAGCGGCGAACCGTCATGGAACTGCACGCCACCACGCAGGGCGAAGATCCAGCGGGTCGGGTTGCCGGGATCGACGGTCCAGGACTCGAACAAACCGGGCGTGGCGTCGGCGGTCTGATCTACATGGGTGTAATCCCAGTTCACCACGCCGTCATAGGCCGGGTAGCCGAGAAATCGATAGCCCTCGCCGCCGTTGTTGGGAATTCCCGTGACGGTTGGCAGATCCGACGCGGTCATCGCGATTCGCAGCACCTGGTTCGGCGCCGCCTCGGCTCGCGGCACGGCGCCCGTTGCGGCAACCGTCGCGGCGGCGGTAACGCTGGTCAGCAACGATCGGCGGTCCAATTGGGCCGCCTGGGCGATCAAAGGATTTTGCTGCATGTTCGGCACCCCGTAAAACGGACGCTCGACCCATGGCGTGGTGTGAAGCAAGAGACGTGCCGTGATCGCCGGCGCGGCCGTTCGCGGGCTTGTGGTCGCCAACCAGCCGTGCCCCGCTCAGTTCGCGGTCTCGACGCCCATGATTTGAGCAGATTGTGCGAACCCGTGGCGCAGGTGCACGGGGCCGGGGCGATCTACGCCTATACCATCATGTATCACACCGGCGACAAACGCTTCGCGTCTGCCGTACAGTACGCCAGCATCATTGTGGCGCTCGATGAGGCGCCGGACGCGCTTCAGGCCGCAATCCTGCGCCGGCTGAATGCGGTCATCAAAGACACAGGCCGATCGCCCTACACAGGGATCGGCAAGCCGGAACCGCTCCAGGGCGATCTGTCCGCATGGTGGGCTCGCCGTATTACCGACGAGCCCCGCCTGGTTTATCGCATTTCCGGAATGCAGGGCGGGCAGATCCTCGAAATTGCCGCCTGCCGTTGGCACTATTAGCGACCCATTCCGCACGGGGGATTGGCAGAAAACCGAACCTCGGGAAACGATCAGGCAATGGGATCCAGCACGACCACCGGAATTTCGCGCTCGGTCTTCTTCTGGTAATCGGCGTACGGCGGCCAGAACTCCAGCGCCTTTTCCCACAGCGCTGCACGTTCAGAACCAGCCGCGGTCCGCGCCCGTGCTTTCAGCTTTGCAGTGCCGACCTGGATCTCCACCTCGGGATTGGCGAGGAGGTTCAGATACCATTGCGGATGCTGCGGCGCGCCGCCTTTTGAAGCGACCACGATATAACTGTCGCCCGTGGTCCCGTAGAACAGCGGGAAGATGAATTTCTCCCCACTTTTGCGGCCCGTCGTCGTCAGCATCAGCGACGGCACGGTCAACGTCGGCCGGCCCGGCATGTTCATCGTGTACATGTGCCCGTCGGTCCCGCCGCTGGCGAGATAGCGGTTGGAATGATCAATCATCCATTGCGGCAGATTGGGTGCCAGCTTCGCATCGGTCATCGCCGTTCCCTTCGCTGTTTCCTTCCTGGCAGCATAAGCCTGACGGGACCGGTAGCCCAGACCCCCGCGAGTAACTGGGCGGAGAGGCTATCCGCAACCGCGGCGGCGTTTTAGACTTGCAGCCAGACCGCGGAGACAAGGCGAAGCAAATGAGCGACTGGAGCAAGGTGACCCGCCCGATTCCCGTTCCCAACGAATGGACCAAACCGTTCTGGGACGCGGCCAGACGTGGCGTTCTGGAATTGCAACGCTGCCAGAGTTGTGGCCACTTCCAGCATCCGCCCTACGCAACCTGCGTCCAATGCGTCAGCACCGAACTGAAGTTCGAACCGGTGCGAGGGGCCGGAGCGATCTATGCTTACACCATCATGTATCACACCGGCGACAAGCGCTTTGCCTCTGCCGTACCGTACGCCAGCATCATCGTGGAGCTGGACGAGGCGCCGGGCGCGCTGCTCGCCGGCAACCTGCTTGGTGTTGAATACACCGAGGCGAAGGTCGGCCGTCGTGTCGAGGTCATCTTCGAGAAACTGAACGACGACATCACGCTGCCGCAGTTCCGGCTCGCGCGTTAAGGGGAGACACGGCATGTGGGACAACCGATGCAAAATCGCTGTCAGCGGGGTGGGATATTCCAAAGTCTCCCGCAGCGCCGACATCCCGTTGGCGGCGCATGCGCTGACTGCGGTGAAAGAGGCGGTCGCTGATTCGGGGCTGCGGATGGAGGACATCGACGGGCTGGCGACCTATCCGGAGTTACCGGCGACCGGGCATGCGGAGGTCGACGGGATCTCTGTCGTTTCGGTCAACTGCATGATGGCGATGTTGAAGTTGCCTGCTCTGACCTGGCACATCCAGGTGGGGACGACGAACATCGGCGGCGCAGTGCAGCAGGCGGTGAATGCTCTGCTGGCGGGGGTGTGCAAATATGCCGTGGTGTGGCGGGCGATGCATAACCCGAGCGGGACGTATCAGAACCTGCCGGGCGCATACGCTGCCGGTGCGACGCAGTTTACCGCGCCGTATGGGTTTGGCGGGCCGGGCCAGGGGATGGCGGTGGCGTATACTCGGTGGCTGGAGCGGAATGGGCAAAACCGCGAGAAGATGGCGACGCTAGCGGTGACGCAGCGCAAACACACGCAGCACAATCCGCATGCGTGGTTTTATGGGAAGACGCTGACACGGGAGGACTACCTGGCCTCGCGGATGGTTGCGTATCCGTTTTGTCTGTTCGATTGCGATATCCCGGTGCAGGGCGCAGTGGCGATCGTGCTGACGACGGCGGACCGGGCGCGGGATCTGAAGCCGACGCCGGCGTATCTGGCTGGGTATGGACAGCGGTTGCACTTTGAGGTGGCGGGCCGGATCGGCAGTTTGTCGAGCTATATGGAGGGCGGCAGCAGCTCGGCGAAACTGACCTGGGAGCGGTCGGGGTTCAGCCCTGGAGATGTCGATGTGGCGCAGATTTATGACGGGTTCTCGGCGTCAGTGATTTACGGGTTGGAATCGTACGGGTTTTGCAAGGAGGGCGAGGCGCTGGACTTCATTCAGGACGGGCGGATCGAGCTGGACGGCGAACTGCCGTTGAACACGTTTGGCGGTTCGCTGGGTACTGGGCGGATCCACGGGTTGTGGCACATTATTGAGGGCGCGTTGCAGGCGTCGGGGCGGGCTGGGACGCGGCAGGTGAAAGGTGTCAATGTGTCGTTTGTTGGGGCGAGTGCGCCGATCGTGACGGGGACGACGTTTATTTTTGTGAGGGAGCCGTACTGAGGGTCAGCCGGATGCGCCAGAGTTCCGCACCGCATACGGTTTGAGTGGAGCTTGCGGTCCCCGACCGACAATCATGAGCACGGCCTCTTCGCTTTGACCCAACAATGTGCACGATCTGCACAGTTGACGACTCAGGAAATATGAATGCCCAGGCCATACCCTCCCGTTTCCTTGCCGGCGCCGGTGGCGTTACCATTCGCTTTCGGCAGCCGGGAAAAGGGCGATCTCGCCCGAGTCTTACGGTTGGACCGCCTTCCGTCAGACCTCTGCGAGGCAATCTGCCACGCGATCGGATGTTATAAAGCAACGGTGACAGGTTCGCGAGACACGACGATTGCAAATGTGCTGGAGGCTCTCAGCGAGCTTTCCAAATCCGGTCGTACCTACGACAAAGCCGTGAAGCGCCTCGCCGACCAACGTAGCGGAATTGACTACACGACGCACGAGTTGTTGCAGCCATTGGCCAAAGCAGTGCTTGAGAACGGACCGGGGTCGCGCGAAATCCTTGCCCAAGCCGCTGCCAGGCGGGCCACGGAGCTGCGGACGCATCAACGCGCTGTTCCTTCCGCTGAGTCATTGCGCCTTTTCTGCGGCGTTCTCCGCCTGATTTTCAATCGGTCGGGGTCCCCCGCGTTGCATGGCAGTCTGGATGACAGCTGGCGTCAATGTAGGAAATTCGCCAATGAGGTTTTCTCGATAGCAGGCATCGATCATGCCGACTTTGACGCTCATCCGGAGCGGTTGACGGAATATCTCGGAACCGACGTGAGCTTTGGCTGACCAACCCGCGCGTGCGAATGTACCTTCGATGGAGAGCCTTTCCGCGGCCTGCCGGGCAGATCGGGCTCATCTACCACACGGAGCGCGGCCCAATGAACCCTGAATCGCTGTTTGATTGGCTGGACCGCTATATCTGGCCACAGGTTCAAACGATGATGCTCAACGATGCGTATTTCAAACTGATTGGGCGCGCGAGAGAGCTCACTGGAAAGTTCAATGGACCGATCGCGGGACTCGTCGAGGCCGGGTACATCACATCACAGACATTGGCCATCCGTCGACTGTGCGACCGCGGACGAGATGTCATTTCGCTTCGGAGGTCGCTGGTGGAGGCCAAGGCGCGAAGCCTCGCTCCGGCCAATATGATCGATCACCTTTTGGATCGACTCGATTCCTGTGACCATATTTGTGAACTTGCGAATAACCATATCGCCCATACCGCGAACCCTCTTCGCAGACCAAATCTCAACGACTGGAGTTTGCAGGTGGGACATCTGACCGAAGCACAGAAGGCTATCTGCGATGTCGCGATCAAATTCGACCGTGATCTATTGGGGCGGAAAAACTACGTAAAGGTCATTCCCGTACCACAGTTCGATATCATGCAAGAATTCAGGTATTGGGTGCCGGATACCGACATAAACGAACTCTGGAAGTTCTGGCACGCCCACAATGATTCGGTAAACGCCTGGTTGTAGGCCCATGCCATGATGTTGCCTGAGTGGACAGCCCTTGGGCTGCGTTCACTTCCTCGTCGGAATCACGCACCTCCACAATCGCGAGAAGGGAAGCGAAGCGGCCTCTTCGCCCCTTGCCGGCCTCAGGAAGCTCTCGCACCATCAGCAGCATCAAGCCGGTCCAGAACCTCGAGCGCCCGAACGCGTTTCGCGCCCGCTCCCGTGGCGCGGAACCGGATTTCCGCATCTTGCGCGGCAATCGCGGCGGCGCAAAGTTCTTCCATCAGCGTGCTAAGGCTTATGCCACGTGACGCGGCCAGTTGTTCGAGTCGTTGATAAAGGTCGTCAGGAAGCCGAAGGGTCACCAGGGTCAATAGAATTTCTCCAGGCAGGCGCGTGAAGTCAGAATCGACAATTCGGGCCAATGAAGCGCGGTGGGAAATCTCGGTCACCCAATCAGCGCCCGCAACTTCCCCCTCACCTGCCGCAGTTCAACATCCGTGACCTGGCCCTTACGCGCTGCCCGTCGCGCCCGCCAATCGAGGCTCTTCACCTGGTCGGACAACACGGCATTGCCCGGCTGGCTGGCAAGCACAACCTCAAACGGATAACCCTTGATCCGCGTGGTCAACGGACAGCACACCATCAACCCAGTCTTGCCGTTGTAACTTGCTGGACTGAGCACCACAGCGGGGCGATGGCCAGCCTGTTCATGCCCCGCCTGAGGATCGAATTCCAGCCAAACCACGTCCCCGGCATCCGGCACGAACCCAGGCGGCCTCACCAGAACTCCCGACCGACCGAGCGGCCGGTATCGACCGGATCATGACAGTTCTCAACGGTGATGCCCGCCACCAGGTCGTCGAGATCGAATGTTTCGTCGCGGATTGGTTCGATTACGATCCGACCCGCCTCCTCTCTAACATCAACCGCCTGGTCGAGAGATAGAGCGGCAGCCGCCATCACTGAAGCGGGAATGCGGACGGATGCGCTGTTGCCCCACTTCTTCACAATGATTTTCATGATCCCTCGCATGCCACCCAAGTCGGCCAATACACCGCTGGCGCCAATGTGTCAACATTGTTGATACAACCCCCCTGCCTCGCACCACATCAGCACATAGTCCCTGTCGCCACCCACGCCCTCCCCCGCTATCCTCCCGCAAAACCACCCAGGGACCTCGCCTCCATGACCACTCCGACCGGGCCGCTCAAAGGCTTCCGCATTCTCGACCTCACCACCGTGCTGTTTGGCCCGTTCGGCACGCAAACCCTCGGCGACTGGGGCGCCGAGATCATCAAAGTGGAAACCCTGACCGGCGACACCTGGCGCACCTCCGGCCAGTTCCGCAATCGCGGCATGAGCGGCCAGTTCATGGCCGCCAACCGCAACAAGCGCAGCATCGCGCTCGACCTGAAACACGCCGACGGAGCCGCCGTCCTGCGCCGCCTGATCACCAAAGCCGACGCGCTGGTCTCCAACATCCGTCCCGCCGGCCTCGCGCGTCTGGGCTTTGGCTACGAGACCTGCAAGGAACTCAACCCAAGCCTCGTCTACGCCGTCGCCACCGGTTTCGGCCAAAACGGTCCCTGGGCTGCCCGCCCAGCGTTCGACGAAATCATCCAGGCGGCGTCCGGCTTTGCCTCCGCCATGGGCACCGATGAGGAGCCCGCCTTCGTCCCCAGCCTGGTCGGCGACAAGATCTGTGGCATGGCGCTGACCTCCGCCGTCACCGCCGCGCTGCTGCATCGCGAACGCACCGGCATGGGCCAGATGGTCGAGGTGCCGATGCTGGAAACCCTGGCCGCATTCAACAGCATCGAGATGTTCGGCGGCCTCGCCTTCGTCCCGCCCATCGGCCCGTCCGGCTACCGGCGCATGAAGGCAAGGCGGCCGGTACGGACCAAGGACGGCTGGCTCACGATGCTGCCCTATTCCGGCGCCAACTGGTGTGCCTTCTTCGAAGCCGTGGGCCATCCGGAATGTATCGAGGAATTCTCCGTGCGCGACCCGGTGTTACGTGCCCGTAACATCGACAAGATCTACGACCGCATGCGGGACATCGCGCCTTCCCGCACCACGGCGGAATGGGAGACGTTGCTGTTACGCATTGACGTGCCGCACACCGCCTTCGCCAAACTGACCGAGATCGCCGAGCAGCCGCATCTGAAAGCGGTCGAAATGTTTCCGGAACTGGACCATCCAACGGAAGGAAAAATCCGCCAGGCCCGTCCCCCGGCGCGCTTCTCTGCCAGTCCGGCGGGGATCCACCGGATGCCGCCACGGCTTGGCGAACACACGCTGGAGGTGCTGCACGAGGCCGGTTACGCCCAGAAAGACATCGACCGTTTGGTCGAGATGAAGGCCGTTGGGGTGGCGTAAGACCAGAGTTGGACTTTCACCTCGCCTGAACCCATCATCACCAGAGGCGATCGCGCCCAGATGGAAGAAAAAATGAAAGTCGGGATTCTGCAGTTCTTTGGTTGGCGCGACCGCTCTGTCCCGCTCAATTCGGTCTACGAAACGGCGCTGGAACGATTCTCCATCATGGACCAGACCGGCTACGACGCCGTCTGGCTTGCCGAGCATCACTTTTCCAGTTTTTCGGTCTGCCCGTCAGTGCACATGATGGGCACCATGGCCGCGGCCCGCACCAAACGCCTGCGGATCGGCACGGCGGTGTCGCTGGCCCCGTTCTACAACCCGCTGCGCCTTGCCGAGGAGGTCGCGCTGCTGGACGTGCTCTCCGGCGGCCGGGTCAACTGGGGTGCCGGCCGCGGCTTCGAGCGCAGCGAGTTTGCCGCCTTCGGCATCCCGGGCGATGAAAGCGCCGCTCGCTTTCACGAAACGGTCGACATTGTGTTGCAGGCCTGGACCAACCAGCGCCTCACCTACCACGGCAAATTCTTCCAGTACGAGGGCGTCGAGGTGCTGCCGAAACCATTCCAGGCGCCGCACCCGCCGGTCTGGATGGCCGCCTCCTCCACCCCTGCCATCGAATGGGCTGCGGGCAAGGGCCATTCGATCCTGATGGATCCACATGCGTCCCGCACCGATCTGATCGGCAAGCGTCGGCACTATGCGGCAAAGCTGGTAGAAGCAGGGTTCAGCGATGCCGGCCGGACCATCCCGATGTCGCGCCTGGTCGCCGTCGATGAGACGGCAGACAAGGCGCGCGCCGTGGCGAAGCGGGTGGCCGAATGGACGATCGCCGCTTACGTTGGTGCACAACATGGCGCCGTGCGGCAGGGGCCACCACGAGATTTCGGCGGCAAGGATCCGGTGGAATTTTATTTGGACGACGTCATGATCCACGGCACGGCGGAAAGCGTGGCTGACCAGATCCAGTCGTTCGGCGCGCAGATCGGCATGACTTACCTGATGGCAGCGCCAATGAGCGGCCGGTCGTTCCGGTTGCTCACGGATAAGGTGTTGCCGCGGATTACCGGGTGAAGACATCGGGCCGGCATCTGCTCCGAGGCACGCCGGTTGGCTTTGCGCACCATATGCCGTTCGCTACAATTGAAGCGACGAGCCGCAAGACCCCCATTAGACTGGCAACAGCATGACCGAACATACATTCCGCGCTTCAGGCTATCCCTGGCGTCTCTACTGCGGCGCTCAGGCGATCGAGCAAAGCCTTCGCGAAGCGGTCGACCGAGCCGGCGCGAAACGGGCCTTCGTCGTCTGCTCTCCATCCGTCAATCGACGCACCGACACCGTCCGGCGCATCGCAGCCGCCCTCGGCGACCGTTACGCCGGCGTTTATGACGGGATCGAAAAGGACTCGACCTACGCGTCGGTGTGCGCCGCCAGAGACGCCGCAACCGACGCCGCAGCCGATCTGCTGATCGCCGTTGGCGGCGGCAGCGTCATCGTCGCTGTGCGCGCGGTGGCGATCTTCCTGGCAGAATCCGGCGATCCGTTCCAGATCATGACGCAATACCCCGAGGGCAAGCCGGCCTACAGCCCGCGGCTGCTGGCGCCAAAACCACCGATCATCAACGTTCCGACCACGCCGAACAGCGCCATGAACCGCGCCGGTACTGGGCTGAAAAACCCCGACCTCGACCATCGCATGGAGTATTTCGATCCGAAGACCCGGCCCCACTCCATCTTCCTCGACGACGAGGCATTACTCAGTGCTCCGCAGGAGCTGATCCGTTCGACAGCGACAACGGTATTCGCCGGCCTCGTCGGTTCGATGGCACAGTTGGAAATGAATCCGTTGGCCGAGGGCGACCGCAACCATGCCTTCCGGTTGGCGCACCGCGCCTACCCACGACTCGTCGACGAGCCGGACAACGCGGCGCTGCGGATCGATCTCTGCATCGCCGCCTTCCTGCAAAACCGCGCCGAGGACGATGGCGCTCGCCGCTTCCGGGGTGGTGTGTTCTCCGGCAACTATGCCGTTTCCACGGCACTGCACGTGCGTTATCCGCACGTCGGGCAAGGTGAGTCGACGTCGGTTGTACATGTTCCAAAAATCCGGCTTTCCGAACAGGTCGAGCCGCGCTCGGCTCGCCAGGTCGCGGAAGCACTCGGGGTCTGGCATGACAACATGGATGCAAGACGGGCCGCGCTCGCGGTGGCCGACACGCTCGAGGCGCTCTATACGCGCCTTGCAATGCCGACGCGGTTGCGTCAGTTGAATATTCCTCGCCTTGAGCTGGTTTCTATCGCCAACGAAACGGTGAAGAACTTCAACGCCAATGCCGGGGTGCGTTCGGCGCAGCAGCAAATCGCCGACGCGCTGGAACTCCTCGAAGCCGCGTATTGAGTCGACCGCGTTACGTCCGAGCGAACCCCTTTTGCTTCCGGCTCAACTGGCTTAGGCTGCCGACTGCATTCGGCGGATGCACCGCGCGGCGGTATTGACGTTGCAAACCACCATCCAACAACCAAGGAGGAACGGTCATGGCCAAAGGCACACTTGTCGCAGCGATGGATTTCACGAATGTCGACGCGGGCGAGTTCAACGATTGGTACGATACCGAGCACATCCCCGAGCGCCAGCGTGTGCCCGGTTTTCTGACATTGCAGCGGTGGATCGGGGCCGAGAACCCGAGACAATCGGTCGCAACCTACGACCTCGACAACGTCGCCGTGCTGCAAAGCCCGGAGTATCGGGCGATTGGAGGCGAGAACCTGTCGCCGTGGTCGAAGCGGGTGACCGCAAAGGTGGAACGCCTGTTGCGCTACGAAGGAGAGCAAATCAATCCGGGCGAAAAGACCGCCCCCGCCAACGCCGGCGGCCTGCTTTTGGTCGGCATGACCCCTGCTTCTGAGGTCGCGAGCGCATTCAACACCTGGTACGACAAGGAACACCTCCCTGCGCTGTCCCGCGTTCCCGGCGTATTGTGCGCACGGCGTTACCGCAGCAGTGGCGGCGGCACGAAATACGTGGCGCTATATCATCTCACGGCGCCGGGCGTGATCGACTCGCCGGAGTGGAAGCAGGCGAGCGGCTCAACCCCGATGCCGCAATATGTTCGCGATCAGATCAGCAACCGCATCCGTCTGGTTTGCCGCAACTACGTGCGGGCATAGGCCAATCAGGCGCTTCGCACCCTCCGTCTGGCTGCGGAGCGCCAGTGCACTTTCCGATCAGCCGCCGCAATCATTGCGAGCAAAGTGACGCAATCTCCATCCAGGAGGCCTGGGAGATTGCTTCGCGACGCTCGCAACGACAGGCGGTGGCGCAACCCGGTCGAAAAACGCCCTACACCGCCGGCCGGCTTCTGATCTCGTCAGCGACCTTGCGAGGCAGGAACTGTCCCTGTTTCAAATCGCCAAAGAACTGACCGCCCTCGACCACCACCGCGCCACGCATCACCGTCACGCCCGGCCACGCGGTAACGACGTGACCTTCCCACGGCGTGTAGTCGGTTTCGTGCAAATCCTCCGCCTTGATGGTCTTTTGCAATCCGGTGTCCAGCACGACGATATCGGCATCGGAGCCAACTGCCAGCGCGCCCTTGCGTGGATATAACCCCATGATCTTCGCCGCATTGGTCGACACCATGCCGACGAACTGCGGCAACGAATAGCCGCGCTGCGTCACCATTTGCGTGTACATCAGCGACAACCTCGGTTCGACGCCTGAGTTCCCACCGGTGGTGTCGTCGATCCGGCTGCCTTGCAACTTAACTCGCAGCGGGCAGCACAATTCATCGGTCGCAATGACCTGGATCGCGCCATGGTTGGTGGCTTCCCACAATCGTCTCTGGTCCTCGGGATATTTCAGCGAAGGATAGGTGTGATACATCTGCGAGTTAGGCTTTTTGTAGTCCTCGGCGTTATACATGAGATATTGGTGCAGGGTTTCGCCATACATCGGAAAGCCCTTGGCACGTGACGCCGCCAGTGCCGCCACTCCGGTCGCGGCCGAGACATGCACCATATAAAGCGCCGCACCCTCCACGTTTTCAGCGAGGCGGATGACGCGATTGAACGAAAGTTCTTCGGACAACGTGTTGTGGACCTCGGCCATGAATTCGATGCCGACCCGGTTTTCCCGCATCAGCTTCTCGTACATGAACATCACGATGTCGTTGTCTTCTGCGTGGATCGCGGCAATGCCGCCGTTTGCGGCGACAACCTTCAACGCTTCCCAGATATGACCATGCGGCACCATGCGGCCCATGTTGCCAGGCCTGATGTCGGTCGTGAAAATCTTGATGCTGGCGTGGCCTTGCTGCATTGCCTCGGCCAGTTCGGGATATTGCCCGTTCGGCACCTGACCCATCAAGGTCAAATGAAAGCCGTAGTCGCAGTAAACCGCATTCTTCCAGTTCGCGTCAGTTTCCTCGATCGCTTTTTGAATCGATCGCTCATGCGTGCATTGCACGAAATCGATCAACGTCGTGGTGCCGCCAAACAACGCCGCACGGCTGACCTGCGCCGGCGGATCGGTGAACTGATCCGGCCGTCCCGGAAACCGGACGGGCGAGGAGCAATGAATATGCGGATCGATGCCGCCCGGGATCACAACTTTGCCGGTCGCATCCACCGTCCGCGCTGCTTGGGCCAGCGTGCCCGCCGCACCGATCGTGGCGATCTTGCCTGCAGCCACACCAATATCCGCGGCAATGGGTCCGCTCGGCAGCACGCAGGTGCCATTCGCGATGACCAGGTCCAACATCATGGTTCTCCTTGCTTCACGCTCAGTTCAGGATCGCCGGACGCGAAATGCGCCAGAATGACATCGGCTGCGACGTTGCGCACGATGAACACCAGCCGACTGGTCGGTTCAGCATCCGGCCACGCGTCGAGCCAGCGCGGGGGGTACATTGTGTGCTGCACCGCGTGTACTGCCGCCGGACCACCCGGACGATCGGAAAACCCAACGATTCCTTTTACCCGCAGCAAGTCTTCGCCGTGCTCGCGCGCCAGACCGCCAAGCGCGACCGCGAATTGCAGCCTTGTCATTGGCTGGCGCAGCACAAGGACGAATGCCGCAATGCCATGGGCGTGCACAGCCGTTGCAGAAAACCGCTGCCGCCGCGGCAGAATTGTTGCATGGTCGGCACCGAACAGTACCGTAGCCGGATCAGCGCCATTGGATTCCACCAACTGTGCCGCCGGGTTCAACGCCTCCAGCCGCGCCAATAACGCCGGCGGCGGTGGTGCGAGATCGGTTTTGGTCAGCAACAGCCGATCTGCACCTGCTACCTGCGCGGTCGCCTCGGGAAATCGATCGAGCGTGGACAGACCGGCGATCGTATCGACTGCGGTGACCACGGTATCGACGCGCAACGACGCCTCCAGGAACGCATCCGCGGACAGCGTGTAGAGGATGGGCGACGGCTCGGCGAGACCGCTCGTTTCCAATGCAATTCGACTGAACGGGCTGATGGTACCTGCCGCTCGCCGGCGCAGCAGGCGATACAACGTATCGGCGAGATCCTGCCGCACGGCGCAGCAAACACAGCCGTTCGGCAAGGCCAGCACCTCCTGATCCGCTGCCTCGATCAGCAGATGATCGAGACCCACGGCACCGAATTCGTTGATCACCACCGCAGTATCCGCCATCCCCGGGCTGGTCAGTGCGCGACCGAGGAAGGTGGTCTTGCCGGAGCCCAGAAAGCCGGTGAGCACGGAAATCGGCAGGGGTTCCGATGGCACCGGGGCGCGCATCTCAATCAACCATCACGGTTGCGGAGCATTGGGATTTGCCATCCGATGGCATCGGGCGGGGAGGTCTCTCGTCGCCCGCGCAATCGGACGCAACTGCTGCCTGTGGGCAGACCGGCAGGTCGCCGGAGACCGCAGCCTCCATCGCGCATTGGAACCGAACCATGATCTTGCCTCTGCGAAGGCAGGATTATTCCCCCTTGCCTGACAAAAGAGCAAGATCGCCACCAGCTGATGTTCGCTGCATAAGGTCCGCGCGCTATGACCTTGAGATCGTTACTGAGCCAGCGCTAACCGCTTCCCGGCAATCCGGCTGCGATGCCGGTGCACGATCTGGCGTGCTTGCCACTGGTGCTTCCGCCGGCGCCGAACGTGGTGCGGACAATGGGGACATAGCAACGCTGCAACCGTCATGATCCAGCGTTCCCTGTGCATCTCAGCAGAGTCTGTTGACTTCGTCCCAGCTGGCTTTCATCATCTTAGCCGGAATATTCAACTTCGGACCTTATACCATGACACCGTCGGACGCAGCGTGGCAACAATTGATTTCCACGGTACACGGTTCCGGCCGCAAGGCCGCACTCGCGATCACCGGCGGTGGTAGTGGTGCGATCGGCGAGTTGCTGCGTGTGCCCGGGGGGTCTCGGCTGCTGATCGAGGCCCAGGTTCCCTACGACGCACTCGCGCTTGAGACGTTTCTCGGCTTTGCTCCGGAACAGGCATGCAGTGCCGATACGGCAATCGCGATGGCGCTGGGCGTGCGCGCACATGCAGCCAGGCTGGTGCCGGCGGATACCGATCTGGTTGGCCTCGGCGCGACGGCCGCACTCGTCAGTGATCGCCCACGTAGAGGCGAGCATCGGTTTCACATTGCATGCGCCAACTCCGCCGGCATCGCGCATTGCACCGGTGTGCTGGCCAAGGGCAGACGTGATCGCGCCGCTGAAGAAGATCTCGTTTCGGGTGCGATTGTTTTGTTTCTGGCCCGGGCCTGCGGGGTCGCCGCCCCGTCACCGCGCAGCCTGCTCGATGCGGATGAACCTTTTGCTGAGACGGTCGTTGCGAACATCGATACGATCGATCAGCTCCTGGCCGGCGCCCTCGATCGCGTTACCGCGCAGCCCGACGGGCAGCTGATGCTGTCAGCGCCCCCACCGCCCGTGTTGATGCCAGGGTCGTTTAACCCGTTGCACTCCGGGCATGTGTTGCTGGCACGGGTTGCGGAAGAGATCCGGCAGCAGCCCTTGGCGTTCGAAATATCTGTCACCAACGTCGACAAGCCGCCGCTGGCGCGCGAGACGGTGCGACACCGGCTTACGCAGTTCGCCTGGAAGTCACCGGTCGAACTCACCAGAGCACCGACTTTCCTCGAGAAGTCGCGCCTGTTTCCGAAGGCAACGTTTGTCATCGGGGCGGATACGGCGGAGCGGCTGGTTGCACCGAAATATTACGGCGATGATGAGATGCGGATGCATGACGCACTCGAAGAAATCGGCAATTCCGGGGGCAGCTTTCTGGTGGCTGTGCGCATTGACGCCGCAGCGCGCGTACGCACGCTGAGTGATATCCTGGTGCCACGCCGCTATGCCGATCTCTTCAGCGAAATCCCCGAGCACCGGTTTCGCCTCGACACCTCGTCATCGGAGATTCGTGCGCAGGCGGTTTAGTTGGTCATTCATGGTGGGCCCGCAGTAACAAAATATCCCAAATCGCCCAAAGTTCCTAAGTGTCCATCTTAAGAACCACACGAAAGCGCGCCTTCCCGCTCATCATCCGATCATACGCGGCCTGGGCTTGTTCCAGTGGAAAAATCTCGTTCATCGACGCGATACCGTTGCGCTGACTGAACAGCAACGTGTCCTCCGAGTCGACCGCGGTGCCACAGTACCAGCCCCGCACCGACGCTCGTTTCAGCAGCAGGTCCAGGGAATTGACGGTCAGCGCACCGACCGCGCCGATCACCATCAAGGTGCCGTTGACGCCAATGCCGCCGGAGATCGCTTGCATGGCCTCGGCGCTGGTGACCGTGGCGATGATCGCGCGGGCACCGCCCATTGCCCGCAGGACCTGAGCTGGATCACTGGTTTCGCTGTCGATGTAGTCGTGCGCGCCAAGGGAGCGGGCGAGGGCTTCCTTGTCGCGCCCTCGGTTGACGGCGACCGTCCGGAACCCTTGTCGGGCGGCATATTGCACGCCCAGGTGTCCCAGCCCGCCGACGCCGTGGACGGCCACCAGATCGCCAGGCTTCGCGCCGCAGTACCGCAGGGCGTTGAAGGTTGTGATGCCGGCGCACAGCAGCGGAGCCGACTCAACGGGATCCAGGGATTCGGGCACACGGGCCACGGCCGAGGCAAGCGCCAGCATGTGGGTGGCGTAGCCGCCGTCGCGGGTGACTCCGGTCGTGCTTTGAATGGTTTCGCAGGCGAACGAGTCACCGCGCCGGCAATTACCACAGTAACCGCACGAGCCGCCGAACCAGCCGACGCCGACCCGCGCGCCCACCTCCCAGCCGTCCACGTCGGGGCCCAGAGCGTCGATCACGCCAATGACTTCATGGCCAGGAATGCGTGGATAGCTCAGGCCCGGCATGCGGCCTTCCACGGTGAGGGCATCACTATGGCAAACTCCGCAGGCGTGGACGCGGATGCGGACCTCGTGGCGGCCGGGGATCGGCAGGTCGCGCTCCTCGAAGCGGAATGCTGCGCCGGGCGCCGGAACGATCATCGCACGCATGGTTGGCATGGCGGTCTCCATTGTGGGTGCGGCCGGTTATGTAGGTTCCGGGGACGGATCGAGCTATGCCGGTTCGACGCATCAATTGGACAAATCCGCCGCAATCATGGGCGCCTTGGTATCTTGGAAATATGCTGAATTCGCACAACGAGTAACGGCATTCGCGCGCAGAATGGTAGTCGTCCCGGTATCGGATTGACCGGGATGATCTCGAACCGGACTTGCCTCGGCGTGCTACCCGCCACACACTCTTCCGGTCCAACCAAGGGAAACAATCCATGCTCTATGAACTGCGAATCTACGAATGCGTCCCCGGCAGGTTACCAGATCTGAACAAGCGGTTTTCTACGATCACGCTGAAGATCTGGGAAAAGCATGGCATCAGGCAGGCTGGCTTCTGGACCACCGTGATCGGAGAGTCGAACCAGACACTGTATTACATGCTGCAGTGGGATTCTCTGGCGGATCGGGAGAAGAAGTGGAACGCATTCCAGGCTGACCCGGAATGGCATGCCGCACGCGCGAAGACTGAGGAGGCCGGCCCGATCGTGGCCAACGTGAAGAACTTCATCCTCGGCCCGACGCCGTACTCCTCGGTGAAGTAATACCGTGCCGGCTCTGGCTCCGGTGCGTCAGAGCCGGCCTGATTATATGTCGCCGGTGCGGTTGACCTGCTTCGTATGGCATGCATTTCACCGTGCCGCGGACAGCGGCACGCTGCATATCCGCAGCGGCAAACGGCGTCACGTCGTGTTGACCGAGGCGCGCATGACCTTCTTCCACCGGCCGGTGAGCCTCGATAGTACGGTATCGCCCGAAGTGTGCGATCGATGTTCGTCGTTGCACAGTCGTGCGTAAATCAGGAATTATGCAACACCTGAACCGGAACGGCCACTGTACACAGATAAATCATCCGCTCGAGCTCTTCCTGGCGGAATGGTTTCGCCAGGCGGGGCAGGTTGCTGACCGGACTGACCCCGACGGGCTGCTCCGCGTATCCGGTCGCCAGGATAACGCACAGATCGGACCATCGTTCGCGCACGATCTGGATCAGTTCCGTCCCCGTCATTTTGGGCATGAGTTGGTCCGTGATCAGGAGATCGATCTGCCGCCCGCTTTGCAACAGGGCCAATGCCTCCGCGCCGGAATGGGCCTCCAGCACCGTGTGGCCCAGATCCTCCAACATCGCTGCAGTCCCCGCGCAGACCAAAACATCGTCATCAACCACCAGCACCGTACGCGGGGCTACCGTCACAGCCGACACATCGACCTGCGGTCCGATAGCCGGAATGGCCACGTCCGCCTGCCGTTCCGATTCCGGAAGCCACAGGTCGATTCGTGTCCCCTCCCCCGGCCGGCTCGACAATGCCAGAGCGCCCCCCGACTGGGCGGCAAGGCCATGTACCATCGACAACCCCAGGCCGGTCCCCTTACCGACACCCTTGGTTGTGTAAAATGGTTCGATCGCCCTGGACAGGACGTCCTGGTCCATCCCGATGCCATTATCAGCGACCGTCAGCCTGACATAGCCGCCTGGCTGCAACCCTGGTGGGGCGTGCGCATCGGCTGCGGACACGGCGGCGGCAGAAAACGTAATCACGCCGCCATCCGGCATCGCATCTCGCGCATTCACAGCCAAATTCAACAACGCAAGTTCGAGCTGATTTTCATCGATCAGGACTGGCGGCAGCCCAGGAGCCATGTCCTCGATGATGGTCACGTCGGTGCCGATCACGCGGCCGAGCAGCTCATTCATACCTGCGACCAGCGCGGGGATTTCGACCGTCGCCGGCCGCAGCTCCTGACGGCGCGCGAACGCGAGCAGGCGCTGTGTCAACGCGGCGCCGCGATCGACTCCCTTGATCGCGTTGTCAATGAGGCGCCGCACCGAGGGATCGTCCGGGACACGCTTTTTCAGCAGCTCCAGACTGCCGAGCATGGCCATCAGCAAATTGTTGAAGTCGTGTGCCACACCGCCTGTCAGATGGCCGATCGTTTCCATCTTCTGGGCTTCGAGCAGTTGCGCCAGCGCCTGCTCCCGTTCACGCGTCCGCAGATCGATGCGCCGTTCCAGATCCTCGTTCAAATACCGCAGCGCTTGCGCGGACTCTTCCAGTGCGGCGGTCCGCTCGGCGACACGTTGTTCCAGCTCGACATTGAGCCGTTCCAGTTCGCGGGTCTTCCGGTGCAGTTCGGCGAACACCCGCACTTTCGCACGCAGCACTTCCGACACGACGGGAACCGGCACGTAATCGACCGCGCCTGCCTGATAGCCGCGGATCCGGTCCAGGTCCGACAAATGGATCGCAGAGACGAAGATCAGCGCGGTTTGCTGGAAACGCGGATGCTCCCGGATCATCGTTGCGAGTTCGAAGCCGTCCAGATCGGGCATTTGCACGTCGATCAGCACGATCGCGACATCGTTCTTCAATAGTGTCGCCAACGCCTCGCGCCCGGAGGAGGCGGTCAACAGAACCTCACCCAATTCCTCCAGGATAACCTGGTAGCTCAACAACTTCGCGGGCTGGTCGTCGACCAGCAGAATGTTGACCGGCTCGTGCGTAGGCGTGGGCGCGGGCACAGACGGCATTCAGCGATGCAGCCAGGACCGCAAGGCGGAGAGCAGCTGATTGGTATTCACCGGCTTTGCCAGGTAATCGGAGGCGCCGGCTTCCAGGCACTTCTCCCGGTCGCCCTTCATTGCCTTCGCAGTCAAGGCAATGATCGGCAGTCGCCGGAACGCGGGATTGGCCCTGATTACCTGCATGGTCTCGTAACCGTCCATGCCTGGCATCATGATGTCCATCAGCACGATCGCGACATCGGGATCCGACACGACGATCGACACCGCCTCACTTCCGGTAGTCGCAGTCAACACGCGCATCCCATGCCGTTCCAGAATGCTTGAGAGCGCGAAAATGTTACGTGCATCGTCGTCCACCAGCAAGACGGTGCGATCCATCAGATCCTCGTCGGAGGAGTGAAGTCGCTCCAGCATACGCTGTTTTTCAAGCGGAAGATTGGTTACAACCCGGTGCAGGAACAGCGCCGTTTCGTCCAGCAGCCGTTCCGGCGACTCGACGCCCTTCACCACCACGCTGCGGGCCATGGTGTGCAGGCGCGCGTCCTCGTCAGTCGTCAGTTCGCGGCCGGTAAACACCACGACCGGCGTATCCGCCAACATGCCCTGATCCTGCAGTTGCTCCAGCACATCGAAACCCGACATGTCCGGCAGGCGCAGGTCGAGCACGACGCAGTCGGCCGGCTCGGCCTTCAACCGCTCCAGCGCCTCACCGCCCGAATCAACCGTCTCGATATCGATATCGTCGTGCGCGAGCAGTTCGGTGACACTGAGCTGCTCCGCCAGATTGTCTTCGACCACGAGCAATCGGCGGCGGCGTGGTTCGGTGAAGGATTTGATGCGTGCCAGCGCCTCTTCCAAACCGTTCATTGTCGTTGGCTTGTTGACGAAGGCAAAGGCGCCGCGTGCGAGGCCATGCTGCCTGTCCTCGTCCAGCGTGACCATCTGCACCGGTATGTGACGTGTCGCGGGATTCTGCTTGAGTTGGCTCAGCACCGTCCAGCCCAGCATGTCGGGCAGGAACACGTCGAGTGACACGGCGGTGGGCTGATACTCCCGCGCGAGCGCCAGGGCGTCGGCGCCACGCATGGCAACCAGCACCTTGAAGCCCATATTGCGGCCCGCGTCGGCCACCACGCGGGCGTAATGCGGATCGTCCTCGACGACCAGCAGAACGGCGTCGCCGGGTTCCAGGTCAGCGCGATCGTCGTCCACGGTTTCGACCCGTTCGCTCAGCCGCGCGCTGGCCATCATCGAGGTCAGCGGCAGCAGCTCCGTCGCCGGCCGCGCGGCGGCGGCGGCCTGCGGCCCGACATAGGTCAGCGGCAGATAAAGCGTAAACACCGAACCCTGACCGGGCGTACTACGAAGCTGAATTTCGCCGCCAAGCAGACCCGCCAGTTCGCGGCTGATGGCGAGGCCGAGACCAGTACCGCCATACTTACGGCTGGTGCCGGCGTCGGCCTGCTGGAATGCCTCGAAAATCAGCTTTTGCTTCTCCACCGGGATGCCGATGCCGGTGTCGGCAACCTCGAAGGCGACGACGGCCGGTGCGTGCCTGAGCACCGGATGATTGGTGGTCCAGCCCTCGAAGGCCGGCGAGACGGTTAGCGTGACGCCGCCCTCGCTGGTGAACTTGAAGGCGTTGGACAGCAGGTTCTTCAGCACCTGCTGCAGCCGCTTCGAGTCGGTGATGATGCTGCGATCGAGGTCGGACGCCATGCGCACGGCGAAGTCGAGGCCCCGGTTCTCCGCCTCGTGCCGGAACGGCCGCGCCATCGTTTCCAACAGGCTGGTGAAGATGATTTCCTCCGCATCCACCGACACCGTTCCGGACTCGATCTTCGACAGATCGAGGATGTCCGAAATCAGGTTCATCAGGTCGGTACCTGCGCCGTGGATGGTACGCGCGAATTCGACCTGCTTTTCCGTCAGGTTGGCGTCGGGATTGTCCTGCAACTGTTGGCCAAGGATCAGGATCGAGTTGAGCGGCGTGCGCAGCTCGTGACTCATGTTCGCCAGGAACTCGGATTTGTATTTCGAGGTCAGCGCCAGCTCGGTGGCCTTTTCCTCCAGCGCGCGGCGGGCTTGCTCGATTTCCTGGTTCTTCGCCTCCACCTCGACGTTCCGCTCGGCGAGCTGTTGCGCCTTCTGCTCCAGCTGATCGTTGGTCTGCTGTAGTTCGCGCTGCTGCGTCTGCAGTTCGGTGGCGAGCTGCTGCGACTGGGTCAACAAGCCCTCGGTCTGCATCGTGGCCTCGATGGAGTTCAGCACGATGCCGATACCGGCGGTCAGTTGTTCCAGGAATGAAAGTTGCAGGTCGGTAAAGGCGGAAAACGCCGCGAGTTCGATAACGGCCTTGACCTGACCCTCGAACAGCACCGGCAGCACGACCGCGTTTTTCGGCGCGACCTGGAAAATGCCGGAACGGATTGGCACGACGTCGGATGGCAGGTCTGTCAGCACGATGCGGCGGGCGTCACGGGCGCATTGGCCAACGAGGCCCTGGCCCATCGCCAGCTCCGCCGGGAACCCACTCGTCGGGTGATCGGCGTAGCTCGCAAGCAGGCGCAGGCGGGCCGGCTGGTCAATCGCCGCTTCGACCTGGTAGAGCACGCCATGCTGCGCCTCCACCAATGGTGACAGTTCGGACAGCAGCATCTGCCCGACCGTGCGCAGGTCGCGCTGGCCCTGCAGCATGTTGGTAAACCGGGCAAGATTGGTTTTCAGCCAGTCCTGCTCGGTGTTGCGCTCCGTGGTCAGACGGAGATTGCCGATCATGGTATTGATGTTGTCTTTCAGTTCCGCGACCTCGCCGCGGGCTTCGACCTGGATCGAGCGCGTCAGGTCGCCTTTGGTCACCGCGGTCGCGACCTCGGCGATGGCACGGACCTGGGTGGTCAGGTTGGCGGCCAGCAGGTTCACGTTGCCGGTCAGATCCTTCCAGGTGCCGGCAGCACCCGGCACGTTGGCCTGACCGCCCAGACGGCCTTCAACGCCAACCTCGCGGGCGACGCTGGTCACCTGCTCGGCGAACGTCGCCAGGGTGTCCGTCATGTTGTTGATGGTTTCGGCAAGTGCTGCGACCTCGCCCTTGGAGGCGACGGTCAGGTTCTGCTTCAGATCTCCATCGGCGACGGCGGTCACCACCTTCACGATACCGCGCACCTGCTCGGTGAGGTTCGCCGCCATGACGTTGACGGTGTCGGTCAGGTCCTTCCAGGTGCCGGCCACACCCTGCACCTCTGCCTGACCGCCGAGCTTGCCCTCAGTGCCGACCTCGCGGGCAACGCGGGTGACCTCGCCGGCAAAGGCGTTGAGCTGATCGACCATGGTATTGATGGTGTTTTTCAGCTCGAGGATTTCGCCCTTGGCGTCGACGGTGATCTTGCGGCTGAGGTCGCCTCGGGCAACCGCGGTGGTCACCTCGGCGATGTTACGCACCTGGGTTGTCAGATTGGCGGCCAGCAGGTTCACGTTGTCGGTCAGATCAGCCCAGGTGCCGGCGACGCCGGGGACGTTGGCCTGACCGCCAAGCTTGCCTTCGGTGCCAACCTCGCGGGCGACGCGCGTCACCTCGCCGGCAAAGGAGCGCAGCTGATCGACCATCGTATTGAGGGTTTCTTTCAGCTGCAGGATTTCACCACGCACATCGACGGTGATTTTCTTCGACAGATCGCCGCCGGCAATGGCGGTGGCGACATCGGCAATGTTGCGCACCTGGTCGGTCAGGTTGCCGGCCATGAAGTTCACCGAGTCCGTCAGGTCCTTCCAGGTTCCCGACACGCCGGAGACTTGCGCCTGACCGCCGAGCTTGCCCTCGGTGCCGACCTCGCGCGCCACCCGGGTCACCTCGCCTGCGAAGGCGTTGAGCTGATCCACCATGGTATTGATGGTGTTCTTGAGTTCCAGGATTTCGCCTTTCACATCGACGGTGATCTTCCGGGAAAGATCGCCGCGGGCGACCGCGGTGGTGACTTCGGCAATGTTGCGCACCTGTCCGGTCAGGTTCGACGCCATCGAGTTGACGTTCTCGGTCAGGTCCTTCCAGGTTCCCGCCACGCCGGGGACATTGGCCTGGCCGCCGAGCTTGCCTTCCGCACCGACCTCGCGTGCCACGCGCGTCACTTCGGAGGCGAAGCGGTTGAGCTGATCGACCATCGTATTGAGGGTCTCTTTCAGCTCGAGGATTTCGCCGCGCACGTCCACGGTGATTTTGCGGCTGAGGTCGCCGTTGGCGATGGCGGTGGACACCTCGGCGATGTTGCGGACCTGCGCGGTGAGATTGCCGGCCATGAAGTTCACTGAATCCGTCAGGTCTTTCCACGTGCCGGCCACGCCTGGCACCTGTGCCTGACCGCCCAGCCGGCCCTCGGTGCCAACCTCGCGGGCGACGCGGGTGACCTCACCGGCGAATGAGCGCAACTGATCCACCATCGTGTTGATGGTGTCCTTCAGCTCGAGGATTTCGCCGGAGACATCGACCGTGATCTTCTTGGACAGGTCGCCGCGCGCTACCGCCGTCGCCACCTCGGCGATATTGCGCACCTGGCCCGTCAGGTTCGAGGCCATGGAGTTCACCGAGTCCGTCAGATCCTTCCAGGTGCCGGCAACGCCACGAAGCTGCGCCTGACCGCCGAGCTTGCCTTCGGTGCCAACCTCGCGGGCAACCCGGGTCACCTCGGAAGCAAAGGCGTTGAGCTGATCGACGGTGGTATTGATGGTTTCCTTGAGCTGGAGGATTTCGCCCTTCACGTCGACGGTGATCTTCTTGGACAGGTCGCCGTTGGCGATGGCGGTGGACACGTCGGCGATGTTGCGCACCTGCGCGGTCAGATTGCCGGCCATGGAGTTCACCGAATCCGTCAGATCCTTCCAGGTGCCGGCGACGCCGAGCACGTTGGCCTGACCACCGAGACGGCCCTCGGTGCCGACCTCGCGGGCGACACGGGTGACCTCGGAGGCAAAGGCGTTGAGCTGATCGACCATCGTGTTGATGGTCTCCTTCAACTCAAGGATTTCGCCGGACACATTGACCGTGATTTTCTTCGACAGGTCGCCGCTGGCGATGGCGGTGGAGACGGCGGCGATGTTGCGCACCTGCGCGGTCAGGTTCGACGCCATCGAGTTCACGTTGTCGGTCAGATCCTTCCAGGTGCCGGCCACGCCTGGCACCTGCGCCTGGCCGCCAAGCTTGCCCTCGGTGCCGACCTCGCGGGCGACGCGGGTGACCTCGGAGGCGAAGCCGTTCAGCTGATCGACCATCGTGTTGATGGTTTCTTTCAGTGCCCGGATCTCGCCCTTCACGTCGACCGTGATTTTGCGGCTGAGGTCGCCGCGGGCAACCGCGGTCGTCACTTCCGCGATGTTGCGCACCTGCGCGGTCAGATTGCCGCACATGGCGTTCACCGAGTCGGTCAAATCCTTCCAGGTGCCGGCGACACCCGGCACGATCGCCTGGCCGCCCAGTTCGCCTTCGGTGCCGACCTCGCGGGCGACCCGGGTGACCTCGGAGGCGAACGATCGCAACTGGTCCACCATCGTGTTGATGGCTTCCTTCAACTGCAAAATCTCGCCGCGCACGTCGACGGTGATCTTCTTCGACAAGTCGCCATCCGCCACGGCGATCGTCACCTCGGCGATGTTGCGCACCTGAGCGGTCAGGTTGGAGGCCATCGAATTGACCGATTCGGTCAGCTCGCGCCACACGCCGGTCACTTCGCTGACCTGCGCCTGGCCACCGAGCTTGCCGTCAGTGCCGACCTCACGGGCGACGCGCGTCACCTCGGAGGTGAACACCGACAACTGCTTGATCATGGCGTTGACGATGTTGGCGGACCGCAGGAACTCGCCTTTAAGCGGGCGCCCGTCCATGTCCAACGGCATGGTCTGCAGCAGATCGCCACGAGCGACGGCAGAGATCGCGCTGGTCACCTGGGTTGTCGGCCACACCAGATCGTCGAGCAGCGTATTGACCGATTGTTCCATGTCGCCCCAGGCGCCATTGGACAGGCTGAATCGCACCCTTGTCCTGGTCATCCCGCCTCGGCCGACCACCTCTCCCACATGCTCCAACTGCTGGGCCATACGCTGATTGGCGGCAACTATGTCGTTGAACGTCTCAGCCATCCGGCCGGCCATGCCACCCTCGGTACTTGGCAGGCGTACCGAGAAGTCGCCGGCGCGCACCAACTGCAACGCTTCCAGGAAACGCGAGAAATTGAGGCCGGAGGGTTCGCCCCGATCCTGAGAGTACTGGGTTGCGTCAGGCGGCACGACGTCGTCGGCCAACCCGAGTTGGACATCATCAGGGGTCATGGCTCACCAGCAATGAAAGTGTGATGGGAGAATGGCGCGACGGGAGCGGCATGGGCGCGCTCACCGGGCACTGGGTGGTCGTCACGATGGCGATGTCGCCGGCCTCGCCACGGAATGGTCTCGTAAACCGCACCAATGGTTATCACCCCCCAATCCGACGGGTCACCTTTTCGGTGCTTTTTCGTGTCAGTGACCCTTCAACGACGCCAACGCCGGGTGCCCGTCGGCACACTACGCCGCCACGACCAACGCATGCCGAGCGATTTGGTTCCCGAATGAGGGGCAAACAGGATGACCTGTCGCCTGCCGGAACCGGAGTTCCCTTGACGTCTCGCTCGACGAGCCGGAGACGTCTCCTTCGGCGGGCCGGAGCCGGGGCTCACCCGGCGCGGAAAATCTGGGCACGGAGGCCGCTGCGCGCGAGCCTCGGTATCACCGGATTAACTGCCGCGCCGCGACACCATCATTGACAGCACGAAGCCAATGCCGAAAGCGACGCAAACCCCGATCAGGGTCTGATTCCTGATCCGTTGCGCAGCTGCTTCGAAAACCGCTTCACCGGCTGCCAGCCCGTCAATCGCGGCCGGTATCGCCTTCTGATGCAGGAAACGCGCGCCTGGGGTCGGTGGGGCGCTTTGCTCACACAAATAGTCCGAGGCGATCATCGGCTGGCTCCGTTTGCTACCGCTGCAAACCTGCCGGAACACCGGTTGGTTCCGCTTCGATGCAACCTTACGGGCGCTCCCGGCCTTATCGATGGCAACAGCGGTCTTCGCAATCGATGGCACCCGGGAATCCTCGCATGTCGGGCAACGGCGCGTTCAAGGCTTATTGTGGGCCGTCAGGCGGGTGGGGTTCAGTCCGCTCTCTGGGCAATATTCTTAGCCGTGAAGGCGTGCTGGCGAGCGGTTCGCTCGCGCTGACCCGCCAGAACAAAGTGGACGGTTTCCAGTGCGTCAGCTGTGCCTGGTCGAAGCCTGCACATACCTTGCCTTTTGAATTTTGCGAGAATGGAGCGAAGGCAACGGCCTGGGAGATCGCGGCGCACCGGTGCCCACCCGGGTTTTTCGCGAAGCACACCGTAACGGAACTGCTGACCTGGAAAGATTACGATCTGGAACGAACCGGCCGGCTGACACACCCGCTGCGCCATGATCCAGCGTCCGACAAGTATCTGGCGGTACAGTGGCAAGACGCGTTCGCCGAGATTGGACGCGAACTGCGTGCGATTGAAGACAAGAAAAGCGTGGTGTTTTATAGTTCAGGCCGTTGCTCCAACGAAGCGAGCTATCTCTACGGCTTGTTCGCGCGGCTTTACGGCAATAACAACCTGCCCGACAGCTCGAACATGTGTCACGAAACCACCTCCGTGGCGCTCCCCGAGAGTATCGGCGTTCCGGTCGGAACGGTGACCCTGGATGACTTCGCCAAAACCGATTGCATCATGTTTTTTGGCCAGAACCCCGGCAGCAACAGTCCACGCATGCTGCACGCTTTGCAGCACGCCAGCGAGCGCGGCGTTCCGATCATCGCATATAATCCGTTACGGGAACGTGGTCTGGAGCGCTTCATCAATCCTCAGTCGGCATCGCAGATGCCAAGCGGACAGTCGACACGGATCGCATCGCAGTACCATCAGGTGAAGGCTGCCGGCGACCTCGCCGCATTGACCGGGATCTGCAAGGCGCTCGTCGAAATGGATCGCGCAAGTGCCGCTACTGCGGTGCTGGACCACGCATTCATCGCTGAACATACCGAAGGCTTCGATCGGTTCCGCGACTGGCTTGATACGCAGACGTGGGACGAGCTGGAACGTCGCGAGGGTCTGGCACGCGCGACGATGGAGGCCACCGTGGCATTCACGGCACCCGCATGGTCGTGCTGATGAATCGCGACGACGTCGACCGGTTGCGCCTTAAGGCGGGAGACGAAGTCACACTGCGGACTTCGTCCAATGATGGAATCTGTCGCGAGATGCCCGGATTTTGCGTCACACCATACGACATTCCGACAGGTTGTATTGCCACCTATTACCCCGAGGCCAACGCACTGCTGCCGCTTGGGCATTACGCCGAAGACAGCAAGACGCCCGCGGCAAAGTCGATCCCCGTGGTGGTCGAACGAACGAGTGTATCGCCAGGAAGTTCGAACTGATCCGTCAGGACAGTCGCATTTGAACCACGTACGGCATGACGAACCGGTGCAGGATTACCGCCAGTCGATATCCAGGGAACCCACCTCTTGTTCAGCCGTTTCATCTGAAGCCGCGGCATCGCGTCCGCGTTTGGTTGAAATTCACAGGTGTAGCAATGAATCAGAAAAATCAGTCCGGTCAGAGTTGGTCGAGTGAACAAAAGGAGCAGCAACTCACCGATGAGCAACGTCGCCGGGAACAGCAACGTCGCGAGCAGTCAAAGGCCGCCGAAAAACATGAGACGGGATCGACATCGAACTCGCAGCCGGGCTCTGGCCCAGGTTAGGGCTGCGCAACGGCCGACGGCATTTACCCGTCGGCCTTCGGCCGCTTCGTGGGGTCGGTGCGACTGACCGAGCCCGCAAGCGGCGGCTAAAATTCATATTCGGGTCCGTCGACATAGCGGAAGCGCTCCAGCGCATCCGCGCGCAATGTGAAGCCGAGTCCGGGCCGGTCAGGGGCATGGACGGTGCCATCCTGGCGAATGTCGAACTTTTCGTTAAACAAGTCCCACATCATCGGCATGTAGCCTTGTGTGACCTCCAGGATGTGGCAATTGGCGGCTGCCATCGCGACGTGAATGCTGGCAGCGAACAGCACCCCACTGCCCCAGGCGTGTGGCGCGAGCCGCACTCCATGTGCCGAAGTTAGTGCCGCAATGCGCCTTATTTCCGTCATGCCACCTGCGCGGGCGACGTCCGGCTGTGCGATATCCAAAGCACGACGCTCAAGCAGATCCTGGAAGTCGAACCGCGTGAACTCGCGCTCGCCCGAGGCGATTGGGATGATCGTCGAACGGCGCACCTCCGCCTGTCCGGCATGATCGTCCGGCGACACCGGCTCCTCAAACCAGGCGATGTCGTAGGGCTCAAGCTCCCTGGCAAGCCTGATGGCGGTCGCGACCTCAAGCGAACCATGCGCGTCGACCATTAATTCGACGTTGGGGCCAAGTCCACGGCGGGCCGCCTTTACCCGGCGGACGCAATTGGCAACCGAAAAACCATCGCGTCCCACCACACGCATCTTGGCGGCGGTGAAACCCTTGGCCGCGTAACCCGCAAGTTCCGCCTCGGCCGCGTCGCCCGGCGCCCAACCACCGCTGGCATAGCCGCGTACCGAGTTGCGCACCGCGCCAAGCGCCTGGTAAAGCGGAATGCTGAGGGCCTGCGCCTTGACGTCCCACACCGCAATGTCGACTCCGGCGATCGCTTCCATGATCACGCCCCGCCGCCGGCTTTCATCGGCCTGGGTCACACCGCGCTCGAGTGCCGGCTTGCTGCGTGAGCCGTTGTACATTTTCTCGAAGATACGCTCGGAGAACATCGGGTCCTCACCGACACATTCCGCCGCGAGTTCGTGCTCGACGATGGCCGCGACGATCGGCGGCGTTCCCAGCGCCGCGCCGATGCCGGTCAGCCCGTTGTCGGTTTCGACGCGAATGAGAGTTGCGTCGCTCTTGACCTTTGTTCCGAGGTCGGTGCGGTGACGCATCTCCTCGGGAACCGGCGCGGACATCGGAATGGCAGACACTTTGATGATTTTCATGGACTCGTGCTCCCCTTGCCGGCGTGGCGTCTCACCCGACCCTGTCCGCTATTTCCGCTACCGTGCGGGCTTTCTGCCCGACCCCGTGGCAGGCCTGACGACAGACCCAGGCAGCCATCGGACAACAGCGCGGCAGCAATTTGTGGGCGGGTCAGATAGCCACTCGTGCGGCACCCAACAATCCAGCACCAATCGGCATCGCAGTTCATCCGCGCTTACGTCGGATAATGCGTGAGCAGGCTCTGTCCCCCCGCCTCTGCCGGCGAGGCGTCGATCAGCACGAAGGCAAACACGCAGGGCTGCGTACCGTTGTTGACCCAGGCGTGCATTGTACCGCGCTGCACGACGACATCGCCCTGCGTCAGGTGCACCGTTGCGCCGTCATCCAGTTCCAGGTCGCACACGCCGGACAGCAGGATGGCGTAATCGAGCGTCTCAGTGCGGTGCATGAACTTGGGCGAGCCCGGGGTAAATTCGACGATACGCACCACGGTTCCCTGACCGGACCCGACATAGTTGTGCCGCACCACAAACCCCTGCCGCTGGTTGGCCGCAGCGCCATCCGAGTTATCCACCGGCATCCGGTCAGTGGACCAAATCTCGCAACGCGCGCGACCAGGACCGACGGCGCCCGTCATCCGTTCGTCCGATGCGACAACGGCCTTTCCTGCCGCGTCGTGGCCCGTAACAACTCGGCGCACTTCCAAAGTCATGTTTGCCTCCCTGCACTGCTGACCCGAGAGGCTACCGCATGAACAGCGGGACTTCGAGGGGCCCGCGTGCGCCCGCAGGCCGGGCGCATCGCCGGAACCCGGGAGGCACCACGGTCCGCACACACCCCCGGCAAGGGTGGAACCGGATGAGCTGTTCAACCGTTTGGGCGGCGCGCATCGACCAGAAAAATGGTTGCTGGCAGTCGGATCGCGCCGTCCCTGCCTTCGGCGGCAAATGCGGCCATGATCTCCTGGGCGATCACCTGACGCGTCGAATCATCCGGCTGTTTCGCTTCGATCAACCGCGCCGTCGGTCCCATCAGCAGTGCCTGCCGCGCCTCTTCCTCCGGGCTGCCGCCTACGATTGTCGGGTGTGCCCGCTCGACCTCGATGTCAACGAACCCGGCGGCCGCAAGAACCCCGCGGACATATTCGGGGTCCGCGAAGGCCAGCGGACTGGGCTCGTGATCGGGTAACTTCGCCGGCGGTCCCAGATGGCGTAAGGCGATGTCGTAGGAGACCAGCCAGTGCCGGTTCTCCGCAAGCGGCCCCCAGCAGGCAAAGACAAGACGCCCGCCCGGTTTGAGTGCACCGCATATGTTCCGAAACGCCGCCACCGGGTCGGCGAAGAACATGACGCCCATACGCGAGGTCGCGATATCGAATGAGGCCCGCTCCAGCGGCATGACCTGCGCGTCCCCGATTTGCAGCGTGACATTGCGCAGTCCTGCGTCGCTGATTTTCTGTCGTGCGGCATTGAGCATCGGCTCCGAGATATCGACAGCGACGACGCGGCCCTGCTTGCCGACCACCGTCGCGAGGGGCAGGGTTACCGCGCCCGTGCCGCAGCCGACTTCGAGCACGCTCTCGCCACCGGTGACACCTAAACGATCGAGCAACAGTGCGAGGCTCTCCTGGTTGCGCCGCTCCCGGAACCCGGGGCTGGCGACCCACCGCGGCCCGGCCACCGTGTTCCAGTAGTGCTTCTGGGCTTCGTTCGCATCCGTGACGTTGCTGGTCATCCTGGAAGGTCCTCCTGTCCTGTCCCCGTCACACCGAATGCAGGGCTGCCCGAATGCGGGACATCGCCGGCACAGGAAGGACGGAGCGCTGGTTGTCGTTTCAGCAATGCCAAGATCGAACTTTTGGGGACCCGGGGGAATACCACACGGCTGCCTCGCCGCACTTCCAGTACGCAGGCCTGGCCCGATGGATACCCTAGTTTCATCGGCATCAAGGGACAATCCTGGGCCGCGGTGGATTCTGCTCGGCGGCGTCGGGCACCTGCTGGATGATTAATCGATATGATAGATGTTCTGTCATATTGAGTGTTATTTGATCATTTTCCACCAGAGATGGCAAAGACTTGCCTATGATATAACTTATCTCGTGAGCGATCGCGGAGCGTGCTTAAATCATCGTCATAATGCCTGGAGCGGACGGGGAATGACCGGTAATCGATCGGCCGTCCGCATCTGCCACGCCGCGGGCTTTGCTGCGTTGCGCAAAACGGATCAGCCGAGCCCGGCCTGGGAGCACCGGATCAGTCTCACCGACAACATTGGCGCGGTTCTTGCTGCGCTATCGGTGGATGAGGCGGCGTGGCAGTTCATCTGCCACGACCTCAATCCGCGGCCGATAGCAAACGCGTGGGTGAAACCCCGGCACTTCCTTCGGCCCAGACAATCGCCCCATCTGGCACCACGCGATGCGCCGGTCTATCGTGCGTCGAACATGCCTGATCCGGGAGATGGAACATGACCACACATGTGCGATGCGGCAC
>JBEKQQ010000061.1:0-31898 GCA_049519555.1 Acetobacteraceae bacterium
CCCACGCACGCAAATCTCTCCGGTGATGCCGGGCGGCAGATGATTGCCACTATCGTCAAGGATGGCCACGTCCATGCCGGTGCGAGGAAAGCCACAGCTGCCAACCGGCATCTCGGCATCGTTTAGGCTGTGGCAGGAGGGCGGCAGGACGGTGATGTTGCCGGTCACCTCGCCCATGCCGAAATATTGCACCAGCACCGGCCCGAGTTTTTCCTGCGCCTGTATCTGATCGGCGCGATACATCGGCGCACCGGCGTAAATGACGTAGCGCAAACTGGAATGATCGTGCTCATCCACCGACGGATGGCGGGTCAGCATCGTCAGGATCGTCGGCACGGTGAACATGTTGGAGACACGGTGCTGTTCCACCAGCCGCCATGCCTCGGCCACATCGAAACGTTCACTCGGCATCAGCACCGTAGCGGCGCCGCGGGCGACCTGCGGCAGAGCGTGGATCCCGGCACCGTGCGACAACGGAGCCACCACGAGAGACACGTCATGCTCGGTCGTTGCGGGCATCAGGTCGCAGAGATGGTTGCAAATGACATATTCCAGTTGGCCATGCGTCAGCACCCCCGCTTTCGGCCGGCCGGTCGTGCCCGACGTATAGAAAAACCACGCAGGATGATCCCGGTCGACATCCTCCGGCCGGGTTAACTTGTCGGCCCCGGTCGCCAGGCTTTCCCAACCCTCGCCGATGGTGACCTCCAGCCGGCAGCCCGGATTTTCGGCTCTCGCCGCCGCCGCATGTTCAGGAAAGGCGCTGTCGAAAATATGCACCGACGCTCCGGATGACGTCGCGAGGTAGGCGACCTCGGGCGGGGTCAGTCGGAAATTGGTCGGCACCCAGGTCGCACCCAACATCCAGGTCGCAAACATGGATTCCAGCACCGCGTTGGAGTTGCGCGCATGCAACAAAATCCGATCACCATGCCGCGCGCCGCGCGAGGCCAGGGCGCCTGCCGCCGCCTGGACCCGAGTGTTGAATTCGGCCCATGTCCACGTCGTGTCGCGCCAGATCAGCGCGGGTCGGTCGGGAAACCGCCGCGCCGTCTGGATCAGCAAATGCGCCAGATTGGCAGTTGGGATCCCAGGGGGAATCAGCGTAATGGCTCCAGAATCGACACATAATTGGCGACAGCGGCGCCGCCCATGTTGAACACGCCGCCCAGATCGGCCTTGGGCAACTGCATGCCTTCCGGTGCCTGACCGGTCAGTTGCATGGCCGTGATGGCATGCATTGACACGCCGGTTGCGCCGATCGGATGCCCCTTGGCCTTCAATCCGCCGGATGGATTGATCGGCAATTTGCCATCCTTTTGCGTCCAACCCTCCAGCACCGCGCGAGCACCCTGGCCTGGCGCGGTCAGGCCCATCGCCTCGTACTCGATCAGTTCGGCTATGGTGAAGCAATCGTGCGATTCAACGAATGACAGATCCTGCAACTTGATATCAGCCGCTGCCAGCGCCTGTTGCCACGCCTGTGCCGCGCCCTCGAACAACGTGATGTCGCGCTTGCTGATGGGCAGGAAATCATTGACCTGGACAGCGGCTTTGAACCGCACTGCCTTTCCCATGGCACGCGCGGTGTCCTCGTCGGCCAGGATCAGCGCCGCCGCGCCGTCGGAAACCAGCGAGCAATCGGTCCGCTTCAATGGCGGGGCCACGTAGGGGTTCTTGTCCGACACGTTACGGCAGAAGTCGTAGCCCAGGTCCCGGCGCATCTGCGCCCAGGGATTGTCGACGCCGTTCTTGTGGTTCTTTGCGGCGATCGCGGCCAGAGCGTCCGATTGATCGCCATAGCGCTGGAAATACTTATCCGCGATGCGGCCAAACACGCCGGCGAAACCTGCTGGGATATCGGCCTCTTCCTTTTGATAACTGGCCTTTAACAGGATGTCGCCAACTTCCTTGCCTGGTGTTGCCGTCATCTTCTCGACGCCGATAACCAGAGCAAATTTGCCGCGGCCGCTGAGCAGGAAATCCCGCGCACCGTGAATGGCGGCCGAGCCGGAGGCGCAGGCATTCTCATACCGTGTGATCGGCCGGTAACGCAGCTCAGGCAAATGCTGCAGCACCAAAGAGGACGGGAAATCCTGAGCCGAGAACCCGTTGTTGAACAGACTGAGGAAGGTTCCCTCAATCTCGTGCCGGGCAATCCCGGCGTCGGCGATGGCGGCGCCGGCAACGCGCCCTATCAGGGCCTCGATGTCCGGGTCCTCGAGCTTGCCAAAGGGCGAGTGCGCCCAACCAACAATGCAGGCTTCGGTCATTCTGGGCTCTCCTGACGAACAAGTGCGGGGATGTTGGCATATGGGGGCGAGAAGTGCGAGGGCTCCGCCTTTCGAACCCGCCAGGGGACGCTGTCCCCTGGACCCCTGCAAAGGGCGAGGCCCTTTGAAATCTATCCATGGGCCTGTGCTTGAGGAGGGCCAACCGCGACGTTTCAATGTCCGTGTCGGCCCTCCTCAAACACAAGCCCAATCGATGGTTCCAAGGGCAATGCCCTTGGCGGGGTTCCAAGGGGGGAGCCACTTGGTCGGGGTCCGGGGCGGAAGCCCCGGCACTTCCTCGGCCCCGTCGCCGCCGCCGCGCTTTTCAACGGCCGGTGGCGCGGCTAGAACTCCGCCGCCCGCATCCGGAACCACACCTTGAGCACCGTCCTGCTGATCATCCACCTGTTCGTCACTCTGGCGCTGATCGGCGTCGTGCTGATCCAGCGCAGCGAGGGCGGTGGCCTGGGCATCGGCACCTCCCAGGGCATGGGCTCGTTCATGAGCGGGCGCGGCACCGCCAATTTGTTGACCCGGGCCACGGCAATCCTGGCCACCGCCTTTATGGCCTTATCGCTGAGCCTGGCTTTGCTGAACCGTGGCACGATGGGAACCAGCCGATCGATCCTTGATACCAACCCCTCCCCGGGCTCGGCGTTACCGGCCGCACCGCCTCCGGCGCCTTCTGCTCCTTCAGCGCCATCTAACTGATTTTGCCTTCGGTCACGGGCGGGCTTCCCACCCCCCGATTCGCACACGTATAAGGACCGCCCATGACGCGGTTCGTCTTCATCACCGGCGGCGTGGTTTCCTCCCTGGGCAAGGGCATTGCCGCGTCGGCTCTCGGCGCGTTGCTGCAGGCCCGCGGCTACAGCGTGAAACTGCGCAAGCTCGACCCTTATCTGAACGTCGATCCCGGCACCATGAGCCCAACGCAGCATGGCGAGGTCTTCGTGACCGACGACGGTGCCGAAACCGACCTCGATCTGGGTCACTACGAGCGGTTCACCGGCGTGCATGCCACACAATTGGACAACGCCACCACCGGACGCATTTACTCCGACGTCATTATGCGCGAGCGCCGTGGCGATTATCTCGGCGCGACGGTCCAGGTCATTCCGCACATCACCGACGCCATCAAGGACGTGATCCAGCGCGACACCGATCAATTCGAATTCGTGCTGATCGAAATCGGCGGCACCGTCGGCGATATCGAGAGCCTGCCATTCCTGGAAGCCATCCGCCAGCTCGGCAACGATCTGGGACCGGAACGGTCGATGTTCGTGCATCTGACATTGGTTCCCTACATCTCCTCGGCTGGCGAGCTGAAAACCAAGCCGACCCAGCACTCGGTGAAGGAGCTGCTGAACGTCGGCATTCAGCCGAAAATGCTGCTGTGCCGTTGCGATCGTCCCATTCCGGACCCGGAACGCCGCAAGATTGCCGCGTTCTGCAACGTCCGGCCGGAGGCGGTGATCCCGGCGCTGGATGTCCCTAACATTTATTGGGTGCCGATCCGCTATCACGAGGAAGGCATGGACCGCGAGGTTCTGCGGCACTTCAATTTACCGGCCGAGGGCGCCCCCGATCTCAGCCGCTGGTGGAACATCGTCAATGCCATGACGAATGCCGAAGGCGACGTTCGGATTGCCATCGTCGGCAAATACACCAATTTGCTTGACAGTTATAAGTCGCTCGCCGAAGCGCTCACCCATGGCGGCATCGCCAACCGGGTGCGCGTGCAAATCGACTGGGTGGACAGCGAAGAATTCGAAAAACCCAGTGCGGTGCAGCGACTGGAGGATGTGCACGGAATTCTTGTCGCGCCCGGGTTCGGCGAACGTGGTACAGCGGGCAAGATCGAAGCGGTCCGTTTCGCGCGGGAGCGCCGCGTGCCATTCTTCGGCATTTGTTTCGGCATGCAAATGGCGGTGATCGAGGCGGCGCGCAATCTGGCCGACATGCCGGGTGCGTCGTCCACGGAATTTGGTACCTGTCGCGACCCGGTGGTTGGCTTATTGACGGAATGGGCCCGCGGCAATCAGATCGTCCACCGTTCCGAACATGATGACAAAGGCGGAACGATGCGGCTTGGCGCCTATCCGGCGGTATTGGCGCCGGGCAGCCTGGTCCGCTCGATTTACGGCGACCGTCCCTGCATTGAGGAGCGGCATCGCCATCGTTATGAAGTCAACGTGAATTATCGCGAGCGGCTGGAGGCAACCGGTTTGCGCTTTTGCGGCATGTCTCCGGACGGTGTACTGCCGGAGATTGTCGAGCTGCCGGGCCATCCCTGGTTCGTCGGGGTGCAGTATCATCCGGAGCTGAAATCGAAACCGTTTGACCCACACCCGCTGTTTGCGGATTTCATTGCTGCCGCGGTGCGCCAGGCCCGCCTGGTGTGATCGGTGCTGCATCGGTGACGGCGCAAGGGCCAAGGGCGGGGCCACTTGCCGCGCCGCGACACTTCAGGAGCGCCCGTCATGACCGACTTCGGGATCGCCCGTGCGCTGCATCTGATTACGGTCGTCCTGTGGATCGGTGGTGTTGGGATGGTGACGACCGTGTTGCTGCCTGGCATACGACGCTCGCATTCGCCAAACGAACGTTTCGGCGCATTTCACGCGATTGAGGCGCGCTTTGCCAACCAGGCGCGCTGGACGACCGGCCTCGCGGGATTGAGCGGGCTTTATATGGTGTGGCGGATCGACGCCTGGGACCGCTTCACGTCTGCCGCGTTTTGGTGGATGCATGCCATGGTTCTGACATGGCTCGTGTTCACGCTGATGCTGTTCATTGCCGAACCATTTTTCCTCGGTCGATGGCTCGAACGCCGTGCAGCAATTAATGCCGAGGCGACGTACCGACTTGTGGAACGGCTGCATTGGGTGTTGCTCGCGCTTGGCCTGGTCACCATCGCCGGAGCCGCCGCCGGCGTTGCGGGTGTCAATTTGGCCGGCTTCTGACCGCGCCGGGGCACGGTCTTGCTCCCCAAGCCGGACAGGTAGATTCTCCCGGCCATGGCAATCCATGTATCCCCATTTCGTGTCCGCGAAGGTGAGACGGTCAAATTCAAACACCGGCCAACCCGGGTCGAGCCGTTTTACGATTCCGACGAACACTACCACACGCTGCTCGCCGAGCACGTGGCCAAACTGGACCACCTGCAACAACGGCTTTACGCTGCCAACAGCCATGCCGTGCTGCTGATTTTCCAGGCGATGGACGCGGCCGGCAAGGACGGTGTCATCCGCCATGTGATGTCAGGCATCAATCCGCAAGGCTGCGAGGTGTTCAGCTTCAAGCACCCGAGCGCTGAGGAACTGCAGCACGATTTCCTCTGGCGCTGCACCCGTGACCTACCCGAGCGCGGCCGCATCGGCATCTTCAACCGCAGCTATTACGAGGAGGTGCTGATCGTCCGCGTCCACCCGGACATCCTGCAGGCCGAAGGCATCGCCGGGGCCACGCAAAACCTAAAGAAGCGGTGGCATTACCGCTATCGTTCCATCAACAATCTGGAGCGGCATTTGCACGGCAGCGGCACGCGGATCGTCAAGTTCTTCCTGCATTTGTCAAAGGAGGAGCAACGTAAGCGGTTCCTCGCCCGGATCGAGGAACCGCGCAAAAATTGGAAGTTCAGCGTGGCGGACATTCAGGAGCGGGCGTTCTGGGACGACTACATGGCCGCTTACGAAGATTGCCTGAGTGCCACCAGCACTGACCACGCGCCCTGGTACGTCGTGCCCGCCGACGACAAGCCCAACGCGCGGTTGATCGTGTCGCAGATCGTTGTCGACACGTTGAACGAGCTGAAGTTGCGCTATCCGAAAACCGATGCCGAGCGGCGGAAAGAACTGGAAGCCATCCGCGACGCCCTGGCGAAAGAGTAGCGCGTCCCCGGCGCATTGCCGCGGCCTGTGGGCGCCAGGCCGGTTGTGGCGGGCCGTTCGTGTCCTTGCGCCATGGCAACCGGCCTCGCCGAACCTTGCGATCCGTCCGGCGCAAACAATCGCCGGCTTGCTCCGGCGCCCAGGTTGGCGTCAGGATCGGTGGTCAAATGACTGCTGCCGCACCACATACCGCTGCATGAGCCGCGAGGTGCGGACCAACCTGGGGGCCGATCGCATGCCTGCCCGCTATCGCTTCGACAACACCTACGCCGGCCTGCCGGACCGTTTCTACGCGCGGCTTGACCCAACGCCCGTCGCGGCACCGCGTCTGGTGCGGCTCAATGTCGCGCTTGCCGAACGCCTCGGACTCGACGCCGAGGCACTGACAACCCCGGAAAGCGTGTCAGAATTCGCCGGCAACCGTGTGCCCGACGGAGCAGTGCCGATCGCCGCCGCTTATGCCGGTCACCAGTTCGGCCATTTCGTGCCGCAACTGGGGGACGGGCGCGCCATCTTACTGGGTGAGGTGATCGCCCCTGACGGCGCCCGCTTCGACATCCAGCTCAAGGGTTCGGGCCGGACGAAGTTTTCCCGCGGTGGCGACGGCCGAGCCGCACTGGGCCCGGTTTTGCGGGAATACATTGTCAGCGAGGCGATGGCGGCGCTTGGTGTGCCGACGACACGGGCGCTGGCCGCGGTGGCGACCGGCGATCCGGTATATCGCGAGACCATGTTGCCCGGCGCCATCCTGACCCGGGTCGCCTCCAGTCACATCCGGGTTGGCACCTTTCAGTATTTTGCCGCCCGCGCGGATACCGACGCGGTTCGGCAACTGGCCGATTACGTGATCGCCCGGCATTACCCGGAAGCAGCGGTAGCGGAGAACCCTTATCGCGCTCTGCTGGACGCCGTGGTTGCGCGGCAGGCGGCACTCGTGGCGCACTGGTTGCTGGTTGGCTTCATCCACGGCGTGATGAACACCGACAATTGCTCGGTTTCCGGCGAGACAATCGATTATGGTCCTTGCGCATTCATGGACGCCTACGATCCAGCCACGGTGTTCAGCTCGATCGACCAGCACGGCCGCTACGCCTATGGCAACCAGCCGCGGATCGCGGTGTGGAATCTTGCCCGCCTCGCAGAAACGCTGCTGCCGCTGTTGGCCGCAGACCAGGACAAAGCCGTCGAAATAGCGCAGGACACGCTCACCGCCTTTAGCCCGCGTTTTGAGGCGGCATATTTTGGCGGATTGCGGCGCAAGATTGGTCTGGCGGCAGAGCAGGACGGCGACATCACGCTGGTCAACGATCTGTTGAAGCTGATGGCGGAGAACGCGGCCGATTTCACGTTGACCTTCCGCCGGCTGTGTGACGCGGCTGCCGATCCGGCAGCCGACCCCGCCGTTCGCGCGCTGTTCGCCGATCCCACGAGCTACGATCTTTGGGCTTCCAGATGGCGCTGGCGATTGGGCGAGGAGGGCAGGGAACCAGTCGCAATCGCCGATGCCATGCGGGCGGTCAATCCGGCTTACATCCCGCGCAATCATCTCGTCGAGGCGGCGCTTAACGCGGCCATCGAGCGCGACGACTTTGGCCCATTCGAACAACTGCTCGGGGTGTTGTCGCGGCCATTTGATGAGCGGGCGGAGGTCGACCGCTATGGTTTGCCGCCGGCCCCTGAGGAACGCGTGTTGCAGACGTTCTGCGGCACGTAGTGGCATTGGGCCCGAGGAGGTGTGCATCTCCTGGTCCAGGCCATCCTTCGTTACATTCTTCCGAAGTTTGTGCGTGGCTCACGGTTCCATTGAACGCCGAGATGGTTCGGCAGCTCGTATACCGGGTCGCGGATCGCCTCCAGGTCCTCCTGAAACCCCGCAATCTCGGCGGCATTGCCTGGATTGCCAAAGGCATGAACCCATCCCCGAAGAGGTAACGGCCGGAAGCAGTGGCGCGGTCAGATCGGCGGCAAAGCAAACCGCATCGTCAGCCGATTGCGGTCCACGACACGCTCGTAAGTGATATCGTGGCAGTAATGATGCAGCAGAACCAGGCCCAGTCCGCCGGGCTCAGCGTCGAGAAGGTCGGCAGGTTGGTGGTGGACGGGTGCCTTTGAGGAGTCGAAGGGACGCCCGGAGTCTTCAACGCAAAGCGAGGCGAATCCTGGCGCAATGTGCAGCCGGACAGTGATCTCGCCCGATGCCTGTGGTGCGAACCCGTGCATCGCCGCGTTCAGTGCCACTTCCTCCAATGCTACACGCATGCCGTGCTGAATAACCAGCGGCAGGCGCCCGGAAACGGCGTCGAACCAGGGATGCAGACGTTCGATATCGCCCGCATTCGCACTGTCGATCCGGAGCACGTCGTCGGGCTCGACCACGCAGTGTCAACCGATTGTGGCGATGACCGCGGCGATGGCGTCGGTTTCATCGTGATAAATTGGGATCAGTTGGTCGATGCCCGTGGTGGTGATGACTTCCTCCACCTGCGGTTGTGGCATCAGAAGCACGATCTTGCCGCGTTTGTTGATGATCGACTTCGCGCTGACCACGATGCCGCGCAAGCCCAATGACGCCATAAACTCGACGGCCGAGAGGTCGACCACTACCGCGCGGCGCGATCCGGCGACCACCGCCATTGGCATCTCAATCTCGCGTGCGCCGGCGATGTCGATCCGGCCGGTGAGGACGACCTTGGTGACATTGCCGTCAAGGTCCAAGATGGAAATCGTCATGGCGATTGCCTGAGCGTTCGGTGAACACGGCCTGATTGCCAGTGCCGTCACGGAGTTGCAAGATTTCGGACGGTCGAATTCGCTGAAATACGGTGGAAGTTTGGTGACGGTTTTGTGACACACCCGGTGGCGACGGCGTTCACGAAATCCCGCGGCCAAACGTCTGCAATCGGGCACTCTCCACGAACGTACGCCGCTGATTGCGCGTTGTCTCACGTGCAACCGGGAGTCGGGCCAGCATGGCGAGGTGATTGGCCCGTGGTATCGACGATCGGGCATTTCGTACTGGGCTACCGAGTAATCCCGGTGCCCGCGTTCCATGCCACGGGCCCTCGGAGACCGGTTCGGGATCGGGTACGCGCAGATGGGACGTCAAACGTCTGCAGCGCCGAGCCCAGATCAATGGATCGGCAGCGAATTGGAGCTCGGTGCAGACGGCTTGGGGTGGTGCACGGCAAGGCGACGATTTTTCGGTTCCGACAGTAACGTTTTGTTAAGTTTGCACGGTTCGTTTCGCTTTTCCTGATCAAATTCACAATTGACGATGAAAGTGTGCGGTTTTGACACTATTTGATCGAGCGATTGTGCCAAACTGACACAAGCCAGTTACAAGACCTGGGGCATTTTCTGGGATGATCCATCGCTCTGCATGGCGGGAATGCTTTGAGCTGATGGGTGCGGCGCTTTCGTTCGACGCATCACGCGGCATATGAAGGTAGTGGCAACGGCGGAGGATTTCTTGTCAGTCACGTCACGGTCATTGCGTATCGCCGACTCGGTTGCCGATATGGCGGGCTTGTTACGACGTCCGCTGCGTATTGAGGATTTGGTTGGCCGGGCACAACGCGAGTCCGGCCATTGGGACTTCGGCGACACCGGATGGATTGAGCCGTTGCGTCGCCTGCTGGCGGCCTGTTCGGCGCCGGAGGCGGATCTGAGCCTCATTGGGCATCTCGCCACCAGGTGGGATGTGGTGCGTTTTCTTTCGAATTTGTTACGGTTCCACGCCGAGGAAATTAATCGGCCTGAAATCAGGGCGCAGAAAATCGAACGGCCGATTTTCATTACTGGCCTGCCGCGCAGCGGCACCACGTTTCTGCATCGCCTGATGATGACGGATCCCGACAATCGGGCCCCTCTGGTGTGGGAAACCATCTTCCCGTGGCCGAGCGCGACGGGGCCTGACCGGCGAGCAGCCCGCGTTGCCCGGCAACTAAGCATGTTCGAGTGGCTCGCACCGGAATTCCGCGCCCTGCACCCGCTGGACGCGACCTCGCCGCAGGAATGCAGCGAAATCACCGCGCATGTGTTCCGCAGCCTGCGCTTTGACACCAATTATCACGTGCCTTCCTACCGGCGCTGGCTCGACGCTGACGTGCGGCGGCATTTGCCGGCCTACCAGTTTCACCGCCGGTTCCTGAGCCATCTGCAATACCAGGATCGGACCACGAGGCACTGGGTGTTGAAATGCCCGGAGCATGTGTTCGCCTTGCGTGCGATCCGTACCGTCTACCCCGATGCGCGATTGATTTTCGTGCACCGCGACCCGGTCAAGGTCCTGCTGTCGGTCGCCCATTTGACCGAAGTGCTGCGCCGCCCCTTCGCACGCTCGCTGGACCCGAAGCAGATCGGTCGCGACGAAAGCGCGCGCTGGCGAGCCGGCGCCCAGCGCATGATGGATATTGGTGATGACGCCGGCCTGCCGGAAGCGGTCTGCCACGTGCATCACATGGATCTGATCAGCGACCCGGTCGCCACCGTGGAGAGTGTCTACAATCACTTCGGCATGGCCTTGCCGGAGGAGGCGGCCTCGGCCATCGAGCGCTACGTTGTCGAACGGCCTAATGGCGGGTACGGTCCGCGGAATTATGCGTTCGAGGATCATGGCCTGGATGAGGCTGTCGAGCGGGAAGGTTTCCGCCCCTACATGCTTCGCTTTGGGATCGCCGCCGAGGTCACCTCCGGTCAGGCTCGTCACGGGTTTGTGGCGCCCGCGAAAACCTCCGCTTCTACGACGCAGGCCTGACGATCGTCGCTACGCGGGACGGCGGGTCAGCCGGAACAGCGGCGCGTGGTCGGGTTGCGTCGTGACGACCGCTACCGGCAGCACCGGACGCTTGTCCTGAAGCGCGATATGGAACCGCTGCACCAGGGCAGCGAGCACCAGCACCGCCTCTGCCATGGCGAACTGCGCACCCACGCAAATGCGCGGGCCGGCGCCGAATGGCATGAATGCAAATCGGGGTGGCGGCGGGGCCTCGGGCATGAAGCGGGCCGGATCGAATGCGCCAGGGTCGGTCCAAAACGCGTGGTGGCGGTGCAGCACCCAGGGTGCGATCATCACCACAGTGCGTCGCGGCAGCCGCAGAGGACCGATCTGGTCCGGCAGAATCGCTTCGCGAACCAGAGTGAACGCGGCTGGGAACAAACGTAAGGTTTCGTTTACGACTGCCCGGGTCCGGATCAGCCTGGCCTGCACGCCGTCCTCGGTCAGATCTATATCGAAGAGTTCCTCCGCTATCCAGTCTTGCACATCGCTGGCATTGGCGAGCATCAGGCAAACCCAGAACAGCGTGACCGCTGTCGTTTCATGACCGGCGAGCAGCAGTGTGGCCACCTGGTCACGCAGTTCGGTGGGCGAGAACCCCGCGCCGGTCTCGGGATCTCGTGCGGCGATCAGCAGGTCCAACAAATCTCTGGGTTGGTCGGTGGGATTGGGATTGCTGGTACGTTGTTGCATCATCGTTTCTATGAGATGCATCCAGCGCTTGCTGAACCGGGCGCGCTGCCAATCGCGCAAGGTCGGGATCGACGACGGCAACAGCATGTCGAACAAATGCGGCCGCGCAAGATGTTCGCCGAACTCGGTTAACAGGCGCCGTATCTCCGGGCCAAACTGCCTGGTTTCCAACGAGAACATCGAACGGCCGGCGATATCCAACGTCAGCGTCTGAATGAACGTCAGCAGGTCCACGCACGGTTGATCCGGCGTATCCAGCGCTTCCTGTGTTGCCGCCATGATGTGACGGCAGAGCAACGGAATGACCCGGGGGCCCAGTGCCGGCGCGACGGTGCGTCGTTGCAGCCGCCAGGCCTCGCCCATGCTGAGCAGCAAGCCGTTCCCGGTGATCGGCCGCAAGATACGGATCGAGGTCGCGGATCGCCGGTAGTTCGCGTGATTGTCCACCAGCACGTGATGGATCGCGTCGGGCGCATTAAGCAGCACGTTCTTGCGGCCGAGGAACTGCCGGACGGTCACCTCGTCGTGGTACGCCCGCTCGGGCCAGACGGTAAGTGCGTTGTCCCGGATCGCGCGGAGGAATTCCCGCAATGGCAACGGCGCCGGCGGCGGCGTGGGCACAGGTGGAACAAACCTCCGGTGCGCAACTGTATCCATCAGTCCTGGATCACGGCGATCGCGGCCATTTCGATGAGATAATCAGGATGAGTGAAACCGCTGACCGCCACCATCGTGGAGGCCGGCGGTGGGCTGGGGAAATACTCCCGCCGAACCCGGTGAATGATGTCAAACCCGGCCATGTCCTTCACATAGACGTCGACACGGCAAATATCTGCCATGCTGCCGCCGGCCGCTTCCACGGCAGCTTTGACGTTTTCGCACATTTGCCTTGTTTGCGCCTCGATATCGCCCATGCCGGCGATCGTGCCGTCGGCGCATTTCGAAGTCATGCCGGAAATGAACACGATCCGCCCGCGTGCCTCGATCGCATTGGCCTGGGAAAAATGTCCACTGGGCTTGCCGATCCGGTCCGAGACAATTTGCTGACGTGGCATGGGTGGTCTCCTCGCGTCCGTCGTCCACTGGGCGACTCTAAAGGCGAACATGCTCCGGCTGGAAGCCCATGCCGATGAGACGCGAGGGAATGCGACGCAAGACCGGCAACCATTGCATCAGCCGGAGCGCGAAGGGCGGACGTATTGCGCCCGACCCGGAGAGGGCTGGCGAAATAATGTTGTTTTGCATGAAAGTTTGCAAACGTTGCGTGCGGACTGTGGGCGGTTCACGCCTTCGTTGCACCGCGCGCAGGTCCTCGGCCGTGAGGGAGCCCTGGTTTAGTTTCGGAATCAAAATGTTAGCGGCGGCGACAGCGTCCTGGATCGCGAGGTTCACGCCGACGCCGCCAATCGGCGACATCGCATGGGCCGCGTCGCCAATGAACAGCAACCCAGGTCGGCTCCATTCGGTGAGCCGATCGACTGCGACGGTCAGCAATTTGACGTCGTCCCAGGACTTCAGTTCCTCGACCCGGTCGGCGAAGTGCGGCATCAACGCAGCGATGGCGGAACGAAATGCCGGCAGGCCGGCGGCCCGGGTCGCCTCAATGCCGCCTTTTGGGATGATATAGGCGCATTGCCAATAGTCGCCGCGATTCAGGGTGATCATCATCCTGCCGGCCGCGATCCGTCCAAGAGTTTCAGCGGGGTCCGTTTCGCGGCGAGACAGGCGCAGCCAAAGCACATCGATCGGTGCGCCGAATTCCGTGACCTGGAACCCGGCAGCGTCGCGGATGGTGGAATGGCGGCCATCCGCCGCGATTACGAGTTCCGCTTTGATTGTTGTTGCACCAGTGTCAGGCGTACGCACCGTCAATCCACCATCGCTGGTGAGACCGATCGCCTCGGCCTGCATCATCAGGTGGAACGATGGATAGTTCTTCGCCGTCGCGGCGATGAAGTTGAGAAACTCCCACTGCGGCATCATCGCGACGAATTTGCAATGGACTGGCAGGTGCGAGAAATCGGCTACCTGAAGCGTTTCGTCACCGAACTGAATGCCCAGTCGAGGCGTAGGGGTGAAGGGGAGTTTGAGAAAATCGTTGAGGAGACCGAGTTCGTGCAATACCTCCATGGTGGAGGGATGGATCGTGTCGCCGCGGAAGTCGCGCAAGAAGTCGGCGTGTTTTTCCAGTACGATGACGTCGATGCCGGCGCGGGCCAACAGCAGGCCGAGAACCATCCCGGCTGGCCCGCCACCGGCGATGCAGCACCGGGTGGTCCACATAGGCTACCCGGCCGGAGCGGCGTAAGCGGGAATGCTGGCGCGCAAATTCGTGTCCATCGGTTGCGGCCACCAGCGATGCTCCCACTCGCGGTAAAATTTCTTCAGGGCGGGCATGACCTTTTCTGCAAACAGCTGACTGTTGTAGCGGGTCAGTTGTTTGTTCATGTTGCCGAACTGCATGAGCAGCATCAGGTTGCCGACGTTCAGATTTTCCGACAGCTCGATCATCTGTTCGGTCACCTGCTTCGGCGACCCGATGACGATATAGCCGGCGTCGACAAGGTCTTTCATTTCCGTTGGCCGAGCGACGGTACGCAAGGCCGCAGCGCTGACCTGGCTGCTCAGGCCGGACCGTTGCGTTGCCTCTGTGGAATAACCCGGTGGCGCCGCGAAGCGCGGATCAAAATGCAGGCAGCGGCCGAAGAAATACTCCGCCGCTTCGGTATACAGTTCCAGGGCCTGGTCGCGACTTTCCGCCACGGCGATGGTTTGGGCGAAGGCCGCACGATACGGATTGCGATCCTTACCGAGCCGGTCCATTTCAGCCCAGTACCCATCCATCGTCGCCTGGCCGGCCTTATGGCCATAATACGACAGATAGCAGTAGACGTAATCCATCTCTGCGCACCACTGCCAGGTCTCGATCGAGCCGCCGCCGGGGATCCAGATCGGCGGATGCGGCTGTTGGATTGGACGTGGCCAGATGTTGACATACCGCTGCTGGTTATAACGCCCGTTGAACGCGAAGGTTTCACGATCTTTCCAGGCGCGCATGATAAGGTCGTGCGCCTCGTAATAGCGGTCGCGTAGCTGGCTCGGGTTTTGCCCGTAGGCGAAACAATCATCCATCGGCGTGCCGACCGGGAAGCCGGCAATTAACCGGCCGCCCGAGATCACGTCGAGCATGGCGAATTCCTCCGCCACGCGCGTCGGTGGGTTATACAGGGCGATCGAGTTGCCCATGACGCAAATCGTCGCGTCCGAGGTCCGCCGCGCCAGCGAACTTGCGATCAGGTTCGGTGACGGCATCAGGCCATAGCCGTTGGAGTGATGCTCGTTGACGCAGATCGCATCGTAGCCGAGATCGGCCGCGTATTCGAGTTCGTCCATGAAGTCGTTGTACATCAGATGCGCCCGCTTCGGGTCGAACAACGACGAGTGGATGTCGACCCAGACCGACGGATGCTTTTCCTTGAAGTCTTCCGGCAGCTCGGTGTACGGCATCAGGTGGAACCACATCAGCTTCATGGCAGGAAAACTCCCGGTCTGGCTTCGGTTCAGTTGTTACACGATGCCGGCCACTGCCAGCAATGTGGCGAGGCCAGCCTCCATGCCACGCAAGCTGGCATCGGGTTCGACGTCGATCCATTCGTCCAGCGAATGCTCGCGCGCGCCGGTGCCACCGGAGCCGATCCTGATCGCTGGAATACCAAGGCTCATCGGGATATTGGCATCGGTGGAGGACGCTTCGAACCTTGTCTCGAACCCGCGGGCGTTGATCGCCGCCTGGGCGAACTGCACCAACTCGTGCGATTCGCTTGTGTGACCGGCGGGACGGTTGCCGATCGGCAGGATTTCCGCCGTTACCGAACCGTTCCGTGTCGAACGAATGTCGTTCTCCGCCGCCACCGCAGCGTCGATGATTTGCAGAAACCGCTGCTCGAGCGCTGTCAGCTCGCCGATTGATTCCGATCGCAGATCGAACTCGGTCCACACGGCGTTTGGAATGGAATTGATCGAGGTGCCCCCGCCGGTCACGCTGGCGCTGTAGGTCGTCTTGGGCTCGGTCGGCACCGGAACGCGGCCCAGTCGGGAGATTGCGTCGGCCATGGCGAACATCGGATTGACGACGCCGAACGCGCCGTAACTATGACCGCCCGGCGCGTTGAAGGTGATCCGATAGCGCTTCGAACCGACCCCGCCGGTGACGATCCGTTCCATGTTCGGACTGTCCACGGTGATGAAGGCGCTGATGCGATCCTGGTAACGGCCACGCTGGAACAAGTGCCGCATGCCGCGCAGGTCGCCGGTGCCTTCCTCGCCCACATCGGCAACGAACAGAATATCCGCTCTGGTCTCGATCCCCGCCGCGTCCATCGCGCGCTTCCATGCCAGCAAAACCGCGAGGCTGCGGGTGTCGTCGCCAATGCCCGGCGCAAAGAGTTTGTTGCCTTCTCGGCGCACTTTCACGTCCGTCCCGGCGGGAAACACCGTATCGAGATGCGCCGCGACGCAGATCAGCGGACCATTGCCGATGCCGCGGCGAACCCCGGTGACATTTCCCTCGGCGTCGGTTTCCAGATCGGTCAACCCGTGCGCCTGCGCCATATCGAACCACGTTTGCGCGCGCACCGTTTCGCTGAAGGACGGCGCTTCGATTTCGGTCAGGCGGATGATGTCCGCCACCGTTCGATCATGTTCGGCTGCCAGCGTCGCGGCGGCGCGGCGGAACGCATCGCTACTATATATCCGTTGGATCGTCGTCTCGGCGTGGTTGGTCATGGCGCTGGTCCTTGAACTGCGCGGCTAACTCCCTGCAAGATGCCGCAAAGCGGGAGGACTTGTCGAATGACCCTGGAAGAACTGCAACGTCTGATGCCTGGTCTGCCCCAGTTACTTGGCCTCCGCATGGTCCGGGCGGAAACCGAACTGGTGGTCGCAGAACTGACCGTGCGGCCGGAAATTTGTACACTTGGCGACACCATCCATGGCGGAGCGATCATGGCCTTTGCCGATACGGTGGGCGCGATGGGCACCGTGATGAATTTGCGTGAAGGGCAGGGCACCACAACGGTAGAAAGCAAAACGAACTTTTTCGCCGGAGCGAAGGTTGGCACCACGCTGACAGCAGAAAGTGTGCCGTTGCATCGAGGCCGTCGCACTCAGGTGTGGGAAACGCGCATCACCAACCCGGACGGACGGCTGATCGCCAAGGTCACGCAAACACAAATGGTGTTATGACCGCGGGACGCTGAAGAAGCGCGCCCCGACCGCAAGTTCAGGAATTCTTAAGCATTCCGCATCACGGTCGGGGCGCGGCAATAATGCCGCCTAGGAGAACGGCACAATGCTTTGCATTGAAGTCGAACTCCGGTGGGGTAAGCGTCGAATACGGTTCCAACTAACGTTCCGTAGGTAGCTTATCCAACTGGCCCCGGCGGGTAGCGCAACTGCCCGCCGGGAGCCCGAACTACTTAACAAATTCCCCCTCCCGCGTCTATCCACGCGTACGTAGTACTTCCGTAACTGGACGACAGCCGCTACGCTCGCCTTCCTTACCGGAGGGAACCAAAATGAGAGCAGCGGTCTTCCACGCGCCCCACCAGCCTCTGACCATCGAGGAGGTCGAGATTGAAAGGCCGAAGCGGCGCGAGATCCTGCTGCGCACGGCGTATGCCGGCCTTTGCCACTCGGACCTGCATTTCATGGAAGGCCTGTATCCCTACCCGGCACCCGCCGTGCTCGGCCATGAGGGCGCCGCAGTGGTCGAGGCGGTCGGCGAGGACGTCAACTACGTCAAACCCGGCGATCACGTCATCACCTGCCTGTCGGTGTTTTGCGGAGAGTGCGACTATTGCACGACCGGCCACCCCAACCTCTGCGACAATACCGAGGTGAAGTTGCTGCCAGGCGCCGCCCGGCGTCTGAAGTGGAAAGGCCAGACGCTGAACCAGGCTTTCAACCTGTCGGTGTTTGCCGAGAACATGCTGGTGCACGAACACGCGGTCGTGAAGATCAACAAGGACATCCCGCTCGATCGCGCGGCTCTGGTTGGGTGCGGTGTGATGACCGGCGTCGGCGCGGTGTTCAATGCGGCAAAAGTCGAGCCGGGCTCAACGGTCGCGGTCGTTGGCTGCGGCGGCATCGGTCTCTCCGCGGTGAACGGCGCTGCGTTGGCCGGTGCGTCGAAAATCATCGCCATTGATACCAACCCGGCAAAGTTGGAAAAAGCCCGCGAGATGGGCGCAACCGATATCATCAACGCCTCCAACGTCGATCCGGTTGCGGCGGTCAAAGACATGACCAATGGCCACGGGGTGCCTTACTCGTTCGAGGCGATCGGCCTGAAAGCAACAGCCGAACAATGCTTCGCCATGCTGCGGCCGGGTGGCGTGGCGACCATTATCGGCATGATCCCGTTCGGCACCAAGATTGAGCTGCACGGCGCCGACTTCCTGCGCGACCGGAAAATTCAGGGCACCAGCATGGGCGGCAATCGGTTCCGGGTCGACATGCCGCGCTTGCTGGAGTTATGGCGGCAAGGCCGCCTGAAGCTCGACACTTTGATCTCCGGCAAAATCAAACTCGATGCCATCAATGAAGGCTTCGCGATGCTGAAATCCGGCGCGCCGGTGCGCAACCTGATCGACTTTGGAGTGGTCTGACCACGCAATACGGAGCCGGCTTCCCATTACAGGCGTTGCCTGACGCCGCCGCCATCCGCGCTTACGCAACCGCGCTGGAAGAAGCGGGCTTCGATTTCACCAGTACCGCGGGACATGTTCTTGGCCAGCCGGCCGGGACCCATCCCGACCGGGCGGCACCGCAATATGTCGGGCCGTTCAACGACCCGTTCGTGACGTTCTCGTTCCTGGCGGGCGTGACCCGGCACATTCGTTTCATGAGTGCAATTTTGATTTTGCCCGCGCTGCCCACCGGGCTGGTAGCGAAGCAGGCGGCAGAGTTGGCGCTGGTCAGTGGTGGAAGGTTCGAACTCGGCGTTGGGATAAGTTGGAACGCGGCTGAGTACCGTGCGCTTGGGCAGGCCCCTCGCACGCGTGCCGCCCGGCTTGAGGAACAGGTGACGCTGCTGCGGCGCCTGTGGTCGGAGCCATACGTGACCTTCAAAGGCCGATTCCACGACTTCGAAAGCGTCGGCCTGGCGCGATCCGCGGTCGCACCAATTCCGATCTGGTTCGGTACCGGCACGGACGAGGCGGTGCTGCGTCGGGTGGCCCGCCTCGCCGATGGCTGGATGACCATCGGTGACTTCGTGCCACACGTTCCGCGGTTTCAACAGTATCTCCGCGACGCAGGCCGTGACCCGACTGGCTTTCCGATCCGCGGTTCGCTGGTGGCAGGAGACGGTGGATCGGCAACCTGGGTTGAAACGGGTCGCAAATACCAGGCAGCCGGCGTCACCCACATCACGATCGGTGCTCCGCCGGCATTGAACCCGGCGCAGGCGCTGGAGCGTCTTGCCGCCGCCCGTGGCGCGCTCGCCCAGGCTTTGGGCTGACGTGGGTTATTCGAGGCCGCGGGCCTTTTTCCAGGCGGCGAAATCCGCCTTGCACTGGTCGTTCTGTGCGGGAAACAGTCCGATCAGCGAGCGGCCGTTCTTGACCTCGGCCTCGGCGAATTCATCGAACAGGGTTTGCGCGGCGGCTTCCGCAGCGATCTCTTCGACCAGATCAGCCGGGATGACAACGACTCCATCGCAATCTCCGACGATCACATCGCCGGGATAAACCGCCACCCCGCCGCACGCGATCGGCAACCCAATATCATACGGTTGGTGAACGATCGGACTGGGCGGTGACGTCGGCCGCCGATGATACGCCGGCAGGCCGGTCTTCAGAATGCCCTCGGAATCCCGCAATCCGCCATCCGTCACGATGCCCGAGCAACCGCGTGCCGCCAGCCGTCCAATATACAGATCTCCGGCCGAGGCAGCGCGTGCATCGCCGCGCGAGTCAACCACCAGCACGTGACCGGGCGGGCATTCCTCCATGGCTTTCTGCTGCACGTTGCCCAATGGGCTGGACTTGTCTTTGCGATGCGGAATGAACCGCATCGTGTAGGCAAATCCGACCATCCGCGGAATGTCCAGGCGCAGCGGAGATACTTCCTGCATGAACATGTTGTTGAAGCCGCGCCGGTTCAACAATCCGGTCAACGTCGAGGTTGCCGCGCCGTTCAACGCGTCCTTGGTCTTCTGCGATAGCTCCGCCATGGGTGCCTCCCTTGCTGGCGCCTGTCTTAGCCGGTCAACTGCCTTCGGTGAAGAACCGTCCGCCGCCCAGCCGCGCGTGGCCACGGAACTCCGCTACCACCGAGCCATCCGACGATCCCGTGACACGTACGTCATAAATGCCTGATCGAGCCGATCGCGACCGTTCCTCTGCCACGGCAGTCAGTATTTCGCCCAGCCGCCCAGGCCGGAGATAGGTGATGCTGTTATGATGGGCGACGGCCCGTTCGCCGTGCGAGGACGCTGCGAATGCCATGGTGGAATCGGCAAGCGCGAAAATGAACCCGCCATGGCACAGGCCATGACCGTTTACCATTTCGGGCCGCACCAGCATCGACAACCGCGCCTGGCCGGCAGCGATGTGGTCACGTATCATGCCAAGGCCTCGACTGGCCGCGTCGTCGTTCCACATGGCGTCGGCACAACGTTGTGCCAGAGCATCAGCGTCGGTCATCCCTTGAACACAGGCACGCGTTTTTCCTGAAACGCCCGCACACCTTCGGCGAAGTCCTCCGAGCGCCCGGATTCACCTTGCAGCCGCGCTTCCAGATCCAGTTGTACAAGCAAGGTGTTTGTGCCAGCGGCAGCGAACATCAGTTTCATGCGAGACAATGCGGCAGTTGGTGCTTTGGCGAGGCTGGCGGTCAGCGCCTCGGCTTCCGTCATCAGGTCGGCATCCTCGACCGCTTTCCAGATCATCCCCCAGGCCGCGGCGGTGTCACCGTTGATGGTATCCCCCAGCATGGCCAAGGCACGGGCGCGAGCCTCGCCGACCGAGTGGGTCAGGAAGAAACTGGCGCCGGAGTCCGGCACCAGGCCAATCTTCACGAAGGCCTGCACGAAACGTGCGCTTTTCGCTGCCAGAACGATATCGCAGGCGAGGGCAAAACTGGCACCGGCGCCTGCCGCCACACCATTGACGGCACAGACCACCGGCAGGCGGGACGCGCGTAGCCGCCGCACCACTTCGTGATGCCAGCTGCTCGCGAGGTTTTCCAGATCCGGTGGGCCGTCAGGACCAGGAGTGACTTCCGGGCCGAGCTCTTGACCGGCGCAAAACCCGCGGCCACTGCCGGTCAGCAGCAAAGCGCGGGTCGCCTTGTCAGCTTCGGCGGTACCGATCGCCTGCAGCAAATCGCTCAACATCGCCGGGTTCACGGCGTTCAGCTTTTCCGGCCGGTTCAGGATCAGCTTGCGCCAGCCGTCCTTTATTTCGATAACGATCATGTCGCGGGAACCTCCGTGGCTTCCGTCAGGGTAGGCGGTTCCGCTCGATCTCCTCAAGCCGCGACGTTGTCGATCAATCGCACCGACCCAATCCCTGCCGCCGCAATCAGTCGCGCCCCCGGGCGGGTGCTCGGAATTTCCACCAGTGTCGGGCCATCAACCAGAGCAAAGTAATTGACGTCGAAGCCGGCATTGGTCAGCCGCTCGCGGGCTTCATGCAGCGGTCCCTCGGCATTGCGTCCGTCGACCAGCAAACGCGCGGTCCCGGTCAGCACGGAATATAGCAGTGGCGCACGCGCTCGCTCGCTTTCGCTCAGAAATCGGTTGCGCGACGATAGCGCGAGGCCATCCGGCTCGCGGATTGTCACAACCGGAACAATCGATAACGGCAAATGTAAATCGCTCACGATCCGGCGTACGACCTGCAGTTGCTGCCAGTCCTTTTCCCCGAAATACGCCCGATCCGGCCTGACCTGGCCAAATAGTTTTGCACAAACGGTCGCCACGCCACGGAAGTGACCTGGGCGGGCGGCACCCTCCCAGTTTTCCGCCGGCCCCGTAACGGAAACCGTGGTGGCATCGCCGTGCGGATACATCGTTTCGGCATCCGGCAACCAGGCCAACGCGCAGCCGCACGCCTCGAGGGTTGACAGGTCGCCTGCTTCATCGCGGGGATAGCGTGACAAATCCTCGGCGGCGCCAAACTGCAGCGGATTGACGAAGATGGAGGTCACCACCGCCGCTCCGGACGTCACCGCCGCGCGGACCAACGCGCGATGACCGTCGTGCAACGCGCCCATTGTCGGAACCAGAGCAACCGGATGGTGCGACGCACGCAGGTCGGCGACTGCGGAACGCAAATCGGTGAGGGTTCGAGCGACACGCATGGTATGGAACTTGGTCAGGTTGCGATCCCGAGGCAACATGGTGCGGCAGCATGGGAGACCAGCATGAAACTCGCAGGAAAAATCGCGCTCGTCACCGGCGGCTCGCGTGGCATTGGCCGGGCTACCGCACTCGCTTTCGCCACCGAGGGTGCGGATATTGCGTTTTGCCACCTCGATGATGGTGACAAGGCGGATCAGACAGCGGAGGAAATTCGTGCCCATGGCCGCCGCGCGATGCATCAGTCGCTGGATGTCGCCGATGTCAAGGCCGGCCGCGATTTCGCCGCCGGGGTGGCTGCCGATTTCGGTCCGATCGACATTTTGTTCAACAACGCCGGTATGAATATCCGCAAGCCATTCGAGGCTTATACCGAAGCCGAATTCGACCGGATCATCGCGGTGCACCTGAAGGGCATGTTCTTCATGGCACAGGCGGTCTATCCGGCGATGGTCGCACGCGGTCAGGGGTGCATCATCAACGTTGCCTCGCAACGCGGTTTGAAGGGCGCGGTCAATTCGGCGCCCTATTCCGCCGCCAAGGCCGCAATTATGGGCTTCACGCGCGCTCTGGCCTGGGAGGCGACGCCGAAGGGCGTGCGAGTCAACGCCATCGCGCCCGGGCCCATCGTCACCGACCTGACGGCAACCATGACGCCGGCGGATCGCCAGGCCTTTATCGACGCGCTGCCGGTAGGCCGGTTCGGCCGGCCGGAGGAAATTGCCGCTACTGCACTGTTACTCGCCGGCCCTGATGGCGGCTTCTATGTCGGTGCAACCCTCTCGCCCAATGGCGGGGACGTGATGTATTGACACCGTTACCATCCGAAACGATCCACCTGCCGTTCGAACCTGGCCCGTACCGAATGGCCATGGGTCTGATGTCCGTTCCCGAAGCAGAATGGTTTGACATTGATGAACATTATCCGGCGGAGGTTGCCGAACGGCAGCGCCTGCTGGCTGAACGTCGTACAGACGTATTTGGAATGGAACCGGGTTCCAACGCGGCGTGCGGCGAGACGCTGACGATGCTGATTGAACACCTGACGAGGGTGCATCCGGATTGGTTTGCCAGCGACGGTATCACGTTGCACAACCGCCTGACCGGTGCGGCCTGGCAACTTGCGGCTGACAAACCTCTCGAACTTGCCGGACGTTTGGTGCAGGAGGATTTGTGTCTGATCGAACCCTCGCTTGTCGGACCGCGCCTGACTGCTGCCGTTGTGTGTTTTCCCAGCCGCTGGAGGCTGCATGAGAAACTGGGCCGGCCGCTCGCCGAAGTTCACAGAAGGGTGCCCTTCTATGGCGATCGGCTATCGCGTCCGGTCGACCGGTTCATGGGCCATGTTCGCACAGGCCATATCGCGGCCAGGCTCAACTGGTCGATAATGGACGACCCGGCGTTGTTCCAGCCGACCGGCAAGTGGCGCACCGCGCACGATCCAACCATTACGGAACAAAATGCCGGAAACCGCCTGTTCCTGAGGGTCGAGCGGCAAACTCTGCGGCGCCTGCCGGCCAGCGGCGCGGTGCTGTTTGGCATCCGGGTGCATGTGTATCGGCTGGCCGGCGTGGTCACGACGCCAGGGATCGCCGCCGGCCTCGCTGCCGCGGTGCGGGCACTGCCGGCCGAGACTGCGCATTACAAAAGTCTGCCAATGTTTCAGACCGCGCTGCTCGGATGGCTGGACCGGTTGGCGTCGTGACCGGTGCGGATTGCGGTCACCGACCTGCGCGGCATTAAGCTTCTGTTCATCCATTTGCGCGATCATGGCGGCAAACCGCAATGGCGACGCTCCGTATGTCTCAAGCCCAGACTGTTACTCCCGCCGCGCACCACCCCGGCCTCCGCACCCCGGTCCGATTGATCCAGATCGGTGCCTGGCTGCTGATCCTGGTTCTGCTCGCCACGTGCACGATCGTTTTGCTCCGGTTGCGGGAGGACGCACTGCGGGCAACCGAGCGGCATTTGAGCGATGTCGCTCTGACCTTGGCCGAACAGGCGGATCGGGCAGTGCAGGGCATGGACCTGGTCCTTGACGGCATCGCGCATCTGGCTGTCGGCGAAGGGGCCGTGAATGCCGCTACGTTCAACGCGACCATGTCAACCCAGGAAATACATAAGGCGATGCAGGCGAGAATGATCGGCCTGCCGCAGGTTAATGCATTGATTTTATTTGGCGTCGATGGGCATGTGGTGAACAGCACCCGGTCCTGGCCGGTCCCGCCGGTCAATGTGAGCGACGCTGACTATTTCAAAGCGATTATCGGCGACAAAGCCGCGGACCTGTCGATCACGGCACCTTACCAATACAAAACGGACGGCAAATGGACCCTGTTCCTGATACGCAAGTTTCGTGGTGTGGACGGCAATGCCGCCGGCCTTTTGGTCGCCGCAGTTGAATTACATTATTTCGAGGACTTTTACCGTTCGGTCTCGGTAGGCAACGACGGTTCGATCTCGCTGCTGCGTAGCGACGGCGTGCAGCTCGCGCGCTACCCGCCGGCACCCACAACCGGTCAAAACTTCTCGACTGCGCAACGGATTCTTGGCAATGCCAATGCCGGAACGATTCGCGAGCCCAGTCCGTTTGATCAGACGATGCGAGTGAAGGCGGCGCGACGGTTGACGACCTATCCGTTGATCATGCTGGTCACACTGGATCAGGTTGCCGCACTTGGAGAATGGCGGCAGATGGTCTGGGTCCTCGGGCTTGGCACTGCGGGGTGCTGCATTGCCATCCTGATCTGTGCTACGGCGATGGGCCGGCGCTGGCGGCATCGCGAAGCACTCAGCCAGGAACGCGAGAGAAGTGCACTCGCCGAAGCCGCGCTTATGCGGGAGCGGGAACAACACGCGGAGGATGAAAGCCGGGCGAAATCAGGCTTTCTCGCCATGATGAGCCACGAAATTCGCACGCCGATGAACGGCGTGCTCGGCCTTACCGGGACTCTGCTGGATACGCCGCTGAACCAGGATCAACGTAAGACTGTTGAGGCAATCCGTGACTCGGGCGATTCGCTGTTGCGGATTTTGAACGATATTCTGGATTTCTCGAAACTCGACAGTGGCAGAATGGAACTTGAGGAAGCGCCATTCTCACCGGGGACCTTGACTGAAAATCCGGTCAGCTTGTTGGGGCCCAGGGCGGTCGCAAAAGGGCTGAAGATCACGGCAATATGCGATGATGACTTGCCGGATGCGCTGCTTGGCGATGCCGGACGCATTCGCCAGGCGTTGATCAATCTGGTCTCGAATGCGGTGAAGTTCACCGAGCGTGGTTCAGTCACGATCCGGGGCGCCAGCAAGGAGCGGGATGCAGCTGCCGCGACGATCGTTTGGACCATAACGGACACCGGCATTGGCATTCCTGCCGACCGTCTCGGCCGGCTGTTTGGCGAGTTCAGCCAGGCCGATGCATCGATCACCCGCCGGTTCGGTGGATCCGGCCTCGGTCTTGCGATCAGTCAGCGGCTCATCACGCAGATGGGCGGAACGATCGTTGTCGACTCGCAATCCGGTCAAGGATCGACGTTCACGATCACGCTGCGTCTGCCGATTGCGGAAATGGGACCCGAGACGGCAGCAACGCCGGTTGATGTCATTGGCGCGTTCGAACAGCGCGTCGCCGGCCTCGGTCGGTCCTTGCGGATCCTGTTCGCCGAGGACAATCCGACCAATCAGTTCGTGGCGCTGCAGTTGCTGCGCGGCTTCGACGTGCAGATCGACGTTGTGGCGGATGGGTTGGAGGCGGTACAGGGCGCATCCAGTTTTCTCTACGACGTGATCTGTATGGATATGCGGATGCCGGAAATGGATGGTTTGGCGGCGACACGGGCGATCCGGGCGTTGGGCGGACACCTCGCCACAATCCCAATTGTTGCTCTGACGGCGAATGCGTTCCCCGAAGATGTTGCTGCGTGTTACGATGCTGGAATGACTGGCTTCGTTGCCAAGCCCGTCCGCAAGGAAACGTTGCTTGCCGCATTGCTGACCGCGCTTGGCACGACAGGGGCCGCAGATCTGCCTATGCCGATAGCGGCGAATATGGATCCGGGGGAACTGGCCCTCGACGACGCCGCACTGGGATGTCTGACAGGGGAGATCGGCGCTGACGGTGTCGCCGAGTTGATCACGATGTTCGCGCAGGAGACGCTTGACCGGCTACACTTGATTGCTGACCCCGCATTGGACCGCGGGACGCGCATCCGGGAGGTCCATAGCCTCAAGGGTGCGGCGGCGGCGGTATGTGCGGTCTCATTGTCACATCGCGCTGCCGCCGCAGAAGTGCAGTTGAGGCATGACGACACGGCGGACAGCGTCGACACTGCGCCTTTGGTGGAGGCATTCGATGCATGGCGCGCGGCGGTGCGTATCGCAGGCGCCGCCGAAACGATCGCTGCGTAATACCGACGCGAACGGTGCCATGGCGATCTGGCACGCCGCCCTGTCCGTAAGGCGCATGCCGGTTGGCTTGCGGAAGCGAGGTGACGGGCCTTTGCGATCATCAGGTCGCGGTTCGTGCGCAGAGTGCCAGCATCGCCCGCCGCAGCCATACCTACGCCCATGCCAACGCTCGGGGGCCACACTCGCCGACAAGACGCTCCGGCTCAGTGCGACAGCAGCATTGGCACGGTCATTTCCTGTAGTAACGTCCGCGTGACGCCACCGAACACCATTTCTCGCGCCCGGGAGTGCCCATAGCCACCGCACACGATGAGATCGACTCCAAGGTCGGCCGCATACGATAGCAGCGCGTCGCCCTCACTGATGTCCTTGGCGATGGTGTGTGCCGCCTCTGCCTTCACGCCGTGGCGGGCCAGGTGCAGACAGATATCGGCCGCCGGAACGTCGCCATGACCTTCGATCCCGCGCTTCGGATTGACCGCCAGCACGGTGACCGATTTCGCGTCGCGCAGCAGCGGCAATGCGTCATTGACCGCGCGGGTTGACTCACGCGATGCGTTCCAGGCGACCAGGACCCGCTCGCCGACCTGCTCGAACTGACCGGCGTAAGGCACCGCGACCACCGGCCTGCCCGACGACAGCATCACGTTCACCAGCACCGCGTCAGCACTGGGCCCTTTGAACGATTCGTCACTGTTGGGTTGGCCAAGGACCGTCAGGTCAGCATAGCGCGCGTGCAAAGCAACCAGACCAACGGTATCGCCTTCCACCACCCGCCATTCGTTCTCAAGACCTTGCAGCCGCACGGCTTCGCCGAATGCCTGACCCATCACGTCCGCGCGTGCGGCCTGATCGGCACGCAGCGAATTCACCATCTCAGTCATCCCGCCGCCGCCAGCGTATGGCATGCCCGCACCGTAAAACAGGTCCGAACCGGGAATATCAAGCACGAAAATCCCCGTCAGATGCGCCCCCTGCCGCCGTGCCAAATCCACGGCGACCTTCAATCTGGTGGAGCTGTGCGGTCCGTCGTCCAAATGGACCAGGATATCCTTGAACATCGTCATCCCCATCCTCTGTTGTCAGTATGGCAACAGTATCAGGTTTTGTCGAACCTGGCTCCTTGATCTGGATCAGACGGATGCGAGGAGGCGTGCGTGGTGCGTGACGGCAGCGTGCACTTTGTCGCTGGCGTTGGCCTGGGGTCTGCCAGCCTTCGGCGCCCGAGCCCTGCAGTCCTTGGGTATTGCGATCTGGCTGCCCCTTGCCATGGGCTCGTCGTCGTCGCGGAACAGGCCGCCATCGACGATCGAGGCGAAGCAAATCCTGCTGCCGTCCGATAACGCGATGCCACGCTCCCCCTGGCTGATGCGGCCGAGGCTGTCAGCCACAACCTGAGCGGCACCCGACACCGCGCCACCGCGACTGGCCCCACATGCGGCTCGCTCCAGGATCTCCAGCAGGCCGACGGGTGCCATTGGGCCGCCGGTAATCGTGCCACCGATCCCGTCGGGCAGATGTTCATCGTTGGGTTTCGTTACTTGATCGCGCGTCGCGCGTCTGGTCAGCCGCATCGTCGTATCCTCTGCCGCGTGGGGCGTGAACAAGGATCGCGCCCGCAAGGACAGAGTGTCGCTGATATAGGTCAACAAAGTGTTAACGGCGGAACATTAAGGGACCGGTACGTGCACCATAATGCCCGGCAGCACAAACCAGCGCCGGTCGTCGTCGAGCTTATAATGTGCGCCGGGCGCGAAAGCGTAGCCGGGATCGGGCGCCTCGCGATGATTGATCCGGGAATCCAATGTCACGGTGAACCGCCGCCCGTCATTGTCCGGGTATACAATGTTCGGATCCGGCACGGGGGCTGCCTGCAGCGGACGCTCGGCCGGAGGAATCGGCGGGACCGGCAGAGGCGGCTCTCTGGCAAACGCGGCCGGCGCGAACGCGATGAGGAAAATGCAGCCCAGGCCTTTCATGGTTCAACCTTTGGCGCAGGGGAAATACCATGCACGCCGCGCGGATCGGTGAGTGGGTTGCCGGCTGGTAGGCCAAGTGGACCGGACCGGCATGCGTTCCAGGCATTCAATGCCCAATGGACGGTCGGGAAGGCGATGTCGTTCCAGGGTATCTGGTCCCAGTCGAACAGCGCAACCTCCAGGCTCTCGGGTCCGGGGGCGAACTGCGGCTGCACGGGGTCAGCAAAGCGGCCACGGAAAATCACTTGCACCTGGCCGATTCGCGCAACGCTGAACACACCAAGGATACCGTCCAGACTGATGGCGGCGGTGGCCTCTTCCATCGCTTCGCGCGCTGCCCCTTCCTCCAATGTTTCGCCAAGCTCCAGATAGCCGGCGGGTAGCGTCCAGAACCCGCGGCGCGGCTCAATGGCGCGGCGGCACATCAGTACCTTGCCGTTCCATGTCACAACGGTGCCGACGACAACCTTCGGGTTCTGATAGTCGATATGGCCGCAATCAACGCAGATCATGCGCTCGCGGTCGTCACCCTCCGGGATGCGGCGTTCAAAACCGAGCATATTGCTATGTTGGTCCTCGGGTCGCGGCGGATCAACCCCTGCGCCGGCGGCCTGAGGCGGAATGCCAGGCCGGTCAGGCTGGCTCGAGCACGGGCCCGCTGCGGCGCGGCAAACGCATGACCAGGAAACCGATCAGAGCAAGATTGAGCAGGTTGAATACCACGCCGCTGGCAAAAGCCGGTGCGTATGATGCGAAATGATCGTAAATCCGCCCGGCCAACCAGCTGCCGACCGCCATCCCCGTCATCGAGGTGAACAGCATCGCCGGGATCCGCCACGACGCCTCGGTGGACGGGAACAGGTCGCGGATCGCCACCGAGTAGGAGGGGATGATGCCACTGAATCCGAGGCCATAGGCGCCGGCAATGACGAACAACCCGGTCTCGTTCTGGGTCAGCAGGAAGGCACCAATGGCGGCCGCCTGACAGGCGGATCCCATCATCACGGTGCGCAACCCACCGATCCGGTCCGCCAATGAGCCCCAGAACTGCCGCGAGATGAATGCGCAGCCCAAAAGCACCGACAGCATGGCAGCACCGCGCACCGGGCCAATGCCAATGTCAGAGCAGAACGCCACGAGATGCGAACTCGGGATCGCCATGGGGATACAGCAGCAAAATCCCGCGACGCAGATCACTGCCTGGACCACGTTGGGCGACAGGCCGAGGACCTCCCGGCCGCGGCCCGCGCTGACCGCCGGTCCGGCACTGACCGGTCTCGGCACCGCGTGCAGGAACGGCAGCCAGGGCAAAATGCCCACCAGCACGACGCCGGCGTAGCCCAACATCATGGTTTGCCAGCCATAGGCCGCGATGCCTCGCTCGAACACTGAGGGCCAAAATACGCCGGCGATATATTGCCCGGACGAAATCAGCGCGATCGCCGTACCGCGCCGGCGGTCAAACCAACGGCTGACGTAAATCAGCAGCGGCGCATAGATCGCCCCATTGCCGATCAAGCCCAGAAGAAGCCCGTGACCCAGGTAAAGCGGGATGGTTCCGCCGATGGCGGAAACCGCGAGGCCCAGAGATATCATGACAGCGCCAAATCCGATGACGGCGCGAATGCCGATCCGGTCGGCAAGCCATCCCATCGGGATGCCGCCGAGGCCGGTGCCGACCCACACCAGCGATCCGGCCAACGCGATCACCGAGCGATCCGTCCCCAACGCTTCCTGGATCGGCTTCAAACCAACAACGATCAACAGCGGCGAGCCATAAGAAATCGTCAGGATTGCCAGTGTGACACCGGCCGCAACCCAGGATCCGCGGCCCTCGACGCTGGGTGGCCGGTCTGACATGGACACATCCTTCCTCGTCGCGCGCACAGCATTTGGGATCGGCGCGTCGAGCGGAACATAAGACCCGGACTCGCTGCCCGGCAACCTGGAGTTCAACTGTGCGTGCGGATCAGACGTTGGCTGGTGCCAGCACTGGAAGTCCGCGGATCAGGTCGGAGGCCCGCTCGGCCAGCATCATCACGATCGCGTTGATGTGCGCTGACGGCATGTCCGGCAGGGCGGAGGCGTCGACCACGCGCAATTTTTCGATGCCGTGCACACGCAACTCCGGATCGAGCACGCCATGCGCGCCGATCGCGCAGGTCCCCAACGGATGGTTGACGGTGATGACGGTGTTGCGGATCCAGGCGTCGATTTGTGCGTTGGTCAGGATATCAGGGGTGGGAGCGATCGGTGCACCGCGAAACCGGTCCAACGGCTTTTGACCGGCGACATCACGCGCAAGATGATAGGCATTACGTAAGGCGGCGCGGTCCTCCGGCTCCGAGAGGAAGTTAAACGCAATCCGCACCGGCGCCGCCGGATTGGCGGACCGCAACGTCACCGCACCGTGGCTGCGCGGATGCAGCAGCACGGGCCGGATCCCCATGACATCCTGGTACGCCGCCTGCCAACCCGGAAACCACGGACGAGTCTCGAGCGTCCGCACCGCCGGCAAAAACTCGATATCGGGAGCCTCCAGATCCGGGCGACTTTTCACAAAGGCGATCTCGCCCAGAGGCAAGGTTGTTGCTGGCCCGTCACGAAACAGCAGTGCGCGGGCCATGTTGATCGCGGCCCGATCGAGCCGCAGTTCACGATGGAATGGTCCGGGCTCGAGACGGTTCCAGATCAGCGCCACGGCAAGGTGATCCCGCAGATTGCGCCCGACCGGCAGATCGGCCAGCGCCGCGATCCCGAGTTCGCGCAGTTGCTCCGCCGGCCCGATACCCGACAACATAAGCAATTGTGGCGAATTGAATACGCCCCCACAAAGAATGACTTCCCGCGTTGCCTCGGCGTGTTCCGTTCGGCCGTTGCGGGCGAAGTCGACCCCGGTCGCGCGCGTCCCCTGCATCGTCACACGCAGGACCCGCGCGCCGGTGCGGAGCGTGAGGCCTGGCCGCTGCAATACCGGCCTTAGATAAGCGTTCGATGCTGACGCCCGGCGTCCGCCTCGGATGGTGAACTGGCTGCGGCCAAACCCAACTCCCTCCGCGCCATTGATATCCGGCGTAGTCGGCCAGCCGGCGAGACGGCCGGCCTCATGCCAGGCATCGACAATCGGATCCTGCATCCGGCTCCATTGGGTGCCCAGAGGGCCGGCGCCGCCTCGCCACGGGTTTTCACCGTCCTCCCAGGTTTCGCTGCGTTTGAAGTAGGGCAGGGCATCGGCGTACGACCATCCGGTGGCGCCCTCGCGCGCCCAGCGATCGAAGTCGCCGCGGTGGCCGCGGGTGTAAGCCATGACGTTGATCGACGAAGAGCCGCCCATTACTTTGCCGCGGAATATGTGCAGCCGGCGGCCGTTCAGATGCGGCTCGGGTTCGGTTGTATAACCCCAGTCGAACATCTTGCGCTGTTGCAGTTTGCCGAGACCGAGCGGGATTTGGATGTAGGGATGCCGGTCCCGGCCGCCGGCCTCCAGCAGCGGGACGACCCGGTACCAGT
>JBEKQQ010000062.1:0-31189 GCA_049519555.1 Acetobacteraceae bacterium
ATCAAAGATACATCACGGCCACACCCATAAGCACCTAAGCCTCAATCAGCACAGAGCTCATAGCCAACTCCATCCATCATCAGACAAGGTGCCCAGACTGTTCCCCACACACGCACGTACAAAACGCGCAGCTGCAGAAAACACAGGGGCGCCGCCAACGTATCCCTTCCATCGAATATGCAGTTGTCAAAGAACGGTAGACCCGGTCCGCCCCAAACTCTGGGTTCGTCGCGGGAGGCGCCTTGTAGGCGCCGTCCCACCGCGTGTCAACGCGATTACGCCACCCACGATAATTTCTCCGTAACTCTCTCAACTCATTGAAATCACTGAATATTATGGCGTATCCGCGGGTCCGCTCCAGACCACGGCCTAATGAAAGCAGAGAAAATTCAGAGCCATCGCAGGTTCGGCTCCCCACCCAGTAGGTACAGTCCGACCGTCTCGAAATGAGTCCGGCGCCCCTGCAGCTGCTGCGATACGCTGTTGATGTCTCGCAGCCGGCGCTCGAACGGTTGGTTATCAAAAATCGCCGTCGACCCCGCCTCGTGATACACCTGATGCACCACGTCGCGCGCGGTATGGATCGCGAATGTGGCTGCCTGCCGCACCGCAACACGACCGTCGACCGCCAGTTCGCCGGTGCGTCCCACTGCTTCCCACTGTTCGTCCAACACGTCCAACAGCCCGGCTCTGGCCGCCTTCAATGCCGCATCAGTGTAACCAATAATATGCTGCACCGCATGATTGTCACGCAGCCGGTCCGAGCTCCAGGCCTGACTCTTGCCTTTCGCAAGTGCAATGAACGCATCGAGTGCTGCTCGTGCCGTCCCCAACCCCACGCAGGCAAATCCGGATGCATAGAGCTGCATCGCCTGGAACCGATACACCATGCCGGCCTCTCTCCGCTCTGCTGGCGACTCTCTTGTCACGGAGTGCGTGTCGTCGATGAAGAGATCCTCGATGCTATAATTGTCGCTCCCGGTGCCGCGCAGTCCGAGCACCTGCCAGACGTCGTCGATCCGGGCAAGTTCTCGGCGGAACAACATCGTCCGGTTCCATTGTTTGCCGTCCGGATGCAACACCGGCGAACCCTCCGCATGGAAACACGGGCACATCGCACCCAGCCACGTCGCGTGGCGCGAGCCCGACGCGAAGCTCCACGTGCCAGTGCAGCGCCAGCCGCCCTGCGTCCGGATCGCCTTCGCAGCGGGCCCCTGCCCCCAGGCCAACACATCGCGCTTGCCGCCCCAGATCTCCCGGGACACCTCCGGCTCAAGATAGGCCGCCGTCATCGAGCAGCCCGAGCCTTGGTTCATGCACCACGCTGCGCTGGCGTCACCGATCGCGATTGCCTCGACGCATCGTACGTACTCCGATGGCTTCAACTCAAACCCGCCATAGGCACGTGGGATCAGCAAGCGGAACATTCCCGCGGCGTGCATGCCCTCCAGAACATCTTCGGGCAGCTCACGCGCCGCATCGATTCTTGCAGCCGCAGACTGCAACAACGGGATCAGCGCACGGGCGCGCGCGAGGCACTCCGCCCCGGAGGCCGCCAGACCGGTTAAGGGACCGGTCATTATCACGTCGCTCATGCACCTGCTCCCTTGCGCCGATCGCGGCCGCGAACTGTATGGTCATCACTGGCGCACCGGAAGGGGTCAGGCGAGTAGCCTGCGGAAGGGACTGCCCTCGATTGACATACCCTTTGGGTCGCCGCAATACTCATCGGTAGCTTTCCGCTATAAGCGTGGTCAGCGAAACGTCGCGCATTTCACTTGCTCGGAGCCCACCGCATGAAACTGATGTGGTTTCACCTGATGCCTTACACCGAATTGCCGGAAGATTTCCGCGATGCGAACCCATCCGTCTGGGTCGATATCCATTCCTCACTGTTCGATCCGAAACGCGCACATCACATGTACAACGATTTCATGGATGAGCTGGAATATGCCGCGGAAGTCGGCTTCGACGCGGTCTGCGTGAATGAGCATCACTCGAACGGTTACGGCCTCATGCCATCACCAAATTTGATCGCCTCTGCACTGTCACGACGCACCCGCGACACCGCAATCTGCGTCATGGGAAACTCGCTGGCGCTGTATAATCCGCCGACCCGCGTGGCGGAGGAATTCGCCATGATCGATTGCATTTCCGGCGGCCGATTGATCGCCGGGTTCCCGGTCGGCACGCCGATGGACACGTGTTACGCTTATGGCACGAACCCGAGCCAGCTGCGGCAGCGTTACATGGAGGCACACGACCTTGTCGTCCGCGCCTGGACCGAGAAGGACACCTTTGCGTTCAATGGTCGCTTCAATCAACAACGCTATGTGAATATCTGGCCGCGACCGGTGCAAAGTCCGCATCCGCCGATCTGGGTGCCCGGCGGCGGCTCGGTGGAAACGTGGCGCTGGTGTGCCGAGATGGATTACGTGTACTGCTATCTGTCGTATTACGGCTACAAGGCCGGCCGGGCCACGATGGACGGGTTCTGGGCCGAAATGGACCGGTTGGGCAAGCAACGCAATCCGTATCAGGCGGGCTTTCTGCAATTCATCGGCGTCGGCGAAAGCCGTCAGCACGCCTTCGACCTTTACGCCGAGGCAGCCGAGTATTTCTACGGCCGCTGCCTACATGTCGATCCGAAATGGGCCACGCCGCCTGGCTACACCAGCGAAGGCAGCCAGCGCGCGGGCATCGAAAGTCAGGTGAAGCAAGCGGCCGATGCCAACGTGCGCGGCAAATCGACCGGTGAACGGTTCGCCTCCGTCGCCCGTGAAATGCAGGCGATCGTCGACAATGGCTATGTCATCATCGGCTCTCCCGATGAGGTCGCCGAGCAGCTGCGCGAGGTCGCCGTCAACCTCAACGTCGGTCATCTGATGTTGTTGTTGCAGTACGGCAACATGAGCAAAGACCTGACGCGCTACAATACGCGATTGTTCGCGGAACAGGTAATGCCGAAACTGCAAGATCTGCACACGGGTTGGGACGACCGCTGGTGGCCGAAGCCGATGCAGGCCAGCGAACGCGCTGACATCGCCGCATTCCAGCCCAGACTCGCCGCCGAATAAGGAGCAACGACAGTGAGCGAACCTCAGACGTCGACCCCCGGGACGTCGACCCCCGGGACGTCGACCCCCGGGACGTCGACCCCCGGGACGTCGACCATCGACGTCAATGGCTTTTCCACCCGCGTCTGGCAAATGGGCTCCGGACCGAAACTTGGGTTCCTGGCAGGGTTCGGTGGGTTGCCGCGCTGGATGCCGATCCTGGACGAACTCGCGAAGAGCCGCACTTTAATCGTTCCGTCGCTGCCTGGTTTCCCCGGCGGCGATCGCGGCCACAGCGTGCTTGATTCGCACCTGGACTGGATGCTCGCCGTTCGCGAAATCCTGGAAAAATCTGACCTCGTGGGCGCCGATCTCGCCGGCAGTTCAGTTGGTGCCTCGCTGGCGCTGGAAGTTGCTGCACTTTGGCCTGCGTCCGTTCGCCGCATTGCCGCCATCGCCCCCTTCGGCCTGTTCGACGAATCCGACCCCCCAACCGATCCCTGGGCGCAACGAGCTGATCAGGTTCCTGGCCTGATGTGCGCCGATCCCGAGATCTGGAAGGCGATGAAGGCCACACCCGAAGGTGCCAACTCGATCGAATGGCCGATCGAGCAAACCCGTGCCGCCGAAGCCGCCGCCCGTATCTTCTGGCCGCTTGGCAACACGCGGATTGAAAAGCGCCTGCATCTCATCCAAGCTCCGGTATTGTTGTTGTGGGGTGAAAACGACAAAATCATGCCGCGCGCTTACGCTGAGACGTTCGCTCGCGGCATCTCCGGTAAGACAACGACAAAAATCATTCCGGGCGCAGGCCATCTGGCCGAACTCGACAAACCGGCCGAGGTCGCGAAGGCGATCCTCGATTTCACCGCATAGGACGCGGCAACATGGCGATCGATCCGGACACAAAGGCAGTCCTCGACATGATCCGGCTGGCGGGCCGCCCGCCTTTTGAAACGCTGACCCCGGACGAGGCTCGCCAGGCCTATGCCGCCAGCCGCAAGATATTGCAGTCACCGCCTGAGGACGTTGCTGAATCGCGAGACACGACCGTCCCCGGCCCGCTCGGTTCGATCGGAGTTCGCCTGTATCGCCCGGTTGGAACCGCCGCCTCAGACATCCTGCCGGCGCTGATCTGGTATCATGGCGGTGGTTGGCTTCTGGGCGACCTCGACTCACACGACGTGCCGTGCCGCCGCTTCGCCAATGCCGCGCGCTGCCGGGTCATTGCAGTCGATTATCGTATGGCGCCCGAGCACGTTTTCCCCGCCGCCGTCAACGACTGTGCCGCCGTCACAAAGTACGTCTTCGATAACGCCGCCTCCTTGGGCGTTGACCCGAGCAAGGTCGCAGTTGGCGGCGATTCCGCAGGCGGCAATCTCGCCGCGGTCATGGCGCTGATGTCACGCGATGGCACGCTGCCACCGATCGCGTTTCAACTACTGATTTATCCTGCAACCGATATGACCATGACGACGGTCTCCTCGACGACAATCGGTCCAGGCGTGCCGCTGACTTCGGCGACAATGAAATGGTTCATCGATTATTACGCAAAAGGTCATGAGACCGATTGGCGCGCGTCGCCGATCCGTGCCGCCAGTGTCGCTGGTACCGCACCCGCAATGGTCCTGACTTGCACACACGATCCGTTGCGCGATGAGGGGATCGACTACGCAAAACGCCTGGAGCGTGAGGGCGTCCGGGTCGTGCATCTGCACTACTCGGATCAGATCCACGGCTTCATAGGCATGGGCCGGCTGATCCGCGCTGCCGACCAGGCAATCGACATGATGGCCCGAGCGCTGAAACAAACGCTTTGGCCACCCGGACCGGTGAGTTGAAGATCACCGTCTACACCGACTACAAAAGCCCGTACGCCTACCTTGCGAATGGTCCGATTTTCCAACTCGCCGAGGAAATGTCGGTCAGCCTGGTGTGGCGACCCTATATCCTCGACATCCCAAAATATCTTGGTTCCGCGCGAGTTGACACGGCCGGCAACGTGCTGGAGGAAAACCGCAATGCCCATCAATGGCGGCGGGTTCGATACAGCTACATGGACTGCCGGCGTCAGGCGCGTAAGCAAGGCCTGATCATTCGCGGCACCCAGAAAATCTGGGACTCGAGCCTTGCCGCAGCCGGTATGCTATGGGCGCAAAGATCAGGCGAAGCCGTGTTTCGGCATTACCACGAAGCGGTATTCGCACGGTTCTGGCGTCGTGAACTGGATATTGAATCCGTCCCCGCCATCGCTGCCGTCCTCGACGAGGCCGGCGCCTCAGGGTTCGCTGCCTGGGCAGATCAAGGCCACGCCGAAGTCACCAAAATCGTTGCCGAAGCCGAAGCGCAGGGCGTGTTCGGCGTCCCGAGTTTCATTGTGAATGACGAACTGTTCTGGGGACGCGAGCATTTGCCCGATATCAGGGCAATGCTGGCCAATCCGGCCTGATCAGATCACCCCTTCTTCCGCCAGCCTTTCCACTTCCGACGTCGACATCCCGAGCATTGTCGTCAGCAGCCACTCATTATCCTCGCCGTAGCCCGGCGCGCCGCGATTGATTGCGCCACCGATATAGGCCGGCGTGCGCGAGAACTTCATCGGCAGTTCGTAGATCGGCCAGGTGCCTATTTTGGTGCCAGTGACCTCAGTCAGCCATTTCAAATGCCGCAACTGTGGATCGTTGTCACAGCGATCCTCGGAATTCTGACAGACCCCAGCCGGAACGCCGGCTTTCTGCAGGGTTATCATCACATCTTCAGAGGTTTTTGTCGCAGTCCAGGCGCCGACTGCCGCATCGAGCGCGTCCTGGTGCACCAACCGATCCGCCAGTGTGGCAAAGCGGGTTTCGCTGATGCCGGCCAGTTTCGCGACGACGCCCCATTGCGCTTCGGTGAAACAGGCAATCGCCACCCAGCGGTCGTTCCCAAGGCACCGATATGCGCCATGCGGTGCTGCCGGCATATAGGGTGAGCGATTACCGTACCGCCGCCACTCGCGATCGTTCGCCGACCAATCGAGCAGCGTCGCCCCGGTCAGAAACAACCCTGATTCACACTGCGAGGCATCGATCCACTGCCCCTCCCCGGTCTTTTCCCGATGATAAATCGCACCCAGCAATGCGAGCGCGTAACCATAGGCCCCCATCCAGTCGAGGTACGAATAACCCCAGCCGACCGGCATCGCCGGCTCCGGCAGTCCGGACATATCGCACTGCCCACCGAACGCCGCTGCGACCGGGCCGACAGTACGCATCCTGCCATAGGTGCCATGAGCCCCCATGCCGGACTGCTGAATATAGATGACGTCCGGCCGAATACTTTTCATCACATCATAGCCAAGGCCCAGACGTTGCAATACGCCGGGCGAAAATCCCTCGGCCACGACATCGCAAATCCGCACCAGATCCTTGGCGATCTGCAAGCCTTTCGGGTGGCGAATGTTCAGCGAGATGCCTCGCTTGCCGGCGTTCTTATTGTTGAACTGGCCGCCCATGTTCAGGTCTTTCACGCCCGGCAAAGGCCCGGTGGCGGCATCCCGCGCGGCGCGTCCCCCCACCGGCGCCATTGCCGCGAGACGCGTGTCGGGATTGTCCTTCCATTCGACCTTGTAACTTTCCGCCCCCATTGCAGCGAGAAACCGTGTCCCGCCGGCCGATGCCAGGAACCATGCAAAATCCAGGATCTTCACGCCCTGCAGCGGAAATGGCTTGCCGTGCAACGCCGAAACGACCTCACGTTCATAGGGCTTCGGCTGCGCAGGCACAAACGGTTGCCGCGCTGCCTGAGAAAGAACTGCTTCGGTGTCCTCGCCAACCAGAGGCGCGCGCCGGCCAACCTTCCAACTGGTTTTGGTCGCCAGCCATTTGCTGGTCGGGTAGCGGAATGACCGCCCGTGTTCCGGGTGATACACGTCGGCGAAACTGCGGCGAGTCAGCCAATGTTCATCGAGCGCATTCTCATGTGGCTTGCGAATCGGCGCCCATAACAGACCGGCATCCTGCGCCTCTCGCCACGGCATATCCGCGTAGGTCCACGCCCGAACGAAGCGCTGGACAACATCCAGCATATGGGCCCGCGCCTCGTCCGACGCGGTCGACCCGGGGACGGCGCGGGCTTTCAAATCGACATCCGGACCAGGCGGCTGCAAATCCGCCTGCATGCCATACTTGCTCAGTAACGGCACAAGGTTCTTCAAATCCCGCGCGCCCATGCCGTGAGAAATGAACCAGCGTCCGTCCTTGGTATGTACGATACTCGGCGATGCGTTCGGCGTTTCCAGTGCATGCCGGGCGGTCAGCCGCCACAACGGCACCCGCCGCATCACCCAATGCATGATGTCCAACTCTGGATTTTTTGACACCGCCTCGTGGATCGCGACCGAAACGTCCTGGCCCAGGCCGGTACGATGCCGATTGATCAGCGCAGCAATGATGCCGGTAGCAAGTTGCTCACCCGCGATGTGATAGGCGTGCCAAACCTGCGGCGCAATCGGCGGCGTGTCGTATTCCAGCTTCGGATCGGGATCGTATCCGCAATTCATCATGATTCCGCCCAACGCGAGATGGATCAGATCGGACCCATGAAAATCCTTCCACGGCCCGTCGTCGCCGAACGGCGTCATCCGCGCTACGACCAATTTTGGAAACCGTTTCTCGATCGCCGCGCGATCCAGGCCGAGCGCAGCATTCAGCGCACCGCAACTGGAGTCCAGCAAAACATCGGCCCCATCGAGCAGTCGTAATAGCCGCTCCTGCGCCGGCGTCTCCCGCAAGTCCAGCACAACGGATTTTTTGTTGCGATTATAGTGCCAGAAGAACAGCGAACGATCGGGACCCGGCTGATCGTCCAGATAGGGACCGATCCGCCGTGTCGCGTTGCCCTCGGGCGGTTCGATTTTGATGACTTCGGCACCGAGACCGGACATCAGCAGGCCGGTATATTCCGCGCGTTCGTCTGCAACCTCGATCACCCTTACGCCCTCAAGCATGCCTGGTCCGGCATTGCCCATCGTCTCTCCTGGGCCGGTGGCGATCTCGCTTGCGTCAATCATGATTTTAAACTCCAGCGGGCCGCGTGCGGGCCAGCATTTCCAGCAACGTCTTGTTGACGATTTCCGGCGATTCGTAGGCAGCCCAGTGACCGGTGGCCGGGATGAGGCGGATGTCGGCGTCCGGTTTGCGAGCTTTCAATGTGGCGACGCGTTCCGGACCTTTTGGGTTGGCCGGTGCATCGAGTTCCCCCCACATGCCGTTCAGCGGCGACTGCAACTTGTCAATTGCCGTAAGAATCACGCCACTACGCGAAATCGCCGGTGTTTTCAGCCGCGAACGCACAGTGTTCCAATCCTGAATGGCGATTGCCAGGTCATCGATCTTTGCCGGATCGGCGATCATCAGCCGGCTCAGGTTGGTCCGATGGGTGTCGCGACGCTCCTGGCCTTCGAGATGGCGAACCTTCTCCAGCCGGACCGATGAGCCGAGCGAACCGACCCCGGACGAACCGATGATCGTGACGGAACGAACCCGCTTGCCGCGGAGCGCTCCGACGCAGGCAGCCATGGTCCCGCCGAAGGAAAATCCGACAACATCAAAACCCGTATCGGCACCGATAATCTGATCGATCCCATCGGCGACGATGCGTGCAACGGGTTCGGCATTGTCGCCATCGGGCGGAAAGTCGGACTCGCCGAGACCAGGCAAATCAGGGACCAGCACGCGATAGGTCTCGACCAGCACGGGGATGTTGCGCACCCAGTGGCGCCACGAACCTGCTCCGCCATGGAACAATACTACGACCGGCGCCTGGCCTGCGGATTTGTCCCAGAGGTGCCAGACCATGCGGCCGTCTCCACACGGCGTTTCATGGCGCGTGGCCTGGCGCTGCAGTCCATCCAGTAAAGCCTGCGGGTCGGGAGTCACGTTGTCGTTCATCGGGTCCTCGTCCGTCACGGGTGCGGTATTCTACAAACACCGGCCAGCATTACCAAATCAGCCCAGAGCACGGAGTTCGCTTACCCGCAGGATCATGCCGTTCGCATCGGTCCGGCTGGCGAGACGCTCGAGCCGCATCGACCAATGCCGTTCCGCTTCAGTGATTTCCGACTCCGCGGCGCGGGTCTTCGGGAACAAACAAAATCCGTCGTCAGTCAGTAACGGTTTCGCCAAACGCAACAGCGCCGGCAGTGGCGCCAAAGCGCGGCTGGTCACCAATGGCGCGGGGAATAACTTCGCCCGCTCAATTTTCGTTGCGTGGACGTGGGCCGGCGCGCCGGTGACGAAAATCGCTTCGCGCAGGAATGCGGCTTTGCGTTGGTCTTGCTCAATGAGATCGACCTGGATGCCATAGGCGATCGCAAGGATCAGGCCGGGGAAGCCGGCACCCGAGCCGAGGTCGATGGCGCGAGACGGTAGCGGCCCAGCGATGGTGCCGAGTTGCAGGCTGTCCTCGATATGGCGTGGCCAGAGATGCGGCAGGTCGGCCGCGCTGATCAGGTTAACCGTCGCGTTCCATTTGCGCAGCAGATCGGCATAGGCCTGGAGCGCCGGCGTCACGGCATGGCCAGCACGGTGGTCCGGTAAAACGATCGCAAAGGAACGGCGAAGTCGATACTCTTAAGTGTGATTGTATCGTCTGGCCCGAACCGGACCGGCTCTGCGGGCCAATGACCTCCGGCCTCGCGCGTTATCAACTCCGCCGCGGCCATCGTGCCATCGACCACCAATACCTCAGCGACACCTGATATCGTGAGGTAGCTCCAAACATTCATCCAAGCCTCGGCGTCGTCTCGGGAGTCCAGGATTTCGATCAATAATATCGGATCCGGCAATATCACGCCAGCCGATGGCATCGCTCGGGTGATGCCAATGTCCGGAATCCGGTAATTCCAGTCAGCCATGATTCGTGGAACGATTCCGGGCCGAACGACGACCCTGCCTGACGATCCGTGCGCCAGCAGATGATCGCGTAACAACGTGCCGAGTTCAACCTGGATCGCGCAATGAGGTGTCCCGCGCAATGGCATCGCGACAGGCTCGCCGTCGATCAATTGCCATAAACGCACGGACCGGTCAGCTGGCTCCCAGGTTCGAAACGCGTCGAGCGTCATACGGACCCCGCACGCTTGCGGATTGTATACATGCCGCCATGATACAATCAATCAAACCAAACCGGAACCGCATGACCATCGTTTTTATCGGCGACATTCACCAGCATTGGCATTATGTCCACGCCGGCCTCGCCGCCCAATCCACTCCTCTCCGCGCCGCCGTGCTTCTGGGCGACATTCAGTGCGATCGGCCGCTGGATGAACTGGCCGCCCCGCTGCTCGATCGAGGCCTCGCGGTGCACTGGATCCACGGCAATCACGACAATGATGGCGGCCCCCAGATGTGGGCTAACCTTGCCGCACCTGAACGCAATCCATTGACGGCATCAGGGCGACTGCACGCTCGGGTCGTGGAAATCGAAGGCATCCGAATTGCTGGCCTGGGCGGAACGTTTCGGCCGCCGGTGTGGTCGCCACCGTCGCCGCCACGCCTGCGGCATCGTCACCAACTCGCAGACCATCTGGCGGGCCACGGGCCGGTTTACGGTCCGCAGCAACGTGCAGCGCTGGCGCACTCACTGAGCACCGCCGCCATCTGGCCGGAGGACATCGATACGCTTGCATCACAGAAGGCCGACATTCTGGTGACTCACGAAGCGCCCAGCAGCCACCCCTCAGGCAGCGCGGTCCTCGATGAACTGGCGCGGAGGATGGGAGCGCGGCTGATTGTGCACGGGCACCACCACGTCGCCTCGCACGCGCGCGCGCAGGATGGGTTGACCGTACTCGGGGTCGCCTCGGCCTGGGGCACCGCGATCGACGGCACGGTGCTGTGGGAGGGGGAAAAGCCTCGCCCCCTCCCCGCGTTCCCCCCCACCTGGGCTCAGGTTCAGTCGATCGCGGCGTGAACCAGGTTTGACACGCGATCCAACCGTGACGAGTGCCACGGGTCGTCCTGCATGTAGTTCGTCAGATATGTGAACGAGACGCCACTGGTCGGATCAGTCCAGGAGTATGACGTTCCGGCTCCGCCATGACCGAAGGTGACTGGTGCACCGATGGTGCCCAGTCCACGGATGCGTTCGCTCTCGCCGCGCACGTGCGGGCCGAGGCCACGATGCATCGGAATACCGTCCATCTGATAGTCGCCCATTTCCCCGGTGTGGTTGCGCGACACATAGGAAATCAGCCGCGGCGAGAACTGCCGCACATCGTTCAAACGCCCGCCATGGCCGAGCATCTGATAAAACGCCACCATGCCCCTCGCCGTCGCGTAACCGCCTCCACTGGGCATGCCGGCCGCCTTGAACTCTGCCGAGTTATCGCGCGGTTCTTTGGCGTAGGTATCCGCGCAACGAGATTGTTGCGATTCCGGCACCCCAACGAAAATGTCGTTGGCGAGTCCCAGAGGTTCCAGTACGCGCGTCCGGATCACGTCGCGGTAATCCTGCCCGGTCACTGCCTCGATCACCATCGCCTGGGTCAGATGCGCAGCGCGGGCGTGGTATTGCAGCCGCGTGCCGGGCGTCCAATCGAGCGAGAAATCACAGACCTCGGCTCGCATTTTCTTGTGGTCGGTCCAGGTGGCCTTGGTCACGTCACCGCTCGGGAAGCCGCCACGGTGGGACATCACTTGTTCCAGCGTAATGTCGGCTTTGCCGCGGGCGGCGAACTCCGGCAGGAATTCGGCGACTTTGTCCATGAAGGACAGCTCGCCCTCTTCGACCAGGGTCCACACCGCGGACGAGGTCAGCACTTTGGTCTGGCTGAACAGCAGGAACAGCGTCTCGTTGGTGGCGGGGAGCCTGCCGCCTTCGGTCTTCGCATCGCCATAGGTACGGAACAGCGCCAGCTTGCCATGCCGGGCGAGCGCGATCTGGGCGCCGGGATAGCGGCCCTGATCGATGTGCGAACGGATCAGTGCATCCAGATGATCCAGCGGCTTGCTGGCAAATCCAAGGCTTTTCAAATCGCCGGTGGGTAGCGGATAGGTTCCGGGCATGGTGGCGTCTCCCTCAGGTTGCGTCTGGTGAGGATGCTACTCTGGGGCTCGGGTGCCGCCAACCGGTGGGAGTTTGCCTTGGACGTTCGCAGATCGCGACAGGACTGCGGTTCGGGGTTCAGGCGCGACCTGCCGTCCTCCCGGTTGCCCCCGTCCCCCATCCCCGGCACAACCTCCTCAACACCCAAGGCGAGGACCAATGCCCGAGATCCGCACCACCCACCTCATGACCCTCACCCTGTCCGTCGCCGGCATGCAACCGATCGGCGCCACCCCGAACGGCAACCGCCGCATCGGCCTCGTTTCCGGCGGCCACTTCGAAGGCGCGAAACTCAAAGGCAAAGTTCTCCCTGGCGGCGCTGATTGGATCATCGCCCGACCCGACGGTTCGACCACCCTGGACGTGCGGATCGTGCTGGAAACCGACGATGGCGCCACCATCGGCATGACCTATCGCGGCATGCGACACGGTCCCGCCGCGGTGATGGAAAAACTCAGCGCCGGCGAGGTCGTTGATCCCTCGCAATACTATTTCCGCACCGCAATCGCCTTCGAAACCGCCGCACCACGCTACGACTGGCTGAACCGGATCATCGCCATCGGCACGGGCAGCCGCCCGCCCCAAGGCCCCATCTACGACATCTTCGAGGTACTCTGACATGACAACCCCCCGGGCAACCATCGGTTTCATCGGTCTCGGCAACATGGGCGCACCCATGGCCGCCAACCTCGTCAAGGCCGGACACACCGTCACCGGCTATGACCTCGTTCCAGCGGCCCTGCAGGCGCTGACCGCCGCCGGAGGCAAAACCGCCACCAGCGCCGCCGAGGCGGCAAAAGGCGCCGACGTCGTCATCACCATGTTGCCCGAAGGCGCCCAGGTAAGGGAGGTCTGGCTACATCAGGGGGGTCTGATCGAAGCGGTTAAGGATGCCAAACCGCTGCTGATCGATTGCTCCACCATCGACGTCGAAAGCGCCCGCACCGTTACTGCAGCGGCCGAAGCAGCCGGCCTGGAAATGCTCGACGCCCCGGTCTCCGGCGGCACGATCGGCGCGCAAAACGCCACGTTGACCTTCATGGTCGGCGGCGCCGAGAAAAGTTTCGCCCGCGGCAAATCCGTCCTCGAGGCGATGGGCAAAAACATCTTCCACGCCGGCGGACCAGGCGCCGGACAATCAGTAAAAATCTGCAACAACATGATGGCGGCCATCAATGTCGTTGGCGTGTCGGAAGGCTTTCTCCTGGCACAAAAACTCGGCCTGGACTGGAGCAAAGTTCATGAAATTTGCTCCACTGCCACCTCAAGTTCCTGGGCTTTGAACACCTACTGCCCGGCACCTGGGCCGGCACCGGCTGCGCCATCCAACCGCGATTATGCGCCGGGCTTCATGACGCGGCTTATGGTCAAAGATGTCAGATTGTCGCAGGCAGCGGCCGAAGCGACCGGCGTACCAACCCCGCTCGCGGCACTCGCTTTGACGATGTACGAAGCGGCCATGGCAGCCGGCTACGGCGCAAAGGATTTTTCGGTCGTGTTTCGCTGGCTGGCACAACAACAACGCCCAGCCCGTGGCTCGGATTGACCCAGCAATGGGCCTTCCGCGACGTGCTGGTTCAGATGGCCCGGACAAGCCTGTCCCTGCGAAGGCGGGGGCGTGGCCATGATGAGTTAGCAACGGAGAGAACCAGCCATGGCGGCCGACACATTCAAAACGGCGCGGGACTTTCTGCTGGAGCATCGCACCGACTACGCCACCGCATATCGCGACTTCCGCTGGCCCAATCCAACCCACTTCAACTGGGCTTTGGATTGGTTCGATGCCGAACTCGCGCGCGGTGACGCTGCCAACCGGCCGGCGCTGACGATCGTCGGCGACGGCGCCGCCTCAGTCAGCTTCGCCGACCTGTCCGAGCGTTCCAATCACGTCGCCAACGGACTGCGCGCACTGGGCGTCAAACGCGGCGATCGCGTGCTGTTGATGCTTGGCAACGTGCTGCCGTTATGGGAAGTGATGCTGGCCGCCATGAAGCTCGGCGCCGTGATCATTCCGGCAACGACGTTGTTGACGCCGGGCGATCTCGCCGACCGGTTCGCCCGAGGGCGGGCACGACACGTCATCACCACCTCTGCCGACACGGCAAAATTCACCGAATTCGAGCAGGATCTGACCCGGATCGCGGTCGGTGACGCGGTGCCGGGGTGGCATCGCTACGATGACCTGTTAAGCGCGCCAGCCACGTTCACACCTGACAGCGCAACCAGCGCCGACGATCCGCTGTTGCTCTATTTCACGTCTGGCACCACCGCACAGCCCAAGCTCGTGTTGCATTCGCATCGGTCTTATCCGATCGGCAGTCTTTCGACGATGTTCGTGCTTGGACTGCAGCCCGGCGACGTACACCTGAACATTTCCTCGCCGGGTTGGGCCAAGCACGCCTGGAGCTGTTTCTTCACCCCCTGGAACGCGGGCGCAACGGTGTTCATTGCCAACCAACCGCGGTTCAGCGCGCGCGACATGCTCGACAAAATCGCTAACAACAACGTGACCTCGCTGTGTGCGCCACCCACCGTTTGGCGCATGTTCATTCAGGAAGACCTGAAGTCGGTACAGCACAAACTTCGTGAGGTCCTCGCTGCCGGCGAACCGCTCAACCCCGAGGTCATCGATCAGGTCCAGGCTGCCTGGGGTTTGATCATCCGCGATTTCTACGGCCAGACCGAGACCACCGCGCAGGTCGGAAACTCGCCCGGTCAGACCGTGAAACCTGGATCGATGGGCCGTCCGGCGCCGGGCTATCGCATTCGCCTCGTCGACACCGAGGACAACGATGCCGAAGAAGGCCAGGTTGCCATTGCCCTCGATCCGGCGCCGGCCGGCCTGATGCGCGGCTATCAGCAGGAAGACGGCACGATCGCTGGCCTGACCGGGACGGTCTATCACACCGGTGACGTCGCCTCGCGCGATGCCGACGGCTACCTCACCTATGTCGGACGCGCCGATGATATCTTTAAAGCCTCCGATTACCGAATCAGCCCGTTCGAACTGGAAAGCGTGCTGATTGAGCATCAGGCGGTGGCCGAGGCCGCGGTGGTGCCCGCTCCCGATCCGATGCGGCTGGCCATTCCCAAGGCGTATGTGACCCTGGTCTCTGGCGCCGCACCCGATCGGGCCACGGCGCTGTCAATCTTCCGGCACATGCGCGAACGGCTGGCTCCGTTCAAACGCGTGCGACGGCTGGAATTTACCGAGCTACCGAAAACCATTTCCGGCAAGATCCGCCGCGTCGAACTGCGCCGGGCAGAGGACGACCGTGCCGCCGCCGGCATACGCGAAGCTGGTGAATTCCGCGAAGAGGATTTCCCGGAACTGCGGCAAACCTGACGATCGCACATCAAACCTGGACCGTCATCGCAACCAACCGGTCACGTCCAGCCGCTGCCACACCACCACGCCCGGCGCGGCAATGGCGGACGGGTTCAGGATCATCAGCACATCGGCCCAAATGCGTCCGTCCGGCGTGTGGAACAATGTTGGTGCGAGGCTCAGCGCCGAAGCCGACAACGCAGCCGCTGGTTCGCTCTGGGTCATCGCATTGCGGATGAAACTGGTTACCGGCAGAGCCGGTGCGCGCATGGCACCGTCACGAAACAGTTCCAGTTGCGCATCGTCCCCGCGGTACCGCCAGCCGGCGTGCAGTTCGAAGCCGGTCAGCAGCACCGCTGCATCGTGGTCCAACAGCAGGTCGATTGCTATGGATCGGCCCAGTCCATGAACCGGGTCGGGCTTCAGCAGAGGAGTCGGCGGGGTCCATTCACCTCCGGACGGCTGCCATGCGTAATATGCCTGAACGGCGAAGTCGGACCCGCCCGCCGGCGCGCCCAGAAAGACAGCGTGCAGCGCGCCTGCGGGATCTTCCAGCACACGAAACCCATCACAAACCACATCCCCTTCCGGCCGGGTTTGCGTCGTGCACTCAGCCCGCCCATCGATTGGTCCCGGCAGCGCCTGCCACGCTCCCGCACCGATCCGGCGGGCCAGCCGTTGCGTCCAGCGAATGCCCGACGCTGCACCGGGCTCACTTATCAGCGCGCTCGCGGCAGCCAACGGACGTCCGGATCCGTCAACCGCGAGCGATACTGTCCCGAGCCGCCTATACGCCCCAAATGGCACGATTTCCTTCGGCCAGTTCCGTCCGCCATCGCGGGAGGCAAGATAATGACCGTCGGAACTCAAAATCGACACCGTGTCTGCATCGGCGGCGATTGCCGGCCCCTGTTCGCGGCTGAGAGCGGGCGCCTTGGTGTCGACTTCCGCGGACCATTGCCACTCCCCGCCCGCCCGGGTGAGCGACCGGTAGCGAACGGTCCCGTCAGCCTGCCAGGCGAAATGGATGGTGTGGCCAACCGCTGTCAGTACTGGCATCGCCGTCCAATTGCCACGGTTGTGGCCCAGATCCAGGATATCGGTATCAAAGCGGACCGTTCCGTCGGGTAACACAATGCCGCGCCGGTACATCGCGCCCTCGCGCGTGCCGGCCCGCCAGGCATCGGTCCAGACCATGTGAACGAAACCGTCGGCGTCTCGCACGATGTGCGGCGTGCTGGCGTAGCCGGTATTGGCCACCGGGGTCATGCCGTGCGGCAGGACAACCAGCACCGCCTCGCGTCGGGTAGCGGGACGATCGCGGACCCCTGCGGCCCAGGCCGAGAGGATGACGCGCCAGGCGCCAGGCCCGATGGTATCGCGCGGAAACGTTACCGAGACGCGGTCGCCGCTGGCCTGGACACCGCTCAGCAACTGCTGCACGGACGCGTCATCCGGCGCGAGACGCGTCGTCCCCGCCGATAATTCCACCGCAAACGGCTCTGGCAACAAGATATCTGGCGTCGCCGACCAGGATGCCAGCGGAGTGACGATCGCGAAAAGCAAGGCGACAACCTGGGGAAAACAGCGTTTTCGCTGGCGTGCCACCGGTCCCTCGGATATCCGACCGGCCATCCCTACCATGTCTGGGCCCGGGAATGAACCGACCGAGACCCTACGCCGGGGTTCGCAACCCTCCCAAGCGACGCAATTGGGCGGAAAAACTGCGGCCGGTCATCCCGTGGTTGCTGGTACCGCTGGCGATTGTGGCCACAGTGGCGACGGGTCTGCCCCGAGATGGCTGGCGCACACCGCATGAGGCCTGGCTCAGCATCGACCCACGATCGCTCATCCCCCTGCCGAGGTTTGGCCTGGAAGCGCCCGCGACCGCTGCCACCCGCTGGTTGTTGACCGCAGCGTTCGCCGCACCGGTCGGCGCGATCGTCTTGGCGTGGCGCGGCGGCGCGCGCGGCACTGGTTGTTTTGCCGCCGGAATGGCGTTCGATCTGTTCCTGCTGATCGAGCTATTGCGCCTGTTCAAGCCTGGTCAGATGCCGGATTTCCGCGATCCAATGATCGCCGCGATCATCGCGCCCGCCGTCTGGTGGCTGCTGCGCCTGTTGCCTTATCAACCCGTCACCAGGTTGCCGCGCCACGGTCGCTGGCGAACACGATGGCGCGTGCTGTCCGGATTTGTGTTGGCAGGTTGCGGCATTGGACTTGCCGTCGGCGGCACCTGCGCAGTGACCACGGTTGCGGACCTTGACCTGACGCCGGCGCGGATCGCCGCACTGGTCGCGCGTCTGCCGGAAGGCCGCAGCGGAACGCCCAAAGTGGTGACACGTGTCATCGCCTCGGCCTTCGAGATCGTCGGCATTGGGTCATGGCTGCGGGCAGCGAACCGGCTCGATCCGCCTACCGAACTGACGCTGCCGACGTGGAGTGGCGCAAATATTTCGCTCGACGGGGTGCTGCCGGCCGGCCGGCTGGTCTCGGTGGATACCAGCGAGACATTGCGTCAGGCGATTGACAGCGCGATGCCGGGTGACGTGATCCTGTTACAGCCCGACATCTATCGGATCACACAATCCTATATCACGATCACGCGGCCAGGTTCGGCGGCTATGCCGATCACGGTGCGCGCCGCGCGTCTGGGCTCGGTCACGCTGGAATCGGATTTGCCTGAGGCTCTGAAGGTTGCTGCACCTTACTGGCATTTCGAAAACCTCGTCATGAAAGGCGTGTGCAAGGACGATGGGGCGTGCGACAACGGTTTCCATATCGTCGGCGCGGCCGAGCACACGCTGATCCATAACCTGCGCATTCAGGACTTCAACGCCCAGATAAAAATCAACGGCGAGAATGGACGCTTTCCCGATGCCGGCCGAATTGAGCGTACGACGCTGATCGACACTCACGCCAGACGAACCGGCTCGTCCGTCACGCCGATTGATCTCGTCGGCGCGAACGGCTGGACGATTTCGGAAAATCTGATCGCCGACTTCGTCAAGGACGGCGGTAACGACGTGTCGTATGGCGCCTTCGCGAAAGGTGCAAGCCGCGGTACGATTTTCACCCGCAATGTGGTGTTTTGCGCGTGGTCGTTACGTAATACCAATAGTGCAACTATCGGCCTGTCGTTCGGGGGCGGCGGCACAATGCAACCGCTGGCGCGCGATCAGGGGCGATCAGGCTATGAGCACGCCGATGGAGTCATCAGCGATAATCTGATCGCGTTTTGCTCGGATGACGGCATTTACCTGAATCGAGCGGCGAACAGCGTCGTGCAGCACAATACGCTGGTTGCCACCGCGGGTATTGAGGTGCGTTACCCGGAAACCACCGCCGATGTGGACGCCAACCTGGTGGATGGACCGATCCGCGCACGTGATGATGGATTGTTCTGGGAGGATGGCAACGAGAATGGCTCATTGGCAGGAATGTTCCTCGGCCGCAATCCGGTGCGCGGGTTTTTCGAGGATCCCGCGCGTTTGGATTTGCGCTGGCGGCGATTGCCGGCGCTGGTCGCAACCGAACCTGGCGTGGATCTGTGTGGCGCTGCGTGGACCGCGCTTTCGCCGGCCGGTGCGTTCCGGGATTTTCGGGCGTGCGGTGCGGCGGAAACTCCCTGACCGGGTTTATCCCTCCGCCGCTGCCGCGAACGCACGCGCGCCTTCCTCGATCACCGCACGCGGCAGATCCTGGGTGATGAACACGATCCGGCTGGTGCGCGGATCGCCCTCGGGCCAGCCGCTCAATAAGGCCGGCGGATGCAACACGTGCTGCACGGCGTGAATGGCAACCGGCCGGTCCTGACCTTGCAGGTTCAGAATGCCCTTGATCCGTAACAAATCCTTGCCGCGGGTCTGGATCAGCAATTCCAGCCACATGCCAACGCCTTGCCAATGCAGCGGACGATCGAAGGTCAGGCAAAAAGAGGTGACCCGCTCGTCGTGGTCGTGATGATGATGCGCGTGCGCTTCGGCATGCAGCCAGCCGGCGACGTCAGGGATTTTCGTTGCCGGATTGAAGAGGCCGGCATTGAGAATTGTGCCCGGATCGATCGCGCCGTGCTGCGCCGTGATGACCGGCGCACCAGGGTTCAGCGTTTTGATGCGTTGTAGCAATAATGCCGGATCGGCGAGGTCGGTTTTGGTCAGCACGATCCGGTCCGCCATGGCGATTTGCCGCATTGCCTCCGGCCGTTCGGCCAAATTGGCCACGCCACCCACTGCATCGATCACGGTCACCACGCCGTCGAGCCGATAGGCGCTGGCCACCACCGGATCGGTCATCAAGGTGGCCAGCACCGGCGCAGGTTCGGCAAGCCCAGTGGTTTCGATGATTATACGATGGATTTCGTCGCGCCGGGCGCGCGGCAGCATCTCCCGAAGCACACGGGTCAAATCGCCGCGCACCGTGCAGCACAGGCAGCCGGCATTCAGCAGCACGGTGTTTTCGTCGAGCTTTTCGACCAGCAGATGGTCGATGCCGATTTCCCCGAATTCGTTGACCAGCACGGCAGTGCGTGCCAGCTCCGGTTGGCGCAGCAGATGGTTCAGCACGGTGGTCTTGCCGGCGCCGAGGCAACCCGTCAGCACGGTGACCGGGGTCATTTCAGCCATAGAGCTTTTCCGGGTCGATCAGCGGCGCGGCAATCTCCACCAATGCGCCGTTACGCACAGCACGGTAGAAACAGGCGCGGCGGCCGGTGTGACAGGCCACACCCTCCTGCTCCACCAGCAACAGGATGGTGTCGCCGTCGCAATCGAGGCGGAACTCCATCAGGTACTGGATCTGCTGCGAGGTCTCGCCTTTGCGCCACAGCCGGCCACGGCTGCGCGACCAGTAGCAAACGCGGCCGGTGGTCAGCGTCTCGGCCACGGCCTCGCGGTTCATCCAGGCCATCATCAACACTTCGCCGGTGTCGTGCTGCTGCGCGATCGCCGGCACGAGGCCATTGGCGTCGAAACACACCGCGTCCAGCACGGCGGTGATGCCGGCTGGGGTGATGGCAGTGGTGGCATCTTCGGTCATGGATGCTATTCTGCGCCTTCAGGGCCACGGAGCGCCATATGGGGTTTTCCCCCCGGACCGAAACACTACTGAATCACGCGGGCGAGATCTGCGAGGCGAAAGGCGCTCGCCTCACCGATCTGCGGCGCGAAGTTCTGGGGTTGATATTGGAATCCGAGGCTCCGACCGGTGCCTATGACCTGCTGCATCGGTTGCGTGCGACCCGTCATGGCGCGGCGCCGCCGACCGTGTATCGGGCGCTCGAATTCCTGCTGGAACATGGGCTGGTGCACAAACTGGAAAGTCGTTCGTCTTACGTCGGCTGCGTCAGTCACGGCGACACCGACCATGCGGCGCAGTTTCTCATATGCCGGACCTGCGGCCAGGTCACCGAGCTCGACGACCATGAACTGGCGCACGCGCTGCAAGACGCCGCCCGTCGACTGGGCTTTACCGTGGGCAAGGCGACGATCGAGGCGGAAGGGCGTTGCGCAAGCTGCGCACGGAGTTGATGTTGCAAGCTGCGCACGGAGTTGATGTTGCAAGCTGCGCACGGAGTTGATGTTGCAAGCTGCGCACGGAGTTGATGTTGCAAGCTGCGCACGCAGTTGATGTCGCCAGTTGCGCACGGAGTTGATGTCGCCAGTTGCGCACGGGGATGGTTGCTGGCACCAACGTTCCTGAATACGGAGACCTGAGACGATGCCGGTGATCGCGACTGCTGACGATGCGAGGGCGAGTCGCCGCCGCGGCGCCGCCGCCGATGGTGTAACGTTCTGGCACACCCTGTATATCGGCACCTCGCGCTACAACATGGCGCCCGGCACACCGGACCCGGAACCGGGACAATTGTTCCCGATGGCGTTCCTGGTTGAGCAGGATCCCGGCAGCACCGCCAATGCACACTATCATCAGGCGGACCAGTTCCAGGTCGTCGTCGGCGGTCACGGCACCATGGGCACGCATGAGGCGAGACCGGTGACGGTACACTTCGCAGCAAAACACACCGCCTACGGTCCGATCCGTGCCAGCGAGACGGGCGTGCATTACTTTACCTTGCGCAACAGCTTTGATCCGGGTGCGCGGTTCATGACCATGCCGGCGAACCGGACCGCATTGCGCGCGGTGTCCGGTCGCCGCCATCGAGAAGCGGTGGTTGGGCCGCTTGCGTTCGAAACCGGGGCCATCATTGGGCCGGAACCTGACGGCATGGGCGCCTGGCGGTACCAGGCCGCCGCTGGAGACCGCCTGATTGGTCCCGACCCCGCCTGGGGCCGCGGTCAGTACTGGGTGGTGGTCGCGGGCTCGATAACCAAAGACGGCCAGACCATCCCGCCGCTGTCCTGCATCTTCGTTTATCCGGAGGACGCGCCATTTAGTGCCTTTGCCGGACCGGACGGAGTCGACGTAATCGCCATGCAGTTTCCGCGCGCCTGAACAACGATGGCGAAACAAATCCGTCTGAACGCGTTCGACATGAACACCGTCGGCCATCAATCGCCAGGCCTGTGGACGCATCCGCGCGATCGGTCGGACTCGTACAATACGCTGGACTATTGGACGGGCCTCGCCCGGACATTGGAGCGCGGCCAGTTCGACGCGATTTTCCTCGCCGACGTGCTGGGGATTTACGACGTTTACAAAGGATCGCCGCGAACCGCGCTGGAGAATGCCGTGCAGGTCCCGGTCAATGACCCGCTGATGGTCATCCCGGCCATGGCCGTCGTGACCGATCACCTGGGCTTTGGCGTCACCTGCGCGCTGTCGTACGAACATCCTTACCCGTTCGCTCGCCGCATGAGCACGTTGGATCACCTGACGCGTGGCCGGATCGGCTGGAACATCGTCACCGGTTATTTGGAAAGTGCCGCTCGCGGCATGGGACGGTCCGAGCAAACCGGCCACGACGAACGCTACGAAATTGCCGAAGACTACATGGTAGCGGTCTACAAACTCTGGGAGGCGAGCTGGGAAGACGGCGCCGTGTTACGCGATCGAGCCGGCGGACGTTTTGCCGATCCCGACAAAATCCACCGCATCACGCATGAAGGCCGGTATTTCAAGGTTGACGCGATCCATCTGTGCGAGCCCTCGCCGCAACGAACGCCCGTGTTGTATCAGGCAGGAGCGTCCACGCGTGGCCGACAATTTGCCGCCGAACATGCCGAATGCGTGTTTATCAACGGTCCATCGAAGAAAGTCGTCGGCGGCATTGTTGCCGACATTCGCCGCCGTGCTGCCGCGGCCGGACGCGACCCACAGGATCTGGTCATCTTCACGATGATGACGGTGATTACCGACCAGACGCGTGAGGCGGCGCTCGAAAAATTCCGCGATTATCAGTGTTATGTCAGTGCTGATGGTGCGCTGACACTGATGTCGGGCTGGACCGGTGTGGATTTTTCTGCACTGCCAAAGCACGAACCGGTGCGCTTTCAGGCCGCGAATGCGATGTTCTCGGCACTGGAATCGTTCACCACCGCCGATCCTGGGCGGACCTGGACGGTGGAAGAGATTGCTCGGCATGCGGGCATCGGTGGCCGCGGACCTGTCATTGTCGGATCGTATCAGGATGTCGCCGACGAGTTCGCCGACTGGGTACGCGAGACCGATGTCGACGGCTTCAATCTTGCTTATGCGGTGACACCCGAGACATTTGTCGACATTGTCGATCTGGTAGTGCCGGAATTGCGCCGCCGCGGCCTTTATAAAACCGAGTATGCGCCGGGTACGTTGCGCGAGAAATTGTACGGCCCAGGACGGGCACGACTGCCGGAAAGTCATCCGGCGGCTCGGGTTCGGTTGAGACAATGAGGGGAACACCATGAATGCCGATGAGCTGCGCGCGAAACAAGCGCCGCTGAAGCAACTGTACCGCGACAAACCGGAGGCCGCGCTGATCCCGGCGCACGCCGAGGGCACGCTGGACCTCAACGACGTCGCCATCACTGTGCGTTCCTGGCATGGAGACATCATCGCGGGACTGCATAAGGCGGGCGGTGGCAGCGGGGAACTCGCGTGTTCCGCGGATATGCTGCTGGAGGCGATGGTCGCCTGCGCCGGGGTCACGCTGCGCGCGGTGGCAACGGCGATGGGGGTGACCATTCGCTCGGGCAAGGTTTCAGCTGATGGGGTCTGGGACGCACGCGGCACTCTGGGCGTCGATCGCGCCACGCCGGTGGGGCTGACCGAGGTCACGCTGCGGTTTGATATCGACTGCGATGCGGATGCGGCGAAGCTGGAACGGATGGTGCAGACCACCGAACGTTATTGTGTCATTCTGCAAACGTTGAAGAACCCGCCGAAGCTGTCGGTGGCGATCGGCGCGGAGTAGTGCCACCGGCGGAACGGCTGACTTATGCCAGTCTCAACGGTCATGGCCCGGCTCGTCCGGCCCAGCACAGTGCGGTGCCAAATGGCCCGGACGAGCCGGGCCATGACGGGTTGAAACAGTCGGTGTGTCTGATCCGCTGACGGCGTCTATCCGTCCCAGGCGTTGATCGGCATCGGCAGTCCGACGAAATCCTCTGGCGTCAGCGGACGGTCGGGCGTGATGCCCTGCATTCCGAGCAGCATGATCCATTGCCGGACGTGCTGGCCACTGTGCCAGGTCGCACGCTCCATCGTTTCATGCAGGATCTGTGGACCATAATATGTCTGCACTGGGTCCTTGCCGGACTTATCCGCTTTGGCGGCCCACCACACGGCGTAATTGCTGCGCACCTGCTCGCCGAACGCGGCGATGTCGGCGAAGGTTTGCATCGCCTCAGTCGGCCGGCCAGCCAATGACTCGTAGGTCAGGGTGGCGCCATTGGCGGCCTCCAGGAACACCTCCTGGATGCGGAAAATGTGATGTGCCAGCACTTTGTAGGAGCGCGGTCGGTTCGGCACCTCGGTGGTCAGGTGCACATCCGGCATTTGTGGGATCAGCCGGATCGCAGTGCGCAGAATGAGGTCGGTCTTCGCGGCAAGTTGATCCGGCGTCAGCTCGGGTCCGGTCTTCTCGTTTAGCCCGAGGAACTTGACCACATGGCCTAGATTCTGCGCGAACACCCACTCATCGCCGCGCGACAAGACCGGCACTGAGCGCGCGCCAATACGCCTCAGTTCCGCCAGACCAGCGGCATCTTCAAGCACGTTGATCGAATCGAACTCAATCCCACGGACCGAGAGAAACTCTTTGAGTTTCAGACAACTCGTTCAACCAGGCTGCCAGAACGCCTTCAGCTTCACGACATCAGCCATGACAGTCTCCATATCCAGGTCACTGACTACGGGGGGTGCTCCCCAAGGTCAAGCACTGCTCACTCCGCCGCCAGCTTCTTCGCCGGCTTCGGCCAGCGGGCAGCGACGAGCGGCAGCACCTCCTCGATCAGCCGTTTCGTTTGCAGATACATATCGGCATCGCCCTTCGCCGCCGGACGCAGGATGAACTTGCACGCGCCCACCTCGACATATTCAGCGATCCGGGCAGCGATTAGCGCGGCGTCGCCCATCGCGAAATGATCGCGTGCGTCACGGCCGGTGCGGGTTTTGTATTCCTCCATCACTTTCGCCACGCCAGGATCGTCCGGCCCGCCAAACCGGTACGCAAGAGCAGCGCCGTAATGATCCTCGTCGATGTGCCGGCCCGCTGCCGCCACAGCAGTCTTGATATCCGCGATCACCTGCCCGACCGTCGCCGGCGTCTCCGCGCCCGCCTGCCAACCGGTGCCATACTTCGCTGTCCGCCGCACCGCTGCGTCCGACGAGCCGCCGATCCACATCGGCAAATCCGGCTGCACCGGCAGCGGCGCAATCGAGGCACCGGTCAATTTGAAGTGCCGCCCGTCGTAGTCCAGTGTTTCGCCGCTCCACAGCCGGTGAATGATTTCCAGTGCTTCGTCCGTCGTGCGGCCCCGGGTCTTCGGATCGAGATGCATCGCGGTCCATTCCGGCCCACGCGGACTGCCGATGCCGAACCCTGGCAGCAACCGTCCTTGCGACAGCACATCGATCGTGGCGCATTGTTTCGCCAGCAACACGGGATCGCGCATCGCCACCGATACGACATTGACGCCAAATTTAACGCGCCGGGTGCGTCCTGCAATCGCGGCCAGAGCGGTCATGCACTCCAGAATCGGCGAGCGGCTGATCATCCGGTCAGTTTGCCAGATCGAATCGATCCCGCCCTGTTCGCACAAATCAACCCAACGCCAGAAACCGTCCGTGGTGTCGAACGGATACTCCATGATGCCGATACCCACAGCGATGGTGCGTGCCATTCTCTTATGCCTCCGCCGCGGGTGAAGCGACACCGTCGGGCGGCCAGACCGCGACGCCATCCTCCACCGGGATTTTCAGGTTTCGTAGCAGCATCGAAAACATCGTCCAATTGCCCATGGCAACAATGAACTCCACTTGCTGACCGGGTTCAGTGATGTATTTGGTCACTTCGGCCCAGGTGGCGTCGGAAATGGCTTTGCCGGCGAGGGATTCGTCGGTGGCAGCCAGCACCGCTTTGTCCGCCGCCGTCAACCGGTCTGACGCGCGCCAGTCGCGCACGGCCAACACATCCTCCGGCGGAACGCCCGCAGTCGTCGCGACGCGCCAGTGCTGCGTCCACTCATAGGCCGAGCCGGTGACCCAACCAATGCGCATGATCATCAGCTCGCGCAGCCGCGCATCAAACGTGTTGTGTTCCAACAGTTGCGACAACAAAGCGAACGTTGCCTTGGCCAGCGGCGGATTGTTCGCCAACATGCGAAATGCCGAGCGCGTGGTGCGCGGGCCCGGGGTGCCCCATTCCTCGCCCAGTTGCCGGGCACGGTCGAGAGATACCATCTGCACGCGTTCGGTCATCACCGGCCCTCCAGTCGTTCGCCTGATCGTCCCCCGCCACGCGGCTCGCCGCAATCCCCGGTGTGGCGCGGCTCGCAATCGGGTGGGGCGAGAAAGGCTCAGGGCTTCGCCCTGAAACCCACCAAGGGAGCTCTGCTCCCCTGGACCCCTCGGCTAAGGGCGAGGCCCTTAGCAATCTATCCCTTGGGGGGTCGAGGAGGAGGGCCGACCGTTACGTATCAACATCCGTGTTGGCCCTCCTCCTCCACCCACCCAAATTAATGGTTCCAAGGGCCACTGCCCTTGGCGGAGGTCCAGGAGGCGGAGCCTCTTGATGGGACCTCGGGGCGAAGCGCTGCGCCTATCCACCCTCAATCGATCGAACCCTTTGACAGTCGCCAGCCGCGAGCGTAAGCGACGCCGCCCGATCCAGGGTGGTCGTCGGCGAGGTGGTGCGTGACATGAAGCAAGCTGCGCTCCGGGCCATATCGCGAGGTTCGGCTTGATCGCCGCCGGCATCGACGCACCGGCCAGACATTCAGCCTCCACTGCCGGCAGGTGGCTCGCCGTCCTCGGCGTCGTATACGGCGACATCGGCACCAGCCCATTATATGCGCTTAAGTCGAGCATGCAGGTGTTTGAAGGTGTGCCGACCGGCGAAGTCGAAATTCTCGGGATTCTGTCGCTGTTTTTCTGGTCGCTCGTGCTGGTCGTCACGGTGAAGTATGTGATGCTGGTGATGCGCGCCGACAATCACGGCGAGGGCGGCATCCTCGCGCTGATGGCCCTGGCGCAGCGGGTCGCGGTCAATACGTCGATGCGCAACACGCTTGCCATGGTCGGCATCGTCGGTGCGTGCCTGTTCTTTGGCGATGGCATCATTACGCCGGCGATTTCAGTGCTGTCCGCCGTCGAGGGATTGGAGGTGGCGGCGCCGACGTTGCGGGAATACGTCCTGCCGATCAGTGTTGGCGTGATCATCGCGCTGTTCGCAATGCAGTATCGTGGCACCCATAGTGTCGGCCGGGTGTTCGGGCCGATCATGGCGTTGTGGTTCGTTGTCCTGGCGATTTTGGGCATTGGTCAGATCATCCACCGTCCGGATGTGTTGTTGGCGATCTCTCCGTGGCACGCAGTCAAACTGTGCCTCGTCTACAAATATTTGGCGTTCGTCGTGCTCGGTGCGGTCGTGCTGTGCGTCACCGGTGCCGAAGCGCTGTATGCCGATATGGGTCATTTTGGTCCCGTACCAATTCGGCAAAGCTGGTTGTTTATCGTGCTGCCCAGTCTGGTGCTGTGTTATTTTGGTCAGGGCGCGATGCTGCTGCGGGACCCGGCCTCGGTGCAGAACCCGTTCTTTCTGATGGCGCCGGAGTGGAGCCGGCTGGCATTGGTTATTCTGGCGACCGCCGCCACCGTGATCGCCAGTCAGGCGGTGATCTCGGGCGCCTATTCGGCCACGAGGCAATGCATGCAGCTGGGGTTTTTGCCGCGGCTGACGGTACGGCATACCTCGAATACCGAGGAGGGCCAGATTTATGTCCCACAGGTCAACATGGCTTTGATGATTGGCGTGTTGGCGCTGGTGGTGCTGTTCAAAACTTCTGACAATCTCGCTTCGGCGTATGGAATTGCAGTCACCGGCACCTTTCTGTGCACGGCGGTGCTGGCGATGGTGGTGTTTCGCCGGCAGTTCCACTGGTCCCGCACGGCGTCTGTCGCGGTCTTCGGCACGCTGTTCCTGATCGACGGCGTGTTTTTCGCCGCCAACACGTTAAAGGTTGTCGAGGGCGGCTGGGTTCCACTGATCCTTGGCATGATGTTGATCGCGTTGATGACCTCGTGGAAGCGCGGGCGGGATCTTTTGTTGGCACGCTGGCGGCAGGACAGTATGCCGATCGCGCCGTTCCTGGCGCGTTTGCCGCAGTCGCGCAGTATCATCCGCGTGCCGGGCCTGGCGGTGTTCCTGACCGGCAACCAGGATTACGTGCCGACCTCGTTGCTGCACAACCTCAAGCACAACAAAGTGCTGCACGAGAAGGTGATGTTCGTCACCGTGCAGACCACCGACAGCCCGGAGGTGCCGGCGAACGAGCGCGCCACGGTCGAGTTACTGGCGCCTGGCATCCACCGCGTGATGCTGCGCTACGGCTTTATGGAAAGCCCCAATATCCCGCGTGCGTTGGAGGACCTGGGCCCTGACGCCGGGTTCGACGCGATGCAGGCCAGCTATTTTCTGGGCCGCGAGGTGCTGGTGCCGAGTATGGCGCCGAACCTGCCGTGGTGGCGGCGCTGGCTGTTTCTGTGGCTGGCGCGCAATGCGGTCCCGGCCACCGAATTTTTCCGCATCCCCAGTGACCGAGTGGTCGAATTGGGTGTGCGCGTGGCGATCTGAGGTTCGTTGCGGCGTTACTGCCGGCACTGCATCTCGATAAGATAAGGCAAAATCATCGAGGACGCGGAGGGAAACGAGGACGCTGAGGGTCAGAAAGCTTCGCACTACACAAATTGGCCCTCGAACGCCACGCGGCATCGTTACATTTATCTGTGCGATCTCCGCTCACTCCGCGTCCCCGGTGGGTTTGCCTTGTCTGGCAGGCTCCTCGGATCGGACGCCGCACACTGGTCGTGCCGCCTACGAGCAATCTGGACCGCGCCCGTGCCGCCCCTTGTTCCGCGGCCGGAGCGGCGATAGCTTCCCGCCGAACACCAGCATGGGAGAAAGATCATGGCGGTTATCAAGGTGCGCGACCTCGCTTACGGCCGGCTCCGGTCGCCCGATCTGGACGCACAGGAAGCGTTTCTGACGGCGTTCGGCATGGTGCGCGCCGCTCGTACGCCAACGGCCCTGTATATGCGCGGCACGGATCCGGTGCACCACATCCACGTCACCGAAAAGGGCGATCCCGGCTTCATCGGTTTCGCCTGGGCCGCGGCGAGCGAAGACGACCTGAAGGCGATTGCCAAATTCCCTGGCGCTTCCGGCATCGAGAACATCGATGAGCCCGGCGGCGGCAAACGCGTCCGCCTGACCGAGCCGAACGGCTACAAGATTGAAGTCGTGCACGGCATCGAGAGCGTGCAGCCGATTCACGTCAACCGTCAGGCGATCAATTCCGCACAGGCCCCACTCAATCGTGCCGGCGAGGTCATTCGGTTCCCGGAAGGTCCTTCAACGGTAAAACGCATTGGACATGCCGTACTCGGTTCGCCGAAAAACACGGAAACCGTGCGTTGGTTCCGGGAAACACTAGGCCTGATCGGTTCGGATGACGTTTACGCCGGCGAAAAGGACAACATCATCGGCCAGTTCAGTCGGGTCGACGCCGGTGACGAGTATGTCGACCACCACGCGTTCTTTTGCATGCGCAACCAGCGCGCCGGCCTGAACCATTTCTCCTTCGAGGTGCAGGATATCGACGACGTCTTCATGGGCCATGAATACCTGACCAAACTGGCCAAATATGAACATATGTGGGGCATCGGCCGGCACCTTCTCGGCAGTCAGGTCTATGACTACTGGGCTGATCCGTGGGGCCGGGTGCATGAGCATTGGGCCGATACCGACCGCCTGAACGTCCATAACGGCAGCAACATGGTTTCCGCCGAGGAAGGGTTGCGCTCGCAATGGGGCACTCGCCCGCCGGAGAAGTTCATCGGACACGTCAGCCCCTAAGGGTCGCACATGCAGAGCCTCGGGACGGCGCCCGGATTTCACCACGTTGCCATCCGGGCGGTCGATTTTGACGAAACGATCCAGTTCTATACCGAAGGCCTGGGGTTCCGCGTGCATTTCCCGTTCGCGGTCCCCGGCCGGATCGATCGGGCCGCTTTCCTTGATGCCGGCGATGGACGGTTTGTGGAAGTATTCGGTCCGGGCTCCGTCGTTCAGGCGGAGGGACGCCGGCGGCGACCAGATGAAGAGCCGACCGAGGGCGCTGTGTTGCACCTCTGTCTGCGGGTCGCCGATACTGATGCGTCGTATGCTCGCGCGCTGGCCGCCGGGGCGGTGTCGCGCGTCGAACCTGGAACGCGGCGCCTGAGCGAGAATCCGCTGGTTGACGTGCGGATCGCGTTCGTCGTCGGACCTAACGGCGAAGTCATTGAGTTCATGCAAAGCGAACAGATGTAGCCACCAGGCTTCGGTGCAAAACGGTGGCGATCTGAGAATTTACCAGGGAGGCCGCCAATGCCCGAGCCGCGAATTCGCTTCGACGACGGTGCCGCCTATGACCAGGGGATGGGCCGCTGGAGCCTGATCGCCGGTACTGTTTTCCTCGACTGGCTGGCGCCGGGTCCGGGATTGCGCTGGATCGATGTCGGCTGCGGCAGCGGCGCCTTCTCCGAGTTGGTTGCTCTGCACCGCGCGCCGGCCGAGATCCAGGGCGTTGATCCAAGCGAGGCGCAACTCGCTTTTGCGCGTACCCGGCCCGCCACGCAAAGCGCCGTGTTTCAACTGGGCGATGCGATGGCGCTGCCGTTCCTTGACGATCGGTTTGATGCGGCGGTCATGTCACTGGTGATTTTCTTCGTTCCCGATCCTGCCAAAGGCGTCGCCGAGATGGTGCGGGTCGTCCGCCCAGGAGGCATTGTTGCAGCATATGCGTGGGATAATCTGGGTGGTGGATTTCCATTTGCGCCGATCCAGGAGGAAATGCGTGCGATGGGTTTCAACCCGCCGCAGCCGCCAAGTGTCGGTGCCTCGCGAGCCGAGGCAATGCGCGAGCTATGGGCGGCTGCCGGACTGCAGGCTATCGAAACGCGGGAGATCGCGATCAGCCGCAGCTTCACCGATTTCGAAGATTTCTGGAGTCAGAGCACGTTGACCGGAAGCACGCGTCCCATGCTCGCCGCGATGCAGCATCTCGTCAGCGAACAGATC
>JBEKQQ010000063.1:0-30986 GCA_049519555.1 Acetobacteraceae bacterium
CCGGCGATTTGCTGGTGCTGCGTCAGGCGCACGGCATTTTCCTGCGCCAGATCGGCGAGGTGCTGTCGGCGATGGCCGATCTTGCCGAACGCGGCGCGGCAATGCCATTGCCCGGCCGCACCCACGGCCAGCACGCGTTGCCCGCGACCTTTGGCTATAAGGTCGCCGTGTGGATCGATGAGTTCCTGCGCCATTGCGACCGGCTCCGTGACCTCGCCCCACGCTTGTTCGTCTCCATGTTAGGCGGTGGCGCCGGGACTTTCGCCTCGCTTGGCCAGCAGGGCCCGTTGGTGCAGGCCGGCATCGGCAAGCAGCTCGGCTTTGGTACCATGGCGGTGCCGTCGCGTGCGCTTGGCGATCACCTCGCTGAGAACATTTGCGTGCTTGGCCTGATCGCCGCCACCTCGGGCAAGATCGGCCGGGAAATTTACACTCTGATGAAGACCGAGTTCGGTGAGGTCGAGGAACCCGTCCCTCCGGGAACCGTTGGTAGCTCGACCATGCCACAAAAACGTAATCCGAAACTGTGTCAGGACATCATCGCAGCGGCAGCCGAGGTGCGTGCCATGGTCCCGTTGGCGCTGGAAGCGATGATGACCGAGCATGAGGCCGATCGCACCACCAGCCTCATCATGGACGCTGCCGAAGGCCGCACCTGCGTTGCCATGGGTGACATCCTGGCACGATTGGGTGAAATTCTTCGCGGCCTCACGCTTGATCCTGATCGTATGCGGGCCAATCTGGACCTGGGTCACGGACTGATCATGGCTGAGGCGGTAATGCTTGATCTGGGTAAGGCGATTGGCCGCCAACACGCGCATGACGTCGTGTATGACGCGGCGCAGGCGGCGTTTGTCGAAAACCGATCATTTTCGGACCTGCTGATGGCGGATCAGCGGGTTGCCTCGCGGGTTGATGCGGCTGCGATGGGCAAATTGCTGGATCCAACATTGTACACCGGGCTCTGCGCCGACATGGCACGGCAACAGGCGGCCCTGGCGCGCGCCAAAGCCACGGAGCTGGCAACATGACCGAGATCCAGCGCCTGACGGTGGACGGCCAGCCGCCGCCGTTCAGTCATTACTGTCACGTCGTGCGAGCCGGTGAGCTGATCTGGGTCTCCGGCGCATTGGGCGTGGCAGCCGATGGCTCGGTGCCCGACGATGTGGCGGCGCAGACCGAACTCGCGCTCGCAAGTATCGATGCCTGCCTGAAAGCCGTGGGAGCCGGGCCGCAGCACGTAACGAAAATCAATCTCTATCTCACTGACGTGAACGACCGCAGCAAGATCAATCCCGCCCGGCAACGCTATTTCGGACCGCACCGACCAGCATCGACGCTGGTCGGCGTCACTGCGTTGGTGATACCGAGCGCGAAAGTCGAGATCGAGGTGACGGCGGTGGTCCCCGCACCGTGACGGACGTGCCTCCGGTGAGACAGGTGCGCTGCCTGTTTGAACGAAACTCGCGGTGTGAACGAAGCTCTCGTTCTGAACGAAACTCGCAATAAACGGAAAGCGCGTGATTAATGGACAGTGATCTTTCGGCGCTGCCGCAGGACCCGCCGCAGCCGGCGTCCCTGGCACAGCGCTACGCAACAATCCGCGCGCACACCGAAGCGCTGGCCGCCCACCTGACGCCTGAGGATCAGTGCGTCCAGTCAATGCCCGACGCCAGCCCGGCGAAATGGCACCGCGCCCATGTCACCTGGTTCTTCGAGGAGTTCGTGCTGCGCCCATCGCGTGAGAACTATCGCGTGCTCGACGAAGATTTTCGCTTTCTGTTCAACTCCTATTATGACGCCGTTGGGGCGCGCCACCCAAGGCCGATGCGCGGGCTGTTGACCCGGCCGGAAGCTTCTCGGATCGCCGCCTATCGCGCCCATGTCGATGATGCCATGCAACGCTTTCTGCCGCGTGCTCCGGCGGAAACGCTGAACCTGGTTGAACTCGGCCTGCAGCATGAGCAGCAGCACCAGGAACTGCTGGTCACCGACATGCTCGACGCATTTTCGAAAAATCCGTTGGCGCCTGCAGTGCTGCCGGGCTGGCAGGAGCCAGCTTATGCGCCGGGTCCGACACGGTTTCTGCGTTGTGCCGGTGGCGTGACCGGGATCGGCCATGACGGCGATGGGTTTTGCTTCGATAACGAAACACCGGCGCACGAGACGCTGCTGCCGGACTTCGACATCGCTGACCGCCTGGTCAGAAATGGCGACTTTCTGTTGTTCATCGACGACGGCGGCTATCGCACGCCAGCGCTGTGGATGTCGGATGGTTGGGCAGCGGTGCAGAGCAACGGGTGGGCTGCCCCGGCCCACTGGCGCGACCGCGACGGCGCATGGATGCAAATGGGGCCCGGCGGTCTGGCACCGCTCGACCCCGCCGCGCCGGTGCGCCACATCAATTGGTACGAAGCGGACGCCTTCGCCCGCTGGTCCGGCGCGCGGCTGCCCACCGAGTTCGAATGGGAGGCTGCCTCCGACCACCCCGGCATGCGCGAACTGGCCTCGCATGTCTGGCAATGGACCGACAGCGCCTATCGGCCTTATCCCGGCTTTCGGCCGCCGGCGGGCGCAGTCGGTGAATACAATGGCAAGTTCATGATCAATCAGATGGTGTTGCGCGGCGGTTCGCTGGCAACACCATCGGGCCACGCACGGGTGAGCTACCGTAACTTCTTTCATCCCGACAAGCGCTGGCAGTTCACTGGTCTCCGGCTGGCGCGCGACGCCTGACAGGACAATCCATGGCATATGATGAAGCGGCTCGACCCGACACGTCCGTCGTGCTGAACGTGCGCGCCGCACCCGGCCACGCCACCTACGAACACGAGGGGGCGCCGCGCATCGAGGCGCTCAATCTGGCGGTTGCGGCGACCGCACCGCACGATCCGGGAGGCAGTGTCGCCGAGGCGGCGCTGCAAGGTCTGCTGGCAGCCAGCAAGACCTTGCCGCCCGCTCTGTTCTACGACGAGGAAGGCTGTCGTCTTTTCTACGAAATAACGAGATTACCAGAATATTATCTCACCCGGACCGAGTTCCGGCTGCTGCAAAGCACCGCCCCCGAAGTTGCCGCCGAGTTGCCGCCAGGCGCCACGTTGGTCGAATACGGCGCCAGCGATGAAACCAAGGCCGAAACGCTGTTGCGCCAGACCGTGCGCAGCGGCAGTGCCACCGGGAAACCGGTTTTCCGCACCTATATACCGATCGACGTTGCCGAGCCCGAACTGCGCGCCATGCGCGACCGGCTGGCGCAGCGCCGTCCCGAGCTGACCGTCACCCCGGTGACTGCCGACTTTCTGCGGCCGATCCCGTTGCCGGAGCGGGACAGCGATTCGGCGATCATGGGGTTCTTCCCGGGATCGACGATCGGCAACCTGGAGCCAGAGGCCGCGGTGGCTTTCCTCCACCGCGCCCGGCTCAGTCTGGGCTGGGGCGCACGTTTCCTGTTGGGGTTCGATACCTGCCGCGACCCCGAGCGGTTGGTCCCGGCCTATGACGACCCCGCCGGAGTGACCGCGGCCTTCAACCGCAACCTCCTGGTCCGGCTGAACCGCGAGGCCGGCGCGACGTTCGACCCGGAAGCCTTCGCGCACCGGGCAGTTTGGAACCCCATCGAGAGTCGGATCGAAATGCACCTGGTCAGCCGCGAGGCGCAGACAGTGATCGTGGCTGGCCAACCGGTCCGCTTCGCCCGCGATGAGACCATCCATACCGAGAACAGCTATAAATACGCCCAACCCCGGATGCGCGAGATGGCGGCGGCCGCAGGCTGGTCCTTGACGAAAAAATGGTCCGATTCCAACGATTTGTTTGCACTCTGGTTACTCGATTGAGGGCCTGGCGTGAATTGTAATGCGGCGCGGCGTGAAAAAACGCTTTCCATCCGGCTGATTTCGTGCACAAACGCCTACCATGATCCGTTGCCTCGCTCTCTGCCTGGCGTTGCTGCCGGGCCTCGCCATGGCCCGAATCGCAAATCAGCCCGGTCCGCCGACGGCTGGTCCACTCACGCCCTACGCCATGTGCGAGGCGGCGATCGCCAGTGCGGAGGCGGCCACAAAGCTACCAGCTCGGGTGCTGAACGCTATTGCACTCCGCGAGTCGGGGCGACTCGACCCGGATACCGGGCGCTGGCGGCCCTGGCCGTGGACGATCAATGTCGAGGGGATCGGGCACTTCTACGACACCAAGGAAGCGGCGATTGCCGCGGTGCAGAGCATCCAGGCGGCCGGCGAGCCTTCGGTCGATGTCGGCTGCATGCAGGTCAACCTGATGCACCATCCCAATGCGTTCGCCAGCCTGGATGAGGCCTTCGACCCGACCCACAACGCCGACTACGCCGGGCGCTTTCTGAAGGAGTTGTTTGCCTCCACGGGCGACTGGGGCACGGCGATTGCGGCGTATCACTCACGCACCCCGGGCATCGGCGAGCCGTATCGTGACCAGGTCGTCGCCACCTGGAACCCGACGGATCCGGCCGTTCTGGCCAGGCTCAGCTTCGAGCCGTTGCCGCCGCTTGCCGCCCCGACATCCGGCCCGGGAACGATCTATGCTCCGTTCGCGCAAACCGGGCCGATCCAGATTGCTCCGAACCTGGCCTACCGGGCGTTTTTGCCGACCTCCGCGGTCTACCGGGCGTTTCGGCCTGCCTCGGTCACCTATGGTGATTTCACCCAGCGCGTCGTTAAACAACGGCGTGGCCGTCCAATGGATTTCCGCGTCAACCTGGGGCTGCTGAATTCCGGGCGGACGCTGGTGGTTCCCACCGGAGTCGTGGTGCCCGGCCGCGAGAAGTTCATCGAGATGAAGCCAGCCGCAAAACGGCGCGGCGAAGCGGGATAGCACGGGGCCTCAGCGGTCACGACGGGATCCCGACGGAATTGACCGGGCAGAGGCGGCGGCCGGGTGCCGGTCAGAACTCGCTGACGCGGCAGCCTGCGATCTGTCGACGCAACCAAGGATTACGCCACCGTCAGCATCAACACGCCGACGCAGATCATGGCGATGCCGGCCACTTTGGCTACGCTCATTGGCTCGGCGAAGCCGTAGTGCCCGATCAGCGCCGCCACGATGTAGGAGACCGCGGTACACGGCAGCGCGACCGACATCGGAATCCGCCGCAGTGCCAGGATGTAAAGCATTGCCGAACCGCCATACAGGCCAAGCCCGAACAGCGTCCGCAGGTCGAACAATTGTGCCAGGAAGCTCGGCGCGCTGGCACCTGCTTTGAGCAAGGTCTGGCCGGCCATGCTGGTGGTGATGGCCAGCGCGAGAGCAGTCCAATACGGCTTCATTCCGGCTCCATTGCCGCCCGGTTCATTGCGCCGCGCGGCCATGCCATGGGGATGGCTGCGACACCGGCGATCGCATCGGGCCGGTGCGGGTGTCTGGCGCAATTCCTGCGGCTTCACAATCGGCGAGACGAGTCGACGGCATCCGCTGACTGATGCCGGCGGCTGCGGTCGGAATTCATGGTTTGTGACGCAAACCGGCAGCTCGCACGGATGCCCGAGAGGCTGGTGGTAGCAGAGGGTACCAGCGGAAATCTGCTCGCATGGGCCGGTGTGGAAAGCGCTTGCTTTCACTTTGCGAACCGGTATACTTTGCGTTACAAAGTGAGAACCGCACATGAGTGATCTTGATAAGGCATTGGCCGACATCTTCACGATCAGAAGCCAGATCGCCGCCGGCACCGCGTTTCGCGGATATGGTCCTGCGGCGGTCGCCGTTACCGGCGGTTTGGCCCTCCTGACCGCACTCATCCAATTTTTCTGGTTGGACGATCCCACGGCTCATCCCTTGGAATTCTTCTCGTCCTGGGTCGCGACTGCCGGCGTGTCTGCAACATTGATATGGATCGAGATGCGCGCGCGCTCGCGCCGGCATCATTCGGGTCTCGCAGATGCCATGGTGCATCAGGCCGTTGAGCAATTCCTGCCGGCCGGTGCTGCCGGTGCTGCTTTCGGTGCCTCGTTGTGGCTGTTCGCTCCAGAGACGCTGTGGATGCTGCCCGGTCTGTGGCAGGTGCTGGTGGGACTTGGAGTTTTTGCCTCGGTCCGGTCGTTGCCTCGCACGGTTGCTTTCGCGGGCGCATGGTATTTTGTCGCCGGCTTCACCGTTTTGCTGCTGGCCAGCCAAAGCCACACGATGTCGCCATGGACGATGGGCCTGCCGTTCGTGATCGGCCAACTGCTGCTCGCCGCGCTGCTGCACTTTGCTTCCGGAGAGGCCGATGACGAGAGCTGCTGACGGGACCGACGCACCGTTCGCCTATGGCGGTCTCGATCGGGTGATTCACGAGAAGGCCAGGCTCGGGCTCATGACTTCGCTGATGGTCCATCCCAGAGGATTGGCATTCGCCGATCTCCGGCAGCTTTGCGGTCTGACCGACGGTAACCTCAGCCGGCATCTTCAGGTGCTGCAGGAGGCCGGCCTCGTCGAAGTCACCAAAGGCTATGAGGGCAATCGGCCGCACACCAGCTGCCGCCTGACGAAAGCCGGCCGTCGCCGGTTTCTGGATTATCTCGCTGTGCTGGAGGGGCTGGTGCGTGATGCATCGAAGACTGCGGACAGGCAAGAAGAGCTGTCGAATCAGCTCGGTATCGCGACGGCCTGAGCAATATTTTACCGGGAAGCTTTGTCATGCAAAGTAATCTTTTGAACAAACTACACGGTGACCAACGCCTTGTGGGTGATTGTGTCGGCGACATACCGTCCGCGACGGATCTCGCCGGCGGCAAACTGCCCGTGGGCGGATACCCGACCGGCTGCCGGTCCGGCACAGTCCCCGCATGCCAGCCTGCGGCCAGCGAATGCACAGCAAGCGGAATCCATGTCGGCATCATCATGGACGGCAACGGACGATGGGCGACCAGGCGCGGCTTGTCCCGCATACGTGGGCACGAAGCCGGTGTCAAAGCCATCCACCGCGTCGTTCAGGCGGCGCCCGAACAGGGTGTTGGGACGCTGACGCTTTACGCGTTTTCCAGCGACAACTGGCGCCGGCCGCCGGCGGAGGTCGCCGCCTTGATGGCGCTGCTGCAATTCTATCTCGCCAACGAGGTTAAAAGCCTGCTCCGCAATGGCGTCCGGCTCTCTTTGATTGGCCGGCGCGATAGGCTGCCCGACGGTATCGCCGTCGCAATGGCGCGCGCCGAGGCGGCAACCGCCGACGGCAAGGCTTTGCATCTGCGGATTGCAGTAGATTATTCCGCTCGCGTGGCGATCCTGCAGGCTGCGGCGCAGGCCTCGGGGATGAGCGAACTCACCCGCGAGAATTTTTCCCGCCTGGTTACCGGTGAGGCCGGGCTGCGCGACGTGGACCTCGTCATTCGGACCAGTGGCGAGCAGCGCTTGTCCGATTTTTTGCTTTGGGAGAGCGCCTACGCGGAATTGCATTTCACCGAATGCTTGTGGCCGGATTTTGGATCGGACGATCTGGCGGCGGCACTGGCGGCGTTCCGCAGCCGGGAGCGCCGGTTTGGCGGGTTGCAACCATTCGTCTCCGAACGGGCTTTGCACCAAACATGAGGCGTGATGGCATGATTACACCCGCCCTTGGTTCGGCCAGTGTGCCTGGTGGATTTACGGCTGCCGGTGCCGTACCGTTCGCTGCGTCCGCGTTGTGTCGCGCATGGGTGCGGGTAAAATGCGAGACCGGTTCTACAGGTTTGTTTTTGAGAGGGAGAGCGCCAGAGGATTTCTCCGTCCCTGTGTTCCTCGGTCCCTCTAATATGGATTCCGGCCGTGGGTGTCGCACGGTCAAATGAGGGTTGGCACCCGCCTTCCGGCATTCGTTGCGTCCACATGATGCCATATACGGACATCGGCGGATCAGCGCCGCAAGATTTTATTTGAGAGGGACGGAGGAACAGAGGAACAGAGACTTCTCCGTACCTTTCGTCGTGGCAAATAAACCCGCGCCGCTTGTGCCAGGGGATCTGGGTGCCGTACCGGGCCGTCGCGGCAACAACGCCCATGATAATCGCCGGCCCATGCCGGATTGGCTTTGCGGGCGCGAGTTCGCTCCACCGGCATCGCGCGACGATTCGGCGTTGATCCTGGTCAACGCCGCTGCGGCCGGTGCATGGTTCAATCCACCTGTTGCCATGCAGGAGGAGTGACCCAATGGACGCCGCCGAGATCATGACCCGCTTCGTCGTCTCCGTGCTGCCGAGTGCCACGATGACCGAAATCGCCAAGACCCTGGCGCAACATGCGATCAGCGGCGTGCCGGTCTGTGAGGCCGACGGCAGGCTGGTGGGGATCATCACTGAAGGCGATCTGGTGCGCCCACTGATGCGCAGCCGAGAGCGTCGGCGTGACTGGTGGCTGCGCCAACTTGCCGAGGGGACCGACCTGGCGCCGGAATTCCTCAGTTATGTGAAGGGCGGGCAGGCGAGCGCGCGCGAACTGATGCGGCCGAACGTCATCACGGCGACCGAAACGACATCGATTGGTGAGATCGCCGAACTCATGATGATCAACGACATCAAACGCGTACCGATCGTACGCGACGGCAAGCTGGCCGGCATCGTGACGCGAGCCGATCTGGTTAAGACGCTGGCGCGGAACCCGGATGCGTTGCTGACGCCGTCCGGGTGATCCGATCGCTGTCAGCGCGTTACTTCAGGTGCCGATCCCACATCGCAAACATGTCGGCCCAGGTTTGCTCGGAGGCGATGGTTTCGTAAACCGCGCGCTCGGGGAAGGCGAAACCGTGATGGGTACCAGGGAAAATCTTGATGGTGTGCTTCACGTCGGTCCTCGCCAGCGCGGCGCGGAGGTCCGGAATTACGTGATCCGGCACGGCAGCATCATGTTCGGCGAACGCGAAGTATAACTCGCCGTTGATCTTATCCACCAACAGATGCGGTGAATCGGGTTGGTCGGTGACGATCTTCACCCCGTACAGCGACGCCGCGGCCGCCATGCGATGCGGAAACCGCGCCGACACCGTGGTGATGTACTGCCCGCTCATGCAGTAACCCACGCACCCCACCGGACCTGGTTTCACGCGGTCGTTGGCATCGAGCCAGCCGAGGATGGCTGAGGTATCATCGGTCACGAGTTCGTTGGTCAGACTGTTCATCGACGCCCGGATCACCGCCGACATGGCGTCGGTCCGGCGCGACAGGTCGAACAGCACCGTGCCCAAACGGTAGTACATGTCCGGCAGAATGCAGAAATAGCCGTGGCGAGCGATGCGGCGCGCCATGTTGCGCAGTTCCTCGCGTGTGCCCGGCGCGTCCATGTAAAAGATGATCGCCGGGAAGGGACCCGCGCCATCTGGGCAGGCAACGAATGTCGGCATGACTCCGTGCTTCGTGGTGACGCTGACGTGTTGCTCGTACATGGGGGCGCTCCTCGCTGAACCTGCCGAGTGTTGCCCAGGAGTGGCAGACCGCGCAACCTGGGCGCGGCCGGGACGTTGATTGATCCCGATCAATGCGCTTTTGTCATTGCGTCGTCATCGTGGTCTTCAGGAAGGAGGCACGCCCCATGACCAATCGCCGAATGGAAGAGATCATTCGCCATCAGCATCCCGTCACCATGCCGACCACCGCCTCGGTGCGTGAGGCGTGCGGGGAGATGCATAAGCACCGGATCGGTGCCGTGCTGGTCACCGATCCGAAAGGCGGCCTTGCCGGGATTTTTACCGGACGCGACCTGGTGCGCATTGTTGCGGCCGGGAAGAGTGCGGAGAAGACCACATTGCATTCGGCGATGACCGCCGACCCGCACACGATGCCGCCCGGCCACCATGCAATCGACGCCTTACGGGTGATGCGTGATGGCGGCTTTCGGCATATCCCGGTCGTCGATGAGGGCAAGATCATCGGTATCGTCTCGCGCGGCGATTTTCGCGGGCTGGAGCACGACCGTTTGGATGTCGAAACCGGCTACTGGGAGACGATCCGGTAAATTTCAGTGGCCCGCCAGCCAGCGCCATCGATCGGCAGCGCGGCGCCGTTGATGTCGCTGGTGAAGGGGCACATAGAAACGCGATCAGGCCAGCGACGTTGGCATACCGTGCCGAGAGATTGACTGCCAGCGCCTCATCCCATTGTTCCGGAGCGAAATTCTCTACGGCACCGAAGTAATGAACCACGGCGTTGTTGATCAGGACGTCTGGCGCGCCGTGGGTTTGCGTCGTGGCCTCGATCAGCGTGGCGATTTGCGAGGGATCGCGTAGATCGGCGTTGTGATGCGCGGCCCGCACACACAGAGCCTCGATTTCGGCAACGCGGGCGGTGATCGTGGCGGCGTCGGCGAAACCGTTCAGCACGACGTCGCAGCCTGCCTCAGCCAGAGCTTTGGCAGTGGCGAAGCCGATGCCGCCCAGTGAGCTGGTGATCAAAGCGGATTTGCCGTTGAGCATGGTGTGTCCTTTGGTAGTTCGCAGGAGTGTAGAACGGGATCGCGCGGGGGCCACACCGCTGCTTGCTCATGCCCGGCCGGTCTGTTGGAATGAAGGCAACACGGGAGGACAGCATGGGACAACTGGATGGCAAAGTAGGCATCATCACCGGTGCCGCATCGGGTATTGGCGCGGCAACTGCGCGCGTGCTGGCGCGCGAGGGTGCGAAACTGCTGCTTACCGATCTTGACGATGCCGCCGGCGTGGCGCTGGCCGATGCCATCGGCGGCGTCTATGTCCATCACGATGTCACTGACGAGGCCGGCTGGTCTGGCGTGGTTGCGACGGCCGAGAAACAGTTTGGCCGACTGGACATTCTGGTCGCCAATGCCGGGATTGGCATCATGGGGCCGGTGGTTGACATGTCGTTGGCCGACTGGCGGCGGCAGATGGCGATCAACGTCGATGGCGTCTTCCTTTCTGTCAAGTATTGTATTCCGGCGATGCGGCGCGGTGGCCGAGGTGGGTCGATCGTCATGCTGTCCTCGGTCGCCGGAATACGCGGTTCGGCCGGGTTGGCGGGGTATAGTGCGACGAAAGGTGCGGTGCGATTGTTTGCCAAGTCGATGGCGCTCGAATGTGCCCAGGCGAGAGACGGGATACGGGTCAACTCGGTGCATCCCGGGATCATTGCGACACCGATCTGGACAAAATTGCCTGCCGGAGCCAACCTGCCGCTCGATCCGGAGAAGATCGGGGCTGCGACGGTGCCGCTTGGCAAAGCCGGCCAGGCGGAGGAAATCGCCAACGGCATCTTGTTCCTTGCCTCGGATCAGTCGAGCCACGTGACCGGGTCGGAACTGGTGATCGATGGCGGTATGACCGCCGGCCGGATCACGCGTTTCACGGAATGAACAGCGAAGGGGGTTCCCATGCCAGGTCATGCCGATACGTTCATGCATCGTTGGTTCGAAGAAGTTTGGAATCGCGGCCGGGAAGATGCCATCGACGAAATGATGGGCGAGGACACAGTCATTCACGGGCTGCAGGAAGATATTCGCGGCCCGGAGGCGTTCAAGCCGTTCCACCGTCAGTTCCGCACGGCGTTCCCCGACATGCGCATCTCGGTCGAGGAGGTGCTGATCGACGGCAACATGCTCGCGGCCCGTTGCTCGGTCGCCGGAACGCACACCGGCCCTGGTTTGCCGGTGCAAGCGGCTGGAAAGCCGGCAAGCTTCACCGGCATGTGCATGGCACGAGTGAAGGACGGCAAAATGATCGAGGGCTGGTACAAACTCGACTTCCTGTCGCTCTATCAACAAATCGGGCTGCAGTTGCATTGATAACGGGCACTGAGACCGGCCGCTGAGACCGGCCGCTGAGACTGGGCGCTGAGACTAGGCGCTGAGACTGGGCACTGAGACCGGCGCGCGAGCGAAAGGAGATCAATATGCACATCAATTCGATGCGGGCGGGGCTGGAACGCGGCGAACCGCAAATCGGCACCTGGCTCACCATGGTGCGCAATCCGGCAATCCTGTCGCTGATGAAATCCGCTGGCCTGGATTTCGCACGTGTCGACATGGAGCACACCGCGCTGACCATCGAGCACATCGCCGATCTGGCAGTGCTGGCCCGAGCATTGGATTTTCCCATCGCGGTGCGCCCACCGAAAGCGAATCGCGAGTGGATCACCAGGCTGTTGGACAACGGCGTATGGAACCTGCACTGCCCGCAGGTAGAGAACGCAGACCACGCGCGGGAGATTGTCGATGCTTCGCGGTACGCGCCGATGGGATTGCGTGGCAACGGCGGTCTGAGTGCCGCCACCGACTTCAATCACACGGTTCCGTTATTGGAACGGCGCGCCCATGCCAACCGCCAGGTGTTCGTGACGGTGATGTTCGAAACCGCGCGAGCGTTTGAGGATCTGGACGAGATCGCTGCGATGCCGGGCATCGATGCCCTGACCATCGGTCCGGCGGATCTGGCGCAGGATCTGGGCGTGGCAGGAACATCGGACCAGGGCCGGGTGCTGGACGAAAAGCGCGATCAAATTCTGGCGGCGGCACGTAAACACGGCAAAGTCGCCGCAATGCTGGTCAGCAGTTTCGGGGAAATGCAACGTTGGAAGGCCGCGGGTGTGACGTTGCTGGCCTATTCCAGCGATGCCGATATTCTGTTCAGCGGCTACAGTTCCGCGATGAAGCGGATCAAGGGTGAGGAAGCTCCGTGATCTCCCTATGCTCCGCGTCCTCAGAGATTTATCAGACTGCCATGCGGTATCAGGCGTCACCGGTCGGGAACCGGCTGCCGTTTGTGCGTGCGGAAATGCTCCATTAATCGCCGAAGACGCGGAGCACAGCGAGGACGCGGAGTTTCGTTTCTGGTGACAGGCGGCCATTGCGTTTCAGGCGGCCATTGCGTTTCAGGCGGCCGGTGCCAGGCCTCTTGCCCGGGCTTCCTCGCGCAATCGCGGCAGCACTTCACTGGCCAACAATTTAAGACTCTTCTCGGCCTCGTCATGCGTCAGAAAGCCGGAGCGACCGATGAAGATCAGATGCCCGAAACCGCCAACCGCGTCGTAAGCGGCCATGATCTGTTTCACCACGGTCTCCGGCTGGCCGGCGAACATGATCTGACGCTGGATCGCCTGGTCCGCCGTCATGTTGCGCAATGCATCCGCGGGCCGTGCCACCGGTGCTTCGCCCGGTCGCGGCTTCGTGCGGTACACCCCGGGCGCCATTTCCGGTGGCATCCGGCCTGGCAAGAAGGTCGAAAATTGCGGCGCCTGCTTCAGGCTGGTGTTGAGGAACCACAACAGTTTCGCGCCAATCGAAACGCCTTCATCATCGGTGTCGCCGACGTAGACGAACCCGCAATAAGCGAAACGATCGAGCGCAGGTGGCGGCAATCCAGCCTCCGCCCGCGCCTCGCGATAGGCGGTCCAGGCACGCTTCGTGCCATCGATGCCGCGCAGCACCACGGAATTCACCATGCCGCGCCGGCCGAGTTCGCGTGACGTATCGGGATCGCCGGTCGCTGCCCACATTGGCGGATGCGGCTGCTGATACGGCCGCGGCCACAAATTGATGTGCCGGTGTGCGAAATGCTTGCCTTCCCAGCGCATCGGACCATCCTGGTTCTGCAACGCCTTGGTGATCAGGTCGATCGCTTCCCAGAAACGTTCCAAATTGCCGACCGGGTTGGCATTGCCCGAGGCCATTTCGCTGTCGCCGGATTTGACGAAACCGATATCCAGACGGCCGCGCAACAACACATCGGCGGTGGCGTACTCTTCGGCCACCCGTACCGGGTCCTTGCGGATGGAAATCAATGTGCCCTGCGACAGAATGCGGACCCGCCGTGTCTGCCGCGCCAGCGCGCCGAGCACGATAGGACTGGCGCCATACAGACTGTTGATGCCAGCATGATGCTCGATCGAGACAATGTTGATGCCGAGATCGTCGCACAGCAGCGACTCGTCCATGCACTGATGGAACAGGTCTGCGGCAATGCGTGGATCGCATAACCGGCTCGGCAGGCTGGCGCGGACCGAATCAGCTTCGTCCAGGAGCTTTTGCGGAACGAACGGATAAGTGTTCTCGTTGTGAAACCAGAGTTGCATCGGTCAGCCCCTCACGAATGAACCGATCAAGGTGGCCAGTTCTTCCGGCCGCTCGATCGCCGGATGATGGCCGCAATCGGCGATTGTTACGAACCGCGCGCCGGGGATCAGTCGGGCATAAGCGCGGCCATAGTCCGGTGATACAATCCCGTCGCTGTCACCCCATACGACCAGCGTTGGCACGCCAATGCGGCCCAACCAGCGTGAAAGTTGCGGATTGTACATGTACGGGTGCCAGGCGTAGAGACACAGCGCCTCCCAGTCGCGGGCGTGGCGCACGATCTCGGCATCCTCCATGGCATCAAAATCGGGCGCGAAACGGTCGGGATCGTACCAGGCAGCTCGGCGCACCTCGGCGGGCGAACGATTGAACACGTCGAGGATGTCGGCCGTCTCGCGGTCGCTGATTTTGATGCCGACCGGATCGACCAGCACCAGGCGCGCCAGCCTTGGATGCCCTTGGGCAGCAATCTCAGCAGCGAGCCAGCCGCCAAACGACAGGCCAACCAAGGTGATGCGCTCGCCGGGGATCGCGTCCAGTACGGCGCGCTGCAAGTGCGCGAGATCATAGATTGTATCGAAGTCCTTCGGTCTCGGCGAAGCGCCGAAGCCGGGACACGACGGCGCCAGCACTGCGCCGTACGCGGCCAGCAGGGTAGGGAACCGATGCTCCGACGTCAGACTGCGCATGCCGTGCAGCAGCACGATCGGGTCGCCCTTGCCGCCATGCAGGACTTCGAGGTCGATGCCGTGGACGGTCATGCGTTCGGTGGCGATCATGTGTCCTCCTGGGGTGAAGGGTCAGGGCTTCGCCCTGGAACCCACCAGGAGGGCGTTGCCCTCCTGGACTTCCCAGCAAAGGGCGAGGCCCTTTGCAATCTGTCAATTAGGTGGAAGTGGGAGGAGGGCCGACACGGACCTTGTGCGGTCACTGTAGGTCCCCCTCCCACTGCCACCCAAAATGAATGGTTCCAAGGGCCACTGCCCTTGGTGGGCTTGGGCTGCGAAGCGGACCAAGGGGGCAATGCCCCTGGTCGGGGTCCGGGGTGAAACCACGGCCTTCGACCCCCGGGGACGGTCACCCGATCTCGTTTGCCAGCCGTTGCAAATAATACGCCGGGTCGCCGAACAGCCGCTCGATCACCATGCAGCGCCGGAAGTAGTGCCCGACGGCATATTCCTCGGTCATGCCGATACCGCCGTGCATCTGCACCGCGCTTTGCGACACGTAGCGTCCGGCCTGGCCGACGCCCACCTTGGCCAGTGCAAAATCGTGCCGTCGCTCGGCGTCATCTGGGTTATCCACCGACATCGTCGCCAGCATTGCCATGCTGCGGCCTTGTTCCTGCGCCATGAACATGTCCGACAAGCGGTGCTGCACCACCTGATACGAGCCGATTGGCTGACCGAACTGCACTCTTGTCTTACTGTATTCCAAGGTCATTTCGTTCATCGCTTCCATCGCGCCGATGGTTTCGGCGGCGGTGGCGGCGATCCCGGCCTCGACGATCTTTTCAATGATGGCAAGGCCTTTGCCGACTTCTCCCAGAACCTCCCCGTGGGCATTCGACAGCGAAATATCCGCCGCCCGCGTTTCATCACGTGTTGCATAGCCACGTCGGGCGACCCCCGGTGCCGCGGCGTCGACCAGAAATAGCGTGATCCCGTCTTCGTCATAACGCTCGCCGGCGGTACGCGCGCTGACGATCAACTGGTCCGCGGTTTCGCCGTGCGACACCACGGTTTTCGATCCATCCAGAAGCCAGCCCGAACCATTCTGCTTCGCGGTGGTCACGACATCGGTCAGGTCGTAACGCGCCTGCCGCTCGCTGTGTGCGAAGGCGAGTTTCCGTCCGCCCTCGGCGATCGCCGGCAGCAGCGTAATCTTCTGCGCTTCGCTGCCGGCTACCTTGATCGCTGTGCCACAGAGCACGATGGTCGAGAGAAATGGCTCCAATACCAGCACGCGCCCGAACGCCTGCATCACCAGCATGATCTCCTGCGCGCCGCCGCCGAACCCGCCGTATTGTTCGGCGAACGGCAGGCCGAGCAATCCGAGTTCGGCGAATTTCCCCCACATCTCCGAGGAAAACCCTTCCGGCCGAGCCAGATATGTCTTGCGCTGTGCGAAACTGTAGTTATCCGCGAGCAGCCGGCTGACACTTTCCAGCAGCAGCCGTTGCTCGTCCGATGGTTCAAAATCCATTACAGCCCCCGCACTACAAACCAAGTACCGCTTTGGTGAGAATGTTCTTCTGGATTTCGTTCGTGCCGCCGTAGATCGACGCAGCGCGCAGGAACAAATAGCTGCCGACCGAGGCGCTGCTGGCCTCCAGCATGTCGTCCGGCTCATTCATCGCAGCAAGTTCGGCAGCCCAGATCGGCGTCGCCATCGGGCCTGCCACGTCGACAGCGAGTTCGGTGGTTGCCTGCAACAATTCGGTGCCTTTCACCTTCAACACCGACGACAGAGGATCCGGCCGCCCGCCGCCGGCTTTGTCGTACGCCGAAACCACCCGGTACTGGGTGATTTCCAGCGCCTTCATGTCGACCTGCAACTGCGCGACGCGCTGGCGAAACGCCGGATCGGCGATCAGCGGCTGCCCGTTCATGTTAACCTTACGCGCCATGTCGATCGAGGCATCGACCCGTTCCCTGGACTTGCCCAACCGCGCGATGCCGGTGCGTTCATTGCCGAGCAGGAACTTGGCGACATCCCAGCCCTTGTTCTCCTCGTGCACGCGCAGGCTGACCGGGACTTTCACGTCGTCAAAAAACACCTCGTTCAGATGGTGGCTGCCATCGATTGAAATGATCGGCCGCACCGTGATGCCGGGCGTCTTCATATCGACCAGCAAAAACGAAATGCCTTCCTGCCGTTTGCGCGCGTTCGGGTTGGTGCGCACCAGCAGGAAGCACCAATCGGCGTGATGTGCGGTCGAGGTCCAGATCTTTTGACCATTCACTACGTAATGATCGCCATCCAGCTTCGCCGCGGTTTTCAATGACGCGAGATCGGAACCGGCGCCAGGCTCGGAGAAACCCTGGCACCACCAGTCATCCAGGTTGGCGGCGCGCGGTAAGAAGCGCTGCTTCTGCTCCTCGGTGCCGAACTGCAACAGGACCGGACCGATCATGGTTATGTTGAATGACGAAAGCTCCGGCGCCGGCGCCATCTGGTTCTCTTCCAGGAAGATCATCTTCTGGATCGCGGTCCAGCCGGGTCCGCCCCACTGCTTCGGCCAGGACAATCCAGCCCATGCCTTGGCATTCAGAATACGTTGCCAGCGCACGGTATCTTCCTTGCTGGGACCATGGCCCAGTTTCATTTTGGCGTGGATGTCGGCGGGCAGGTTGTCGCGAATGAAAGCGCGCACCTCCTGGCGGAATGCAATTTCTTCCGGTGTGAAGCGCAGATCCATGGATGGGTCCTCCTACTGACCGGTAACTTAGCCAGCCGTTGGGACCTGCGCAATCTGGCGGGCCATCGCCGAGAAGCGCCCAGTCATGACCGTCTACGGTAAAAATTCCTTTGACGCGATTTTTGATCCTATCGATAACCCGGCACGAACCAGGAGATCACGCCATGCGATCGATTTCGACAGACTACATGGAGCATCGGCCAACAGCCGAGACTGCCGCCGCGCCGGTCCGGCTCAGTGGCGAGTTGCGCAACGGCTACCGACCGCGGCCCACGACCATCGAGCGCTCCCGCGAAATTCGTGAGATCGCTGCTCGGTATATCGCCGAGCATGGGTTGTGGCGGTTCAGCATGCTGTCGCTGGCCAAGCACCTCAACTGCCTGCTGCCGACCTTGTGCTATTACTATAAAAAACGCGAGGAACTGATTACCGATATCGTGTTGCGTCACGTCGAGGCGTTGCATACGCGCACCAGCCTCGCGATGGACGAAGCCGAGGACGAAAGTCCGTCCGGTGAATTGCATGCCTTCGCCCGGGAGTATCTGCTGGTTGGTCTCGCCGAGCAGGATTTCCACCGTCTCATGGTGGTCTATGCCAACCTCGCCGGTCCAGCGGAAGGCAGGCCGTTCATCACCCGCCGGGAATCGCTACGCGAGATGGTGCAATTTCGCCTGACCGCACACGCCCCGGGCCTGGCCGGAAAGCCGGAGGCAGCGCATGCCCTCAGCCGCACGATGCTGGATACGCTGAGTGGCGCTGCCGCATCACTCGAACCGTATGGTGTGGTGAAGCCGGTCGTCTACGCCGCGATGGTGACGGACTGGCTGCTGGATCAGGCCACACAAAGCTGATTATTGCGAAACGTTGCAGATCGGCGGTTCCACGTTGTCCAATCGTTAACTTTTGCACCGCATCATCGGCGATGGCCGCCACGTGAGCGACAACCGATGGAGATGCCAGTGGGATCAGTTTCCCGGCGATTGTCGGTTCCACGTCGGCAGCTTGCAATGCCAGATGTCGGGACTATCCGGGGTCAGGTAGCAGTGGAATCGAAAGTTCGATTGAGCGGAAACCGAGGGGAGGGTATTCTGGGGGTAGATAAATGCACTCGTGAATGCGTGGTGAAGTTGCGTCTCATCGGCGATATTGGCCAAACTTCCGCGTGTGCATCAAACGGTGGCTTTCTGCGCACCTATCGACGAGAATCGTAGGCGGCAAACTGGCGTGGAGATACGCTTAATCAATGATCCAAACGCAGCGATTGAGGCTTCGCCCTTGGCATGACGAGCATCGCGCAGCGTTTGCTCAGATGCATGCCGATCCGGAGGTGATGGCTGACCAGGGCGGTCCGGTTGATCAAATCAAGAGCGATGAGAAGTTCGACCGCTATCGCGCAGCGTACCTGGAGCACGGCGTTTCTCGTTGGGCGGTTGAAAACGCCGACGGCACGTTTTTGGGGTATGCCGGGGTCATGCCGCGCCTCCTTCCGGACCATCCTCTCGGACCTCACTTCGAGATTGGCTGGCGGTTCATCCGGAGAGCCTGGGGCCATGGCTACGCAACTGAAAGCGCAAAGGCTGCACTGGAGGACGCTCCCCGGCGTGCAGAGCTCAAGGAGATCCTGTCATACACAAGCGCCGATAATTTCCGATCACAGGCTGTGATGGCTCGGCTGAAGTTCCAACGAAAACCAGCGCGCGACTTCGTCGCCGAATACGAAGGTGTCGGCTTGTGGCGCGGTCTGGTTTGGGTCGCTTTCTCGGCCCAGGAGCGAACACAGCGATGTCGAACACAGCCATGAAGGCGGCCTGAGTCAAACTGTCGGTTCCACTGCTACCGGACCCCCATATCCTATGGCGGCCGCGCAACTGCTCTTGGCATTTCACGATCGAGCAACGTTGCAAACTCGGCCTCATGCTCATAGTCGGGCATCAAACGGACCAGCACGTCATCTCGTTGCGTTGCCGGGTGAAAATAGATCTCGGAAACTCCGTCGGGCAAATTGTCCAGCAGGCGGCGCACCCGCTGGCGCGTCATGTGCCCGCTCCAGGCGAGGCCGAAGCAGTGATCATTGGTAATCATGCCGGCCACCTGGGCCTGATGCCGCAGCAGCCGCGTCCAGGAATAAAGTGCGCGATCGCCCATGCCCACATGGGTCCCGACAAGCGCCAGGGTCGCCGGCGGCTCGGCGGGGATCCGTATCGAGTGCAATCCAAATTCGCGCCCGATCTCGATCAGCAACCTGCCCACTACGGGATGCAGATGCATGTGCTTATGCGCGTTGGCGTGATCCAACGTCAGTCCGGTTGCGGCAAATGCGGCAAACTGCGCGCGGATTTCCTGCGCCAACTGGCGCCGCACTGAGGGCCGAAAGAAATAGCGAAACCCCAGACGCGCCTGGTCCGAGGGAAATTGTCCGGACGCATCCACCAAATCTGGAATGTTGGCAGGTGGCGACATCGCGGGCCCTTCGATCACCACCAGATGCAGGCCGACACGTAACGACGGCAAGGCACGTGCCCGCCGTACCGCGTCCTCGGCCGCTGGACCTGCGACCATCAGGCTCGCCTGATCCAGGATGCCGTCCCGATGCGCGCGTTCCACGGCTTCGTTCACCGCCGGTGTCAGGCCGAAATCGTCAGCGGAGAAAACGACGCGTCGCATTCAGTCGCACGGATCCAGCGCCGGATAGATACCGGACGAAAACGCCAACCCATCGTGGACATGGATCCGGGCCTGCGCGGTTTCCAGATAGCAGGGCACGACGTAGGACGGACAATACCACGCGGTCAGTGTTCGGCGTTGCAGCGGCGGCCGCGGCGGCGCAGCTGCATGGATCAGGTTGGCATGCCGGATCGCCCGTCGGCCGGCGATCGCGTCCAGCCGCCGCGGCTCCTGTCCATGCAGCAACCCACGGACCTGGGCCTCCCGCTGCGCGATGGCAAGCTGCAGGTCCGCAGCATCGGCGCGGCGTGCTTCCGGCAGCGAAATGTGTTCGCCAGGCCAGAGCAGGTCGGGCAACCGGTGGCTGCCGGGCCACGCCAACGCCGGACCTTCCCGGCTGTCTTCCAGCGAGAACGTTACGGCCAAAAACTGCAGCGGCAGCGAACAGGCATGCCAGGCCACGTCCCGGTCCGGCGGCGCCGTCTCCCGCAGAAACGCCCGGCTTTCGATCAATCGGGGCGGCGCACTGAAAATCAATGCGAGGAAGTCGGTAAGCACCTTGTCGAGCAAGAGTTGACGGATCGCGCGGGAGACCATGTGCAGGTCCAGCGCTGCCATCGGTTGCTCGGTCAGTTCGGGCTGCCATGGTTGCGGCTCGGCGGTTGACCCGGACGGAGCAAACAACGCCTCCGGAAACATTCCGGTGAACGCTTGCGCCACAGCCAGCGCCGCGTCCGAGACCTGATCGCGATCGACCAGCCGATCGAACTCCACGATCCCCTCCAACGCGAATGTTCGCAGCAGCGTTGCCTCGCGTTGCCTGATCCAGCCCAGATCGAGGCGGCCCTGAATGAGGTCAAGCGCATTGGCCTGGTCGGTCCAGAACCCGCCGAACGGCGAGTGCAGCGCCGCACCATTTTCCGCCCGCGGCGCTCTGGCGTTCGGCAGATAGCCACGGGCACGCCCGAGAGTGATGTAATGCGGTGCGGCGTCATCTGCCGTCGCGCTGCGGCCGAGGTCCTGCTCGATCGCCGGATATGCTGCGAGATAGAATGCCGGATCAACGTCGTTGGCCAGACGGCCTTCATGGCGGCCGTGGTTGGCATAGTGGTTCCAAGCGGTGTCGACCACGCCTTGCATCATTGCCTCGGCAATGCCCGGGTAGAGACGCAGATACCCCGCTTCGTCGAACAAGTCGGCGTCGTCGAACGGCGGCAGGTCAGTCACCATCAGGCCCCTTCTGAAACGATGCGCGCCGCTAGCATGACCGGTCGCCCCGGGGCAATCGTTCGGACCTGGGTCCAGGCAATTGCCACCGCCAATGCTGGACCCGTGGGCGGGATTGGCGCAATCTGGGCGCATGTCCATCATCATGCATGACCTCGCCGGCGCTGATCCCGAGCTTCGGTTCAGCCCGTATTGCTGGCGCACTCGTTTCGCTTTGGCACACAAAGGGCTGCCGGTCGAAACCATTCCGTGGCGCTTTACCGAAACTGGCGCGATCGCTTTCTCCGGCCAGGCGCGGGTGCCGGTCATCCGTGACAACGATCGGGTGGTATCTGACAGTTGGTCGATCGCCGAATACCTGGAGGAGACTTATCCGACCCTGCCGATTTTTTACGGCCCGGGCGGGCGTGCCCACGCGTTGTTCATCAATTCCTGGGCCGATTCGGTACTGCTCGGCGGCATCGCGCGTTTTATCGTGCGTGACCTGCTGGACGTGATCGATCCCAAGGACCAGAGCTATTTCCGCACCAGCCGGGAGGCTCGGTTCGGCATGTCGCTGGAGGCTGTCCAGGCCGGTCGCGACGATCGGGTGGCGGGGTTCCGCGATACGTTGCTGCCGCTCCGCCTGGTGCTGCGGCGTCAGAAGTGGCTGGGTGGGGCAACGCCCAGTTACGCGGATCATATAATTGCGGGAACGTTAATGTGGCCGCGCTGCGCCAGCCGCTTTGCGTTGCTTGCCATTGACGACCCGGTAGCAGAATGGTTCGGCCGCATGCTGGATCAGTACGGCGGTCTGGGCCGCAACGCAAAGACGCCCTGAGTGCCGGCACGCTTCCAGCGTTTGCGCGTCGCCGGCCTGCGCCGGACCACCGCTGACGCGGTGGTGGTGACATTTGATGCACCAGCCGCGTTCCGGACATTTACACCCGGCCAATATTTGACATTACGCACAACGATCGATGGCCAGGACGTCCGGCGCTGCTACTCGATTTGTTCCGGTCTCGACGACACCATGCTGCAGATCGGCATTAAGCATCTCCCCGGCGGGCTGTTCTCCTCCTGGGCCAACACCGTCTTGCATGAGGGCGACACACTACTTGTCATGCGCCCGGAGGGACGCTTCGGCGTGCCGATCGATCCGGCTGCATCACGGGTGTTTGCTGGCTTTGCCGCGGGCTCCGGCATCACCCCGATCCTGTCGATCATGAAGACCGTGCTGGCTCGTGAGCCGGGCAGCCGGTTTTTCTTGTTCTTCGGCAACCGTGCCACAGCCGACATCATGTTCCGCGATGAGCTCGAGGACCTCAAGGACCGCTATTTGTCTCGCCTGTCGGTGTTCCACGTGCTGTCGCGTGAGCAGCAGGAGTTGGATATCCTGAATGGTCATCTCGATCCGGAAAAGATACCGGCGTTGACCCGATTGCTGCCGCGGCCGGACCACGTCTTCGTTTGTGGGCCGCAAGGCATGATCGAGGGTCTGGAACCAGCGCTGGCCACGGCAGGCGTGCCGCCGGATCGCATCCATGTCGAGCGGTTCACGCCCGCCACCGACGCCCCACGCCCGCCGGTCGTGGTGCCGAAGGACGCGCCGCCAGATGCAATCGCCACGCTGATCATCGACGGCGCGCGTATCGAGGTGCCGATGGCCAACGGCGAGACGATCGTCGAGTCAGCGCTGCGGGCGGGTCGGGATCCACCATTTTCCTGCCGAGCCGGGATGTGCTGCACCTGCCGCGCCCGCCTGATCGAGGGCCGGGTCGAGATGGCGGCGAATTATTCGCTGGAAAAGTGGGAGACCGAGGCTGGGTATGTGCTGACTTGTCAGGCCCGGCCGCTGACCCGGCGGGTGGTGGTGGACTACGATCACGTGTGAGATGGCACAGTAATGAAGCGGCCCGGTGATTGCGCCGGCAAAATGTCCGCCACCGTCTGATGCTCAGGTCTGCCGTCAGGACCCGGCAACGTCACGTTGCTCAGTTGCCTGCGGCGTAGTTGTGGCGAGTGGATGGTTTCGGTACGCCCGCTGCGGCCTCGCGACACCGGTTTTGCTGTTGCTCCCAGTCAGCCAGGGTGGCAACCTGTTACCATGGAGATACGCGATGCGGTCGCCGAAGATGCAGCTGCTGCCTGCCAGGTCCTAAGGCAGTCGATCGAGCAATTGTGCGAGGCCGATCACCGGAACGACCCGGTGATCCTGGCGCGATGGCTCAGCAACAAGACTGCGGCAAACGTTGCGGCCTGGATTGCGCGGCCCGACAATTCGCTGCTTCTCGCTGTCGAAGTCAATAGGATCCTGGCCGTGGGTGCCGTCACCGACGCGGGTGAAATCACGCTGAACTACGTTGCGCCGAACGCAAGATTTCGTTCCGCGAGCCGGATCTTGCTCGCCGCGCTCGAAGCCCGGGCCGCGCAACGAGGCAATCTGCGCTGTAACCTGTTCAGCACCGAGACGGCACATCGCTTCTACCGTGCCAGAGGCTACGTCGATGACGGCCCGCCGGACCGTAAATACGGCATGGCAGGGGGATACCCAATGTCAAAGGCGCTTGCTGCGCAAAAGGCTTGATTTATGCTGCAGGCGGCACATCGACCAATCGCCCCGGGCGGTACGGCGCCAGCAAATTGTCGCGTTGTCCGGTCAGCAGTTCATCCGCAACGAAGCGGCCGATGGCAGGCGCCAGCGTAATTCCCGAATGCATGACGGCGACGTAAAGACCCGGGATCGCGTCGACGCTGCCGACAACGGGAAAGCCATCCTGCGGCATCGGGCGGCTTCCAATAACATGATAATTCGGGGTGATCGATGCGCCAGAAACGAACATACCCCGGATCGCATCGATCAGCGCAGCGGCTTCTGCCGCACCATCGGCGTCAGGGTCGGTGTCGGCAAAGCCAGTAGCTGCGACAAGCCGTCCTTCCGTGGTTTGCCGCAACTGCATCTCCGGCGACATGACGAGGCCGTTGAGGCATCTGGCATGGGGCTGCGTGACGACCAGCAGGGCAGGGGACCCGGTCACTGCAAGGTTTAGCCCGACCGTCGCAACAAGGCCTGGTGTGTCGACCCCGCAGGCGACAACGACCACGTCCCCGGTATGACGTCCGGTATTTGTTTCGACGCCAGAGACCCGACCGGCCGACACACTCAGGCGTCGCACTTGCGTATCCGCAATGATCGTCGCGCCCAGGCTGCGCGCCGCGTCCAGCAGGGCCAACGCCGCTGCGAGCGGCTCCACCGATCCCTCGTCGGGCATATGCAAGGCGAAGTCCGGCGGCGCGGCGAGGTGCGGTTCGATCTGCTGCATGGCCCTACGATCGACGCGGTGGATCCGGTAACCCCAGGCCGTGTGTTCCGCTGCGAAGGTCTCGAGTTGCTCCGGCGGTAACTCCCAGAGCAGACCGCCAGTCCATGCCACGCGGATGCCCGACACGTCCTGGCCAAGTCGGTGCCATTCCTGCATTGCCCGGACGCGCAGGCGAAAGTACGGCTTTGGGTTGCCCCAGCTGGCATTGATCCAGGCCCAGGAATTGCGGGTGGCGATGCCGCCAGGCGCTGCGGCATCGATCACCGTGACCCGCGCGCCGGCACGCACGAGATGCCATGCGATCGACGCTCCGATGATGCCCGCGCCAACGATCACGACATGAGGATGAACGGCCACCGCGCAACTCCGCCGGGCACGTCAGGGCCGTGCCGCCGGCTTTCGAGCATATGTCGGTGGCCGGCGGCAAGCTTCCTCATACTGAACGGGCTGGAGGTGGTGGTTCACGACCACGTGTGAAACAGCGCCGATCACTGACCGGCAACCGGCGCCTCGCTCAGTTCTTCCAGGCTGCGTCCCTTGGTTTCCGGCAACATGGTGACCGTCACGAGCAACCCAAGCACGCTGGCGACCGCGGCACCCGATTCAGCGCTGAACAGACCGTGCCAGGCCATCAGCGGCGGAAACGTGAATACCCCGATAAACCCGCCGAGCTTGCCGGCCGCCGAGGCAATACCGTGGCCGGTCGTCCGGCCCTCCACCGGAAACAGTTCGGCCGGATAAACGAAGGTCGTCGCATTTGGCCCGAACTCGGTGAAGAAGTAGCTGATGCCGTAAACGATCAGGAACGCGTAGATCAGGTGCTCGATGCCCGGGATCAGGGCCATCGCCAGAAAGCTGACCGTCATCATCGAGAAGCCGAGCACCTGGATCGGCTTGCGGCCGATACGGTCCATCATTGCGGCAGCAACGAAATAACCCGGCACCGCCGCCACTGCGAACACCGCCAGTTGGGTGAGAGTTTGGTTCAACAGGTCGGAATGCGGGGCGATCGCATTCAGCACGATCGGGCTGCTCACCGTGTTGCCGTAGTACGCGAAGTCCATCAGGAACCAGGCCAGGCTGGAACCCAGGAGGCGTAGGCGGAGGTCCCGGCGTGCGAGTAATCGGCGGAAGCCTCCGGTGAAGGAGAGCTTTGCCGCCATCCCCCGCGCCGCCAATTGAAAGCGCGGTGTTTCCGCAAGACGCCGGCGCATCTGGAACACCGCGAGGGCCGGCACCGCACCGAAGGCCAGCAACAGGCGCCAGACCAGGTCATGATCCATGCCGGTTACCAGCAACACGGCAGCGAGCAGCGGCCCAACGATCAGCCCGGCGGCCTGCATGGCGAACACCAGACTGACCATCATGCCGCGATGCGCCTTGCCGGAATACTCGTTCATGATCGTGGAGCTGACCGGATAGTCGCCGCCGATGCCCACCCCCAGTACGACCCGAAAGCCGATCAGCCACCAAATGTTCGGCGAGAAAGCTGACGCGATCGCACCCGCGCCCAGTACGAGTACCTCGAAGCCGTAAATCCGCTTGCGGCCGAGCATGTCGGCTACCCGTCCGAACAGCAGCGCTCCCACGGCCGAGGCCAGCAGCGCGGTCGAGGTGACGAGGCCTTCGCTGAGCGGCGAGGTGTGCCATTCGTCTTTGATCAGGTGCATGGCGACGCCGATGATGAACAGGTCGTAGGCGTCGGTGAAAAAGCCCATGCCCGAAATGAACAGGATCTTCGAGTGCTCGGCGGTGATGCCGGATTCGTCGAGACGCGCGAGATCATCGTCGCCTGCAATGCCAGCGATGGGGGTAATGGTGGGCATCACCGCTCTCCGTGCCGGTTGCACGAGAGTCAAGTCGGCGGGCCGAGGACCGGTTGCGCCAGCAAATATGACGGTTCGCTTACGGTACGCGAGGTCACCGGGGCGACGCGCTCATCGCGCGTTCGGCTCGCGCAAATTTTCTCGGCTGAGCAACTCCGCCGGGCAGCTCACGGCCGTGCCATCGGATCTCGACCATATGGCGAGGATCAGCCACCGGCGGCTGCATTATCTGGTTGTTAATCAGCACGGGCGTAGGAACGGCAGGCGGGGACCCTGGTCACGTCGTGTGGAGGTACGCTTGCACGCATTGTTGCATCGGTTATTCGGCTCCGCGAGCGCCGTTCTGATTTCGGTCGTGCTGGTGATGGCCGTCGGCATCTTTGTGCTTTTGGGCATGCAATTCCAGGAGGCATGGCAGCAACTCTCCCACGCCAATCGCCTCTCGCAGTTGGCGGCGGCCGACCGCATCATTTATCAGATGAGCGGCGTGATAAGGGTCGGCCGAGGCGGCATTCAAACCTCGTTGCTGGCCGAGGACGATCCACGTCCTGGACTTGCCGCCGCCTTCGCGACCAATGACCGGCAATGGCAGGATATGATGCGCGCCATTCCTCCCGATCTGTCGGACGACACCCCCGTCCGTCTGGCGTCGCTGAATTCCGCATGGGGCACGGCAACGGGTCTGCGCGATAACGTGATGGCGATCGCTGCAAAACCTCGCGCCGAGCGGACACTTGCCGGCACTCAGCCGTGGTTCGACGCATTGACCGTTGTGGTCACCGGGCTGACTGAGTGGTCCAGCCGGGTCGCCGGTAGCGTTCGCATCTCGGACCCGGAGGCGGGTGAGGACATTCAGGCCCGCCAGTTTGCCTGGGCGGCGCGCCTCGCCGTCGGCGACGAATGCGGCACCGTGCGGTCCTCGTTCGGCCACGGAACCCCGTTAAGCCCGGCGCAACGCACAACATTAACCGAGGCACGCGGACGCGTCCATCAAAGCATGGCCACGTTAACGGAATTGCTTAGCCGTCCGGGTGCGCCGGAGGTACTCAGTGCTGCCCAGGCGGAGGCTGCAGCCGCAGTCCAGACCGCATTTGAGGGACGCGACGCCGCTTATGAAAATCTCGGCACCCCAAAACAGCTTAATGGTGAGACCTGGGAAAAGCAGTGTGTCAGTCTGATTGGTCCGGTCCTGAAGGTCGGCACCATCGCGCTGGAACGGATGGCGGTTTACGCCCAGGAAAACCGCGCCAAAGCGTTAACGCATCTGGCCATCTCCGCGACCGTGCTGGTGCTTGCCAGTCTCGGGCTTGCAGCCAGCCTGCTGGTGGTCCGTGGACGTGTGATCCGCCCGGTTGGCCAGATCACTGTTGCGATCCGCCGGCTGGCCGCTCGCGACATCACGACGGAGGTCCCCGCAACCCGGCGCAACGATGAGTTTGGCGCCATGGCAACTGTGCTGGAGGAACTGCGGCTCAGTGCCGTCGAAGCCGCGCGGCTCGGGGAGGAGCGCGAATTGGTTCGCGTGGCAAACGACCGGCGGCAGGCGGCGATGGATCGGCACACCCAGGATTTCGGACGGACCATCGCCGGGGTGATGGCCAGCCTGATGCATTCGGCGGAGCAAATGCGCGGCTCCGCGACGGCGATGTCGGAGGGCGCGCGGCAAACCCGGATGGATGCTGTAGCGACCGCCGAGGGGGCCACGGCGTCGTCGCGCGATCTTGGCTCGGTTGCCGCGGCCTCTGAGGAGATGTCAGGCAGCATAACCGAAATCAGCCGCCAGGTAGGCGGCGTCACCGCAGCCGTGCGGCAGGCGGTGGCGCGCGCAACCGTCACCGATCAGAAGGTGACCGGTCTGGCAGAGACGGCCGACCACATCGGGGAAGTGGTTGGGCTGATCTCCGACATTGCCAGCCGAACCAATCTGCTTGCGTTGAACGCCACGATCGAAGCGGCCCGGGCCGGTGAGGCGGGCAAGGGCTTTGCAGTGGTTGCCGGCGAGGTGAAGGCCCTGGCGACGCAAACTGCCAAAGCTACCGGCGAAATCAGTGCCCAGGTGAACGCTATCCGCGCCGCCACCGGTGAGGCCGTGGCGGCTGTGCAGGAAGTGACGCAGGCAATTGGACAGGTCGATACTGTCGCCGTCGCGATCGGCGCCGCGGTCGAGGAACAGGCAGCGTCGACGCGGGAGATCGCCGGAAGCGTGCAAAGCGTGTTGCGGGCGACTGCGCAGGCCACTCAGTCGATGCAACAGGTATCGTCGATCGCCGAAGAAGGCGAAGTGACCAGCCAAAGTGTTCTTACTGCGGCCGATGCCGTGGGACACACGGCGGACATGCTGCGCGAAGAGGTCGAACACTTCCTGGCCGCGATGGCGAGCAGTAACGAGTCGGATCGTCGTCGGTATGAACGGATCGATGGAGCGGGATGTAGCGTGAAGCTGCGCGCGAGCGGCCACAACGAGACCGAAATGGCAGTTCAGGACATCTCGCGCGGCGGTATCGCTTTGCGCTGCGACTGGCCGATCGCGGTCGGTGACGAGGTGGCAATCAAACTGCCGGGCGCGACGGATCATGTCACCGGAAGGATCGCGCGCACCGGCCGCGGTGTTATTGCGGTCGCGTTCCGTCAGGACAAGGCCTCGCTGGAGCTGGTTGATCACGCACTCGATACGATTGCGCGACGTAGTAGGCCGAAGGCAGCGTGATGATGGGGCGAGGCGTAATGGTCATATTGCTGGCCGCAGAGTCTGAGCCGCAACACGAGTGACCGACGACATTCTGGTTCATTCAGGCCGCCGCTATGGTGTTCGCCTGATTTATACCAGCGGCCCTGACGATTGACCGGCGGACCCGCTCTCTCGACGTCGTGGTAGGCCCCGTGCAGACCAACCTGCTGGCGTTGAATGCCACCATCGAAGCGGCCCGCGCCGGAGACGCCGGGAAAGGATTTGCGGTCGTTGCCTCCGAAGTAAAGGCACTGGCCAACCCGACCGCCCGCTCAACCCAGGAGATCACCCGCCACATTGGCGAGGTACGCGCCGCCACCGATGCCTCAGTTGCGGCGGTGGCACGGATCGAGCAGACGATCACCGAGGTCAACAGTATTGCCGGCTCGATCGCCGCGGCGGTTGAGCAACAAGGTGCGGCGACTGCCGAGATTGCCCGCAACGTCGCCGAGACCGCGTCCGCGGCACAGCAAATAACCAACCGTACCGATGAGGTCTCAGCGGAGGCCAAGGATACACGGGAGCGCGCCAGCGAGGTCCTGGTCAATACGAGCGCACTGGGCAAAGCACTGGAAGATTTGAAACAGACCGTGATCCGGGTGGTGCGGACTTCCACTGCCGAGGTCGACCGCCGCGCCGACGAGCGCCATGACCTGGACATGACCTGCCGGCTGCAGGTTTCTGGGCAGAGCCATACGGCGAGTGTGATCGATTTATCTGACGGTGGTGCGCATGTCGTCGGTGGCCCGGAACTGGCGATTGGCTCGCGCGGTACGCTTAGCCTGGATGGGGCTGACTTCGCGCTACCGTTTAGCGTCATTGGCAGCGACAGTGGCTCGCTGCGGTTGGAGTTTGACCTGGATGGAGCGACCGCGGCGCTGTTTCGCGGCGTGCCGGAGCGGTTGGCGCGGCGGCGCGCGGCGTGACGGGCGGCGTGACGGGCGGTAGACGGATTCCGGATCACGCCCCGCCGTGGCCCATCGGCCGCACACACTCTCGCAGATCGTGCCGGCACACGATAAACTTGCGCTGACCCGCGCACGCGCGAGGCCCAACTCTGGGGTGGAACCACGTGCGACCGGCGCACCCTTCATGCAATTGTCTGGCGCCGGCTGTGATTCGGGCTACGGCAGCGCCCCATGGGTGACTGGAAATCCTTGCTCGCGGTGCCGCGATTCCGCGCGCTGTGGTTTGCGTTGCTGTGCGCCAATCTGGGCTCCTGGAGCGTGCTGGCCGCGCTGCCGATCCTGGTTGCCGAACGTTATGGCGCGGGTGGTGCGCTGGTACTTTCGCTGAGTTGGCGCATCCTGCCGAAAATCGTGCTGGCACCGGTGTCTGGTGCACTGTTGCGACGGTTTGGGGCGCCCAGGGTCGCATGCTTCGCGCTGGCGGCCGAGGCGGTGCTGACCGGCGCACTGCCGTGGTGCGATGACTTCGCTGTCCTGCAGGTGGTGATCGCCGGCATCGGCGCGTTGGACGTTTTCATGATGCCGGGCCTCATGTCACTGCGCGGCACAGTCACGCCCGAGGGATTCGAACTCGCCGGCAACAGCCTTTGCTCGATGGCGGACCGGATCGGCAAGACGGTTGGCCCAGCAATCGGAGGTCTTGCCGTGATCGCCGGCTTCGTCCCCGCCTTTCTGGGGTTTGCCATCGCTATTGGCGTCGCAGCGGTCCCGGTCGCAGGTTTGCCCAGAGCTCGGCCGGACGCGGCGTCGCGGGGCTGGGGCTTCGTGGCGTTGCCGGCAGAATTCTGGCGCATGTTGCGTGGCGATCCGGTGTTGGTCGGGATATTGGTTTGCGCGGTCACCTACATGGCCATGCTT
>JBEKQQ010000064.1:0-32332 GCA_049519555.1 Acetobacteraceae bacterium
TGGGCCAGCGGTCATGATGCCGCGTCAACAGGCCGGACACATGATCGCAGTCGACCCGCCCGTCAGAATCCTCATCGAAACTCTTGAATTCAAGGGGCCGTCCACACAGGACACTAAGGTCGGAACCGTCACCCCATTACCTCACCGCCGCCGCAATCGCCCCCGCCAACCCCTGCGCCACGCACGCAAACAAATGCCGCACCACCGTCTCCCGCTCCGCCGGATCGCGCGCGCCGAGGTTCAGTGTCCCGTCCTCGTCCCACAACCGCATCAGCCCGTGCCGCCGCAGCACCGGCACATTGTTCGCCGCTGCAGCTTCCAGCAGCCGATTTCGGAATGGCTCGATCTGCACCATCCTGGCCGGCGACGGCACAAACGTGGTGTCGAGCAAAATCAGATCCGCCCCGCCGTGCCGCACCGCCTCGATCCCGCCGTTCACCGCCGCCTGAAACGCCCCAAGATCAAGCCGCGCCGCTACGTCCCGCCCGCCCGGTCCCCAGATCACCAACCTGGCCCCGGTCTTCGCCAGCAGCCCGGGCAGCGCGGCGGGAACATCGGCCGAGGTCTTGCCCGGCGCCGCCTCATTCGCCACGGTCACCTGGGTTTCCGGCAAAGCCGCACTCAGCGCCGCCTGCAGCCGCGCAGGCCAGGTCGCCCCTTTGCCCACCGCATCGGCCCCGGCCGGCCGGACCCCGCCAAACGTCAGGACAATCAGGCGCTGCTCCGTCGCCACCTCATGCCGTGCGGCTGGCAAGGAGATGTCGTGCAATGCCATGGCATCGGGAATCGGGCATGGCGTGTCAGCCCAGACGCGAGGGGCAGCAAACGCGACCAGGATCATGCTGAACAGCATCCAGGCCGCGAACCTGCGAGCCAGACGCCACAAATCAGCAAACGTCGTGGTGCGACTGACGCGCCTGGTGTTCACGTATGTTCCTTTTGGCGTTTCCTGTAGCCGGCAGCCCACTCACCCGATCGCAACGACCGATATCTGATGGCCGATCGGTCCGCCACCCGCCAGAGTGCGGCGCCGATGACTGAAGAACCGGTCCTCCTCGGCAAGCGTATCGACGCCGGTCACCACGACCTCAGCAACGCCCGCGGCGCGCAGGCGGGCCGCGCAATAGCCGGGCAGGTCGAACTGCCAGCGCGCCTCCCGCGAGCCGTCGGCGAAGAACCGCGCATCGTGCGGCGAGTGCGTCACCACCGCGTCGCGCAGATCGGCGGCAACCTCATAGGACCTTTGGGCGATGCAAGGACCGACAGCGGCAACGATCCGATCGGTCCGGGCGCCCAGCCGAACCATTTCGAAAAGTGTCGCCTCAATGACCCCGGCAACCGCTCCGCGCCAGCCGGCATGGGCAGCGCCGACGATCCCGGCTTTGGGATCAGCGAACAGCACCGGCGCGCAGTCCGCTGTGATGATGCCAAGTGCCAGACCCGGCCGCCGCGTCACCATGGCATCCGCCTTCGGCCCAGAGCCTGGCGCCCAGGGTGCCTCGACCGCGACGACGGAGGTGCCATGCACCTGAGTGCACCCAACAAGGCTCTCCTGCGCCACGCCAATTGTGCCGGCGACACGGGAGCGGTTTTGCAGCACCGCATCGCGATCGTCCCGACTGGACAGGCTACAGTTCAGGCTGGCGAACGGCCCTTTAGACACGCCGCCGCGGCGAGTGAAAAACCCGTGCGGCAGCGACAACAGCTCGACTTGCAGTGATTCGGCCATGGGAGTCTCGAAATGGTGCTGCCTGTTCGCGCGGCCGCTTCCGGCAGTCAACGGGAAACCACAGGATACACAGGGAAGATTGCTGTCCCGTCACGCTTCTCCGATCTGGTGTGGGACGCCGGAAAGATCGCGCACAAAACCATCCGCCTGCAGAAACTCTGGACCGATCGGTACTTTGCCGTGGCCACCGGGAATATCCAGCACGTAGGTCGGCCAGGCTAGCCCGGTGACCCGCCCGCGTAACGCCGCCAGCAGTCGCTGGCCCTCGGCAATCGGCACGTGGAATCGAGCGGTCCCCGGCGCAGCATCCAATTGATGCAGATAGTACGGCTTGACCCCAGAGGCGACCATGGCGCGGAACAGCGCCTCCAACGCCGCGGCGCTGTCATTGACGCCGCGCAGCAGCACGGATTGGCCCAGCAGCGGAACCCCGGCGCGACGGAGGCGGGTAAGTGCCGCCTTCGCCTCGGCAGAAAACTCGCGCGCGTGGTTGGCATGCAGCACGAGCCAGAGCGAGCGATCGGTGGCCAACGCCCCCGTCACTGCCTCATCGATACGGCCGGGGTCAGTGGTTGGCACCCGCGTATGAATGCGCAGCGTCTCGATATGCGGCATCGCTGATAACGTCGCGATGATCGCGGCCAGCCGGCGTGGCGACAGCAGCAATGGGTCGCCACCGGTCAGGATTACTTCCCGCACCTCCGGATGCGCGGCAAACCACGCGTACGCCGCCTCCAGTTCCGCCGCTGTCAACACGCCGCCATCCGGCCCGACATGCTCCCGCCGGAAGCAAAACCGGCAATACACCGGACAGAGCAACAGCGGCTTCAGCAGTGCCCGGTCCGGGTAACGGTGCACGACGCCCTTGATCGGCGAGAATTTGTCGTCACCAATCGGGTCGGGATGCTCGTGCGGCGCGGTGGTCAGTTCCTCGGTACTGGGCACGAACTGGCGCGCGATCGGGTCGTCCGGCGCCTCGATCAGTGTGCGCATGGTTGGCGTCAGGGCGACCGCGTAACGCGTGGCCACGGCGTCGATCCGAGCCCGGTCTGACGGATCCAACAGGCCGGCATCGATCAGGCCATCGGTGTCGCGGATCGTCATGGTTTTGCCTTGTGCATCCGTTCAGGTTGCCAATGGCGGCTCGCGAGGCAGGTGGCAAGCCACGCCAGGTCTGCCCGCCTGCCTGTTTCCAGGATGTCCGCGGGTTCGCGGGTTGCCGGACAGGCGCTACCCGGGACCTCGGACCGCCGCATAACGAGACAGGATACCGCCCTGGGCCAGGTTTCGGCGAACAGCTCGTGCGGGTTGGCTTGGACCCGGTCATTGGCTACGCAGGGGTTATGTCCTCCGCCACGCCCGCATGGCATCCACGCAGCCTCGAAGCCCGCCTGCCGTTCCTGCGGCGCCGCACCGAACTGACCGCGGCCACCAGGGCGTTCTTGGTCTCGCGCGGCTACCAGGAGGTCGAGACACAATACGCCGTCCCGGTGCCGGGTGAGGAAGTCCACCTCCAGGCCTTCGCCACGCAGCGCGCGTATCCGGATGGCAGGACCGAACGATTGTGGCTGCACACCAGCCCGGAATTCGCCATGAAGCGGTTGCTGGTCGGCGGCTCCGGGCCGATCTTCCAGCTCGCCCGGGTCTGGCGCAATGGCGAGGCCAGCGCGTTGCACGCACCCGAATTCACCATGCTGGAGTGGTATCGGCCCGGTGCCGGCATGGGCGAATTGATTGACGAAACCACCGCATTGCTGCGTGCCGTGCTGCCGGCAGCGGTGACCGTGCGCGGCGTCACGACATCGCTGGCGCAGACCGAACGCCTTACCGTGGCCGAGGCATTCGATCGTTACGTAGGCGCCGACGTGTTGGCCAGCGCAGGCAATGCGGCTGCTTTGGCCGCTCAGGCCGGGACCCAATTGCGAGACAACGAGACGTGGGAAGACCTGTTCTTCCGCTTGTTGCTGGAACGGATTGAACCCAAACTGGGCCGCGCGATGCCGACGTTTCTGACGCATTGGCCCGCCGCGCAGGCGGCGCTGGCGCGGCGTGATCCAGCCGACCCGAGGGTCGCGGAACGGTTCGAATTGTTCGTGTGTGGCATCGAACTCGCGAACGCGTTTGTCGAACTGACGGATCCGGTCGAGCAACGGGAACGCTTTATCGCCGATCGGGCAAGGCGCCACGCATCGTACGGTCCTGATTGGGGTATCGACGAGGATTTCCTGGCCGCGCTTACCCAAGGCATGCCGCCATCCGCCGGCATTGCCATGGGTTTCGACCGGCTGGCGATGCTTGCAACCGGGGCGGAGCGCATCGGTCAGGTGCTCTGGCTGCCGCCGGCCGATCTGGCCTGAGTGCCCGCGTGGCGGAATTACCGCCCGGGTTTATGGAACACGCCACCGGGAAGTGGAATTGTATTGACCGAGCAGTAGGTTCTGCCCACGGGATAGTGTCGTCCCGTTGGCGGATCATTCGCGCAAGAAGGGCTGCAACATGCCAGTCGTCAAATACCGGTCGATCAACCCGAACCTTCGCCCGCGCCGGACCAGGCTGGAAGTCCCCGGTTGGGCTGGCGAACCCGAGCCCAGAGCCGACGGCTCTCACGAATATCCCTGGCACTGTATCCCGTTCTCCGAGGCCGCCCGGGCCGGCATTGAACTGCCGTACCCGTATGACGATGAACTCCGTGTTTCGACCCGCGATGGAGCGCTGTCGTTCGAAGGCGATTTCGGCGGGGACGAGGTACGGCGGCCACCGTTCCGCAGTTTCGGCGCGGAGTACTACACCTATCAAATCCTGATCGATTTGAAGGTCGAGGAAGGGCTGGCCATCAAGGTGGAGACCCACCCCAGATTTTATTCCGACAGGTCAGGTACTGTGCCGATCGCCGTTCCGGCGGTCGTGCGACATTGGTGGCCGATGATCAACTTTGTCGTGTTCAAGGCGCCCGCTGAAGGGCAAACACACGTGTTCCGGCCTGGCGAACCCATGCTGCAGGTTACGATTGTGCAACCTGACGCGAGGCCGGAACTGGTGGAAATGCCGGAGGATGAAGCGGCCGAGCGCGAATTGCAGTCGCGCCGCATCTATGCAAGCCGAAACACTCTTTCGGCCGACACACAGTGGGTTTCCGCCACCGATACGGTGTTCGACGGCACCTATCGCCGCATTTTTGGTGCGGCCGCCAGCACAAAACAAAAGTGACGGCCGTGCGGATCGCACGGGCGCCGGCGGGCGATGAACCCGCCGGCCTGCCGTTCAGGTGTGATGATGGTGATGGTGATGATGATGATGGTGGTGGTGATGACGGCGGCGATAGTACCACCATTGCACGGGCGTAATTTTGCCCTGAGCACCAGTGCCTGGCTCGGCGATTCCGGCGGGTGCCGCGTCCGAGGCTTTGAGCACCGCCATGGCATTCGGGATCGGCTTCAGCAGGTCGGCATATGACTGCACCTGCATCGCGTCGCTGAAAGTGGCCGGCGCAGCCGTCGCAGCCTGCGCAGATGTGGCCAACAGACCTGCAGCTCCGATCAGGCCGGCTAAAGTTTTGTCCATTGTTACCTCCCGTGAAATATCTGTGGGACTTAAGGAGAATCCAAATCTGCTGTGGCACGATGGCAAAAGTATTGTGACACCATGGCGGGAAAACGGCTGCGGCGATGAATCGTTCCATCTGTCGCGATTCTGCCATTTCAGCGCATGAGGTTGGATCGGTTTCTGGCCAGGCCGCTTAATCGGACCCGTCGATAGGCCGCCACGAATGGCGCAAGCTCCAGGTTTCCCGTTCGAAAGCCAATACGTGACCGCCGAAACCAGAGGGCTGATCGGCCGCACGACTGATTGCCGAGCCCAGAAGATGGCACAACAGAAGTGCACCGACCCCGCCATGCGCCACGACAGCGACGTCACCCCTGTGCGCTGCTCGCAGCACGTCGCGCATCGCGGCAACAATTCGGTTCTGGGCGTCCACTGCGCGTTCCCATCCAGCCACGCTTTGCTCCGGGTGAGCGAAAAATGCATCGGCCATTGCTTCGAATTCCGGTTTTGCCAGGTAACCGGTGGATGATCGGTCGTTCTCGCCAAGGTCCGGATGGGTAACCGGCCGCAGACCAAGATGGGCGGCCAGAATGGCGGCGCCATCGGCCGCTTTGCGCTCGGTGCTGCTGGCGACATGGACAATGCCGGGGACCCAACTCCGGGTCAGCATCGCGTGCATCCGGGCGCGACCCCGCGCATTGAGTGACCATTCTGTCACCGGCACGGTTGCGTCGATCAAAACGTCCGGATGAGTGATGAAAAAAACCGTGGCCAACTTGCGAACGTCCGGTACGATCGTTACTCCGACGCTTCCGTTACTCCGGCGCTTCGCCCTGGATCGGGGTGCGGCCTAGCGCCGTGATCAACGCAGTCACCTCAGCGATCACGGTTTCCGCCTCGGCTGCACTGGTGCCTTTGGCGACCAGCGTTACGCCGTTGCCGGTCGGTCGGTAGAATGGATACGAACCCAGATCGATGTCGCGATGGCGCTGCTGGATTGCGGTGAGACCGTCGGCGATCACACCTTCGGGCAAGCCCAGGGCATGCACGGCGCGCTGCTCGATTTTTTGGCCGCCTTGCAAATGAGGTGTTAGCCACTCGAACATCGACTGCATGACGCGCGGCACGCCGGCCATGACGTAAACGTTTTCCATCTGGAAACCGGGCGCCACCGACATTGCATTATCGATCAGTTTCGCACCACGCGGCATGGTTGCCATGCGCTGCCGTGCGGCGTTGAATTCACCGGGTTTATAGGCCTTTTCCATGCGAGACCAGGCGACCGGGTGCGGCTCCCAGGGGACGCCAAAGGCGGCGGCGATGCATTCGCTGGTGATGTCGTCGTGGGTCGGACCGATACCACCCGTTGTGAACACATAATCAAATTTCGCACGCACTGCGTTCACCGTGGCGACGATCGTTTCGGCGACGTCCGGGATGATGCGGACTTCGCGCAGCGGGATCCCCAGCTCGCCCAATTTGATTGCGAGGAACCGGATGTTGGCGTCCTGCGTGCGGCCCGACAGCACCTCGTTGCCAATGACCAGCACGCAGGCGGTGGGATTGGTTCCAGCCATGGGAATGGTCCTTTACAGGAAGTCGCGCAGCAGGGGGATCAGCGGCTTGTCGGCCGGCGGCATTTCATAATCGGCGAGCTTCTGGGCGCGCACCCAGGCCAGAGTTTGTTGCTCCCGCGGCGTCGGGATGCCCTTCCAGCGGCGGCACAGAAACAGCGGCATCAGCAAATGAAATCCTTCATATTCGTGCGAGGCGAATGCGAACGGCGCGAGGCATGCGGCGGTGACATCAATGCCGAGTTCCTCTTTCAGTTCACGGATTAACGCCTGTTCGGGGGTTTCGCCGGGGTTGAGTTTGCCGCCGGGAAACTCCCACAGGCCAGCCATTTTTTTGCCCTCCGGTCGGCGCGCGAGCAAGACCCGGCCATCGACATCGACCAGCGCGCACGCGGCGACCAGCAGCAGCGGTTTGCTGCCCGGTTCCGCAGCTTCAACCTCGGTTTTGCCGAAGATGTCGTCGCGAGTAGCCTCGAGCAGCAAGACCGGGACGTTCGATCCGCGAGAGGCGAAATGCTGGCGGCCGGTGCCGACCTGGCGAAAGCCGATGCGCGTCAGCACCTTGGCCGACGCCGGATTGTCGGTCGCCACCTGGGCAGTGACGCGGTCGATTTCGAGGTTGGCAAAACTCCAACGCGTCAGCCGGCCGGCAGCTTCAGTGGCGACACCATGACCCCAGTATTTTTTCCCGACCCAGTAGCCAATGCGACCGGTACGGGATTTGCGATCGACGGTAATGCCGACGCCGCCGACCAGGACTTCCTGATCGCGTTCCTGCCCGGTGATGGCAAGCTGACATGCGGTGCCGGCGGCGAGGTTGCGAGTGGATGACGCGATCCATGCGTCGGCCAGTTCGCGGTGATACGGGAATTGCACCAGTTCGAGCATCTTGGCGATGTCGAAATCGTTGATCAGGCGGTGCAGGCCGGCCGCGTCCTCGGGGCGGAACGGGCGCAGCGTCAGGCGTTCGGTCTTCAGCGGGGTGAAAACGGCCTCATCGGGGGCTTGTGTTGCTGCCGGCGCCTCGGCCACCGGGAGATCGCGTGGTTCAGCAGCACGGCGGCGTGACGGCCGCCTTGGCGTTCGCGGTGCCGCGGTCATGCGTGCTCCGCCGGGACGTACTCCGTGGGCGCGCGCTTCATCGGGGGCGCTTCATCGCAAGAATCGGTGAGCCTGTGCTGTCAGTCGAGGCGGCAAGGTGAGCCGGGGAACCAGACGAGGCAAGAGCAGTACGATGCGAAATTTGTTCATTCTGACGCGTTCCTCGCCAGGAAACCCAAAGCGTCCGCCACGCCGAAATCACCCGGCAGCGCCCCTTTGGGAAACAACCGGGTCACATGCCCCATTTTGCGTCCGGGACGGGCCACATCCTTGCCATACAGATGCGGGATGAACCCCGGCGTCGCCAGAATACGCGGCCACAGCGCCGCTTCCTCGGGCCCGACGAGATTTTTCATCACCGCGTCGGCATGACGCGTGGCCGGCGGCAGCGGCAGACCAGCGATGGCGCGGATGTGCAGCTCGAACTGGCTCATCGGGCAGGCGTCGATCGTCCAATGCCCGGAGTTATGCGGGCGCGGCGCGATCTCATTCACCAGCACACTACCGTCGGCATCGACAAACATCTCGACGGCGAGCAAACCGACAAGGTCGAGACCGGTGGCGATCTCGCGTGCCATGGTCTGCGCGGCATCACTGGTCGCGACCGGCACCCGCGCCGGGGCCATTGTCAGGTCGAGGATATGCGCGCGATGCCGGTTCTCCACCGTGTCGAACGCGGCGATCGAGCCGTCCTCGCCGCGCCCAACGATGACGCTGACTTCCATCGCGTAATTGATGAAGCCCTCGAGGATCAACGGCTTCGGCGTCAGCCGCTCGTACGCGGGTGCGAGATCGGCGCCTGACCGCAAAATCGCCTGACCTTTGCCGTCATAGCCTTCGCGGGTGGTCTTCAGCACTGCCGGCAGGCCGAGCGCGACAGTCGCTGCCTGCAGTTCGGCGAGGCTGCCGACCTGTTGCCAGGGAGCGGTGGCGATGCCTCTGCCGTTGACGAAACTTTTCTCGGCGATGCGGTCCTGGCTGATGCGCAGAATCGCCGGCGCGGGCCGCACCGGCTTCAGCGAGGCGAGCAGATCGAGCCCTTCAGCGCTAACATTTTCGAACTCGAAGCTGATGACGTCGACGGCGCCGGCAAATGTACGCAGCGACGCCGGATCCGTGTAATCGCTGATCGTCACCCCATGCGAGACCTGCGCCGCCGGACTGTCGTGCTCTCGGGTCAGGATGTGGCAGCGGTAACCGAGACGGGCTGCGGCCATTGCCGACATGCGGCCCAACTGGCCGCCGCCGACCAACCCGATGGTCGCGTTGGGGGGCAGCGGAAACGTGGTCAATGGCACCGCAACGTCATGCCTGGACGAAGGAGCGGCTGCGCCATCACCCGGAGCCAGCGTCGGTTCTGGGTTCAGCGGCCACTGCCGCAGTCTGGCCGGCGCGCCAGGCGTCCAGACGATCGGCCAAAGCCGCGTCCGTCGTTGCCAGGATCGCGGCGGCGAGCAATGCGGCGTTGACCGCTCCAGCGCGGCCGATTGCCAATGTACCCACCGGAATGCCCGCCGGCATCTGAACGATCGACAGCAGACTGTCCATGCCCTTGAGCGCGTGCGACTCGACAGGTACGCCCAGTACCGGCAACGAGGTCCAGGCGGCTGCCATGCCGGGCAGATGCGCGGCGCCGCCCGCTCCGGCGATGATAACGCGAAGGCCGCGACCGCGGGCCGAGACAGCATATTCCCGCAACCGGTCCGGCGTGCGATGCGCTGAAACGATCTTGGTTTCGTGCGGCACGCCAAGTGCCGTCAGAGTGCCCGAAGCATGCGACATAGTGGCCCAGTCGGACTGGCTACCCATGATGATGCCGACGGGAGGCGCCGTTGCCTCATCCAGCGAAAAGGAGGCCGCGCGAACCTCAGATGGGGGCACTTTTGGCGGCCTTCAGGCGATGTTATCGGGGATCAGCCGGCTCTCCAGCCAGCCGATCTCATCGCGCAGCATCAGTTTGCGTTTCTTCAGGCGCTGCAAGTGCAACTGATCGACGGCGCCCTGCTCGGCCAGCCGGGCGATCACGGTATCCAGGTCGCGATGCTCGCTCCGCAGTTCGTGGAGCTTGCGCAGCAAAGAGTCTCTGTCGACTAGCATGGCCCTTGCTTACCACGAATTAAATCTCCTGGCCCATGGTGTTTGATGCACATTTCGCTGGCGCCGGGATTGGCGGCGGCGCTACCGTTGGCGGCCGTGATCAAAGCGGCGTGCGTCGTTTGGATCGCGGCGAAACCACCGGCACTGTTCGGCCCGGCACTGTTCGGAGAGACATCGCCCATGAGCCTGTATGCACGACTGGACGCCCTTAAAGAGCGCCATGCCTTACTCGAAGCGCGTATTTTCGACGAAGACCACCGACCCCAACCCGACACGGAAACCCTCTCCCGGCTCAAGATTGAGAAATTGCAGATTAAAGACGAGATGGAGCGAATACGCACATCTTTGCACTGACCCTCAAATCCGCACCGTTTCTGCTGCCTTCGGTCAGGCGACCTCTTCTTCCTCCATTGGCGGCGGAACCGGCACAGCGTGACCCTCGCGCTCGAGCCGCTCATTCGCGGCGAGCACGGCGGCATTCAGATCGGTCTGGCTGCACAAGCCCAAGATGACCGGGTCGCGTGGCTTGATGTTGGTGCTGTTCCAGTGGGACTTGTCGCGAACCTTCTGGATCGTTTCCTTGGTGGTGCCCAACAGTTTGCTGATCTGCGCTTCGGTCAATTGTGGGTAGTTACGCAACAGAAAGGCGATCCCGTCAGGCCGGTCATTGCGCTTGGCAACCGGCGTGTAGCGCGAGCCCTTGGCCCGTTTCGGCACCGGCAACGCGGTGGCGGCCAGTTTCAGCCGCGCGTTGGCGTCCGCCTCACACTGGCGAATGTTCTCGGCGGTGACCTGGCCGTTGGCAACCGGATCGTAGCCGACAATGCCCTGCGCGACCTCGCCATCGGCGATCGCCTGGATCTCCAGCGGATGCATGCCGCAAAATTCGGCGATCTGCGTGAAGGTCAATGCGGTCTTTTCAATCAGCCACACGGCGGTGGCTTTGGGCATCAAGGGCAGGGGCATGGCGGATCACTTTCCTGGACCGACCGGGGAAACGGCGCACCCTGTTGGGATGCCCGAAGCCCAGCCGAGCCGGGGGATATGGCAAGAGGGCCGGGGTGGGTCAAGGCCAGGAACGGGTATTATACTGTTCCGACGGAGCAAAGGAGACCGCCATGGCAGCAGAAGAAGAGGACCTGCCGGTCCGGAAACGGACCCGGCTCGAGAAACTGGTGCTGGACCCGCTGGGGATCGAGGAACTGCGCGATTATATCAGCGAATTGCACGACGAAATCGCCCGCGTTGAGGCCGATATCGTGCGCAAGAACAGCCACAAGACTGCGGCAGATGCGTTCTTTCGCAAGCCGGGGTGAGCGGGGTTCTTTGGGGTGCGGCCCTTGGCTTGCCCGAACGCGATAGGTGCGATGCCCCCGGAACCCCTATCCGGCAAGCGACATTGGCCTGCGCGGTCGGCGGGTCGAGACGCGGGTACAGAAAATGATCAACCCCCGAGGCAGAGTTGCCCCGGGGGTTGCAACAACCTGAAATAGGGCTGTCGCCCGACCTTAGGCCGCTTTGACGGAGGCCGAAGGATCGTTGGCGATCGCCGGTTTGCTTCCGGTGTTGACCTCAATCCGGCGCGGCTTCAGCGCCTCGGGCACGACACGCTTCAGACCGACATGCAGCAGGCCGTTGGTCATGTCCGCACCCTCGACCACGATATGGTCGGCGAGGACGAACCGGCGCTCAAACGCGCGGCCGGCGATGCCGCGATACAGCACTTCATGTTTCTGCGTTTCAACCGCCGGACGGCCGGAGATCACCAGCGTGTTGTCTTTCACCGTGAGGTCGAGTTCCTCGGGTTTGAAGCCCGCAACCGCCATGGTCAGGCGATAGGACTCATCACCAAGTTTCTCGATGTTGTACGGTGGGTAGCCGGATGCCTCGGCAGTGGACGAGGCAGTGTCTACGAGGCGGGCGAGACGGTCGAAACCGATCGCAGTACGAAACAGGGGAGCAAAGTCGAACGTAGTCATGACAAAACCTCCATCGGAGCATGGTGTCGTTGTGTGGGTCGCCCGGATGGGCCAACCCGATGGTGAACGCCGGAACCCCGACAGGGCATTCCGAACGTTCCAGAGTTAGTCACGCAAATGCCGGGTTCAAGAGGCCGGGCGGTAAAGTCCTCGTGCTCGCGCCTTAACTTTTATCAGCCCGACCAGCACATCAAGCATCGGCGTCGGCACGCCGGCCAGCCGTGCCATCTGCAACGGTACGCCATACAGCGCCTCGATCTCCATCGGCCTCCCTGCCGTCAGATCCTGCAAAATACTGGGCCGGTGCGCGAGCCGCTTGTTCGTTTCGGCAATCGCCGCAATGTCCATGTCCAGCGTGATGCCCATGGCGGCCGCGATCGCAACCGCCTCTGCCAGCACCGCGCCGGAACACTGGATCAGGGCCGGTTCGGCGTGAGTATCCAGCACCGGTGTCTCGGTCAGCACGCAAAGCGGGCCGGCGCTAAGATTGAAAGCAAGCTTCCGCCAGATCAGCGCCCGAATGTCCTGGGTCAGGGTGACCGGCAGCGCAGCGGCCCGGAACGCGTCGGCCAGCGCCTGCAGCCGTGGTGTCAACGCGTTCGATGGCTCGCCGAAGACGGTTCCCGAACCGGCGCCGGTCAGCAGCCGGACCACGCCGGGGGAGGGCACCGAGCAAGCCGGCCAAAATACCGCACCAATCGCCCGATCGGGGCCGATCGTCCGCCACAACGCCCCGTTGGGGTCGAGCGAATCCAGTTGCCTGCCGTCCAGCGGGCCGCCATGGGCGTGGAAATACCACCACGGAACCCCGTTCATCACGAAGGCGACGGCCGTATCGGAGCCCAGGAGTGGTGCGATGGTTGCGGCGACCTCAGGCAGCGCCGGGGCCTTCACCGTAACCAGGACCATGTCCTGCTGCCCCAGCGACGCGGGGTTGTCGCTGGCAGCGATGCGGACGGTCAGCGACTCGTCCGGCGTCTCGACGGTCAGGCCGTTGGCGCGAATCGCCGCCAGATGGGCGCCGCGCGCCACGGCCGAAACCTGGGCCCCGCCGCGCGCCAGATGCGCCGCAAGATAGCCGCCTACCGACCCGGCGCCAAATACGCAAATTCGCATGAAAAGTCCCCCTCGACTGCCCGAAACCTGGCAATACATGAATTTTCCCGATTTCTTCTACCCGGGACACAGAGCGCGCGATCGATGACCGCCGGTGACCCGGGGGCCGGTGACCGGGAGGGCGGTTTTCCGCCTTATTGGCGATCCAACCAATCCGCCACCACGCCGATCTGATCACCTGCCGGCCGGGAAGTTTCACAGCCGGATCACGATGACCCGTTGGCCGTCATGGCATAGGGGGTTTTTCGCGGAGAGGTGCCGGTATGAGCGAACGAGCCGTAACCCGGATGTCGACCGAAGAGTTCCTGGACTGGGGCCTGCACCAGGAACCCCGCCATCAACTGGTCGATGGCGTTGCAATCGCCTTGGCGGGTACGAAGCAGCAGCATGACCAGATCGTCGCGAACACCCACGGGATTTTTTACAATCTCATCCGCGGCAAGGCGATGCGTGGCAAGAAATGGCGGTATTTCACCGTCGATCTCGGGGTCCGCATTCCGGCCGGCAATATTCGCTGTCCCGACGCCGGCGTGGACCGCGGCGTGTTCGACAGTGAGGCTATGACCGCCGGCGCGCCTTACCTCGTGTTGGAGGTGCTGTCTCCGTCGGTCCGCGATTTCGACATGTTCGGCAAGCTGGAAGAATACAAGACGATCCCGACCCTCTCCCATATCGTCATCGTCGATCCCGATGCGCCGCAGGTGTACCATTGGTCGCGCTGCCTGGACGAAGTTTGGCATTATGTGCTGCTGGAGGGGATACACGCCGTCATCCAGCTCCCCGAAACCGATGGCGCGATCGACCTCGGAAGCCTCTACGAGGGGCTGACATTTCGGCCGCAACCTCGGCTGGTACACAACGGGGTGCATTCCGGGTAGCTCCGAATGCCGGTTGCGCGCCACGGCGATGCTACAATGCCGCTCACCCCGGACTTGCCGCGTCGAAATTGGCGGACACACCTGACCTTGACAGGTTGAGCCGCACAATCAGCGCTGCGGGCAACATCCAGAGAGCGTGCCGCCGGCTCGCGATGTCGCCAGCCATTCGCTGAAGCAAGCGCGCCGGTGCAGGATTCGCCACTGCGTTCGAGCCGGCAGGTTGTTCCCAGGTTATGAGCATGATTGGGACCGCTCAGAATCCGTCATTGCACCTGTGGTTCGCCTGTCGCCGGCCTGTCCAGGTGGACGATAGATTGACCTGGTCAACGAGCGGGTCGCCGTTAATGTCGTGAGTCTGCCGGCGGGGCCCGTCAGCATCTGCTCGATCCGGTGATCGGAACGGGCGATGCCGTCCATTCCGGTGTCGACCACCGTTATCAGGTGCTGAATGCCGACCATGCGGTTTTCTACCGCAATAATCCTGCGCCAGGTCGCATTGAACCGCGCACCAATCATTTTACTCATTGCCTGGCACCTGGGCGGCACAAGATCGCCATCGGGACACGCTGCACTCACGCGACATCCGGGCGGGGTCGTGAAATCGGCCGGAACTCGCTTATGGCTGCCGCGTTAGCCTATGACTACCTAAAGAAAACTTTGACGGGTGGGATTTCGTGACAGGGTCGAACGATCTGTTTGGCTGCCCCGTAATTGAAAAGTGCTGAATGGAGACTGCTATGCGTGCACTAAATCTTGCCACAAGTTTGATGGTCGCCGGATTGTTTGCGGCAGCCCCGGCCTTTGCGCAGTCGGGGTCGGAACAAGGTGGCAAACAGCAGACCCAGGAAATTGGCGGATCGACGAATGAGCCTTGCAGCCACGCCTTCAACGCCAACCCAGGTGCCGACCCGAACTGCCAGCAGGGAGCACAGAATATGGCGCCTTCTCCGGGAACTCCGGGCCACCAGGCGTCTAACGGGACCCAAAGGTGATGACGGTGCCAGGCCTTATCCTGGTTGTCTCACAGGCCGGGATGAAGCCCGCTGATCGGTCATGAATAAACCGGGTCGAACGGCCGCTCTTCGGGGTGGCCGTTTGATTTGCGTATTCATTACTTTACTGCTACCGTTTTTGCTTTGGCCGGGCACTGCCTGGGCCCGTAGCGACGGTGAGACACTCGTTGCGATGGTTGCCAGAGTCATGCCGGCCGTTGTCCGCGTCGTTACCGTACGGCCTGGTCGTTCGGCGAAGCGGGCAGCCGACCACGTCCACACCGACGTTGGCGCCGGCTACATCATCGATCCGTCAGGCTATATTGGCACCAACAAACATCTGATAACCGGCGCGACTTCAATATTCGTCATCACTGCCGACGGTGAACGTTACCGGGCCGCAACCGTTGGAGTGACGGGCCATGCGGACATTGCCTTATTGCGCATCGATGCCGGCGAGAAACCTTTGCCGTTCGTGCAGTTTGGCGACAGCGACAAAGTGCGGGTCGGGGATCAGGTAATTGCCATCGGCAGTCCGCTCGGGTTCAACAAAACAGTAACTTCCGGTATCATCAGCGCCATTAATCGCGATATCAAGGAAAGCCCATTCGACGACTATTTGCAGACCGATGCCGCTATCAATCACGGTAACTCGGGAGGTCCGTTGTTCAATGAGGCGGGTGAGGTGATTGGCATGAACAGCGTCATCTTCTCGCCCGATCGCGGATCTTCGGGGCTGGGGTTCGCGGTACCGTCGAACAGTCTGAAGTTCGTGTTTGATCGTCTTATGAAGACCGGGAAGGTCGACGCGGGCAGGCTGCCGGTTCACACCCAGCCGGTCACCTGGGGGCTAAAGCAGGCGCTCCAGCTGGCGGATCTGCAGGGCGCGTTGGTCACATCGGTGGACGACAATAAGGTCAGGAGTCTGGGCGAAATCCGGGCTGGCGATGTCATCACCACATTCAACGGGCAAAAAGTGCTGGATCCCCGTGATCTGGCGCGCAAGGCCGCACGATTGCCGATTGGCAGCGATGCGGTGTTGGAACTGCAGCGAGGCGACCAAAACAAAACAGTTCATGTCACAATTGAGGCGTTGCCGGAGGTGAAGCCGATTGCGCTGAACGAAACGCCGCGGGCAACTGGCCTCACGTTGACGACCGAAACGCGAAGCAACGGCGAGCACGTCGTGAAAGTTTCCTCAGTTGATCCGACCGGTACCGCGGCGGAAAGCGGCATCCGGAAGGGTGACATTCTCGTTGCGATACAGCACACACCGGTGTCGCAATCCGATCAGGCATTGCAGGCGCTTCGTGATGTGGCATCGAGCAATCGGCACTTTGCCGCAGTACTGGTGCGACATGACGCGACACTGGTGCGACATGACGCGACACTGGTGCGACATAAGGCGACGCTTTCCTGGACTGCCCTGGAGCTGCCCGATCAGGGGGCGGGCTTATAAGATTCCACCGACACCCAATTATTCTTGTGATCTGAGTCGTGCGTCGGGCCGCCATGCCCGCTGGCCGCCGTGAAGTACCTCGGAACAAGATCATCGTCATGCGCTCTGGCACGCGTGGGAAGATCGGTAACCTGCCGTCACGCTTGACCGGCGCGTCTGACAGGTGAGTAATCTCCCATCACCGTCGCCCAACTCTGCCGCGACGCTAATTCGGGAGCTATGAAGATGACGTCGGTCCATCCCCAGGTTCAAAAGGCCCGCGACCTCGCGCCGATGCTTGCGGCCGCCGGGGACACCAACAACGAAATCCGGGAACTGACCAAACCCGTTGTCGCCGCGCTGATCGATGGCGGCTTTTTTCATATGTTGAAAGCGCGTTCCGTCGGCGGAATGGAGCTGAAACCTTCGATATTCGCCCAGGTAACGGAGGCGATCGCGGCCGTGGATGGGTCGACGGGGTGGGTGGTGTGTCAGAGTAACGGTTGCTCGACCTCCAGCGCCTATCTCGAGCCGCACGTGGCGCAGGAAATATTCGGGCCGCCGAACGGCATTCTTGCCTGGGGGCCGCCTGGCCCGTACGAAGCGATCCCGGTCGAAGGAGGCTACAAAATATCCGGTACCTGGCGGTTCGCCAGCGGCAGTCAGAATGCGACATATCTGGGTGCCCATATGCGCATCAAAGGCACCGGCGAGCTGCGCAGCTTCCTGTTCCCGAAGTCCAGTGCACAAATGAAAGACATCTGGCACACCATCGGCCTGCGCGGTACCGCCAGCAACGAATACTCCGTCAAGGACCTGTTCGTGCCGGAGGAGCGCGCGATGCATCGCGACGATCCACGCTATCGGCAATCCGACGGCCTGGTGTATCGTTACACCAGCAATCAACTGTATTCGATCGGCTTTGGCGGGGTCGGCCTCGGCATTGCCCGCGGCATGATCGACGCCTTTCTGACCCTGCCGGCGACCAAACAATCCCGTGGCGCCAGCAAACCGATGCGTGAGAATAATGTCGTCCAATCCCAGTTCGGCCAGTGCGAGGCGCGCTGGCACTCCGCCCGCCTGTTGCTCCACCACGCCGCTGATACCGCCTGGGACCATATCGAACAACACGGCGAAATGACCCTCGAGCAGCGCGCCCGGATCCGCCTCGCCTCTACCTGGGCGATCCAGTCGGCCCGCGAGGTGTGCAACACGATCTACCACATGGTCGGCTCCTACGCCGTGTTCGAAGAAAATGCGTTCGAACGCCGGCTGCGCGACATCCACACGGTTGCGCAACAGGGCCAGGGGAGGCAACTTCACTATGAGACGGTGGGCCAGCTTATGCTCGGAATGCCGGCTGAAAACATTTTCTGATACCTCAAACCTTCTGACGCCCCAATCTCCTGAAGGAGGACCAACATGCCAGCAGAGTCTCTGAACCACTACACGATCCAGGCGCGCGACGTCGAAAAGACCAAGGACTTCTACGAGCAAATCGTGGGTCTGAAGGTCGGCGACCGGCCGCCGCTGAACTTCCCGGGCTATTGGCTGTATTGCGGCGACACGCCGACGGTGCACCTTCTCGGCTACCAGGCGCACGCCAAGGTGATTCCCGATGGCCCGTCTTACCCGGCGGAAACCGGCCGGCTCGATCACATCGCATTCTCCTGCACCGGCCTGAAGGACATGAAGGCAACCTTGCAGGCGCACAACATCAAGTACGATGAGCGGGTGCTGCCCAGACTGAACATGACGCAGCTGTTCTACCTGGATCCGGATGGGATCGCGGTGGAATGCAACTTCCCGGCGGCCGAGACCGAAACGCGCGCCGCGGCTGAGTAACGTTGGGATACGGTGCGGTTGGAGCGGGTGGAGGGAATCGAACCCTCGTGGCCAGCTTGGAAGGCTGGAACTCTACCATTGAGCTACACCCGCGCCGTGCCCGAACCTACTCAGAGCCCGTCTGACGTGCAACGGCTGATGCAATGACCCGCCGTCTGGCGACGCAGATCGGTGGCCTTACGTTGCCGAACCCGGTGATCTGCGGCTCCGGCGAGCCGGTCATGACCGAGGCCGGCATCCGCGCCGCATTGGCCGCCGGTGCTGCCGGAGTCATCGCCAAGTCGGTGAACGAACGGCCGGAAGCGGCACGCCAACTCGATCTGGCCGATTACATCATGCTGGACATTGGCGGCGGCCGGTCGCTGTTCAACCGGTCTGGTCTGACGTTCCGGGACACCGGCGACTGGTTCCGGTCCATTGCCTCGATCGACCAGGAAGCCGCACGCACCGGACGCTTCGTCGCCGCCAGTATCGTGTAGGCCGAAACCGCGGGTGCCGTCGCGATCGCCGCCATGGCGCGCAAGGCGGGGCTGCGTGTGTTCGAACTGAACGTCGGCGCGCCACACGCGTCCGAGGCCTCGCCGGGCGCAATCGCCCAGGAAACCGATCCGGAGCGGCTGCGGGATCTGGTCGCCTTGGTGCGGCGGGAAACATCTGGCATGGCGTTATGGGTCTAGCTGACCGGCCTGTCGTCGAACCTGCCGGCACTGGCAGTGGCTGCACGGGATGGCGGGGCTGATGCCGTTTGCATGAATTGCCGGTTCATGGCGATGGTTCCCGATCTGGGCAGTTTCGCCCCAGTTCTCGGCACCTCCGCTGCCTATGGTGGCGCCTGGGCGTTGCCGATCGTCTGCCGGTTTCTCGCCCTGAGCCGGCGGGTTGTGGGGCCTGGATTTCCGCTTCTGGGCACCAATGGCGTGCGCAACGGCGATGATGTGGCACGGATGGCTCTGGCAGGCGCCTCGGCGGTCGAAGTGCTGTCGATCGTGATGCACGACGGATTTGGTGCCATCAGTCGCATCATTGCCGAACTGGATGCGTTTCTCTCAGTCCGCGACCTGCCGTTCACTGCGCTGGTCGGTCAGACGGCCGACCGGCTCATGGGCTATAGAGCGCAGGATCCGGCACCCGGTCGATGGCGCAATTTCGTGCCACCGGAGACGCTCAGTTAGCTGTTCGCCGGGGTTAGCGATGGCGGCGAGGCGCGCGACGCTCGGGTGAACGGGCAGCGCCTGGCGGACACATGCTCATGCCGACGGGGGAAAAGTCCTTCACCGCCGCATATTGCGCGAGTTGGTCCAACGACGTGAGTGCGTTCATTTCACTAACGACCCATTCTGCGCGAGGGCAGAACTCGGCGCCCTGCTCATTGGCCTCGTGCGACATCTCAGTCACCAGGTCAGTGGTGAAGGTGTCCATCCTGCTCTGGCCGGCCCGGCCGTAAATCCGGCGGAAATACGCCAGCACTTCCCGGTCGTTGGATTGCAGTGCCGGCTGGAAACGAGCGACGAAATTCTTGTTGTATTCCTGTTCGCGGCCGCACTTCGTCCCCAGCAGGGTCATTTCCTGGCGCAGCGCCAGGACCTCATAAGCCGACTGGTCGGCCAGGGATGTGCAGGCTGGGGCAGCGTCAACCGGCACCACAGCAGCGGCCAAGGCGCAGAGGACGAAGGTCGAAAGCAAAATCGGAACGCGCATCGGGCACCCATTGATTGGACGGAGACCGATAGCGCAAGCACGGACCCGGCGCAAAGTTCCCTGGGCTCGGGTTGGCGCGCGATCAGGTCGGGGCTGGCACCACAATCGAACAAGGGGCGTCCCTCCGGCCGTAAACGAAAAAGTCCGCGAAAGATGTCTCGTCGGGGCTCGCTGAGTCGTAGGGGTAGGGGTTCGGCAGATGCGCCAGCAGACGCCAGTCGGGCTCGGTGGCGGCGACATGATCAGTGAACCTGCGGTGGCGCACATGCAGGGATGGCGAAGCCGCATCCAGGTTGCTCGCATAGATCACCACGAAGCGCGTTGCCCATGCGAACAGGGTGCGCATGGTGGTGGCGAAGACGTGGTCTTCGATCAGGTGGTAGATCACGTCCAACGCCAACGTCAGTTCGGCAGGTGAGGTGGTCCGCAGTTCATCCGGCAAGATGAACCGGCGCTCCGCAAAACGCGCGGTGCAGCGTGCCAGGACGGCTGGCGACACATCGACCCCGACATAGTCGGCCGGAAGCTCCAGCAGCGCGAGTTGCGCGGTATCGCCACAGCCAATGTCGATCACACTGGTAACCCCATTTGCGGCGATGAACCGGTTGATCGTCGCTGCCTTGAACCGCGCCAGTCGGCCAACCGAGCCGGCGCCGGACGTGCCACCGACGCGATAACGGCTCTCCCAGTATTCGCCTGACGAGAATGCGTGTGATGCTGCCATGGGTAACGCTCCTTGGAACGTCCAATGATGGGCTGCGAAAGATTGACCGAGCGTTGAGTTCGCACGCTGGACTACCGAGGCCGCGTCACCGTCACGCCCCGATTCGGGAACGCGCCGGTTGGCGCTGATGCAAGGCAGGCATGATCCACCGAGGACACGGAGGAAGCGGAGGACGCTGAGCAGCAAGTCGATGCAACGCACCTGGCGGGCCTTGTGTCGAGGCCGGGACGGTTGTGGAATCCCTCGGTATCCTCTGCTTCCTCCGTGTCCCCGGTGATAATACCTTGCTTGCCAGCCGAGGTTCGAAAGTCCTCGATCCGGTGCTTGCGCCCCCGATGGTGAACCAAACGTTGTCGTCGCCGGGACACCATTCACCGGGTGGTCCTCCAGGTATTTTCTTCTAAATCGGCACGACCGCTGGTATATTAATTTTGCATTAATGAGGTGGCCCTGATGGATGATGTTTCCCCGATTTCGGATGTTCTGCTGGACACCGACAAGCGGCATCTGATTCACCCGCTGCACCATCCGAAAGACCATGCCAATGCCAGGATTTTCACCCGTGGCGAGGGCGCGATGCTGTACTCCTCCGATGGCAAGGAGTACATCGACGGCCTCTCGGCGCTGTGGAACGTCAACGTCGGGCATGGCCGGAAGGAACTCGCCGCCGCGGCCGCCGCGCAGATGGAGAAGCTCGCCTACGCCTCCGCCTACGCCGGGTTTTCCAACGAACCTGCGATCCGGTTGGCCGAGCGGCTCGTTGGGCTCGCTTACAGCAATATGGCTGCAGTCTATTTCACCACTGGCGGTGCGGAGTCCAATGAGAGCGCGTTCAAGACCGCGCGCTATTACTGGAAGCGGATGGGCAAGCCGGAGAAGGTGAAAATCATTTCCCGGCGCTATGGGTACCACGGCGTCACCATGGCGGCGATGAGCGCCACCAGCCTGCCCGGCTACCAGAAGATGTTCGGCCCGCTGGTGCCGGAGTTCTTCCAGGTGACCCCGCCCTATCCTTATCGCTGGCCCGGCAACGGTGACGCCGGCATCGGGGCCGCCGACGCCGTCGAGGAAGCGATCAACGCCCATGGCGCCGACACCATCGCGGCGATCATCGCCGAGCCGGTAATCGGTGCGGGTGGCGTCATCGTTCCACCCCCTACCTATTTCCCTCGGCTGCGGGAGATTTGCGACCGCCACAACGTGCTGCTGATCGCTGACGAGGTGATCACGGGGTTTGGCCGCACCGGCAAGTGGTTCGCCCTCGATCATTGGGGCGTCCAGCCAGACCTGATGTCGTTCGCCAAGGGTGTCACCAGCGGGTATCTGCCGTTGGGCGGCATCATCGTCTCGAAGCGCATCCACGACGCGATGGAGAACGCGCCGATGGATGAACGCTACATGCACGCGGCGACTTACTCCGGGCATCCGGCCTGTTGCGCCGTGGGCCTCGCCAATATCGACATTATCGAACGCGAGGGCCTTGTCGAACGCGCCCAGATACAGGGCGATCGGTTCCGGGCTGGGCTGTCGGGGTTGGCGTCGTTGCCCAACGTGGGCGAGGTCCGCGGCATCGGCATGCTGGCCGCCATCGAACTGGTCGAGGACAAGGGCAGTAAGCAGCCCGCCCTCGGTCTGGGAGCCAAAGTTGTCGGCGAATTCATGAAGCGTGGCCTGCTGACTCGGCAGCGCGGAGGTGCCGATGGTCCGCCGGCGAGCGGCGACACGCTGGTATTTGCGCCGCCGCTGATGACGCCCGAGGCGACATTGGACCGCATCGTGCAGATCGTCGGCGATTCGATCGTCGCAGCGACCGCGTAATCAGTTCCGGCGACCCGAACGATCGGGGTCTTGAACGGGAACAAACCACGCCTATATCCGCCTGACAGCGTGCGAGAGCTTAGCTCCGCGCTGTGTGACGTTTCCCCCCCAAACTTGGCGGTGCCTTCCGGGCACCGCCTTTTTGTTTGCGCGCTTATTGTTTTCACCCTTTTTGTTTCCGTTTGGCCGCTTCATGGCTACGATCCCGGGCGGAGGCCGCCATGATTTTCCCCGTTCCGACGCTCGACCACGTCGTTATCAATGTCCGCGACCGCATCGACGAGGGCGCCGACACCTTCCGCCGGCTGGGCTTCACATTGACCCCCAGGGGCTATCACACGCTGGGTTCGATGAACCATCTTGCAATGTTCGGCACGGATTACCTCGAATTAATCGCAGCACCGCCCGGCGATACGCAGCGGCCAGAGATCATGGAGGCGGCCGAAGGTCTGAATGGCCTCGTGTTCGGCACTGAGGATTCCGCTGCGACCTATGCCGCAATGCAACAGGCCGGCGTGCCTGTCTTGCCGCCGGGCGAGTTTTCCCGGCCGGTCACCTTGCCCGACGGCACCACGCGCGATGCCGTGTTCCGGACGGTCCGCCTGGTGCCCGGTACTGTGGCGGCGGGAAGGTTATATTTCTGTCATCATTTCACCCGTGACCTGGTTTGGCGGGATGAGTGGCGGCATCACGCCAATGGCGCAACCGGCGTTGTCCGCGCCGTGATCGCCGCCGCCGATCCATCCGAGCTCGGCGCATTGTTCCGCAGGATGTTCGGCCCGGACGCGGTCCGCCCGATCGCCGGCGGTCTCGCTCTGACCGTCGGCGTATCCCGCTTCGACATCGTTACGCCCGATGCCTTGCAGCTCGAGTACGGCGAACTGGCGCCAGACCCCGACGGCCGGGAAAGCTTCATGGCAGCACTGGTGTTTCGCACACGCTCGCTGGACGCCGCAGCGCACGCGATGGAGGCAGGGGGCATCGCCGGCGTGCGCCGGGAGAATGGTCTGGTGATCGTGCCCGCCGCAGCGTGCGGTGCAACATTGGCATTTTGTCTTTGAACCGTCACGCGGTAGCCTGAACCGGCAGACCCAGGAGGCGCCCGCGCCATGCCAGCCGACTCGCCATTGACGACTTACATCGCGCATTTGGAACGCGGCGAGCTGGCCTATCAGTTCAGCCCCTCGACGGGCGGTGCGGTGTTCTATCCCCGCATGATCGCTCCCGGGACCGGCAAGGCGGATCTGGAGTGGCGGGTCAGCAAGGGTCTCGGCTTGGTGCACGCGACGACCGTCGTGCACCCGCAGCAGGGCCAGCCATACAATGTTGCGCTGATCGACGTCGACGAAGGGTTCCGCATGATGAGCCGGGTGGAGGATATCGCCCCAACCCAGGTCCGTATCGGCATGCGCGTGAAGTTCCGCACCCACAAGGCGGAGGGTGACGAACCGCCCTATCCGGTCTTCATTCCGGTGGAGGGCGCGTGATGGTCAGAGGTTCCGTTGCCATTATCGGTGCCGCCGAATCCGACATCGGCGCCGTCGCCGCCTTGATGTCGCCGATCGATCTGATGGCGCAAGGGATCCAGCGGGCGCTGCACGATGCCGGATTAAGTCTGGCGGATGTTGACGGGGTGTTTTCCGCGACCTCGCAGGCGCGCACCTCGGTCATGTCGCTGGTGGAATATCTTGGTTTGCCCAATGCGTATACCGATTCCACCATCGTCGGCGGGTCTTCGTTCGAAATTCATGTGGCGCACGCGCAGGCAGCACTGGAAGCCGGATTATGTTCCGTTGCCGTGATCGCTTACGGCAGCACGCAGCGCACGGTTGGCCGGCGCGGCGCGAGCCCACGTGAATACAACCCTTATGAAACACCGTTTCGGCCGTTCCTGCCCGCGACCGCTTACGCCATGGCGGCGAACCGGCACATGTTCGAATTCGGCACGACGCGGGAACAACTCGCCGAGGTCGCGGTGGCGGCGCGCGAATGGGCGCTGTTGAACCCCATGGCGTGGGAGAAGAAACCGCTTTCCATCGCGGATGTGCTGAATGCGCGGCCGATCAGCGATCCGCTGACAGTGCGCGATTGCTGCCTGATCACCGACGGCGGTGGTGCCATCGTCATGACCACTGCGGAACGAGCCCGCGCGATGGGTGCGAAGGCGGTTTACGTTCTGGGGTGCGGGCAGTCGATCACCCATGCAACGATTAGCTCGATGCCGGATCTGACCCATACCGGTGCGATCCAGTCCGGTGCCCAGGCGTATCGGATGGCGGGGATGCAGGCGTCCGATATCGATGTGCTGGCGCTGTATGACGCGTTCACCATCAATACGATCCTGTTTCTGGAAGATCTTGGCTTTTGCCCGAAAGGCGAAGGCGGACGGTTCGTGTCAGGCGGCCATATCGGGCCCAAAGGCGGGCTGCCGGTGAACACCAATGGCGGAGGGCTGTCGTATTGTCATCCCGGCATGTACGGCTTGTTCCTGCTGATCGAGGCAGTGCGGCAATTGCGTGGCGAATGCGGCGCACGGCAGGTTCCGCGGGCCAACACAGCGATCGTGCACGGCAATGGTGGGGTTCTGTCAGCTCAGGCAACGGTTATTCTGGGTGGCGCGTCAACGTTATAATTGGGAGCGGTTGAGATGCCCGGTCGTGTCGAACTGAAACTCGCGGAACTTGGCATTAGCCTGCCAACGCCGATGCCGCCGATTGCGAATTACGTGCCTTACGTGGTGACCGGCAATCTTGTAGCGGTGTCAGGCCAGGTGCCCGCCATCGATGGCAAAATCGCCATCACCGGAAAAGTCAGTTGGGGCGTATCGGTTGAGCAGGCGAAGGACGCCGCCCGGCTTTGTTTCATCAACGTGTTGGGCCATCTGAAGATGGCATGCGGCGGCGATCTCGACCGCGTGCGGCGCGTTGTTCGTCTGGGCGGTTTCGTTGCCGCGCCGTCGGACTTCAATCAGCATGCGTTGGTGATGAACGGGGCGTCCGACCTCGCGGTAGCGGTGTTTGGCGAGGCTGGCCGTCACGCGAGGACCACGATCGGCGTGCCTTCACTGCCTGCCGATGCCGCGGTCGAAGTCGAAGGGTTATTCGAAATCGAATAGGAAGACGCCATGGCTGATGACGTGACCACCACGCTGACCATGAGCCTGCACTCCGCGATCAAGGACATCGATCCGGCCGACTGGGATGCCTGCGCGGGGACTGACAATCCGTTCGTCAGTCATGCGTTTCTGAGCGTGGTCGAGGACAGCGGTTCGGCCAATGCGCGCACCGGCTGGGTGCCGCAACATGCGGTATTACGCAACGATAGCGGAACGGTGGTGGCGGTCGCGCCGATTTATGCCAAATCCCATAGCTACGGCGAATACGTGTTCGACCATGGTTGGGCCAACGCGCTTGAGCGGGTGGGCGTGCGCTATTACCCGAAATTGCAGGTGGCGGTGCCGTTCAGTCCGGTTCCGGGGCCTCGGTTGTTGCGTCGGCCGGGGACCGGGGTTTCGATTGGCGTTCTGGCCGATGCGTTGGAGCAGGCGTGCCAGGCTCATGATCTGTCTTCGGTCCACGTAACGTTCTGCCAGGAAGACGAATGGCATGGTCTGGGCGAGGCCGGCTGGCTGCGCCGCATGGGCATGCAATTCCATTGGGAGAATGACGGTTACAAGGATTTCGAAGATTTCCTCGGCGCATTGTCGTCGCGCAAGCGGAAGGTGCTGCGACGGGAACGGCGTGACGCGCAGGGCGCCGGCCTGACGTTCCAGGCGTTGTCCGGGGCCGATATCACCGAACGGCATTGGGACGCGTTTTACCGATTCTATCACTCGACGGTGGATCGCAAATGGGGCTCGGCCTATCTGACCCGGAAGTTCTTTTCGTTGCTTGGCGAACGACTGGGTGATCGCGTCGTGCTGATGATTGCCGAGAATAATGGTAAGCCGGTAGCCGGTGCGCTGAATTTGGCTGGGTCTGAGGCGTTGTTCGGACGCAACTGGGGCTGCATTGGCGACTGGCCGTTCCTGCACTTCGAACTTTGCTATTATCAGGCTATCGATTGGGCCATTGCGCACGGGCTGAAACGAGTCGAGGCGGGGGCCCAAGGACGCCACAAAATTCAACGCGGGTATTTGCCGAAACCGACGTATTCCGCACACTGGATTGCACATCCAGGCCTACGCCGCGCGGTGGCGAACTTTGTTGAGGAGGAGAGGGCGGGGATTGAACACGATATGAGACGGCTGGCGGAGGATTCGCCGTTTCGGAAGGATGGCGAGGGTTAGTTCGTTCGACCGTCGTGGCGGGTTATGACTGGCGATAAGGCCAGCCGCACGACGTGTATCCGTTGCGCGTTTCATCGCGCAACATTGTCCCTTATGCCCGCCGGCCTGGAGAGTGACATGCGTACCTATCCTCCCGTCTTGGCTGGCCCTTGATCCGGCCATCCGGCGCGTCACGTGCTGAACGAGATAGCCGGCCCGGTGGCTGGCCATACCGAACGGCGTCTTTCGGAGGTTGGTAGCTACATCCGGCGATCAGGAGCACCATGAGCGAAAGGCAGAGACCGGCCGCAAATTCGGATTTCCGGTTCTTCATGGTAATAACCTTCTGATTTCAGCGGAAAGGCAACGTAACCGCAATCGAAATAAAGCGCCCTGCGACCTGTAAAATTTGGCGAAGCAAGAATTTCGTTGCAATCCTACCACGATTGTGCGCCGAGATCAAGTGGTTCGCTTTGCCTCAAGCCAGGCCACGTGGCCTCGCCATTCCGTTGATCAGCGTCAAGGCTTACGTTGGGCCGCGCTTCCAAGCACGTCTGGGTTGACCACGTTGATCGGCCTGCCGGCCTCATATGCAATGATCTGATCGAAAATATCGGTGAATTGCATTTGGTATTCGTCGCGCGAAACGTAGCCGATATGCGGTGTGCAAATCACATTGTCCATGGTCAGCAGAGGATGCGACGGATCGGTTACCGGTTCTTCCTCGAACACATCGACGGCCGCCATGCCGGGCCGACCGGCTTGCAGCGCCGCCACCAATGCGCCCGGCGCTATCAGGCCCGCTCGGCTGGTATTGACCAGAAGCGCATCGGGCTTCATGCGCCCGAGATCCTCTGCGCCGACAATGCCTCGCGTCGCGGGATACAGTCGGAGATGTAACGATACCACATCGCATTCGCTGAAGAACGCTGCCTTGCTCCTGGCTGCGACAAATCCGTCCACGTGGGCTCGTTCAAGCGATTCCGGTCCGGACCACACCAACACTTTCATGCCGAACGCGCGACCGTATCCGGCGACCGTCGCCCCGATCCTTCCATAACCGAAAATCCCCAGTGTTTTGCCGCGTAACGTCGCGCCTACGCCGATCTGCCAACGCCCGGACTTCAAAGCCGCCACCTGCTGTGGCAGTTGCCTTGCCGAAGCCAGGGTCAAAGCCCAGGTCAGCTCGGCCGCAGCGAAGGAGGGCGTGCCGACATGTTGGTTGGAAGAAACAACCACCCCAAGCCGTGTGCACGCCGCAATATCAATATGCGGATACACACTCCGCTGGCTGATCAGCCGCAAGGTCGGCAGCCGTTCAAGCAACGAACCGGAAATCCTGGTGCGCTCTCGGATCAGCACCAACACTTCCGCATCCTGCAGCCGTTCCGCGAGCACCGCATCGTCCTGAACATGATCATTCCAGATCGTAACATCATGCTCCGCCAGCTTGCTGAAGCATGGCAGCGTGCGAACCGTGTCAAAGTAATCGTCCAGGATTGCGACCTTCATGGCCGGGGTCCCTCGTTGCGGCTTTTCATCTTGGCCCTCCCGTAGTTCCAAAACCATTGGAGCACGACCCACCCCTTGCGTCATCGCCAGCGCAGCAAAGCGATCTTGGTAGAGGTGCGCGCTGACGACGAGATTGCTTTGCTGTGTTCGCAATGACCGGGGCGTCGCACGACTTATGCTCGAATAATAGTGGGTAGTAGGGCCTGTCCAGGGGGCCTCCGGGCGAGCCTGTCCGGCACTTCGCCACGCCAGATCGCGCGCTGTTGGTTCCCTTAACAAGTCGGGGGACAGCCATGACGCATCACGCCGACCCTAATCCGCCACCCACCGTCGGAACAACTCCAGATCGATGTTCCCGCCGCTGACTACCAGCCCCACCCGCTTCCCCGCCATCCGCTCGCGTTCCTGCAACAACGCGGCGAGCGGCGCCGCGCCCGCACCCTCAACCAGGTTATGCGTATCGGTCCAGTACGCCCGAATTGCCCCGCCAACCTCCTCGTCCGAAACGCACACAATCCGCGATACCCCACGGCGGATGATTTCGAACGCCGCCGGGTCGGGTTGGCGTACCGCCATCCCATCCGCCAGCGTATCGGATCGGTTCAGTACCACGACATGGCCCGCCGCCAACGATTGCGCGTAACAATCGGCACCGGTGCTTTGCACGCCGATGATCTCGGTGCGCAACCTCAACAGGTCCCTGACAAAAATCGCGCCGCAAATTCCCGATCCCAGTCCAATCGGCACGTACAACGCATCCAGTTCCGAAGCCCCGCGCAACAATTCCAGCGAGTATGTCGCAACGCCCTTGACCAGATCAGGCGCAAACGACGGTGCGAACTCCAGCCCTCGGTCAACAGCCAGCCGCCCCGCCGCCTCGCGTGCCGCCTCGAAATCCACGCCATGTTCGATCAGTTCAGCACCAAACGCCCGCATCGCCGCGTTCTTTTCGACACTGTTACCATGCGGCACCACGATCGTTACGGCGATGCCGTACCGCCGTCCGGCCCAGGCGAGCGATTGTCCGTGATTGCCGCGGGTGGCGGAGATGATGCCGGCAACCTCAGGACGCTCCCGTCTCAACCGCTCGGCATAAATCAGCCCGCCGCGCAGTTTGAACGCACCGGTCGGAGTGTGATTTTCGTGCTTTACCCAGACCTCGGCACCGCATCGTTCCGCCAGCAAAGGCCATGCGTATTGCGGCGTGCCGGGGAAACTCTCATGCACAATTCGCAACGCGGCCTCAAGTTCGGGCAGCGAAAACATCAGACCTGTCGCTCCGGAAAATGCCCAACCAACCCCTCCCGGGAGAGGGAACTCCCGGTCGGGTCGCCTTTACCCGGGCCAGGTTCAGGCGAGTTTCAGATTGGTGGCCGCGGCCTTGCCGCGTTCCATCGCGATGTCAAAACTAACCTTCTGCCCGTCATTCAGTCCCTTCAGGCCGGCAGCCTGAACGGCAGTGATATGCACGAACACGTCCTTACCGCCATCCTGGGGCATGATGAAGCCGTACCCCTTCGTAGCATTAAACCACTTCACGGTTCCCTGGGCCATGGGTGGTCTCTCCCCTCATCGTTCGTTACGAGAGCTTGAGGTTCGTGGCCGCGGTTTTACCGCGCTCCGTCGTTACCTCATATGAAAGCGCCTGACCTTCGTTCAGGCCTCTCAATCCGGCGGCCTGCACCGCCGTGATGTGCACGAATACATCCCTGCCTCCGTCAGAAGGCATGATGAATCCGAATCCTTTTGTGGCGTTGAACCACTTGACCGTGCCGCTAGCCATAACTCTCTCTCCGTTGCGCAACCGCGCGCCATGCGCGGTCTTTGAACAACCGGGCCATTTGGACATCTTGATGGCGCCCGACAGACGGATTGCGAGAGGCGGGAAGCGCGGCAAGGCAAGCCAAAGTACGATTGCAACTCTTAGTTGGCGCAGAAAGCGACGGTTGTGTCAACGATACCTGCGTGACGTTTGACAAGCGCGTCCCACCCCGTGCGAAACCCTTCCGATCAGCGGCCCGGGCAAACCAAATGCGAATCAGATCTGCTCGGACAGGCAACAAATTCGTCTAATTGACGGAAAATTTGCGATATTTTAACCGTTATCTGATAAAAAAAGAGCGGGCCTTGCGACCCGCTCCTTTCCATAACCAGGCAACGAGCGATCAGAAGTCCATATCGCCCATGCCGCCCATGCCGCCGCCGCCCGGGGGCATGCCGCCGCCAGCCGACTTCTTCTCCGGCTTCTCGGCGATCATCGCTTCCGTCGTCACCAGCAGACCGGCGACCGAAGCCGCATCCTGCAGTGCCGTCCGGACCACCTTGGTCGGGTCGATGATGCCGGCCTTCACCAGATCCTTGAACTCACCGGTCTGCTTGCGGACGATCTCGATCCCGAAGCGTTGGTCGTCGTTGTCGGCCTTCAGCTTGGACAGGATCAGCGAGGCGCGCGCCAGAGCGACACCGCCGCCCGGAACGATCCCTTCCTCAACCGCCGCACGGGTCGCGTGCAGGCTGTCGTCCACCCGGTCCTTGCGCTGCTTCACCTCGACCTCGGTCGAACCGCCAACGCGGTCTTCCAAGTTGGAGATCTGTGATCTATAGTTAACACGTGATCGACGTTCGCCAGACGACGATATTTCGGGAGTGGCTCGACGGCCTGGTGGATCGAAGGGCGGTCGAGCGCATCGCGCAACGCATCGTTCGGTTGCAAGCTGGACTGTTCGGTGATGTGAAGCCAGTTGGCGGTGGCGTCTCGGAGTTGCGGATCGACTATGGGCCGGGATACCGAGTGTATTTCGTTCAGCGCGGGCCAATTCTGATCATCCTGCTATGCGGCGGCTCGAAACGAACGCAGAAGCGGGACATCGCGCAGGCACAAGCGCTGGCTGCTGAACTGGAGGTTGAGTGATGGTCAAGACCGAGCCATTTGACGCGGCGCATTACCTGACGTCAGCGAAGTCACAGGCGGAGCTTCTGAATGACGCTTTGGCGAGCGGCGATGCCGGATACGTGGCGCGGGCGCTCGGGGTAATCGCGCGGGCGCGCGGCATGACGGAGGTCGCGAGAGAGGCCGGGGTGACACGCGAAGCTCTGTACAAGGCTCTCAGCGAAAATGGCGATCCGCGCCTGACCACATTGCTGGGAGTTGCGCGCGCGCTTGGGGTAACGCTGACGGCCCATGTCGCGCCGATCGAGTAGGACGCCATGGCCCCAGAGATCGAACAAGTCGTCGAGGCCGATGATCAAGAGCAGCACATTGGACGGCTCAGGCTGGCCGAGCACCAATTTCGGCTGGCATGCACCGTCAATCTCGCAGTGACGAATCGCGTTCAGACGTTGGATGTTCCCGTCGAATGGACGTTTGGCCGGCACCGCGTTGGCTACGCGGAATTCGGTTTGCGTCAGGACCAGGCCGATTTGGCTTCATGCCAACTGGAAATGACGGCGACCTGTGTTTTGGCTGGTGCCATCCGCGATGCGATTGTTGGAACATTCAAACATCCGAAAACGCACGATAACGCCGACGTTGTCAGCGCCTATCAGATCAGCCGATTGATCCGAAACGCGTTCAGTCACTCGATGGTGAGCCCGCGGTGGTCGATCGACCAGGACTGTAAAAACCGTGAGTTCGGGATCGATGGCGTGATTTCACTGAATACCGCGATTCTACACGAAAAGTGGTTGGATTGGCACGACTATGGCGGTCCGCTTGCCATCTTCCGTTTCGGAAGGTTCGTCCGCGAACGATTACTGGGTGCTTCGATCGATCCGGACCGTCGGACGCCCAGCTTCCCTACGATGGAGTGTTATCAGCAAGGTCGACTGATTTTGCGGAGAGTCGATCAAATCCCGGCAGGCGCGACACTCGCCCAAACCGCGGGCCCGGGCGAAACCATTGATCTTGGTGACGGCCATATCGTGCGGGTGCCGCTGTAGCCCGGGCATCTACGGCCGACTTTTGCCGTGGCGCTTATCGATCCCGGCCGGCAGTCCGATCACAAAAAAGAGGGCGGACTCT
>JBEKQQ010000065.1:0-30622 GCA_049519555.1 Acetobacteraceae bacterium
GCATGTTGGCGGCGCGCTCCGACATCCGGGACAAAAACAAATCGCGCAGCGGCGCCTCGGCAGTGGCCAGTGCAATCGGCAGTTTTTCCGCCGGACACTCGGCAATCAGCGCGCCGAATGTGGCGGGATCGACCCGCACCAGGTCCTCGAAGCCAAACATCAGGCGCCTGACCTTCACCGCTGCCTCGGCATCCCGCTCGGTTATAGCGGTCATCACCTGCTGCACGATCGCCTTGTCGGAGTGATTGAGCAGTTCGGCCAACGTCCTGGAGCTGTCCTTGTCCCGCGGTGCATCGCCGTCGCCAACGAATTCGCGCCGCAGGGTTTCCTCGATGTCCGTCAACACGGTGTTTTGCACGGCTTTGGTGCGCACGATGCGGAGCGCAACCTCGGCGGCGTCCGGCAGCAAGGCGAGCACCCGCGCGGCATAATGCGCCGGCAATTTCGCCAGCACCACGGCAGCCGTCTGCGGCGATTCATTGCCGAGATAGCCAGCCAGCACCTCGGGGGTGGTTTGCGTCAGTTTCTCCCACACCATGCTGCCGCGTCCGCCGGAGATGTCCTGGATGATCTCGGCCGCCTTTTGTGGCGGCAACACCTGGCGCAGCATACGTTCCGTATTGTGGGCGGAGCCAACCAGACTGCCCGCGCGTCCCAGCGCTGACTGGAACTCGGTCACGGTTTGGGCCACCAGCTCGCCGTCGGTGCGGCCCAACGTCGTCATGGCCCGGCTGACCCGGCGGATCTCCTCATCGTCGAGCCGAGAGAAGATCTGTTGCACGCGGGCCTGATCCATCGTCATCAGAATGATCGCGGCTTTGTCCAAAGCCTCCGACCGTTTGACCAGATCGGTACCCGGCGAGGCACGAAGTGCCGGCGCGGTTGCCGCCGGTTGCTGGGTCTGGGTTGCGCTCACGTGACAAAACTCCGCACCAGGGATCCGGCCACCAGCTCCCAACCGGAGACCAGAACGAAGAACACCAGTTTGATGGGCAGGCTGACCACGATCGGCGGCAGCATCATCATGCCCATGCCCATCAGAATGGCCGACACCGCGATATCGATGACCAGGAACGGCAGGAACAGCAGGAAGCCGATTTGAAAAGCTTTCGACAACTCACTGACCAGAAACGACGAGCACAGCACGCGCAACGGCAACTGATCGCGTACGCCGCTGGCACTCAGGCTGGCGCCGGGGTCCGGCGTGGTAGTTGCGGTGTCGTTCCCGGGAGAGGCCAGCGGTTTCCAGCCGGACAGGTCGACGAACAGCGCCAGATCCTTATCGCTGACATTGGCTTCCATGAAGCTGCGGAACGGTTTGACGGTGCGGTCCAGCCCTTGTTCCTCGGTGATGCTGCCTTGCATCAGCGGCTGCAACCCGTCGCGGTATGCCGTTTCAAATGTCGGCCCCATGATGAAGGCGGTCAGGAACAGTGCCAGACTCACGATCACGGTATTGGGCGGCGACGATTGCAGGCCCAATGCGGTGCGCAGCATCGACAGCACCACGACGAGGCGGGTGAACGACGTGCCCATCACCAGGATGCCCGGCGCCAGCGCCAGCACCGAAGTGAGCGCCAGGATGCTGATGACGTTGGAGGCCATGCTGTGGCCGCCCACATCGCCGGCACCCGAACCCAGATTGCCCGAACCCAGATTGCCGGGGCCCAGATTGCCGGGGCCCAGATTGCCGGGGCCCAGATTGATCGACACGCTCTGCGCCAGCGCAACCGACATGGGCAGCAACACAAGCAGTGCAGCAAGGCCGGCTACCAGCCAAATTCCACGCGTGGCCCATCGCCCGGCAAAAGCGCAGGGTGCCTCGGTGCTCCTGGCTGGCGTCAGGGAAACCATCAGGTCAGGCCCGAGCCGGCGATCTCGGTCATCGCCACCGCGAGTCGGCCGTCGTCGGTCAATTGCACCTCGCCCCGCGCCACCAGCCGGTCGTTGACAAGGATGTCGACCGGTTCGCCGACCTGTTTATCGAACACGATGACCGAGCCGCGGCCCAGCCCATACAACTTCCCCAGCGAAATCGACTGGGCGCCGAGGACAACGCTCAACGTGACCGGGATGTCCATGACCGAGGCCAGGCGGTCTTCGGCGATCGGGCTACGGGTTTCACTCATGAGATCGAATTCAACTCCTGAATTTCAGGGATGGGGACTTCAGGGATGGCGGCTTCAGGGATGCGGGTTTCGAGTATGCGATCCGGTGTGGTCAGGTTGGCTGCCGCCAGCACCAAGGTGATGCGCGCGAGCAGCGCAGCAGGGTCGAACGTGATGCCGCCGCCATTCCACGCGGCTTCCGCCACGCCGAACGGCGTGTCGGGCACCGCTTCCGGTGTCAGTCGGCCGGCTTCCCGTTCCGCGGCGGTCTCAACCGCAATCGTCGCCAAAGTGTCGGGATGCGCCCGCAGGATCAGCGTTTCCGGCGCGCGTTCGGCCAGCACGTCAGCGAGCAGCGCAGTGATTTCCGGGCCGGCGGCAGCCGCCAATAGGGTCGGGAACAAGGCCTGGAGCGCCGTCGCGGCGAGTTCTCGCGACGCGCGCTCCACGGTCGCGAGGTCGGCGTCGCGGGCGGCCAGCACACGGCGCAGCGCATCGGCCACGCCGACCCGCCGTTCGCGGTTGCCTGAGCTTTCCCGCAACACGTCCAGCTCGGGCTGTAGTGCAGCCCTGGCTTCCGCAGCGCCTTCAATGAAGCCAGCCTCGTAGCCTTGCTTCCGGCCGGCGCTGTGACCTTCAGCGTACCCCTGTTCCCGAGTCTCGGCCAGCGTCTGGGCGTGATCGACCTCAGGGCATGCGTAGAAACCTGCCAGCGGCGGCGGGTGGAAGCGGCGGCTCATGACGGCGTGCCTTCGGCGATCCAGGCGCGTAGCAGCGCCACGGCTTCCTCCGGATTGGTGTCGAAGATGTTGTTGAGGGTTGCCGCAGCACGGTTTTCGTCGTTGGTGAGCAGCAGCGGTTCCGGTGCGGCCAGACTGGCGATGGCGTCCTGGCCGGCCTGCGCCACAACATCGATCACCGCGTTGACGCGGTCGACCACCGGCCCGCGGCGCCGGCGCATGATGAACACTGCAACGCCGGCCACCAGCAAGACGACGATCACACCAGCAACCGGCAGCAGCAAGGATTGCATTCCACCGGAAGTGGTTTCCGCCGCCTCGTCGAAGGCCGCTGACGGCGGGATGAAGCGCATCGTCTCTACTGTCACCTTGTCGCCGCGTTTCGCATCAAACCCGACAGCCGAACGCACCAACTCGGCGATCCGGTCGAGCTGTTCTTGCGGTCGCGGATGGAACGTCCCACTGCTGTCGGTCGTGCCGTCGACCACGACCGCGACAGCCAGTCGTTTGAGTTCGCCGGGCTCACGCACAGTCTCGCTGCGGACCGAATTGAGCTCGTAATTCACCGTCTCGCCGGCGTGTACGTTCGACGTGGCGTTCTTGGCTGGCGTATCGTCGGTGGCCGCTGCCGCCGTCTGGCTCGGGACGTTCTGACCGACCGAGACCGGCTGGTCGTTACGCGCCTCCTCGGTCGCTTCCTTGTCGTTCTGCGTATGCTTCGAGCGCTCGACCTGAGAGTTCGGGTCGAATTTCTCCTCGCGCGACACTTCCCGAGAGGCGTCGATTTCCAGCGAAACTGCAGTCTTCACATGACCGGCGCCAACCAGGGGTTCGAGCAGGCTGGAAACCGTGCGTTCCAGCGCCTGCTCGCGGCTGGCCTTCATGTCTTCCAACCGGCTGGACGCCATCGCGTCGCCATCGTCGGCGGCCAGTACGACGCCGGAGGGATCGAGTACCGAAACGTCGTCCTGCTTCAGCCCAGGGACAGCGCCGGCGACCAACAACCTTATTGCCATGGCCTGGCGCGGTGGCAGCCGGGTCGGCCCAAACATGCTCACAGCGACGGAGGCGGTCGGCTTTGGCGTGTCCCGGGCGAAGCTCTCGCGTTCCGGCATAACAATATGGACGCGTGCCGCTTTTACTCCATCCAGGGTCGTGATGGTGCGGGCCAGCTCGCCCTCCAGCGCGCGCAGGCGCTGCACGCGTTGCATGAACGACGTCATGCTCATCGGTGACTGGGTGTCGAGCAATTCGTAGCCGGAGCCGCCCTGCCGCGGCATCCCGGCAGCGGCGAGATCCATCCGCACCCGCCCGACCTGCGAGGCAGGCACCATAATGGTCGTGCCGTCGCCGCGGTTTTCATACGGCACTTTCATTTCGTCGAGACGCTGGCCGATGCGGCCGGCTTCGGCGGGGTCGAGGCCGGAATACAGCAACCCCATCGGCTCGGCCGAATGCGTGGCGATCCAGCCAACCAGCGCCAGGACAGCCAAAGCGGCAACCGCCAGACTGGCGAGTTTCGCAGGCTCCAGTCCCGCCAGAGTGGCCTTTAGGCTGGTCAGTTGCTTCATCAGCCGCCTTTTGCTGCCGCGCCATCTCTGGCGGACCCCAACCCGCGGAGGAGTCTCGGCTCCCCCTCAGACACGAAATTTCGCAGAACTTTTTTCTGGTGTTATTTCGCAAGGCTGCTTATAAACCGGGTCGGCGGCGGTTGTCTTGCGAAAAATGCGTGACCACGAATTTTCGCAAAACTAACGGCCGCCAGAAGACCGAGGCACAGAAAGGCCCCGCGGATGAGCGAGAGTAAGCCGCAAAGCGGCGAAGCCCAGCAATCCCCTGCGCCGCGCAAGCGGCGCGGCAAGAAAATGTTTCTGCTGCTCGGTGTGGTTGTCGTGCTGGGAGGCGGGGCCGGCGCAGCGTGGCAGCTCGTGCCCGGGGTGGCCGACAAGGTGCACGCGATGATCGGGCACCACGACCAGGTCGCCGCCGCCGTTAGCAGCCGGCCGGTATTCATCGATCTACCGGAAATGGCGCTGACTTTGCCGAATGGCGGTCACCCGCGGCAGATGCGCATCAAATTATCGGTCGAATTGGCCCCGGGCGCGTCGGAACAACAAGCCACCGATGCGCTGTCGCCACGCGTTTATGACGCGCTGCTCACCTATCTGCGCACCCTGCAGGACGGCGAAGTCGACGGCGGTCTGGGCCTGGATCGTCTGCGTGCCGATTTGTACCGGCGCCTTGAACTCGTCGTGGGGCCGGGCGTGCTCAAGGACGTGCTGATCACCAGCCTGGTCATGGCATAACGAGATGAGCGATGCAGTATCACCACCAGCAACCGATTTTGTCCCGCCCGCCAGTGTCTCGCCATCTGGTGCAGGCGCTGCTTCTGGCGTGCCTGTCCGGCGTGGGCTGCGGGCTTTGGTTGGCGACGGCTCCGTCAATCAGCCCCGTCTGCCAATGTTGGCCGGGATCGTCGACCGGTTGGCCGGATCCTTCGCGATAAGTTTTCGCATAATCAGCCGTGGCAGTGCCGACGCCCGGACTGAGCAGCCGCGCCCGACCCGCTTTGCTGAGTTCATGGAGACCGTGCCGCCGGCTGCCCTCACCGCGGTCATGCGGATCGGCGACTGGGGGGGCAATTGCCTCGCCGTCATCGACAGCGATCTGGCCGACATCGCCATCGCCCTGCTTCTCGGCGGTCAGGGCGACGCGACGGCAGCGCAACCGCGGCGGAGCTATACCGCGATCGAGCGGGCGGTCGTGGAGCGGCTCGCCCGCGACCAGATCGCCGGCAACCTCACCTGCGCCTTCGCGCCGGCGGCCGAACTCGATGTCGCGCTGGATTTCGTGGCTACCGACGCTGCCGAGGCGGCGATCGCCAACCCACCTGCCCCCTGCCTCGTCTGGCGCATTTCGATAATCATCGAAGGCCGGGACGGTTCGATCACATTCCTGTTGCCATACGCCGCCATCGAGCCGATCCGGCCGCAACTCTCCCGCGATCCGGCCGGTTCGGGGCGAGATCGCGATGCTGCCTGGCGCAGCCATCTGGAGGCGGAACTGCCGCAGACCGATGTGGCGCTGCGTGCGGTCATCGAGCGCCGCCGGGTTTCCGCCACCGAAGTGCTGCGTTGGCGGATTGGTTCGACCGTGTTGCTGAACCGCCGTCATGACGAGCCGATCGATGTGTTCTGCGACGACCTGCTGGTGTTGCGTGCCCGCATGGCGGAGCACGACGGCCGCATCGCTTTGCATGTCGAAGAACGCCGTCTGGCCGAGGACTGGCCGGCGCAAACCTGAACCCTTTGAGTTTGATCCATCACGAACCGACTCTCGGAGAACCGAACCATGCTCGAAGCGATCCTCAACCTTGCCGGCCTGCTGCTGATGATCATCGTGGCCTGTCACACCATCGTGCTGCACCGGCGGCTGACCCGGTTGCGTGGCGCGTTGGCGGAGGCCGGGACCGTGCTGCCTTCGCTGGATGCCTCGGTCGGGCGGATGTCCGAGGTGGTCAACGGGTTTGCACAGCGGTTACAGACCGACCTCGGCGCGGTAGAAGCCCGTCTGGCCGCGGCGCGGCGGGTGGCAGCGGAGCTAGCCTCGGTCAACCGGTCGGCGGAGGAGGCGTCGGTCAATCTTGATCGCCTGCTACGCCAGCACAGGCGGATGGAGGACGTGCGCCCTGTCCCAATCCCGCGCGAGTTCGTAGAGCCGAAGGGGTTTGCCGAGCGCGCCGGGTTGCCGAAAATCACCCCGCCCGATCCGGCCGAACTGGCGGCTAGCCCCGATTCAGGCCGGTCCAACGACCTACGGGCTGAGCCGCGGCGTCGGTTGGTCAGCGAACTGGTTTCCTGATCCTATCTTGATCCTCTGGCGGAACCCGAGCCATGGTGCAAACCTCTACGCCCCCGGCCGCGCGCGGGTCCTTGTTGAGCCGATCGGTGGTGTTGCCGGTCGTGGCGGTAGGCCTGCTCGCCCTGGCGCCCTGGCAGGCAGCAGGCCTGTTTGCCCGCTGGCAGGCACTGGCGCAGCCCGCACCGCAACAGGTCGCCTCGCTGCCCAATCCAACGGCGACCGAGCAACCAGCCTCGGCGCCGGTCAACAAGGCAGTCATGCCGGCCTCCGCGCCGGCGCTGTCATTACAGCCCGCCGACGGCAAGTTGCTCGAGGAACTCAACCGACGGTCCGCTGCGCTGGACAAGCGCGAGCACGACCTGCAGACATGGGCTACCCAGATCGCTGCGGCGGAACGGCTGGCGCGTGCGCAGCTGGCCGAGCTTGGGCAGATGCGGGCCGCACTGGAGAAAGTGGTGGCACAGGAGAGCGCTGCCTCTGATGAGGATATCGCGGTCCTGGTCGGACTGTATTCGAACATGAAGCCGGCCCAGGCGGCGGCGCTGCTCGGACGGCTTGATGCGCCGAAGGCGGCGGCGATTTTGGAGAAGCTGGATATCCACTCGGCCGGGCCCGCTCTGGCAGCGATGGACCCGACGATGGCGGTGGCGATCACCGAGGAACTGTCGAAACGGCATGCCCCGCTGCGGAAGTGAGGGTCCGCCGGTTGCCGCGACGAATGCCGCGGGTGCGGTCAGGGACAGCAGGCTGGCTTCTGCCGGCCCGAATATCGTCCACGCACGGTAACGGCCCTCGTTTGCCGGATGGGTCGACGTCGACGGAATCGTAACATGAGCAACACTCCATTGAACCTGCCTCAAAGCAGGACGGCGGAGCGTGCTACCGCCGGGAACCTTGGCGGCCTTACGGGGCCATGTCGAAGGTGTAGTGACTGTGGTCGCGAGGATCGCAACCGCCTCATGGCGTGATCTGGTAATGGCCATTGCGGTGAAGAACTTTTGGCCAGACATACCGTTCCTGAGGCCAGTGCTCACCGCGTAACCAGGCAAACCACCAGCGCCCCAGCCCACCGATGGCAGACCCGACCCAAAACGCAACGAGTACTACCTCACCACTCTCGACGTCCGCCTGGCCCAGATCATGCCGATGATCTTTGCCACGGTCTCGAAGTGCTCGTGCGGAATCGTCTCGCCAACTTCGACCGCGCTGTTCAGCACGCGGGCCAGTGGCGGGTCCTCCACGATGGCGATCCCGTGTTGCCGCGCCACCTGTCGGATCCGCAGCGCGATCAGTTCCACGCCCTTGGCAACCACGACAGGGGCCGCATCCTCCCCGCGCCGATAGCGTAAGGCGACCGCGACGTGAGTCGGGTTCGTCACGATCACCGTCGCCTTGGGAACATCATGCATCATCCGGCTGCGCGCCCGCTTGCGCCGCAACATCCGGCGGCGCGCCCGCACCTGCGGATCGCCTTCGGCTTCGCGCAGTTCTTCCCGCATCTCCTGCAAGGTCATGCGCATCCGGCGGCGGTGTGCCCAATGCTGATACGGTGTATCGACGCCGGCGATCGCCACCGAGACCAAGGCCGCGGCCAGCACGATCATGAACACCGAATGCAGCAACATGTGCGGCAGTAACCCAAGATCGGTCGACACATAGCCCACGGAATGTTCGTAAATCGGCCGTGCCACGACGAAGGCCGCTCCCGCGACCACCGCCATCTTCGCGAGGCTCTTGGCAAATTCAAACAAAGCCCGTCCGCCGAAGATTCGTCGAAACCCGCGCGATGGCGACAGGTGGGACAGTTTCGGCATAATCCGGTCAGGCGCCAAAGTGATCGCGTTTTGCAAAACATACGGCAGCAAGGTTCCCGCCACGGTCAGAGCGAAGAACGGCACAATGGCCAGCGCCAACGCCGTCGCCACAGCGCGCCCGATGTCGCGCCATCCATCGACTGTGAAATCCAGCACCATGTGTGGCTGGTCGAACATCGGCAGTATGATCTCACCGATGCGCTGCGCGATCGGACCGCCCAGAAGCAGCAGCGCCAACAATGCCGCGATGTAGAGCGTGGCGATCGGGGCTTCACGGGCAACCGGCACCTCACCTCGCTCACGCGCCTGATCCAGCCGCCGTTCGGTGGCTTCAAATGAGCGCTCGCCACTGCCCGCCTCTGCCATGACCCCGGCTCAGCGCAACAACGACGGCAGGTCGTACCATCCGCTCAGGCCAACCTCGAGAATTCCAGGGACCGCCGCGACAAGCAAATACAATCCGGTCACGACCAGGGCAGGGGCGGCGATCATGAACACCGGCATGGCCGGGAGCGCTTTGTTCACCACGGCGAGCGTGACGTTGAACACAAAGGCCAGCAGCAGGAATGGGAATGCGAGCTGCGCGCCGGCGCGAAAACAGCGCAAACCGGCCTCCACCACGGCGCGGGTACTGGCGGCGACATTCGGGAAACCGGCCGGCGGCAGCACCGAGTAACTCTCGACCAAAGCCCGTAAAATGACGTGATGACCACCCGAGGCGAACATGATCGCAATCATGCCGGCATACAGCATAGCCCCCAGGCTCGCTGCCTGATCGATTGCCACACCCTGGGCGAAAACGTTGCCAATCCCGATGTTCTGGCCGATGACCTGACCAGCAATCAGGATGCCCGAGACGATCGTGCGGGCCAGCGTGCCCAACAGAGCGCCGCTGAACGCTTCGCCGGCGACAGCGAACAGGGTGCCCCACGCATCCGGCACACTGACCGGCAGGCCGGGCACCGCGCCGGCAACCGCGACGGCGATCGCAAGGCCCGCCAGGACGCGCATCCGGGCTGGCACCGCCACCTCACCGAAACCTGGCAACAACAGAAACGCCGCACTGATGCGGCTGAACACCAGCAAGGTGCAGTAGACCTCCAAGGTGAGCCAGCCGGAAAGATCAATCGCGATCATGCAGCGCGCGCGGACACTCAGATCGGCTCCAGCATGCGCAGCTTGCAGCGCGGATGCACCTCGTTGTGCGAGATCACGGCGACGGTCGCATTGATCCGCTCGACCAGGCCGCGCACGAACGGCCGTGCTTCGACGCTGGTCAGGATCGCCGGCCACGCTCCTTGGGCCGAGGCAGCCGCCAACCGCACGCGCACCGCCTGCACGAATTCCTGCGTACGCGACGGGGCCAGAGCGAAACTGCGTTGATCGCCATCCGTGACAATGGCCTGATTGATCTCGCGATCCCACTCCGGCGACAGCGGAACCACCGCAACGAGGCCATCGGCGCCTTGCAGAGAGCGGCAGATTTGCAACGCGAGGCGGCCGCGCACATGCTCGCTGATCAGCCGGACATTGCGGGTGAAACCGGCGGCCTCGTGCATCGCCTCCAAAATCAGTGCCAGATGGCGAATGGAAACGCGCTCGGCCAGCAGATTGGAGAGCACCTTCTGCACCGTGGTCAGCGGCAGCACCGCCGGCACGAGGTCCTGCACCAGTTTCTGATTGTCGCTGCCCAGTCCGTCCAGCAGCTTCTGTGTCGCGCCATAGGACATCAGCTGGCTCATGTGAGCCTTAACAGTCTCGGAAAGATGCGTGGTCAGCACGGTCTCGACATCGACAACCGTAAGGCCTTCGCGCACCGCGTCGGCGCGTTGCCGCGGCTCGATCCAGCGCGCGGGAATGCGGAACGAAGGCTCGATTGCGTCAACCCCGTCGATTTGCAATGGCTGGCCGCCAGAGGAAAACGCCAGCAGGCGGCCCATCATCATTGTTTCGCGGGCGATTTCCACGCCCGACACCTGCAATGCATATTCGCCGACCGCGAGGTCGACGTTGTCGCGGATGCGCACCGATGGCAACACGAAACCATAATCCAGCGCGATCGCACGGCGCAGTTTGCGGATTTTGTCGGTCAGCCCGCCGTCGGCAGCGTTGGTCAGCGGCACCAGTCCCATGCCGAGTTCAATGCGGATTTCGTCGACTTTCATCAGTTCGGGGAGCGGTTCATCCTTGGGTCCGCCGACGTGCTCCTCCGAGCGAGCGGCGACGGCAGCCGCCACGGCTCGCCGTTGCTCGACGCGGCGCACCAATATGGCCCCGCCGCCGCCGGCCAGCGAGAGCACCGCAAAGGGCGCAAATGGCATGCCGGGCAGCACCGCGAACAGCGCTGCCAACCCCGATGCCAGGAACAGCGGCTTCGAATGACCGCCGAGCTGGCCGACGAAGGTACGATGGGTCGAGCCTCGCACGGAGCCTTTGGACACCAGCATGCCGGCGCCCAGGCTGACAATCAGAGCCGGGATCTGACTGACGATGCCGTCGCCGATCGTGAGCGTGGTGTACAGCGTGGCGGCGTGGCTGACATCCAGGCCATGCCGCAGCGTCCCCATGACGATGCCGCCGATCGCATTGACCAGCGTGACGATGATGGCCGCGACGGCATCGCCGCGGACGAATTTCGACGCGCCGTCCATGGCGCCGAAGAATGAACTTTCCTCCTCGAGTTCCCGCCGGCGACCGCGGGCCTGCTCGTCGGTGATCATGCCGGCGGACAGGTCGGCGTCGATTGCCATCTGCTTGCCGGGCATGGCGTCGAGCGAGAACCGCGCCGCCACTTCGGCGATGCGGCCGGCGCCTTTGGTCACCACCATGAAGTTGATGATCACCAGGATGGCGAACACCACCACGCCGATGACGAAGTCGCCACCGACCACGAATGATGCGAACCCGTGAATGACCGAGCCGGCAGCGCCCAGACCTTTGTGACCATCCGAAAGAATCAGCCGGACCGTGGCGAGGTTCAACGCCAGCCGAAGCAACGTGGCGACCAGCAGCACGGTCGGAAAGGCAGAAAAATCCAGCGGTTTCTCGATCCAGATCGCCACCATCAGGATCAACACCGACAGGGTGATCGACGTGGCCAACCCAATGTCGACCAGCCAGGTCGGCATCGGCAGTACCAGCACCGCAATCAGCGCCACGATGCCCGCGGCGAACAGCAGATCCTGATGGCCGAGCGTCTGCCGTAACCACCCAAGCCAGCGAGCGTTGAAAGTGAACGTCGAGGACAGTGCCACGGTGGCCAGCGGTGGGCGCGTCACTGTCCGCGCATCGCTCATATGCGAACCACCATCTGCATGATCTGGTCCATGTACGATCGCATCGCTGCGAACGAGAGCGGCAAGAACAGCATGACCAGCAGCAATGTCATGAAGATCTTCGGGATGTTCGCGAGCGTCATCTCTTGCACCTGGGTCAGAGCCTGCAGGATGCTGATCGCCACGCCGGTAAGCAGCGCGCCCGCAAGCGCCGGTCCCGCCACGATCAGCGCCGTGTACATCCCGGACCGGACGAGTTCGAGGACGTCACCTTCGTTCATGGCTGCAGACCGCCACGATTACCGTGTGCAGGGAAACGGCGATGCGAACGTCGCAGCACCCGTGCTCTCGCGTCATGGCCGTCCCCCGACTTGTTCCGGGGATCGACCCGGCCATCTATCGCGGCAACATGCCGGTAGAGATGGCCGGGTCGATCCCGGCCATGACGTGGGGAGTGCCGTGTCACGACCCCGAGGCCGGTCATGTTGACGCGCACCGGGTTCGACCGGCCCATGACGAAATGGTCCGGTGCCTCATCAGATCGTCATCTTCATGATGTCGTTGTAGGCGCCCAACACTTTGTCGCGCACCGCCACCACGGTTTGCATGGTGAGTTCGGCATCGCTCAACGCCTGCACGACCTGTTGCACGTCCGCCGTGCCGCTGACGCCGGCGGCGGCGACCTGCTCCGAGTTCTGCACCGTCTGCAAAGCCGATTGCGCCGCCTCGGTAACCATCGTGCCGAAGTCGGCCCCGCCGGCCGGTTTGGTGGCCGAGTTGCCGTAAGCCGAAGCGATCTGTGCTGCGGACGAGATGGGCGCGATGGGAATCATGCGACGTCAGCTCTTCAGAATATCCAGGGTTTTCGAGAACATGCTGCGGGCCTGGTTCAGCGTTGCGAGGTTCGCCTCGTATGACCGCTCGGCCTCCCGCCCGTCGCCCTCTTCGACCATTTCAGAGACGTTCGGCAGCTTGACGTAGCCGTTCGCATCGGCGGCCGGATGCGATGGATCATAGATGGTGCGGAACGGCGTGGTATCCTCGACGGTACGCCCAGGCTTGACAATGACGGCGCCGGTGGCCTGATCGACCGCCTGCTGGAACGTCATCAGCTTACGCTGATAGGGCTGTCCGTCGGGCCCGGTAGCGGTTGAATTGGCATTGGCGAGGTTTTCCGCCACCAGCCGTGCACGCAGAGCTTCTGCCCGCATGCCGGAGGCAGCGCTGGCCATGGCCCGCGACAGCGGTCCGGTGCCCTCGATCGGCGGGACGACATTCATCGTCCGTAATCCACGGCTGTCTTCATGATGCTGATGCTTTTCGCATAGACCGCGGTCGCCATGGCGAACGCGTTGGAAACGTCGGCAGACTTGATCATCTGTTCCTCGACGGAAACGGTGTTGCCGCTTGGCTTTTCGCCACCATAATCGGCGGCGGTGTCAGTCGGTTGCTGGCTGTCCATGGCGTCCGGCTCCAGTTGCAGGTGCGCCGGGTTGGTTTGCACCAGCACCACCGGCGAAACACCCGCCGAGGCGGGCCCGCTTGCCGGTGTGACCGGCACAAACGGCGCCAAATCCTGGGCTTTGTAGCCCGGGGTGTCGGCATTGGCGATGTTGCGGGCGATCAACGTCTGGCGCTCCGTGAGGTAGCGCATACGGTCGCCGGCAACCTGAAACAGATCGATTCCAGAAAGCATTCCGGTCGCAGTTCTTGCGAAGGTTTTTCGAGCCCGGTTCCTAGCGGTCAGATTATTGCTGAATTCATACAGTTTCGCGGAGTTCAGCCGATTTTTCGCAAGCTTGCTTCGCCGCCACGCGTCGGCCTACAATGGCGAAATTTCGCAAGGCACCCCGATGCTCAACAGCGACCTGCTGCCACGTCCCTGCTCCCTGGCCGATGCAACCGCGCAAATTGCCCGCCTGCCAAGGACGATCCGTTGGGGTCAGCTGGAATCCGTGCGTGGCGCATCTTTGATCGTAAGCGGCTTCGGGCGGGCTGCCGCAATCGGCGACCGTGTCCGGGTCGACACGGCGCACGGACCAGTGCCCGGCGAGGTCGTGGCATTCGCCGGAGATACCGTGACCGTCATGGTCGAAGGCCGCGCCGAGGGACTGACATCGGGCGCGCGCGTGGTACTCACGGAGTCCTCGGACCTTTATCCGTGCGCTGGCTGGTTGGGTCGCGTGGTGGATGGGTCGGGACAACCGCTCGATTTTAAGGGGCCACTGCCGCAAGGCAAGCGGGCGATGAAACTGCGCGGGGTCGCACCGGACGCATTCGGACGCCGGTTGATGGGCGCCAGGCTGGAAACCGGCATCCGCGTGCTGGACGTGTTCGTGCCGGTCTGCCAGGGCCAGCGGCTGGGGATATTCGCTGCCTCGGGGGTCGGCAAATCCACCATGATGGGCATGTTGGCCCGCTTTGTCGCCGCGGATGTCATCGTGGTCGGGTTGATCGGCGAGCGCGGGCGGGAGGTCCGCGAATTCCTCGACACGATCCTGGGCGAATCCGGGCTGCGCCGATCGGTCGTTGTCGTCGCCACCTCGGATCAACCGGCATTGGCGCGACGCCGGGCCGCGCACGCCACATTATCGATTGCCGAATGGTTCCGCGACGCCGGCAAACAAGTGCTATGCCTGCTGGACAGCGTCACCAGGCTGGCCCAGGCGCAGCGCGAAATTGGGCTCGCGGCAGGAGAACCGGCAACGGCCCGGTCCTTCACTCCATCAGTTTTCGCAGAACTTCCGGCCTTGCTGGAGCGGGCCGGGCCCGGCTCCGGGAGCGCAGGGGACATCACCGGGATTTTCACGGTGCTGGTGGACGGCGACGACCATGACGAGCCGGTGTCGGACGCCGTGCGCGGGATCTTGGATGGTCATCTGGTGTTCGACCGCCAGATCGGCGAACGCGGTCGCTGGCCGGCCGTCGACGTGCTGCGCTCGGTCAGCCGTGCTTTGCCGCGCTGCCACGCGCCGGAGGAAAACGAGATGCTGGCGCGCTCGCGTCGCCTGCTGTCGGCGTATGAGGGCATGGCCGACATGATCCGGCTCGGGGCCTACCGAGCGGGTTCCGATCCACTGGTCGACGAGGCAATCCGAAAATACGACGCGTTCGAGGACTTCCTGCGACAAGGGGTGGACGAACGCTGTGCGGCCTCGGAGGCGTTCGCCGCGTTGAGAGAAATCCTCGACGGAGGATGATGCACCCTGGGCCTGGCGACGCGTATCGCTTGGCAAGCCAGAATTCAGGGCGTCCCGTGCATTGGTTCGAACCGGATCGGTGGCGGGTGGTCGGCGCACGATGTGTCGAGCGCTCGCGTCGGATCATCGACGAATTCCGCCACGATCCTGGATGCGCACGGGCTGGCAGCCCGAACACTGTGACCCACCAACAAAAACTCCACCCATCGAGAACGAGCGCCGATCAGATCGGCGACGTGGCGGCTGACGACCGGTCTGGCAAAAGGATCGAATTGTCCCGCCAGCACCAAGGTCGGCACTCTGGTCCCGACCGGAATGACGGGCGGCGGTCCGAGTTTCTCCCAGTCCCTGCAAACGTCATAAAGCGTCGCTCGGTCAAGAACGTTGGCGTTGTCAGGCAGTTTCTGGCGAAAGCGTGGGCGGTCGCGGCACTGGACAGCAACGTTTGCGGAGAAATTCGTTCCCGTTTCCGGATTGCTGGCCTCGGTAAGCAGAGCGGCCAAAGCGCGCGCGAAAAGCGTTGTGTCGCCGTGATGCACCCATGCAATGAGACGCGGTAGGCCCGGATAGAAGTGCGCATAATAGATAAGTTGGTCGATGACGAACTCGAACAATGGCGCGCTCAGGCGCGGGTCGGGAAAGGTATCGTGCAGACCCGGTGGGAGGTTCAGGGCGGCGGGCGAATGAACCAGGTGCCTCAATGTCTCTTGATACATCTCGCCCAGGTGCGGATACGCGGCGACACAGGCGGTGTTCTTGTCACACGCCGCGAAGAACGCTGCGCGATCGTCAGCGAAATTAGTCGACTCCAAAGGCAAGAAGGGATCGGGCGGATCGACAGAGTCGAGGACAGCCGAGCGGATCGTATCGGGATAACGAGCCATCAGCGTCATCGCGACGGTTGTGCCATATGACACGCCAAACGCGTCCCATTGCTTCACCCCGAGCGCCCGCCTCACCATGTCAAAGTCCTGGGCTGTGACCGCGGTACCGAAATCTCTCAGGTCAATGCCTTTGGCGATCGCCTCCTCCCGACAGGCCATGAAAATCGCGCGCCGCCTGGCTTGCGCGTCCACCGTCGGTTCGATCACGAAGGTTGCCATGGCGGGAACCAGGTCTCTGTTGTGATCCGGGCAGATGCTCGGGTCGGATCGGCCCATGCCCCTTTGATCGACCAGAATGACGTCCCGCCCCGGCGCCAAAGGATGCCTGGCCTGGTAGTAGGCATAGATGGTCAGCGGAGAACCTGGACCGCCGCTGATATACACCACCGGGTCGGGGCTTGCGGGCTGGTGCTCACTCCGAATGACCACCACCGCGAGCCGGAAACTCCCGGCTTCGGGATGCTCGTAATCGCGAGGTACGCCGACCGTTCCGCATCGCAGCCGCGGCCGGATGTCCGGCGAAATATGTGGCAGGTCGCACGCTGCGTCGGTGAATCCCGGCGGCGGAAGCGTCTGGCCAGATGCCTGACTCTCAATCGCATAGCCGGCGAGGGCGGCGGCCAAACTGCATGCCGCCGTCCCCCGCAACATTTGCAGCGAATGACGAGCATACAAATCGGTCAGCCGGCATTTGTAGCTCGCAAGGATGCATCCGACATTCCAGACCAGGGCATCGGGCCGATCCTTGATGTGCGCGAACTCGTTCCGCATCGCCTCAGCCCAGATCGAGCGCGTCTGGGGCATGCAGCGCGACGCATGCCGGACCAGCCTGGCGGCCAGTCGACGAGAGCAGCTTGCGAGATCGATCATCGAATGGCTTCCACGCAATCGCCCACCTCAGGCGTGGCTTCGGCCCGGCGCTGTTCATGGGCCAAGGCCACGCCCGCGCTGGTCAGGCGATAAACATGGCGAGGTGGCAGGCCGGCACGGTCCGAACTCTCCCAGCGCGAGTCCAACAAACCTTGCTCAGTCAATCGTATGAGCAATGGGTAAAGCGTGCCGGATTTGAGGCCGGTCTCTTTCGAGAGGTCATATCCGTGGCGCCAGATTTGCGACCGCTCCAGAAGCGCGGCCAGTAAGGCTCGGGTCTGCCGTGAGCTATTCGGTTTGCGAGGCAAACGGCATAATCTACCTATATAGAGTTTATGTCAACACCCTTTGGTCCGAACCGGTCCTGGACGGTTCCGCATGACCACGCTCAGTTGGACGCTACTGGGCCCCGTTCGACAGCGTCCGGCCGCACGGTGTAATCCCGTGCGCGGCATTATGTTTCTGAACGGTCACGACGCGTACCGCCCCGACCATGCCGCTTTCGCCCCAACCTACGGAATGATCGCGTCATGTTGAGGCAATCACGCTCGGGCCGGAGTGGCCCGAGCGTGATCGACGCCCTTCTGGTTTCAGGCGGTCACGGCCGCTCGCTCGCTACACCCCGGGAGGCGGCTTGATCGGCGCAAAGCGGATGACGCCCTGCGTATCCTCCGATCGGTCGAACACGGCGTAGTAGTTGTTTAACAGTGGCAGGCCGAGGATCGACTGATTCGGAACGGGGTTTTGTGTCGTCTGGAGTGGCCCGCTGATTTGAAACATCGCCTGGCCCGCCGCCGGGAAGTCCACCTGCCAATAGGTCTGCGGCGCGCAGGTGAGTTCGATGTCCTCACCGTTTTCGCCGGCCAGCGTAAAGTAGATGTTTGGCCAGTTAGCGAGATTGAGAGATGCAGCCGGAACGCCCTGGTTTTGTTCTGCTGCGGCAAGCGATGCCTGAACCGCTTGGGAGAAGGCGGGATCCCGCTGTTTGAGGCCGGCCAGGATCGCATCGTAAACATCCTGCGCGAGCGTGAGGTCGCTGGTGCCACTGTCGACGATCGAGTTCGATATTGCGTCCTGCACGTACTGCGGCTGAAGCGGGGCCGCCGCCACCGCCGGGCAGCCGTCAACCCGCACGGATTTGAGGTTGGTATTGTAATATAGATCGTGCAATACATCGACGATCACAAAGTTACCATTATACAGGTCGGTCTGTTCTTCGCCTCCGCCAAGTACGAAGATGCCATTATTGAGTGGATCCGCCGCGGTGGCCGCCTGATCGGTTCCCGCGCGATAACTCACAAAGGAGCGCAGGGTGTAGAACGCGAATTTGTTCGCCACGACGCCACTGCTTTCGAGCTGGTCGAAGTACGGCACCAGCGACGGCTGCGGGATGGGATTCGAACCAAGAAGCGTCTTAAAGCGCTCCAGGAAGGTATTCCAACTTCCACCGCCGAAGGGCCAGGGATAGGTGGTCGCGGGCTTGCGGTGTTGCGTGAAGTAATTCCCGAAATCGAAAGCAGTATTCATTCCGTTATAGGCAAGGCCCAGGATGCCGGTGAGGCCCTCGAAATTTCCTGGCTCCTGCACCTCTGTTATTGCGGTGTAGCAATCGTTGAGCGTGACATTGTTGCCGGGCCCGCCAATGGTAACATTTGTCGTGACCACGGGACCTGCCCAGCCGCCAGTTCCGTACTGCACCAATTGCGCGTATGCCGTTGACTTCCGGTCTGTGTCGCCGCTTCCTTCATAGGCCGATGGTTCCACCGCGAGCGTGCTGCTGCCGGTGTCGAGGATCACGTTGGCCACGGCGTTCCCGCTGCCGATCGACAGAGCTGCCGAATAATCGCTGAGATCGTAAACGTTGGTGATCGGGATTCGAATAATCTTCGGCGCGCCGCCAGCCGTCGCCGCCAGCACGCGCTGTTTCCCGGCCAGCCGGTGTTGCTCCGCATTCGGGTTGCTCTTGTGCGCCGCGTTCGCCGTGCGTCTCCTGACAGAATGCTCCTTGCGTCTCTTGACGAAAGCGATCGCGCGTTCCGCCAGTTTGCTCGTACCGTGTGCGGTCATCGTGTCAGTCGCCATATTCCCCTCCTGGTCCTCAAGGTAAGTTGAATGGTTTCAGGCTGTCAGGTTCGACACCCGGCCGGACACCGTGCGATGTCCTGGACCGATGGAATTCTTAGGCGCGCTCTCCGCCGTCAGTCTGGAGACTGGGTCCTACCGCATCACGTTCGATGGTGGGTCGCGACCCGGTATTGGTCCGGCCCACGGTGTCCATGCGACGGCATCCGGAGGCGACCGATTGTCGCTCAACCTTGCGGGCGCGGCCCTTCACAAACGGTGCCAGTCATTATCGCGTCGCCCACGATGAAGTTCACAATGCGTGCCCGTCCCCGGCGGCCAAGCCTACGATTTTGAGCCAATCGTGGGGGTGCCCTACGATTGTTGCGAGCGTATCGCAGCAGTGAGCCTGGTTATGTGAGCTTTGTCACAGGTTGAATGTGAGAGAACCCTCAATGCAGGGCCGAGCCGAGTTCCCGCTGCCGGTCTCACGCCCGACCCCGGGAGATCACCGCGTCGCACCAGGCAAAAACCGACGCGCGAGGCGGATTCTTCTACCGGCGAAACGTCAAGACGCAGATACCTCAGCCGTTCGCCGTGCTCTGCAGCAACGCGATGGCCGAGTTGCTGGCGAGACTGTCCGGCAGTGGGGTGCTGGGAACTGTCAAATTGATCACGTTGGTCGAGCCGACGCCGTTCAGCAATTGCAAGGCGGCCGATTGCGCCGGACCTTGCGTCTGCGCCGCCTGACTCATCGCGACGAACTGATTGAGCATCGCATTCAGCTTCGTGGGGTTCTGGAAATTGACAATGTTCATGCGCGAAGACAGCACCTGCACCTGCTGATCCACGTTGAGCGCCCCAAAACTCTGTGGCAAGCCAAGTACGGTCTGAATCACGTCGGCAAGCGGCCGGTTGGCGATGACCGAATACCAGTTGGTAATCGACGGCAGCTCTTGTTGCGCGTACAGCGCCTCCCGCAATGTATTTGAAGTATTCCCAACCACCGCCTGAAACTGAGCTTCAGTATATTGCTGGACGACCTGCTGGACGAAGGCGGGATTGGTTACCGCCGGCCCGCCTGTCGCCGGCTGCGTCGGGGCACCCGCTACGGTATCGAACGGCGCGCTCGCGGTCGGCGCCGGACCGGTGTTGGCGGAATCCGGCGTGAAGCTCATGTTGGACGCCGTGCCACGCCCCTGGCTGTCACTGAACTTAAGGTAGAGCCCGTTCAACGTGACCGAGATATTGCTACTGTTGCCGTCCGCCTGACGGAACGCCGTTTGCAGCGTGTCGGCCAGACCTTGCCAGGTGGTGACCCCGCTGAGATTGACATTGTTCAGCGTAATGCCCGCGAAGGTGCCGGAGAAGCTGGAGAAGCTGCTGCCCTGACCCAGATTGCCGATGGCGACCTCGGCCGTGGAAGCGGTCGCCGGCACCGCAGGGGTAGACGGTCCGCCGTAATTGAACGCGTTGGCGATTGCGGTGAAACGCGGGTCGGCCAGACTGTTGGCGAACGACGTCGGGTCGCTGGGCGATGAGTTCAGCACCTTTTCCATGAGGCCGTTCATGTTTTGCTCGGACGACAGACCGAACGCCGTCAAGGCAAAGTTCTGCAGCTGATAGTTGTTCAGCAGCGCCTTCGCCGTGGTGGCCGTCGAAATATTCTTCTCGAAATAAGCAATTTGCTGTTTCAGCACCGGGTTGTTGATGAACGCGGTGAAACTCGCGGGCGTGTCCTGCTGCAGTATCTTCCAGCCCGCCACACCCTGCGGAACGCCCAGACTGATCGTTGCCAAACTCATCCGTGCCGCTTCCGTTTCTGGTCGCGCTACTGGGCTGCGACCGCGAAGGCCGCACTTCCACCCGTGTTGGGCGCACGGGCGGAAGTGGGGAACCGGGCGGGCACCGAATTTGGCTGCGGCCCACTCGGCGACCTCGCGGTCTCCGGGTCGCGCTGGCTCGCGCGACGCCATTCCTGCGGTGGTACGTTGAGCAACTGCGCCTCGTAAGCGATCAGCGGCTGCAGTTTCATCATGGCTTTGTAATAGTCGCCGAGGCCGACCATTTGCTCCACCTCGGTCAGAATCATGAGATTTTCCGGGCGTTCATACGCGGCGGTGAGCTGGGTGTGAGCGAGCCGATAGCTTGCGGTCACCGCTTCCGACGGCGGCGGCTGCATCAGCATGGTCTGCAGAATGAAATACAGCCGCCTGGTCGGGGTGTTTGCGTCCTGTTCCTGCAGCACATCCTTTTCCCGCATGATGTGTGCGAAATTGCCGATGACCAGCGTGGTGCGGCAACCGCCGTTGACCATGACTGCGCCGTTGACGATCAGCCGCTCGTGCGCGGCAAGTTTGAGTTTCAGCGGCATTTAGCTGGCTCCGGCCGACGCCGTCGCAAGACCGCGTATGATGGAACGGTTGACCTCGATCAAAGCCGCGAGCGATGTCGTGTTTTGCATCGCACGAAGGGTCTCATTGGTGACCCAGATGCCCAAACTGATGAGGCTGGCGCGGAGCGATTTGGGTAGCTTGTTGTCTTCGTTCATGAGGTCGGCGGTCAGTGTCAGCCACAATTCCCTGTTACGGTGCATGGCGGCGATCCGTACCGTGAAATGCGTACCTGACTGGTTGGCTGCCTCCAGCGCAGCGGTGATTTGTTCGAAGATGCGAAGTTCGAATTCGCGCGGCCGCTCGGTGTCGCGGATGACCTTGCCATAGACACCGGCGGGGCCTGCCCCAAGGGGTCCTGCCAATGACAGGTCGGCAATCGGATATTGCATAAGACGGGCCTTCTTCCTCGTCGCGTTGGTCGGCGTCCCTCGACGTATTCTACGCCGGGGCGGTGGGGCCGGCCTTGTGGGCCGGCCCGCCGTTGATCACAGGTTCGAAAATAGCTTGATCAGAATCTGTGGCGCCTGGTTGGCGATCGACAGAGCCTGCGTGCCGAGCTGTTGCTGAACCTGCAACGCGCTGAGTTTGGCAGACTCCTGGGTCATGTTCGCATCCACCATGTTGCCCACACCGGCTTGCAGTGTGGTCACCAGGCTGTTGACGAAGGTCTGTTGCGACTGCACGTTCGACTGCACCGCGCCGAATTGCGCGGCCGCGTTCTCGACCGTGGTGTCGGCGGTATCGACCGTCGCCAAAGCGGCAGCGATGGTCGTACCTGTGATCGCGGCCAGCCCGCCGCCCGTGCCGCCGCTATCGACCAGGTTGTATAGCGCCTTCATGGTCGCATCGGTGGCTGTGGCAGACATGGTGAGATCCGCACCGTTGCCGGTCGCAATCGTGGTCGAGGCCGCGCCGGCCACGGTGTAGTTGTTGGCGGTGGAGGCCAGGAAGGTGATGCCGGTGGCATTGCTGCCATCAAGCATATTCACCCCGTTGAAGTTGGAACTGGTCACCGCGGCGTTGATCTGGCCGACCAACTGGTTCACCTGAGCCTGAGTCGCCGCAACGTCGGTCGCCGGGTCCTGCGTCGAGGTGACTGCGGCGCGGATTTGCGCGACCAGGCTGGCGATCTCGGTCGCGCCCGACACCGCGGTGCCAAGGATCGAGGCGGCGTTGCCCAGGCCCTGACCGACCTGCTGGAGGGACGCAATATTCGCGTTCATCGTGGTCGAGACGACCCAGGTGGCGGCGTCGTCGGAAGCGGAACTGACCGCCAGGCCGCTGGAAACCTGGTTTTGCGCGGTGTTAAGCTGGTTGTTGACCGCTTCCAGGTTCTGGAGGGCGATCATGGCACCGGTATTGGTGAGGACGGAAGTAGTCATTGGTTGGCTCCCATTCAGGGTGGTTTCGGGAGCGCCTTTCTGACGCAGGTGCCACACCCCTCAGTGAGGGCAATCCATGGCGACATCGTAGGGTTTAGCGAAAATTCGCTAATGGGGCAAGAGAATTATCGTAGAGTTTCGCGAGTCTCAGACATTTGCGTTTACGCAGGCAGCCAGCACATGACGGTCGGACCGTTTGGGCGTGCGTCCTGGTATCGTATACGTACCAGGATCCGCGACGGCGGCAGCGGCGTTGCGGACCTTTCCGGCCAGATCCTGCAGCGTGGCACTAACGGCTTCAAGGATCAGGGAGTTTTCGTCCGCGCGAGCCAGCAGGCGGCGAAGTTCGGCGCGTTCGGCAGCGTTTGCCAGCGGGGCCTGGCCACGCGCTGCACATGCAAGGGTAAACTCCTGGAACGCAATCTTTTTGGCTTCGACGGCTTCGGCGAGGTCCCCTAACGAACCCATTCGGGCGCAGTCGGTCTCCTTTTGCAAGGATTTGGCCATCCGGCGTGCTGCCTGAACCAGGGAGGATGCGCTCATTTGCCCTTACTCGCGGTCGACGCGCCGTTAAGCAGCCGCTCGATCGATTGGGCGATGCCCGTTCCACCGCGAGAAGCGACCGCGTCGCCGAGCGCCTGATCCATGAAAGGTTGCATCATGCTTTCGCCTTCACCGGTGCGAAACACCCCTGCGGCACGCGGTTTACTGTGCGCCTGGTGGAGCATTTCAGTCATGAACATGGCCTCGAACTGCTTTGCGACCTGGCGGACTTTGGCAGGTGCGACCGTCCTTGCAGCAGGCGTGGCCGTTGCGGCCTGGGTAATACCGGGGGTTTCCGTTGGTCCCATACCTTGGCTATAGTGACCGGATACTTGCAGCGTGCCTACAAGACTGCGCGAAAAATTACCAACCGGACGCCGCGAAACTATGCTATAAGGGGCGCAACGCTGCCGCTGGTCCGGAGTTGGAGACGATGTCCTTGAAACCGGGGGCGGGCAGGTCATTTACCCCGCAAGCGCGCGATGCGTGGGGAAAAACTCCGCCTGACAGCAAGGTTCGCTCCGAGGAAGAAGGCCCGGCCGGGCCAGGGAATGAGGATCCAATGCGGCAAGACCGCCGTGATGCGGAACAATCCGATCCGGGTTCGGGCGAAGCTCTCCAGGCACCGGATAGCGGGCAGAATCCGCCGCGATTTTCCATCATGCAAGTGACGCCGGAGACAGCGCCGTCGCTGCTGGCGATGAAACGACTGGGCGTCAGGCGGAATCCGGCGGCCGTTGCCGCTTACGCCCAGGCCATGCAAAGCGGCGAATGGGTGCTGAACGGCATGCCGCTGATCGTTTCCCGCAAAGGCGTTCTACTGGATGGCGTGCAACGGCTTTATGCCTGCATCGAAGCCGCTGTACCGTTTGTCACCGTGCTGGCCGAGAATGTTTCGGATGATACCGTCCACACCATCGACCAGCAACGCCGGCGCTCGTTCACCGGCGTACTGGAAACCCGGGGTATCCCGCACCCTGCCGCAGTGGCGAATTTACTCGCCAAGTTGATCCGTTACGAGGATGGCAGCCTGACGCGCGGCACCTCGACCCCGCCGTGGAGCCGGATGGAGCGCGTGCTGGACGCCAACCGCGATGAACTCGACACGGCCGTGAAATTCAGCTTCGACCATCCGGCGCGGCTGTTGTCGGAGGCGATCCGCACCCCGTTGAGCTTCATGGGTCTGCAGGCCGACCGCTCCGCCATCCGTCGCTTCCTGGATGCGATTGCTCATCCGGAGCGCTTCAGGGCGGACGAACCCGGCGTCATGATCCGCCGCCGGTTGGTCGAGGGGCGGGCCGACCCGGCGCGCCGGGTTCCGGTTATGACGTTGTTTGCACTGTGCATCAAAGCGTTGAACGACACGATCCACGGTACCCACAGCGATACCTATATATGGACCGACATTAACCAGCAGGGACGTGCGGGCGAGCCGTTCCCGAAACTCTCGGGATATACTGGCTTACGCGAGGTGCCAGCGAGCAGTTTACGCTCCGACGCGCAGCTTCGGTTGATGCGGGAAGCCGGGGCGGCGGTGCATGACCCCGGTGTCTATGCCATGACGGTTGAAACGATTGGCCCGGAACGAGCCGAGGAATATCTGGCTGCCAATCGCGGCAACCGGAACATCGTGCAGGCCCATGTCGCGGCGCTGGCGCGTGATATCCGCAACGGCCAGTGGATGTTCAATGCGCAGCCGATTTGTTTTTCTCGTTCCGGACGGTTGCTGAATGGTCAGCATCGCCTGTCGGCCGTGCTGGAGGCGGGCCAACCGATCGAAGTGCTGGTGATGCGCGGTCTGCCTGAGGAAGCCTTCCCAACCTATGACAAGCAGGCCAAGAAGGCGCCCGCTTTGGACGAAATGTTTGAGGATTTCGGCGACAAGGCGCTGATCTCGGCCACCGCGGTTCTGCTCTGGCGACGCGAACTGCGCCCCGAAGGAGAACCGAACGCTCGGCCGACATCGTCGGAAATCCGCGACGTAATCAGGGAACATCCGGAATTGATGCGGTTCCGCGGGTTTGCCCGCAAATTGATGCGCTATGGCCGCGCCTCGGCACTCGTCTACGTGGCGTATCGGATCATGCGCGGTGATCCGACGCTTGGCAGGGTCTTTCTGGATCGGCTGGAAACAGCGGCCAACCTGCCGGCAGGACACATCATTCTGAAGCTGCGGGATCGTATGATCGATTTGCGCAAGGCCGATCAGAACACCCAGATCGACGAAATCCTTGCGGCCTGGGAACGCTTTCAGAAGCGTCCCGGGATTCCGGTTTAGTCAGATCTGTTTCGGTCGCGCCGGGCCAGTTCGCGCTCATCAGCCTGGGCGTCGGCCTGTCTCGCCGCTGTGCGCCGTGCCTTTGCCCGTTCCGTCTCCAGCACAATTTCCAGACGTCTGAGTTGCGCTGCCGACTCGCGCAGATTTTCGCGCGCCCCATCCGCACTGATGTCGAGTTCTTCGGAACGAGCTCGTAACTGGCTGCGACCTTTTGCAGCCTGGCCTGACCAGGCGCCGAAGGTCGCGATGGCCGCAGGATCCGCCAAAGCGATATTAGCCTCGCGGGCCACGGTTGCATCCAGTTCGCCGATCGCTGTCTCGGTCTGCATTTGCGCCTGGTTGATAAATCCCAGATCGGCCCGGCGTTCCTCCAGTTCGTACTGGGCCAGGCGAAGCAGCAGGGCAACGCCCTTCATACCGGAACTCCTGCGATTACCACCCGACGCTACCAGGCAAACCTTACAGGTCTGTTTCGTCGTTGCCCGTCACGCCGGAGCGCAGAGCAAGCCTGGCGAAACCTTGGAGTGGTATATGCGATCCGATGCAGAACATGATCGAGATCCTGAATATATCAGACGCTTCCGGCGTTCCTCGACGTTGTGCCTTGGCGGTGGCGCTGCTCGCGATGCTTGCCCTTGCGGGATGCAGTCCACCGACCGAGGTAACAGATTTGCACTACGCGCCAAAGGCAACACAAGATGCCATGCAGCGGGTCAGTATCGTGCCGCTTGGCGCGCCGGGACCCGCGGTGGTCGGATCGATTGGTCCAATCTCCGGCTATGGGTGCGCGCAGACACCGGAGGCTGCGAGTGTTGCAGCTGTGCAACAGATCAGGGTTAAGGCGATGGCCCAGCATGCAACGGCAGTCGTCGACGTGCTGATCGAACCGGATGGGCTCGGGGTTTGCCCAGGCGGCCGGAACATGATCGCGCGAGGCATTGCGGTCGGACCCAGGGGTGTTCCGTCATCGTATTGAGTTCGGCATGGCGCTTAGCTGTTAACACTCCGATATCGTGTCAAAACTGAAACCAGGTCACAACTGCTCGTCGGTTAATTGACCTGAACGGTTAACCACCCCCCACGTCGAGATCGTAGTTCGGGGTAAGCCACAGGCAGGAGCCAGATATCGTGTCAATCAGCAGTCTCCAATCATCCAATTGGATTCCGCCGTATATCCCACAATCCGCCAATGGCTCATCCCAGAACAGCCCGACCGCGCAGTTCGCTGGAAGTATTCCGCAAACCAACGGGTCATCCGCGACGCAGGCCAATCCGTTCCAACAACTTGCCGCAAATGTGCAGGCGGTATTGGTGCAAGGGCAAAGTGCCACTGCCACAACGGCTGCAAGTTCGACTACGACCGATCCCGCGCAACAATTGGCGACGGATTTGCAAACGATTTACGCTCAATTGCAGGCTACCCAGTCAGGTGGCGATGCCGGCGGTCAGACCCCTCCCACCGGCCAGGAAAATGCAACCGAGCCAGCGCAACCGCACCATCACCACCATCACGAGCCCAGTGCCACCGCCAGCACAACGTCGCCTTCACCCGCCGCGGCGTCGGGCAACACGCCGAATGTGTCACAAGCTCTGGCAGCGGATATGATGCGGGCGTTGCAGGCTTATGCGAGTTCGTCATCCGCCACCACGCTCCCCGGGCTGACCGTATAACGTCAGGTTTGGCAGGATCGCCGTTGTCCAGATCGCACACGCAACGCAACGTCCGTCAGGATGGGCATTCCGAGCCAGGCAGCGCCAAAGGTCACGCACCAACCCGATCGTTGACTGACTGTCCAAGGAGCCGACTTCGTTAAACTCAACTTTTCGCCGATCGGACGCGATGCCTTATGAGCAGCTCACATGATACCATGATCACCCGCACCGAAGCGGACCGAGGCGGCAAACCGAATAACGGCCACGGGGCCGGGGCGAACAAACCCGGCAAATTCATCCCGACTGAGTCGCCAGCGCCCGGCACGTTCCAGGCTTTGGTGCAGTTGCTTGATGCAAGCTCGCGATCGCTGATCGGTCCGGCGCAACCGCGGTTGCTGGTGATTCCGCTGCGGGCCGACGATGGCACCCTCGCCGGCGGATTTTGGGGTGCCACCATGTTTGATTGGATGCATGTCGGGTTGCTGTTCGTCCCCGAGGCGTTGCGCGGCCAAGGGGTGGGCGCCGCATTGATGGCAGCCGCGGAAGACGAGGCCAGGAGACGCGGCTGCCGCGGAGCCTTCGTCGACACGTTCAGCTTCCAGGCCGGCCCATTCTACGAAAAACTCGGCTACACCCGGTTTGGCACGTTGGAAGACTATCCGCCGGGATACAGTCAACTCTACTTCAGTAAGCGTTTTGAACCCGACACGGCCCCGAGCCATTAGCAGTGCATGCCATCCTGTGTCTGGCAGCGATGCAGGCGATGCGATGTTGAACGATAATGACGCTGCCGGTGGGATTCTCATGCGAGCTCGGGCATTTGCCATGCGCGGCGAGGATGCGGCTGCGAAGCAGACCTACGTTGATCTGCTCCGCAGTGACCCGACGCATTTCGCCGCGCTGAATGAACTGGGTGCACTCGCTGCCATGAGCGGCTACCGCTCCGCCGCACATACCATTTACGTCCAGTTGGTGCGACATCATCCTGAAAGTCCGGTCGGACACGTCAATCTTGGCAATTTGCTGCTGGAGGATGGCGATGTCGCAAGCGCACGGCCGCATTACCAGGCAGCGCTTGATCTCGACCCCTTATGTCCCGAAGCACACCAGGGACTCGCCCGGGTGCTGACCGAACTCGGCGAGCCTGCGCCGGACACGCATTGGCGGCACGGCTTCGGTGGGCACTCAATCATCAACCAACCGTATCGTGGTGTCGGGTCGGGAATCCCGCTGTTGCTGCTGGTCTCAGCGCGAGGTGGCAATATTCGCACGCAGCAATGGATCCATGATCGCCGCTTCGCGATCATCGCACTCTACACTGAATTTTACGATCCCGCATTGCCGTTGCCGCCACATCAGTTGGTGGTCAACGCGATCGGCGACGCCGAACTTTGCAGTGAGGCGCTGGCACGAGCTGAACAAGTCGTCGCTCGCGTCACCGCGCCCGTCATCAATCCGCCGGCGTTGGTCGCGGCAACCGGGCGGGCAAACAACGCACGGCGGCTTGCCGATGTACCAGGCGTGATCGTGCCGACCACCACCCTATTGTCGCGCGCGGCTATCCTTGCGTGCGCAACCCTGAATTTTCCGCTGTTGCTGCGTACGCCAGGCTTTCACACCGGCCAACATTTCCGCCTCGTCGACCATCGCGCGGCGTTGCGCGACGCGATGGCCACCTTACCTGGCGACGATCTGCTGGCGATCCAGTACCTCGATGCAAGCGGACCGGACGGCATGGCGCGCAAATACCGTGTGATGTTTATCGATGGCGCACTTTATCCTCTGCACCTGGCAATCTCGGAGGATTGGAAGGTGCACTATTTCACCGCTGCGATGACAACGAATGCTGCCTATCGCGACGAAGAGCGGCGTTTCCTGGACGACATGCCCGCCGTACTGGGGCAACGCGCCATGGCGGCACTTACCGGAATTTGCACGGCATTGGCTTTGGATTACGCCGGAGTGGACTTTGCCTTGGCAAACGACGGATCGGTCCTGTTGTTCGAAGCCAACGCAACGATGGCGGTCATTCCGCCTGGGCCAGATCCGATCTGGGACTATCGCCGTCTTGCCACCGACGATGTATCGCTTGCCGTGACCCGAATGCTGGCGCGACGGCTGCAACGTCCTATTGATTGACCCCGAGGTGCACGATCGCGGCTTTGCACACGAAATTCGCATGCTGGCAGGCAACCAGGCTCGGCGGAGCAGGATGGTTGACCCCAACCAAATACCAATCGTGACCGGGAGCAAGACCAGCAATGGAGGTACGTTGGTGACCCTGCACGACAAAATTCTGCAACCTGCCCGGCTGCCGGACGATACTGAAATAGCAGACCTGCGACACGCCCGCGGCGCATTCGAAGGTCGCGTTTTCTGACGCATTTGCAACGTTAACCATGACGCCGGCGAGCCCGAGTATACCGCTCAGTGCGGCGAGAAATCGTTTATGTCTCGACATATTGATGTGCTCCTCCAACCGACAGATTCCACTGTGACAACAAACGCCCTGAACAATGGTCACCGCGGCCGCGCAAACTCCTGTTGCGGAAGAGCCGCAATCATCTCATGCAACTTCTCTCGTGTGTCGTCGTCCAATGAGAAATGCAGGCGCAGCACGCCTTCGTTGACCCCAATCACCCAGCACGAAGCCGGTGTGTCGAACAAGCCTGTCAGCCAAATCTCGTCGCCGTGGTTCAATCGGGTGGGCCACGGACTGGGAACCGGTACGTTCCAGCCATGAATTCGGATCGCGGCCCCGGTTCGCGACAGGTTGAATACCGATCCGGCCGCCGGCACGAGACCTCGCCGTTTAAGCCAAACCTCAAAATGCACATCGTGGCGCGTCGCACCTCGACGATCGGCACCCTGGCTCGGAGCGCCGTTGAGTCCTGCGAGCCCGGCTTGCCACTTCTGCAGCCACTTAGGCATCATTGAAGGCAACCTCTTTTGACGTGGCCTTGGTCAATTCAACTTACGGCCAAACCCGTCACACGCAGGCTACGCATCGCACGCGATATTTCCGAGCAGGTCATCCACCTCATCCAGCCCGACTCCCATACCGAACCAGCCGGCATTGCCCGCCTCCTCACCGTCCGGCCCGATACGGTGACAAAACCCCCAACCAGGTGCAACGGCGATGATCCGCGCCTGGTTGACCAGCGCCACCTCATGCATCAAAGCGTAAAGGTCCAATGGCGAGATCGGGGTCGGGATGGCCACCCCCAACCGGCCCAGAGGGCCCGCCTTGCGGGCAAGAAACAAAGCGGCATCGCTGTGCAGAGCATCCGGTCCACCCAATTCGGTGTCGCCTGCGGCATCAAAGGCCATTACTTCCGCGTGCTCCAGGCTGTCACGCAAACTCCGTATCATGGCCAGCGGGTCGATCAGGTTATCGAGCCCAAGCAATGCCCGAGGATGCTGCGCCTCGCGGATATGGGCCATCGCCAGGCGCCACACTGCAGGCGGCATGCCGGGGAGAGCATCAGGATCGGCGACAAAACAGGTCGGCAGCACGGCGAGCGCTTTGGCGATCCGCGCCGCAAGACTTTCCGGCC
>JBEKQQ010000066.1:0-30469 GCA_049519555.1 Acetobacteraceae bacterium
TCCGGCGCGAAGGCGATGTCGTCCGGTCCGCCCGGGATGTTGAAGCTCTTAAGCACCTTCAATGTTTCGGCGTCGAGTGCGGTGGTGGTGCCGCCGGCGCGGTTATTCACCCAGAGGATTTTCTCATCCGGCGAGAGAAACAAATTATGCGCACCCTTGCCGGTGACGATCTTGTCGGTCACGTGGCCATTCTCAGGATCGACCACCGCGACATAGTCGTCGCCCATGTCGGCGACCAGCACCCTGCCGTTCAGCCACAGCACGCCGGCCGGGGTCGGGCCAACCGGCTCGGTCCATAACGGCGTCATCGTTTTCAGGTCGAACGCCGCCAGCTTGTCGCTACCCTGCAATGAAACAAACACTTTGTCGCCGTCCGGCGAAAACGCCATGTGACTGGGCGTTGACGCCGCCAGGAAGCGTTTGACCAAGGTCATCGTCTCCGGGTCGTAAATATCGACCTGATTGCGTGCCAGCCCGTTGACTACCAGATATTTTCCATCCGGACTGAACCCAAGTTGGTAAGGGTCGGATACTGCCACGCGCCGCTGCACCTCACCGGTCTCCGGATCGAGGAACAGCATCTGGTTCCCGGTGGTATCGCCGATCAGCAAGCTCTTACCGTCCGGGCTGAGGATCACGTGATGCGGCTCGCGCAGCGCCGGGATCCGTCGGAGTTCCTTACGCGTCGACATGTCGACCACGCTGATCGAGGCGCTCCCCGAATTTACTACGAATGCGAGGCCGGTGGCGCGTGCGGTTGCGCCGCCCGGACCGAAACTGGCGCACAGCAGCAGCGCGGCGGAGACAATGAAGATCCGCAATAACCTGAAGGCCACGGTCGACTGACACATAAAATCGAATGCCCGTTCGTGTCGCACGCGCGGCAGCGTAATGGCGGCATCGTCTTGGGACGGTTTCCGCGCCGTCATGGCATGGCCGGGGCGCGTTGCACGTCCACATTAACCCGGTCTGGCGATGCGGTGGGTCGGTCGATCCGCCGTAGCCGACGGGGGAGGGGAATGACGTCAGGCTCGAAAACGCGGAATCGCAAGTCAGTCCCTCCGGCGTAGCCGACGCATTCCCTACGCCACGTCCGGCGTTTTTCGCAAGCGATTGCTTACGGTGTCATCTGCCTCGGCATAAATCGCGGCAATGAAGGCGAAGAACACGCAGGCTGGCGTGGAGATCAGCACATTGTCGGTCATCGCATGGGCGGCAAAGGTCACGAACACGAGCCGCATTACCACCTGCTCCAACGCCGGCAATCGCCGTGTGTGGGAGATCGCCCACAGCACAAACAGCACGATCAACAGCGAGCGGCCGACATACCCGCCCTCGACCTGGATCCTCAAATATTCGTTGTGTGCCGCCCAGGTGTGAAGCAGGTCGATGATAGGACTGTTGTGCGGGATGACGAGGTTGCCGGAACCGAGACCCCAACCGAACCAAGGCGCTTTCGCCGAAGCTGCCTCGAACATCGGCCACAGCAACTGGCGGCCGCTCAAATTGTCCGCATTTCCGTTCAGCACTTCGAACAGGCGCAGGGAATGATAGCTCTGGCCCAGTACCAGCAGCACGGGGATGGCGGTAAGACCCGCTGCGACCAGCACCAGGCGGTGGGCACGTGGTACGGCGGAGTTGGGTGCCAACAACAGGCTGCCCCCGAAAACGACTGTGGCATAGGCGGCGGGCGCTCGGGCGCCGGTCAGGAACAGGATCGCCAGATTGATGCCAATCAGCGCGGCCTCGCCCACAGCGGCGGTACGCAGCCAGCGGATCAGGCCGGCATAGAGGGCAGGCAGACAGACTCCGGCCAGGAATGCCGGATGGCCAAGCCCGGCAAGGCGCAGACCGCCGCTGTCCAAAAACACCGGGCGTAAGCCGGCGAGATCCAGCATGGTGCCCAATGCGACGGAAAGCAGCGGTGCGAGTGTGACTGCTCGTCGCATCGCAGCGCCCCAGCCACCTGGTTTGACACAGAAAAACAGCAGAAACGGCGTGACGTCGCCGACCAACGAGCGCGCCGTCTCCGGCAGTGTCAGGTCAGGATGTACTCCCGCGACCACGCTTGTGGCGGCCATGGCAGCGAAAGCCCAGACCGGGTTGAACCGATCCAGCACCAGGCCAAACCGGAGGATGGTCAGAACGACGAGGCCGATTTCGGCTGCCTTGACCGCAGCGATGGCAGGTTGAAACGCCTCGGGCCCGATCACGTCGGCTGCCGCCATTTCCAGCGAAAGACCGGTGACCAGCACCCAGCCAACCCAGGCGGCGGTGAGGTGGCGACAGGCCAGCACGATGCCGCCAGGCACCAGGAGCGCGCCGATCAGGCCCGGCAGCAGCGACGGCACGAGCCAGGCGGTGGCCACCAAAACGGCGCCAAGACCAGACACCGCGATCAGCGCCGGGGTGTCCCGGGTTCTGGGCCAGGTCGTCATGGCAGAAGTTTGGCCGGCGATGTTGAAGAAAGGGTTTACGGAGAACGTTCAACACTGTTGCAACACGCCGTGGGTGAAGAAGCCAGACAGTCTCCGCCTCGGACGTCTGCGCGGCTGGCATCGCTGGTGGGAGGATGGCAAGTATTTGCCTGGGTAATCGATATGAACAACCTGTCCGGCCAACCGTCAGAAGCACAGATATCCACCGCTGTGGCCGGCCACGGCGCCAAGGCCATACCCAGTCGGGCGGCAACCGTCGCACGCGGGATGGGGAAGGGTGTCGTTCTTGCGGTCACCGGTTTGATCGCACTGCTTTCGGTCAGTCGGCCGCGATCTGCTGGGCGGGGACACCAGTGGGGCCGCCCAATTCGACGTCCGTGGATGTTGCAGGAGCCGCATTCTTCCCCGGTGTCTCGGCTGTTTACGTGTCTGTTGGCCCGTGCGTGCGCGCGAATGACGATGGATCGACGCGGCGACCGCTGGACCACGGCGTGACGGATCATCCCGATTTGCCTCCATTGGCAGCTGATTTTCCAAGGCGGGTGCTGCGGTCTTATTTGCCTTCGTCTTTGAGCGGTTGAGCATTGCTGCTGACCGGCGGGGATGATGCGAACCGGGCACGAATCTGGGACGCCGCGACTGGTGGTCCGATCGCAGGATTGGAGAGGTCCCGCGGATATTGGCACGGCGATCGGCTGGGGCCGCGGATCGCGGACTTCGGTCCGGTCGCGACCTTCAATAGCGACGGCTCACGGGTCCTGCTGGTATCGGATAGCGGCGAAACCGCGGTCTGGGATACAGCGAGCGGTCACCTCGTCGCGACGCTCCGCATCCTCGGAATGGCAATCGTCGAGGCTTCGTTGGTCGAGGCTTCGTTGAATGATAATGGAACCCGTGCCGCTCTCGCTGGCGTCGTCGATACGGGCCGTGCGGACCGGACTGATCTGGTATCGTGGGACATCGCGATCGGCGGACACTATCAACCCGTCGCTTTCGACGTCGCCGCGATGATGAGCGACGATACCGGTATGCATGTTTTATACGAGGAGCGCGGGCAGTTCCATGTGTGGTCCGCAGGTGTCGACGGACCGAGGCCATCCATCAGGATAAGCGACGCGATCACGTTGCGGACTTCCCTCGCGTTCCGCGGCGATCAGCCACTCGTCGCCTTGTTGCGAGAGCCGGGTAAAACAAGCGCAACCGTGGACCTCTGGGACCTGGCGAAGCGAGATTCCCACACGACGATCGCCTCCGGCGGCGCAACGGACGCGACGTTGGTGCCTGGCGGGCGGTACCTGGTTACTTCCGTAACGAACACCGATGGTGTCGAAAGGAAGACGGTCTGGGATACCGTTTCGGGAAATGAAGTTTCCAGTTTTGATGCGAACCGCGCGCCACTTTATGCGATCGGGCGGCCGGCGGAATTCTATTCCGCCTACGGTGCGTTACACGGTGCGATCGATCTGCCAGATCACGTCCGCGCATGGGATCTCGCGACCGGTCAGCCAGTGCGATCCTGGTTGGGGCGCGACCATTGGCTGGACTTCGCGACCGAGAGCCCCGACGGCAAGCTGCTGGCGACCTGGAGCAGGAACGAGGGCGGCGAAATTCGCGGATCTGGGTCAGGCACGCCGTCCGCTCGCATGAGCGGGCTCGCCGGCGAGGTTCGGTCGGCCTCATTCAGCGGTGACGGGAAGCGTCTGGTGGCAGCGGACGATCGAGGCAATGTCATGGTATGGGAAGCCGCCGCCGGTCGGGTTCTGCTGGCGCTCAGTACGCCACCCGGGCCGGAGTGGGCGCCCGCGGTGGACAAAAAAAGACTACCCTCACGGCCGCCGTTTCGGCTTCCGGCGGGCGATCGGGCGCCGGTCGTAGCATTGAGTCCGGACGGCACAAGGCTGGTGACGGCCAGCCGCGCGCCGGGCGGAGGTGCGGCGGTTACCGACACAGCCCCGATGCCCCGCGTTGGTGTTGGGAAAGCAACCGTTTCGCGCGGAGCGGGGTGCCGGCCGGACTTCGCGGTTATGCGTTCAGGTAATCAGCCTGCGCCAGGTACCGGCGCACGTGCTCGAGAAACGCATCACGGAATTCCAATGCGATGACTGAGAGAGCCCGCTCGCTCGAGTGTACCAGCGCCGATCCGATGATCAAGGCAGGCTCGAATGGCCTGATCACGAGACCGTTGCCGACGAACTCACTTGCGCTGAACGGGTCCACGATCGCGACGCCCATGCCTTCCGTTACCAGGATGCAGGCGATCGTCGCGAGCGGCGTTTCGATCGGCGCCCTGCGGGCAACCGATTGCAAGGCGACCTCAACGGGTCCGACACCAGATCTGAACCGCGTCAGCAAGATCAGGTTCTCGTCACGGAGATCTCTCGAACGCACCACAGGATGCCCAGAGAGCCGATGATTGGGTGGCATGGCAACCACGGCGCCGTCCCCCAGCGGTGTGATCGTCAAGGAATGGCGTTGGAACGGGAAGGCTGTGAAGCCGATCTCGAACTGCCCGGCGACGACGCCATCCCGGATCATCGGCGAAGGCAAACCGTCGATCATGACCTTGAGCCGTGGGCGTTCGCGAGTGAATTTGGCGATAAAGCGTGGCAGAAAGCCTGTCGCCAGTGCCGGAAGCGCCGCGATCTTCAGCGATCCGCCCTGGCCCGTGCGAAGATCCTCAGCGAAGTCGCGAATTTGCCGTAGCCCGACAAAGGAGCGTTCCACCTCCGCCAACAGAGCGTGCGCCTGGGCTGTCGGAAGCACGTGGTTGCCGCGGCGGTCGAACAATGCGAGGTCGAGTTCGGCCTCCAGGTTGCGAATCAGCCGGCTGACCGCCGGCTGGGTGACGTGAATGATCTCCGCCGCCGCAGTCATCGCACCGGTGAGCATCACGGCCCGGAACGCTTCGATCTGGCGGCTGTTGATCACGGTCAAGCATAACCTGTGTGCATTCTCGCAGGCAAATTTCGCATTTGCTTTTATGGCTCGCTCGGTCAAACTCCGCACTGTTACAACCAGTTATTGTCAGGCAACGGACCATTCCCGGGCCACGATTCATCCGCCCAAGGGCATCAGGAATGCCGCGAGTCTTCATGCCCACAGCCATTTCAGGGACATTCGCGCCCCGGGAACGCCGCCTGGCGATCTGGAACCGGCACCGGCCGATCGGAGTGGCGTTGCCGATCCGCATGGGCACAACTCCGCTGGGGCGCAACGATCCCCGCATTGACGGCGACCGGCCACAACGCTGGCGCCCTGATGGCGGGCGAAGGGCAGTTGCCTGCGGATCCGGGTCAGCGAAAGCCGGGCGTGGCGTGCGGAAATCAAGATCAAGGAACTGAACACGATGAATGAATTTCAAATGTCGACGCATTCGTCTGATTACCGCAGGCCAAATAGTGCGCATGGACTCACGTTGGGTGACGCGGTGAAACGCACCCGACTGTCACGCCCGGCCAGGCGTCGCGAGATCCTGCACGACGCCGCGATCATTACGGTCGGTGTGTTGATTTGCGTCGTGGCGATTTGCATTATCTTCGGGCAAACGCTGCCCTCGTTACCCGATGCCGCGCCGATGCCGAACTGGCCGCCTGGCTCGATCTGATCAACGGCCACAGCTGAAACCGAGGGCAACGGGACGTCGAATGACCAATATTTCGCTGCAGTTTCTGTCCCTGACCGCCGGCTTGTATTGGGGCCACTGGCGCCAGCGCTGTTGAATGTTTTGGTATTACGCCGCGCGGGGCAAACGATGCAGATCACTTTATTCGAGTCGGCGATGGGACCGCAAATCGGCGACGCGATCATCGCGATCCAGCATGGCATCAATCCGGTACTGGTCACGCTCATGGTCGGCATCGGCATCATATCGTCGTTTCTGACCCTTCCCGCGTGGTGGTGGGCACTTTCCGCCATATGAGATATACGCACGGCGGCCGTCCAATGCGCGAAGGTCCTCACGACAGGGAGCGCCGCACGAAACGGCCGCGTGACGCTTACCCTCGGCCGCCTTGGGTTTAAGCGCTTCGTTTCCGATCGCGTGCCTTTCGCTGCGGTCTGCCGGTTCGGAGCCCGTCGCGTCGGCCACCTGTGCGGCCGTCACTCCCGACAGGACGATGGCGTTACGCTTGTCTGTCATATATCGCGATACATGCAGTTTGCTCTGGGTTGGCCTGGTGCTAATTTGCAATTGAGACACGTGGGGGGAGCACTGTGGGGCTTCGGGTCATCGGATCAGGCGTCGGGCGCACTGGCACGAATTCGCTGAAGCTGGCGCTGGAACAACTCGGCTTCGGACCCTGTCACCACATGACGGACGTGCTTGCCGATCCTGAGCGGGCCCTGATGTGGATCGATGCGTTCGAGGGCCGCGCAAACTGGGACGCGATCTTCAAGGGTTACAGCTCAGTGGTCGACGCTCCCGGCTGCCGGTTCTGGCGCGAACTGGCCGAGCAGTATCCACAGGCAAAGGTGTTGCACTCGGTGCGCGATGCAGACGAGTGGTTCGACTCCACGCAAACCAGCGTGTTTGCACCCGACTCCCGTAGCCTCAATCCTGAGCCGCCGTACGATCGTTTCTTCGCGCACAACCTGCGACCGTTTCGCGAGCACATCCACGATCGCTCGTTCATGACCGACTACTTCCGCCGTCATAGCATCGAGGTCGAGCGAACAATCTCCAAGGATCGGCTCCTGGTCTATGAGGTCGGCCAGGGCTGGGAGCCATTATGCGGATTCCTGGGCGTCCCTGTGCCGGAGGTGCCGTTCCCGCTGACCAACACCCGGCAGGAGTACGCTGCTCGCACGTCGGCGCGTAACGCGACGCGAACGCCGTCCTGATCGAGCAAACTTCGCCCTTCTGGGCCGCCGGAGGATCACAGCCGCGAGTTATGTTGTAATACCAACCCGCTTAACGATCGACACTCGAAGCCATCTCCATCTCGTCATGGCCCGGCTCGTCCGGGCTATCTGATGTGGCACGGTGCTGGTTCAGATGGCCCGGACGAGCCGGGCCATGACGGTGAGGGGCGAAAGTCAACCGTTAAGCGCGCTGGTTAAGTCCGTGACGTTGTGGCTGTGCCCGGAGCGTTCGCAGCGGCAGCGACATCACCTGGTGAGGAAATAAACCATACAACTCTTCAACGGTTCTGCGTCTCCCTATGCTCGGATAGTTCGCATCGTGCTGCGACGCGCTCTGGCGGCATGGTTCAACGCGATCACGGCGAGACCATCGTTCGAGCAAACCGTACCATTGCCGCCGTGACCGATCACAGCTTGTGACGCCTGAGGCAAGCCGCTTGCCCAGCGGTCCTGATATTCGTGCTGGTTATCTGGCCAGCTTGCGTGTCAGCTGGGAATGCAATTGGGAAAGCGTCTTCCTGCGCAATCATTTCACCGTGAACGGTGCCGTCACCACGCTGCCAGGCGTGACACCATCGAACTCCAGCCGCGCAACTGCCGCTCGCCCAGTGGCGCTGGTCGCTACCAGGACGGCCTCCATTTGGCCGAAGCGGCCGGGATGCAGGCGTGGCAAGGTGAACCGGCCTTTGTCATCAACCACCACGTTGAACCGTTCGCCTTCGTCTACTCTGACCGTCACCGTCTTCACCGGTGAGAAGTTGTCTACCGCAAACCCAGACAGCGGCTGCCCTTTGTGGTGGCCCGGATCGACCGGGTGGTCCATGACAATGACCGGCCCGCGGTCATGGCCCAGGTGACGGAACGCCGCCACGGTCCAGGCACCCACCGCACGCCCGGTGGCGAGCCCGTCAACGCGGTCGAAGGAATAATGAATACCGCCGTAATCCTGACCGGCGGCGGCCTCCTCAGCGGCCTGCTCGAAATTCGCGAAACTGCGGGTCACTCCCGGCAAACTGGTGCTGACGAGGCTGAACCCTCGTTCCCCCAGACTGGCAGTCAACACGGTTGCCGCCGCACCGCCAAAGCTCGCATGCTCCGATATGTAACTGGGTTGGTTCGGCGTCTCCAACAGCGGCAACCAATCCGGGTTGGCCGGTGCTCCGGCGGCGCCCTCGCGGATGGCCGTCACCGGCCGCCAGAACCGATAGTTGTATTTGGCATCCGCAACGGCAATCGCTGCGTCAGCAATTGCGACATTGAGTTCGGCAAAAGTTTGGGCTTCCGCCTCCAGGCCCTGCCCGGAGGGTGCGATCAGGCCTGCGGCGATCGCATTCCAATGGCCAGCTGGGCCGGTGCTACCGACGGGATCGCTCCAATAGCGCGCAATCTCGGTTTGCTCCGCCGTTCGCTCCGTCGATTGGGCCGCGCCGATCGAGGCCACCGATGCCGTCGCCTCCCGGAACGCCGCCGACCCCACCGCCGGAGGTCCAGCCGGCCGGAACTGCGCCGGTTGGGTCAGGACAAACGGCCGGATCGCGCCCCATTGTGGCACCTGCGGCGGTGAGAAACCTGGCGGCGTCGGCTGCCATTGACCCGGTGCCGGCTCGGCACTCGCGTGGGCGTCGGCGGGTGCCTTGGCGTTCCAACCATCGTCCTTGCGCCGCGCATAGACAGCGTCCGCCACGGCATTGCCAAACGCGATGGCGCGGTCGCGCTCTGCTCCCGCCGGCCCATCAGCGAGTGAGATCTCCAGCGCCGCGTCAAGCGCTGCCTGCCGCTCCGGGAACAGATGGAGTAGCATGGTATGCGCCGCTGCGGCCGCCGCAATCGTCGGGTTCAGGTCGCGGGGGCCAGGCAGTCGGACCAGAAAACACGGCGCGCTGGCGATCGATCGCACCGTGTCGAGCACCGCAATGCTTTCCAGCGCCAGATCGCGGGATGCCTGAAACGGATCGGTCGCGGTCTCCTGGATCGCCCGGTTGGTCTGGTCAATCCACGCCAACACCGGATCACCGGGGGCCTGGCCCGGCTCCGCCGCCGCTGGAACGGCCGTCATCCCCGATGCCACAACCCCAAGCGACACCAGAACCCATGGCATAAGCCGGATACGACACGGATTTCCGCTTCGGATCATCTGCTTATCTCCAATGCGGGGAGGTGTGCCAAAGGCGTCATGTCGCTGACCAGCGAGCCACCCAAAGACACCGAGCGCAAGCCGTTGAGACTGGCCAGCGGTGCCACCGTCTCGACCTGCGTGCCCTCGAGATTGAGCTTGCGGAGATTACGCAGATATGCGAGCGGGCTGATATTGCTGACATTGGTCGCCGACAGGTCGAGACTGACCAGGTTCGTCATACTGGCAAGTGGCTCGACGTTCTCCACCAGGGAGCCGTTCAGCCGCAGTTCCCGCATGTTGATCATGCCGGCGAGGGGGCGGACGTCGCTGACCCAGGTGTTGTCCAGGTCCAGCATGGTCATTTGCAGCATTTGCGCCAGCGGCCGCACATCCTTGACCCGGGTTACCGCAAGCACCAGCGTGCGCAGGTTGATGAGGCCCCTGATCGGAGCCAGGTCATCAACCTCGGTGCCGCCGATGTTGAGGGCCTGCAGAGTGGTCAGGTGCGCCAGCGGCGTCAGGTCCTTGATTTGCAAGAATTGCAAATTGAGCGACTGCAAACCGCTGAGCGTGGCAAGCACCCTGATGTCGCGCACGCGCGTGCCGCAGATGTCCAGTGCCTTGAGGCCGGACAGTTTCGGGAACAGGCTCAGATCCTCGACCGGCACGTTGCGCAGGACGACCGATTGCACACCTTTGGCAATCAGGTCCGGCATCGCCTCGGTCAGCGCGGCGTCGTCGACCATGTCGCCAAATGTCGCGGTCAGCAGCCCGTTCTTTGTCTCGATGACATAACACTGTGTGGCCGACGCCATCGCCGACGCGGGCGAGTTCTTGTGAATGACGGCCGCCGCGATCCCCCCCAGTGTCAGCATGAACAACCGCCGCCCCGTCCGCCTCGGCCGGAGCCTGCCGCATGAAGTCGAAAAAACATCCAATTGATTAATAAAATGATACCAGTTCATACTTTAAAAGCGCTCCGCGATTCCCGAATGTTCGGCGGTGCTGGCAGCAACGGCAGGCCTGGGCCAGGATTTGTCAAGCCAACCCAGGTAAGTCTCTCCCCATCGTCGCGATGGCGCATGATCTCAAGGCATAGACCATACATGCAATCGCGTCAGGTGTCATTGGACAGTGAGACACGATTGTAATTTTTAACGCTTTGCAGACGAATGCCGGTTTTACGGGTCGGAGCCCTGTGCCCTCGTCATGCTCGGGCCTGGCCCGAGCATCTATCGCCGCACGGAATTCGCCCCAAAATGACGCAGTGCTTGCGTTCACAGATGCTCGGACCAGGCCGAGTATGACGGAGTGGGTTATGGGGCTTGACCCGGCGTTGTCGGACCAGTGAAGTCGCAGCCCAGTACCAGGGGGAGACAACGTGACAATGACCGAAATCAGGACCATCGCGACCGGGCTGCGGTTCCCCGAAGGGCCGGTGGCAATGCTGGATGGCTCCATCGTGCTGGTGGAGATCGAGCGGCAGACCGTCACTCGCGTCAAACCTGACGGTTCCACTGAAGTGATCGCCCACACCGGCGGTGGCCCGAACGGGCTGGCGGTCGGTCCGGACGGCGCCTTCTACGTGTGCAACAATGGCGGGTTCATGTGGCGGCTGGAGCTGAACCTGATGCGACCAGCGGGTCCGGCGGCAGACTACACCGGCGGGTGTATCCAGCGCGTTGACCCGAAGACCGGCGCAGTGTCGGTGCTCTACAACCATTGCGGATCGCATAAGCTGCTCGGCCCAAACGACATCGTGTTCGACCATTTTGGCGGGTTCTATTTCACCGACCTCGGCAAGGCGCGCGCCCGCGATCGCGACTGGGGCGGTGTGTATTATGCGCTTGCCGACGGCTCGAAGATCACCGAGGTGGCGCATCCGATCCTGACCCCGAATGGCATTGGCCTGTCCCCGGATGGCAAGACGCTCTACGTGGCCGAGACCGAGACCGCTCGGCTGTGGGCCTTTGACGTGCTGGCCCCGGGCGTTCTGGCAAAGGAACCGTTCCCCTCGCCGCATGGCGGGCGATTGATGGTCGGTCTGGGTGGGTTCCAGCGTTTCGACAGCCTGGCGGTCGATGCCGCCGGAAATGTCTGTGTCGCGACCTTGGTGAACGGTTCGGTCAGCGTGGTGGCGCCGGGCGGCGGCCTGATCCGGCAGATCGCCATGCCGGATATGTTCTGCACCAACATTTGCTTCGGTGGACCAGACCGGAAAACCGCCTTTCTGACGCTGTCCGGTACTGGGCAGTTGGTCGCGATGAACTGGCCTGACCCGGGTCTCCGGCTGGAATACGAAGCCTGACCGTCGGTCCCTGACCTGGTCCGGAACGCCCATCCAAGGCTGGCGAGGAAACCGCCAGACAGCTCGGATCCGGCCCCCCCCCGCACAGTGGCCGAGCCAACGCGCCTGTGGTAGGTATTCTGCGGCTGGGAGGACGGGTTACAGCACCGTAGACGGGTCTTCCCGCCTCCTCTGGTTAACCGTAAGTTGCATCTTGGAGGAAAAGGCCACAATTGTTACCCTGATCGACCGGGTTCAGACTTCAGGGACCACCTTAGCTATGCGAATTCGATGCCCGTCCTGTTCGGCAACTTACGAAGTGCCGGACGCCATGCTCGATCCACCCCGGACAGTCCGGTGTGCAAAGTGCACGCACGACTGGATTGCCGTGGCGATTGTCGAACCCGAGGTGGTCGAGGAACCTGAGGAAACCGCCGAGCCTGAGCTTGCTGAGACGGCCGAAGCCCCGCCACCGTTTGCCGCTGAGGCTGAAATCCCGCTCCGCCGGCAAGGCGCGCGAGCAGCCCGCGAACGCCTTCTGGAACCGGAGGCAGTGATTGGTGACACGCCGCTGTCCGCCATCGAACGGCTCGCGCTGGGGTCGGATATGTCACCCTACATACGCCGCCGAGATCGTTTGCTCACCGCGGCCTGGGCCGCCAGTTTTGCTGCCCTGACGGCGCTTGGGGTGGCCGGCTACACCGAACGCAACGTGCTGATGCAACAATGGCCTGCCAGCAAACGCGTGTACGCCAGGCTTGGGCTTACCCCGGTGAACGGAAAGTCGTTGGCTGTCCAGGGAATGGCGCCTAAGGATGGTCCGGTGCCGATCGTGCCGCCGAAGCCGGAACATTGACGTTTCGCTGAAGATTTGCTGGCGAAGCAGGCCGGTGGCGCCCGCCGGCGCGCGTTGATCATTTGCTGGTCTTGCCCCCACCCGACCTGGTCTCTTGACGCGCCTGCAACGTGGGTCACATTTCGTCACCATGCGCGATTTTTCCGACCTCACCGAACGCGAAATCCTCGCGTTGGCGATCGCCAACGAGGAAGAGGATGGCCGCATCTACACCGATATCGCCGAGGGTTTGCGGGCCGACTATCCCGGCAGCGCCAAAGTGTTCAGCGAGATGGCTGGCGAGGAAACCAACCATCGCCACCGCTTGCTTGACCTCTACCGAGAGAAATTCGGCGAACACATTCCGCTGATCCGCCGCCAGGACATCCGCGGCTTCATCCACCACAAGCCGGTCTGGCAAATGCAGCCGCTCAATCTGAAAGCGGTCCGCATGCTGGCGGAAAGCATGGAGGAAGAGACCCAGCATTTCTACCGCAAGGCGGCGATCCGCTCGACCGACGTGTCGATCCGCAAGCTGCTGGGCGATCTGGCCGACGCCGAAGTGGAGCACGAGCGGCGGGCCGATAGTCTGCGCGACGAAAACCTGCCCGGTAACGTGGTGGCGAATGAGGACGCCCACGCCCATGCGGTATTCGTGCTGCGCTACATCCAGCCGGGTCTGGCGGGGCTGATGGATGGTTCGGTCTCGACCCTGGCGCCGGTGTTTGCGACGGCGTTCGCCAGCAACAACACCTGGGAGACGTTTCTGGTCGGCATGGCGGCCTCGATCGGCGCCGGCATCTCGATGGGGTTCGCCGAGGCGCTATCGGACAACGGTAGCCTGACCGGGCGTGGGGCGCCGTGGATCCGCGGCCTGGTGACCGGGTTGATGACCACCTTGGGCGGCATCGGCCACACGTTGCCATTCCTGATTCCATCGTTCTGGACCGCGACCACGGTTGCGGTAGTGGTGGTGGCCGTGGAACTCGGCGTGATCAGCTGGGTGCGCTGGAAATACATGGATACGCCGCCGGTGTCGGCGGCGTTGCAGGTGGCGTTTGGCGGCGCCCTGGTGTTCGGCACCGGGGTGCTGATCGGGAGTAGGTAGCGCTGCCAGGTCAGGTGGGGCTCATCCAGTCGTCGGTCGAGGTGATGCCGCCGTCGGTCCAGGTAAACTCGACCTTGGTGTAAGTGAAACTGATCGTTTCGACGCCCGTTCCGGTGGCAGACGTATCATTCTGGAAGTCCCGGATCATGGCGTTGGTCAGACTGAGGGTCGCGTATGATTTGTGGCCTTGGCCTTCTACGGTATAGGAAATGTCGACCGTCAACGACTCGTTGGTGACGGCACTTCTGTGCAACAGCGGGGAGGACCGGTCGAACGGCTTGGTGATCTTGACCGGGCGTGCGACCCGTTTGCCTGTCGCCATACCGGTGGCGACGTCGGCCGGGCTGCCGACACCGAACTCCACCGAATTGACCTGAATTTGGCCGTTGAAGGCCTGCGCGGCCACGCCGCCGGTCAGCGCGCCCTGTACGGCCCCTTTGATTTTCGCATAGATCGCCATGCTGTCTGCCCCCTGATGTCCGTGCCAGTGCTGCGCGGACCGGACGACCGCGCGTGATTGGCAAGCCGTAGCATTTCGGGGCCGTGGTGTCCAAGAAATGACACACGCGACCGGCAGTTACCGCGAATACCTGAATCGTCGAGGGACGATTTGGTCGAGGGCTGGTTGGCAGGGACCGCGTCCGATCGCCGTCGGCCGTTCGATGTCGGTTACCTATGGCGCAAGGCGCCGCGAATGCCGGGAGCTTCGGGGGATGTCAGGATTTCCGCTCCGCGGCACCATTTGGATTAAGCGCACGGATGATTCCGTCTTTCATCAGGGCTGTGTGGAAATTCGTCAACAGGCCCAGGGGCGCGTCACTAAGCCGGAGATATGTCATCAATTGTGCCTGGTGAAGTGGATGAACCAGGTGCACCGCCTTGATTTCAGGCACCAGCGTTTCCTCGACGAGGACGTCGAGTTGAAAATTGCCGTCGAGCGTGCGGTTCTTATAGACGACCGGCAGTCGCCGCTGGCGGGCGAAAGCGAGCCCGGCTTCAGCCAACTCATCGCACAGGCAGGTTTCATAGATGCTTTCCACCAGTCCTGGGCCGAGATTTCAATGCACTTCGGTCGCACAACCGATCACGCGCCGCGTGAGCTGACTGTCTGGAACTGGTTTCATGTCTGACGCCTTCTTTATCATGAAGGTATCGGCCAGGCGTTCACGATCAGTGGATTTCTTCACGGTTCAATGATTGGTCGACATCTGCCGGGCGGGTGCCGGCGGCCCGGGAATTCCGACCGCGATCAATCGTCTCTGTACCTCTGTTCCTCTAAAATAAAATCTTACGGCGCTGATTTTCGCGTTGTAACAGACGTCAGTGGCACATCTTGCCGTTCCGGTTCGCGTGAGCGCACGATTTTATATTAGAGGAACAGAGGATGCCCAGGTTTTCACAGACAGTCTTTGTAACGTTGCCGAATGGCTGGCGCTAAATTCTAAGCAGGTAGGCGCATGATGACGAAGGCAGCCGCATTGGCCACGCGGAATCCCATCGCCGTCGATTTCGCCACCACCGTATCATTCTCCAAGTAAATGCACCCGATTGACCATTCGTTCGCCCGTGTGTTGATCTCAGGCCAATCACCCAAGGGAGGCCGCCGTGTCCGAGCCGTTCAATCGCTACGATCTCACCAGCGCACGCCAACATAGCCGCCCAGGACGGGAGATCAGGCCAAAGAGCCTGACAGTGGATATCCATTCGCACGCCATGGTGCCGGCTGCGGCGGACCTCGCGCGCCCCCACCTCAGCCCCGATGCGCGGGCCGCGTTTTATACCGAGGAAACCCGTGCCCTGGGGCGGAAGCAGGACGCCGACCGCACGCCGTATCTGACCGATCTCGACCGGCGCATGCGGGTGTTCGATGAGATGGGTGTCGATGCGCAGGTGATCTCCCCGGCGCCCAACCAGTGTTATTACGCCGTGCCGCCCGAGGTCGGGATGCAGGCGGCCCGTGCCGTCAACGATGGGATTGCCGAAATCGCCCGCTCCCGCAGCGATCGCATCCCGGCGGCGATGGGTTCGGTCCCGCTGCAGGCCGGCGGAGAGGCTGCGGCAGACGAACTGGAATACTGCATGACCACACTCGGGCTGAAGGGGGTCGAGGTGTTGGCGCATGTCGGCGACAAGGAACTCTCCGATCCATCCTTCGAGCCATTCTGGGCCAAGGTCGAAGCTCTTGGCGCGGTGGTGTTCATCCACCCAAACTCCTTCACGCAACCGCAGCGATTTGGCAAACATTACTTCAGCAACGTGATCGGCAATCCGCTGGATACGACGATGGCGCTGCACTGGCTGATATTCGATGGCGTGTTGGAACGGTATCCCGATCTGAAGATCATCGCCTCGCACGGCGGCGGCTATCTGCCGGCGTATTCCGGGCGGATCGACCACGCCTGGGGCGCACGCAGTGACTCGCGCGGCACGCTGCCCAAACCGCCAAGTTATTATCTGAAGAAAATCTATCTCGATACGATCGTTTTTACACCGCATCAGTTGGAGGCGATGGTGAAACTGTTCGGCGTGGATAAGATCCTTCTGGGCACCGACTATCCTTACGACATGGGCGAGTACGACCCGATCGGGCACATCGCCTCGGTGGAGTCGCTCAGCCCCTCGGACGTGGCTGCGATCGCCGGAGGCAACGCAAAGCGGTTGTTCGGGTTGTAGCGGCGGCGGCCAGGTCGGCAGGCGCCTTCCGTCATCGCGAGTGCGGCGAAGCGATCTCATGCAAGGTGCGCTCCGACGATGAGATTGCTTCGCTGTGCTTGCAATGACCCGGCGGCGTCACAACTCACGTTCCATAAGTGGGTATTATAACGCCGCATCCGGCTGTCTCGCAGCACGATCGCGTCGGGGCCCAGACTCGGATCCACCTGACCGGCTGCGCGGGAATCGGATACCGCTTGAATACCGCCGCACGGACCGGCATCGTTGGCGTGGCTCTGAGGAGAAGACACCAATGCCCCTATCACCGGTCGGCGGCAACGCGGCATGGTAACGGTTGCAACGCACGCTGCGTCCTGGCTTCACGCCTGGGACTCTCAGGGCATTCACCGGACCGGAACGGCGGGCGACAAGGCCAGTGCACAGTGGCTGGCGCGCGAGGCCGCCGCACTCGGCGCAAGTGTGGCGCTGGAGACCTTCCAGCTGAACCGCATCGATCCAGTATCCTGCTGGGTCGAATGCGCTGGAGCGCGCATCGAAGGCGTGCCGGTATTCGACTCGCCGCCGACCGGCCCATACGGTCTCAACGGGCCCATCGCCCTTGTCCGCCTCTCACCCTGGGCGATTTACACGCCGGATTATCGAGCCATGCGGCGCGCCTCCGATCGCGCCGGAATGGTCATCGTCTGCCAGGGTGACGAACTCGGCCTGGCCTTGTTGAACGCGGAACGATTTCGCGAGCCGTACGGCTGTCCGACAATCCAGGTGGCCGAGATGCCGCCGACCGAACCACTGTGCATGACAAGCTTTTATCGGCGCAGCGCAGTCGACGCCTGCAATGTCGTCGTCACTATTCCCGGCCGCGATCCCTCGCGGCGGAAAGTTGTGGTGATGACGCCACGGTCGTCCTGGTGGCAATCCACCTCGGAACGCGGCGGCGGTCTGGTGTGTTGGCTGGAAACGTTGCGCGGCCTACTGGAAACGCCACCGATGGCCGATGTCGTGCTGACCGCGAACAGCGGTCACGAACTGGGCCATCTCGGCCTGGACGCGTTTCTCGAGCACCGGCCTGGGTGGGATGGAGCAAATGGCGCGATCTGGGTGCATTACGGCGCCAATATCGGTGCCGCCGGAGGGCAACTGACGATCCAGTCCGCCGACCGCCACCTGCGCGAGGCGATGCGGCAGGCGTTGAACGCGTTTGGCCAGCCGCCTGACACGATGGCGCCGGAAACCCAGGTGCCCAATGGCGAGACCAGGGACATCCATCGGATGGGCGGGCAATATGTCACCTTGGTCGGCAGCAATCGGCTATTCCATTTGCCGCGCGATCGTTGGCCTCACGCGGTCGACGTTCCGGTGATCGAACGCATTGCCGTGGGCGCCACGGCGATGGTGCGCGCACTGGCCGGATAGCCCCCGGACTGGACGATTGGACCGGAACCGGCTGGCAGCGTAAAATGCCGGCCGACGGAGGCAAACGATGCTCACCATTGAACCCACCGGCGCGATCCTCGGTGCCACGGTGCACGGCGTGGATGCGGCGAGGCCGATCTCGGAGCAGGATTTCGGCCGGCTGCTGGCGGCACTCGGCCAGTATGGCGTGCTGCGGCTGCCGGATCAGCACCTCGATGAGGACGGTGTCCGCCGGTTTTCCCAATTGTTTGGGGATATTCAGGGTCCGTCCTCGGGGCCGCTGACCGCCGACGGCCGCGAAGTGCCGGTGGTCGGCATCCTTTCCAACGTCAAGGAAAACGGCAAATACATAGGCGCTGCCGACGCCGGTCAGGACTGGCACACCGACATGTCGTATCGCGACGTGATTGGTTTCGTGAACGTGTTGTACGGGATCCGCATCCCACGGCGCGACGGAAGGCCGCTCGGCGGCACCGAGTTCTCCAACATGCACGCCGCTTATGAGGCGTTGCCGGACAAGATCAAGATCGACCTGGCGCATGCCACCGTTACGCACACGTTCGAAAAATTCTGGGAGCACATGCGCCAGAATAAAAACAGTGGCCGCCCGCCGATGTCCGAGGAACAGCGGCGGCGTCGCCCTCCGGTGATGCATCCGTTGTTTCTGCGGCATCCGGTCACCGGGCGGAAAGTGCTGTATTGCAACCCCGGCTACTCGATCCGTATCAACGAACTGCCGGAAGCGGAGAGCGACGCAATGTTGGAGTATTTTTATGACCACCAACTGCAGGACCGGTTCCGTTACACCCATCATTGGACCGAGAACGATTTGCTGGTGTGGGATCATATCGGCACCATCCATCGCGCCATTGCCGATTACCGGCCGGATGAGATACGGCTGATGCGGCGCTGCCAGGTGATGGCGACCAAGGTGTTCGATCCGGAATTTACCCGCATGGCGCAGGCGGCGTGAAGACATGACGGCGTCCTCTGATAGTTGCGCTGCGCCTTCGCCGAATGCCGTGAGCCGCGTGGTGTCCGCGGCGTTGTCCTATCTGTGTTTATCTGTGGATATCTGTGTGTATCTGTGTTCCTGCTTTTTTGGACTGTGCCATCGCACGAACGGCCGCCAGCTCTGGCTGCGATCGCAACGGCAAAGAAGAACACGGATACACACATATATCCGCAGATATGCACAGTTAAGATTCAGGCAAAAATCGAGCGCTTTGGTAGCGTACGATATACCGCCCCTCACCGACCATCGTCGCAACGTCAGCCTGGTCACCCGGCCAGGCATCGTGTTTTCCGGAGCTTCCCAATGATCCGCGTTGAACCGACCGACGCCGTGCTTGGCGCAACCATCCGCGGCGTCGATTTGTCGCAGCCAATGCGGAATGACGACTTCGCAGTCATTCTGCACGCGCTTGGCCATCACGGCGTGTTGCGGTTTCCGGAGCAGGACCTCGGCCCAGGGGATGTGAGCCGGTTTTCGGCGCTGTTTGGGGAGATTCAGGGCAATCCGATTGGACCGCTCGACACCACGCGCGAATTTCCCGAGGTCGGGACACTGTCGAACCTGAAGGTCAATAACCAGTATATTGGCAGTCCCGACGCCGGTCAGGACTGGCATACCGACATGACCTATCGCGATGTCGCCGGCTTCGTGAACGTGCTGTACGGCGTACGTATTCCGATGCGTGACGCCAGGCCACTGGGCGGCACCGAATTCTCCAACATGCACATGGTGTATGAAGCGTTGCCGGACGACATCAAGGCGCGTCTCGATGGCGCCACGGCGACACATGACATCGCCAAATTCTGGGACCATATGCGCAACAACCGCAACAGCCCGCGGCCGCCGCTCACCGAGGAGCAGCGCCGTCGGCGTCCGCCGGTGTCGCATCCGGTGCTGCTGACGCATCCGATCACCGGCCGCAAAGTGCTGTATTGCAACCCGGGCTTCACCGATCACATCGACGGCATGGACCGCGCCGAGAGCGATGCTCTGCTGGCATATCTGTTCGAGTTCCAGCTGCAGGAACGCTTCCGCTACACCCACCACTGGACCGAGAAAGATCTGCTGATCTGGGACAATCTCGGCACCATCCATCGCGCCATCGCCGATTACCGTCCGGACGAAATTCGCCTGATCCGCCGCTGTCAGGTGATGGCGACGAAAATCTTCGATCCGGCGTTCCAGCAAATCGCCCACGCAGTCGCATAACAGGCGGCCGTATAGGAGAACGTGTCATGAAATGGGTCAGGTTCACGGCGAACGGTCATACCGCTTATGGATCGTTATCCGGCGAAACGATTACAGAAATCTCCGGTGAGCCGTGGGGCGACGATAGGCAACCCACCGGCCGTAGTCATCGCATGGCCGACGTCAAGCTGGAAGTCCCGGTCATTCCGAAGACATTCTATTGCGCCGGCATCAACTACGCGACACACATCCGCGAGATGGCCGAAAAGCGAGGCGTCAAGCCGGTGTTTCCCGAAAAGGCCGACATCGGCTACCGCGCCAACAACGCACTGATCGCGCATGAGGAAGATGTCGTCGTCCCGGCGCACGCTCCACCCAAAATGAACTACGAAGGCGAACTGGTCGTCGTGATCGGCGAACAGGCGAAACATCTGACCGAAGACAATGCGTTCTCCTGCGTGTTCGGCTACACCATCGGCAACGATGTCAGCGAGCGGACCTGGCAACGCGGCGACCGCACCTTCTGGCGCGGCAAGAACACCGACACGTTCAAGCCGATGGGGCCGTGGATCGAGACCGACGTAAACCTCAATGCGATGGACACCGTGGTGCGGGTCAATGGCCGCGAAGACCTGCGCTTCAAGACCAACGACATGATCTTCGGCATTGCGCATTACATCGCCGCGATGACGAAATACATGACGCTGTATCCGGGCGACGTGATCTGGATGGGGACCGATGGGACCTCACCCGATCTGGTGCATGGCGACGTGGTGGAGGTCGAACTGACCGGCCTCGGCGTGTTGCGCAACCGGTTCGTTCGCGAAGGGCAGTGACAGCGGTTCGGCTCAACCCTGGGTCAGGCCGGACAGCGCGGCGATAACGAAGAAGCTGAGTGCCCATCCGCACAATGCGAGAATGGCGAAGGCGACCTGTTGCCACGCGTAAAGTCGTTCTCGTTTTGAATCGTTAAAGAAATCATTGAATTCTGGATTGAGCGTTACCACCGGCAATACGTGGTTCAATGCGGCTCCGAAGCACCAAAGCAATGGCTTTTGCCGTGGCGCCCGACCGCGGTCCACCAGGTATGCGCTGCCCCGCACGCCGGGAGCGAACGCCAGGATGATTGTGCCGGCCACCGTCAGGCCCAATGTCCACAACACTGCACGAAACGTGTAGCTGCCGATGCCGTAACCGACGGTCACTTGCAGCACTGACAGACCAAGCCAGCCGGCCGGATCGCATGGTGGCGGTGGCGCCGTCGTGGCGGTGGCCGCAGTCGGGTGCCAGAAGGCGCAGCCGCGCAGCAATTCGGTGCGCTGACGCTCGCGGCCAGCGTAACGGATCTTGCTGGCGGCCTCGCTGTTGCCGCTGGCGGCGAGAACCGACGCAAGCTGGGTGTATGGCTGCGGGCTGTATACCGGGTCATGCCTAAGCCAGTTGCGCCACCATTTGACCGAACGGTAGCGCATGTCCTGCCGATTCACGCCCGCTACGCCACCCAGATGCCCGTAGATGAAGCCTTCGAGCACGAGGTCGGCGCCGTCCCATGAACGGCTATCATCCTGCAGGTTGCCGACTCTGGTATTACGCAACATCGCCTGCGGCCTCGCCCCGTCTGGAGCCGCCCATTTCGTCCATGCCTCTTTGCCGCCGCTATATGTGCCACCGAGGCGCAGGTCGCCACCGACGGAGGCACCGGACAAGTCGATTCCTCCGAGCGTGCTTCCGCTCAGGTCGAAACTGCCACCGACAGAAAGCGAGATCGCATTGATCGGTCTGGTGGACTCCACGTAGCGGAAATAGAAGTCCTGACCGACATGAAGATTCTCGACAGATAGTACGGCGTCCGGCGAGAATTTTGCGCCTTCCAAATTCACCTGGCCACGAACGTTTGCGCGGTCAAGCGCCACATCGCCACCAAATTCAGCCTTTCCCAGAAGAAAATTTCCCCCGATCTGTGCATCGACCGCGTTGAATTTCATGCCTGGCGCAACGCGCGAATCAGGCATGGTCAGATCGCGCCCTATACTGGCGTTGGCCAAAAATACTCCGCCCCCGAAGTCTGTCTGAGTCGCGAACCGTAACGTGCCACCAATCTGGATCCCACTGGCAATGAATTGCGCCCCAGCCGGAAACTTCACGCCGGACATCACCAGGTGGTCATGAATATCGGCACTGTCGAGCGACACCCCGCCGTCAAACTCGACATTTTCCACCGCCATGCCGGTGCCAGTTCGCAGGCCGCCAGCATTCAGTCGTTTGCCGGAAGCGAATGTCACCCCGACCAGTGCAACGGACCCAGATACCTTCGTGAACAGGAAAGCCACATCGCCGCTGAATTCGGAATTCAGCACGGTAAAGAAACTATCAAACTGCGCCTGACTGGCGTTCAACAGCTTTCCAGCCTTGAACTTCGAACCCACGATCGCCACTGCCCCCTGAATCTTGGATGCGGCCAGCACGACATCGCCATCGAATTCGACATCCTGTATGGCCAGACCGCTGCTGCCGACTTGCATTTCGATCGCATTCATCCCTCCGGTCAGAGTGGCGTCGGCCATCGCCAGCGAATCGCCGATCACGGTTTGCATCAGTTCCAATTCTCCCCCGATCGCCGCCTTGCGCTCGATTACCAGTCCTCGATCGATGAGCGCGGTGGCCGCATTCAGGCGTCCGGTGATCACGGTGTCATCAATGATCAACCATCCGTTGAGACGAGCCGAGGTTAGAATGAGGTCACCAGCGAGCGAACTGTCGGTCAACGTGAACTCGGCCGCGGTGATTTGGACGTCATCGAGATTGAGGGTGCCATCGATCCGCACGCCCCTCAGGTGGACCCCGTGCGGCGCCGACTCCGCCAACCCAGGGCGGGCAAGCAGCGCCCGCAGGATGTCGGGGTCGACCGAGCGGCAGTTCGCTGCCCATCGTGGATCGTCCGTCGAATGCGGATCCAGTTTGTCGGTTCCGCATCTCTCGTTGAAGTCGACATCCTTCCCGGCCCGGATCTGAGCCAGGATCCAGCTGGCCAGGGTGCTCTTGTCATTGGAAGCCGCGCCCAGGGCCGGTCCGGCAGCGGCGAACAAAACAAGCAGCAGCAACGGCAGTCGCGCCAAGTACATTGGCCGCTCCTGAGGTGGAATGAACCCAGAGCGTAATGTAAGCACATTATTCAGCGGGTTGACCAGAGGAGTTGCGGCGCCCGCTGCAGCGCGGCCAGTTTGGCGATAGTTGCCTTATTGTCGGCTGGGGCGAAGCTGATGTCGTCAGCAACAACGTAACAGAGTGATACAGGTAGGTATCTGGCGCGACCGATGTATGCCGAATCGACTGTCGTGCGGTGCTGGCACCGTGTTTTGTTTCAACACGCCGAGCGCCATGCAGCGCAGCCGGGTTGACTGCGCTGCATGGCGAAACAGATCAGGCTGCCAGGCGAAACAGATCAGCGGGCTCTGCCGCGGGCTTTCCCGTTGGCGTGGCCTTCGTCATCGGCATTCATCGGTGCCGGCGGCATGCCACCCTTCGGCTCAGGGTCCTCGATGTAGTTAAAGTCTGGCGCTTCATTCCATGGCCCGCGTAGATCATCACCTTGCGACAAATTGAACACCAACTTAACCGTTTCGTCGGGCTTGATCCCGCCAAACATCGGATCGGTCAGCTTGTCCATCGACTCGAGCGCCTTCATGAACATGTTGGCATGGGTAATCTCTCGGGTCAGAAGATGACCAAGTACTTTCTTGCTTCCCTCATCGTCGCAGGCCTTGATCAGCGCCTCATAGGTCTGCCGCGCGCCCGCCTCCGAGGCGATGTTGGCACGCAGATCGCGTACGACATTGCCGCCTTCGTTGATATAACTTGCGGTCCAGGCACTGCCCTGGCTGTCAATGAAATGCGGTCCGACGCCCCGCAGTCGGAACAGCGGCGCATCATAAACCGCAGTTTGATCGATCTTGCTGGTGTGCTGGGCGATCAGTTGTCCCACCATCTCGAGGTGGCTGAATTCTTCAATGGCGATATCCTGCAGCATGTCGCGGATTCCGGCGTCCTCGACGTGGAATGATTGCACCCAATATTGCAATGCCGCGGTCAGCTCACCGGTGGCGCCGCCAAACTGCTCGAGCAAAAACGTCCCAAACCGCGCATCGGGTTTGCCGACTTTAACAGGTTGCATGAGTTCTTTGCGGTGGAAGAACATGGCGACAGGCTCCTACGGAGTTGGGGTGCCTGGATAACGTCATGGCACGCGGTGGGTTGCGTCAGCGGTAGATGTATCTCTGTCCATCCCAGCCGACGCTCGTGCCACGCTGCTGTTGGACCGTTGAACCACCGTGCAATGGCACATCCCAATCAGGAGCGGCGCAGAAGCAAGCGCCGGAAAACGTTGCAAAGTGCCGCAACGAATGCAGTCAACCAGACCGAAGTCAGACCGTAGTGGATGGTGGCTTCGAACGGTCGAACATAGAACACCGGGCCCCACCAGTGTTTACCGTGCATCTGCAGGCCGACTGTCAGCCCAGACGCCGGAGACGGAACCACAGGCGAATGAGCCTCAAGAGATGCCAGCCAACATTGGTCAGCCAGATAGAAAACCAGCATGCACCACATCGCCCAGCTCACCAGCCAGACTGCGCGGGCAGAGGATCGGGATCGCGACCCCTGGTCACCTGACGCTTGTGCGCTCGCGCCCCCTCCTGGCGTCACATCAGTCGCGGCGTTCTGATCCGGGTCACGCTCCGGGTCCACAACTCCTCTCCCCACGTGCCGGCTGAACGCTACTGCGGTTGACGTGCTACCCGCCATGCCGTGCCGAGGCGTTGAGGGGGCGGCAGGCCACGTGCCTTGCATAAGGCGCACACACGCCGGACAATAGGCCCGGGTCAACCAAAGGAAGCTGACCATGGGCAAGCTCACCGGCAAGGTTGCGATCGTCACCGGCGCCAGCCGTGGCATTGGGCAGATGATCTCCGAATTGTTCGCCTCGGAAGGCGCCAAGGTCGTCTGCGCCGCCCGCACCATGAACGAGGGCGAACACCGCATGCTGGAAGGCTCGCTGGCGCGCACCGTCGCCAACATTAAAGCCGCCGGCGGCGAGGCCACCGCGTGCACCGCCGATGTCTCCACCGAGCCCGATTGCATCGCTCTGGTCGAGGCGGCTCGCCGCGCTTATGGCACCGTCGACATTTTGGTGAACAACGCGGCGCTGAACTACTATTTACCGACCGAAACGTACCCGACCAATCGCTGGATCCGTTGTTTCGCGGTCAATGTGCATGGCCCGTTCATGCTGTCCAAGGAAGTGCTGAAGGACATGATCCCGAAGCGATCCGGCGCAATCGTCAACATCAGTTCCGGTGCCGCGATCGGGCCCGGCCGTGGTCCTTACGCGGTCAAGACGGTGCAGGGTGGCGTAATGTATGGCGCCACCAAGGCGGCGCTGGAGCGGTTCACTCAGGGCCTCGCGCAGGAAGTCGCGCAATATGACGGGATCAGCGTGACTGCGGTGTCGCCGTCTCGTGTCGTGCCCACGCCCGGAACGATCCATCACAAGCTGGTCACCGGCATCGACGACCCGAAAGGCGAGCCGCCGATCCTGATGGCCCGTGCCGCGCTGCTCCTGGCCAGCGAGCCGGCGCTAAAGATCAACGGGCGGGTGACCTATAGCCAGCAAATCCTCAAGGAGTTTGGCTGGATCGAAAACGGCCGGGGACGCGGGGTCGATACGCCCGGGTCGGGGTATTCGGAAATCTGAACCGGACCTGTGATCCGAACTACGGGTGCGCCAGCATGACGCGCATTGCCGCGAGGCTGATGCCAGTGCTGGCGATCAAAGCGGTCCAGAGGCGGATTGTCATATCCCGGCGCAGTATTTCGGTATCGCTGCCCAGCTTGAGGATAGCGGTGGGCAGCCGGCTATCCATTGCCGTCATCTCACGCGTCAGGTCGTTCCGGACGAGGCCGATCTCATGGGTCAGGTCGCTGCGGACGAGCCCAATCTCACGCGTGAGGTCGGCCTTAACCGTTTGCAAATCCGCCTTCACCGCCAGCACATCCGCCTTCGTCGCCAGTTCAGCCCCCGACATGGCCTCGGCCATCGCCTCCGCCGCGCCGCGGCCTGCGGTCCAGGGAACCCCGCAGCTTCCAGCTTTCGCGCCATCTTCCGCGTATCGAACGGGATCGCGTTCATAGCACCAGCCTACGCGCAGGGGTTCACTCCGGTCCAGCCTTTGATGGTTAACCAGCGGTCAACCGCCCCGCGCTTTCCTCCGCCACCACCCCGGACCACAATGGGGACATGACGGAGTTACCCAGGCTGGACCCCAACCGCGTTTCGCACCGGACGCGGCTGACCGCTCTTATCGTCGCCACTGCGATGTTCATGCAGAACCTCGATTCGACGATGATCGCCACCGCATTGCCGACCATGGCGCACACCTTCGGCTACGCTCCGGTGCGAATGAACGTGGCGCTGACGTCCTATTTGTTGAGCCTCGCCGTGTTCATCCCGGCCAGCGGCTGGATCGCCGACCGTTACGGCGCGCGCAACATCTTTCGCTGGGCCATCATCATCTTCACCGTCGGTTCCATTCTGTGCGGCCTGTCGACCAGCCTCGCATTCCTGGTCGGCTCCCGCATCCTGCAAGGCATGGGCGGCGCAATGATGGTTCCGGTCGGCCGCCTGCTGTTGCTGCGCACCGCCGCCAAGACCGAACTGGTGTCGGCGATGGCCTGGCTCACCACCCCCGCGCTGCTCGGCCCGGTGTGCGGCCCCCCGATCGGCGGCTTCATCGTTACTTACCTGGACTGGCGCTGGACGTTCTACATCAACGTCCCGATTGGCATCCTCGGCCTTGCGCTGGTCACCATGTTCGTCGAGGACATGCGCGAACCCCCGCGCGGCCGCTTCGACGTGAGCGGCCTGCTGCTGTCCTCCCTCACTCTCGTCGGCCTCATGTTCGGCCTCGAAACACTGGGCCGGCATTTCGTCGACGTTTGGCTCAGCGAGCTGATGATCGGCTGCGGTCTGTTGGGCGGCCTGGGCTACTACCTGCACGCAAGGCGGACGGCGGAGCCGCTGCTCGATTTCACCCTGATGAAGCTGCCGTGTTTCGGCGTGGCGTTCAGCGCAATGATGCTGTTCCGCACCGGCATCGGCGCGATCCCCTTTCTGTTGCCCCTGATGCTGCAAGTGGGGTTCGGAGATTCGCCGGTGCAGAGCGGGTTGATCACCTTTGCCAGCTCGGCCGGCGCGTTACTGATGAAGCCGGCGGCACGGCGGGCACTGCGCTGGTTCGGCTTCCGCGACACGTTGCTGTGGAACGGCCTGGTCTCCGGCATCATGCTGGGGTTGTGTGCCGCGTTCCGCCCTGCGTGGCCGGTCGCCGCGATCTATGCCGTGCTGCTGGTGGGCGGATTCCTGCGCTCGTTGCAGTTCACGGCATATAATACGCTGGCCTATGGCGATGTATCGCGGGCGCGGATGAGCGCTGCGACCAGCCTGTACACCGCCGGCCAGCAGCTCGCTGCGACGATTGGCGTTTCGGTCGGCGCGGTGTCGTTGGAGCTGGCGCGGGTCTACACCGGTCATGAGTCGGTGCAGCCGGTCGACTTCAGTGTCGCGTTCCTGGTGGTGGCGGCGATGACGACGTTGTCGGCACCGATTGCATTGTTCATGCCGCGTACAGCCGGTGACGATCTGACTGGCCGAGGCGCCCTCGCGCCACGGCCTGGAGAGTAAGCGTGGCCAGGGAATGATTAAAGGCGATCCGACCCGAGAAGCAGCCTACGCACTGCTGACCGCTGTGTTCGAGCGCCGCCGCACGCTGGAGGACGCGCTGAACGCGCTGCCGCCGATGGAGCCGCGCGACCGGGCGGCCGGTCACCGCCTCGCCGCCGCCGTATTGCGCCGGAGCGGCACACTCGATGCGGTGCTGGAGCCGTTGATGCGCAAGGCACCGCCGGATCCGGTGCGCCAGGTGCTGCGCATCGGCGCGGCGGGGTTGCTGCTGCTGGAGATGCCACCGCACGCCGCGGTTGGGACCGCGGTGGCGCTGGCCCGGACCTGCGGCCTGGCGCCGTTTGCTGGTTTGGTGAACGCCGTGCTGCGCAAGGTGGCGACCGACGGCCTGGCGGTGCTGGAGACGCTGGACTCGCCGCGGCTGGACACGCCGTCCTGGCTTTGGGCGTCTTGGGGAACGGAGGCCAGGGTGATCGCCGAGGCGCATCAGCATGAAGCGCCGTTGGACCTGACCATTGGGCCGTCCTGGTGGCTGGAGGGCGAGATATTGAATTCTTCCGATGCTGGGAACCCTTCCGATGCGGCGGCAACGCTGGTGCCGGATGCCTGCGTTCGGCTGCCGACCGGGTCGGCTCGCTATCCGGCAGGAACCCATGTCGCTGCCGTGCCGGGGTTCACTGAGGGCCACCTATGGGTGCAGGACGCGGCTGCCGCCCTGCCGGCTTTGCTGTTGGCGCCAAAGCCCGGCGAACGGATCGCGGATCTGTGCGCGGCACCTGGAGGCAAGACCGCGCAACTCGCCGCCTCCGGGGCACAAGTGACGGCTGTCGAACGCGATCCGGCCCGGCTGGCCCGGCTGGCAGAGAACCTTGCGCGGTGGCGGCTGTCGGCAAACCTGGTGCAGGCGGATGTGGTGACCTGGTCGCCGCCGGAGTTGTTTGATGCGGTCTTGCTGGATGCGCCGTGCTCGGCGACCGGCACGATCCGGCGCCACCCGGATGTGCCGCATCTGAAACGGCCGCGCGACATTGCAGTGTTGAGCGACAATCAGGATAAGTTGCTGGCGGCGGCGAGCCGGCTGCTGCGGCCGGGGGGACGGTTGATTTATGCCGTTTGTTCGTTGCAGCCCGAGGAGGGTGCGCCTCGGCTGGCGGCTTCCGGGTTGCGTCCCGATCCGTTTCGCAAATCAGAATGTCCCGGGCTGCCGGAGGCGATCACGTCCGAGGGATATCTGCGCACGCATCCCGCGATGTGGCGGGATTGGGGTGGGATGGACGGTTTCTTCGCCGCGCGGCTGGTCAAAGATCAGGGCGCTTCTGCCTGAGACGTGCTGGACATTGACGTTCCGCATGATTGGGCGAGGTGGCCCAGGATGTCATGCCTGGCTGCATCCTCGCCAGCAGGCTCCGGAATATGGAGCCCATGCCTTGGCAAAGTCGTAACCGTTTCGTAAAGAACATCCAAGGCATCGCCGGGGACCCGAACCCGTGGTCCACGTGACGCGGCTCTGGTGCCCAAAACCTCGTTGCCGGATCGTCACAGTACGGCAACCGCCAACCGGTGCACACCGGCATCATTGCAACTTGGTGACCGTAATGGGTTTGCAATCGCATCCTTGGTTACCTATACGAAACTGGAACATCCGACGGGCGATGGTCTCGATGGTGACGGCAACATTACGGAACGGTCGGCTGCGCGACGGGTCTGAACCGTGCCGAAATGGCGGACGCCGAAGCGTGCCAACCCCGACCGAGCGGCAAGGGTAGAGCCCATTTCAATCAGGTTGCACCCGCGGCACGCGCCTCTTGTCACGCTGCACAAAGCGCCGCAAGCTCCTGCAGCGGAGACACGAAGATCGCCGCGTCGCTTGTGCCGACCGGCGAGTGAATTCGTGCCGGCACAGCCGGAACGCAACACACTCCAGGCCGTATCGCGCGGTCTTCGTGTGGCTTCCGGATCTCGAAAGACGCTCGTGAATGCAGCCTGCGGTTGTTAGTCGAACCACGGAGCCTGAGCCTGGAGATGCAGCCCCGGTGGCTGGGCGTTCCGTGACGAGCTGGCAACGGGTACGCACTCACATCTGCATCATTCTCACCGTCGGCACCTGCGTCATCGCGCTGCTGTGGCTCATCATGATCGACGTGATCCGGAACGAGCGCCACGCCGCCATCGTGCACGCCCAGGCGGAGGCGAACAATCTGAGCGCGGCGTTCCAAGGCGAACTATGCCAGACACTGAACTCGGTCGCCCGCGCCATGGCAGTGGTCGCCGATCACATGCGGGCGGCGCACGGCCCGTTCGACGTCCATGAGTGGGCGGCAGACATTCCGTTGCTCGCGACAGCGGCGATCCAGGCCGGCATCATCGGGCCGGACGGCAGAGTGGTCTCATCCACGCTGGAAGCCCATCCCGCGCCGATCGATTTGAGCGACCGCGAGCATTTCCGCGTCCACCTCGACGGCACGTTCAAGGGCCTGTTCATCAGCAAGCCGGTGACGGGCCGCGTCTCCAAGCAGGTCACCATACAGATTTCCCGGCGCCTCGAAGACAAGAACGGAAAATTCATCGGCGTGCTGGTGTTCTCGCTCCAGCCGGGCTATCTCACCACGCTGCACAAATCGGTGGATTTCGGCCCGCACGGCACCATCGCGCTGATCGGCCCCGACAACGTCATTCGCGCCCGCTTCAACCGAAATAGCCCTGACGGGCTGGACGGCATCGGGAGAACCATCGACGGCGACGTGCGCCTGGCGGATGCGCCTCCGGGCGGCTCGGGTTCCTATATCCATGTCAGCTCCGTC